>JASJAW010000057.1 GCA_030066795.1 Dinoroseobacter sp.
TGCCCCCACACGGACTCGAACCGCGGACCTACTGATTACAAATCAGTTGCTCTACCAGCTGAGCTATAGGGGCGCCCGACCGCTGAGTAGCCAAGCTATGCAGGACTGACAAGCCCTTCTGAAGGACTTCGCGAATTTCCTCGATACCTGTGCTTTGAAATTGGGCCTTTTAACGGGTCGGAAACACGTGCACATAGTACCATCGAGCAGACAACCGCTGGGACGACAATGGACATCGCCTTCCACATCGGCGCGCATGGCACGGATGACGATCTTCTACTGAATTGCCTAAGGCACAATGCGGGCTTGCTGGCCCGCAAAGGCGTGATCGTCCCCGCCGGAGAGGTCTATCGCCCGATTATGCGGGATGCGATCCGGAAACTGCAGGGGGCCGAAGCAGAGCCCGACGAGGAGGAAAGCCTACTTGAACTTGTGCTGAAGGGGATGAGCGGCAAGCGGCTTGTGATGTCGAGCGAAAACTTTATCTGCATTCCACAAAGAGTGTTTGACGAGGGCGTTTTCTATAACAAGATGGGGCACAAGTCCGTCTGGCTCAGAAACGTCTTTCCCGAGCAGCGCGTGTCCTTTTTCCTCGCCATTCGCAACCCTGCCGCGTTTATCCCGGAGCTGTACCTGCGCCGGAGACAGGGCAGCTTCGAGGATTTTCTCGATCCGATAAACATGCAAACGGTCGAATGGAGTCGGGTGATTGCGACTTTGGCCGATGCGGTGCCGGATTGTGCGATCACTGTCTGGTGCGCGGAAGACGCTCCTCTGATTTGGCCAGAGGTAATGAGCGCGCTGGCCGGCCTTGAGAACGCCTCAGAGCTTGAGCGCACAGATGTTCATCTTCGCAGCATCATGAAGCCCGAAGGCCTGAGGAAATTAAAGGAATACATCGAAAGGCACCCCGAAATCGCGGTGTCACAACGACGTTGGGCCACAATCTCGTTTCTTGACAAGTACGCAAAAGACAGCGCGATGGAAGACAGCTACGATCTGCCCGGCTGGACCCAAGATCGCATAGAAAGCCTGACGGAAGCCTACGAAGCCGACATGGAAATCATCGCAGACCTGCCCGGTGTCACGATGATACAACCCTGACACGCAAAGCACGGGGGTCACATGCCAAGGGCTTCCTTGTAGAGGTCCAGCACGGCCTCTTCTTCAGAAATATCGTCGGGGTCGCGTTTGCGCAGCGCCACAAGTTTGCGCATGACCTTGGTATCATATCCGCGCGCTTTTGCTTCTGCCATCACCTCTTTCTGCTGCTCGGCGATGTCTTTCTTTTCCTGATCGAGACGCTCGAAGCGCTCTATGAACTGGCGCAGCTCTCCTGCGGTCACACGGTAGCTGTCACCGCCGTTCCCGGAGGGTTCGTCCGTCGATGAAGCTGGAGCAGGCGTGTCCATCTGCGCGATCCTTTCAGCGTTGGAAGAAGCTCAGGCCCTTGGCGTATCGTGTCACGCAGCGCGCGGCAAGGCCCCTCGTATGAAAGCCTGCAGGTTGCGCTTTTGACACGAACGCGATACCGCTGCGCGACGCCGAAACGGAGTTCACATGGGTTTTCTCGTCCCGATTGGAACAGCACTCACGGTCACCGGTCTCGTTGGGTTGATCGCCTGCATCGTGATGGTGATACGTGCCCGGAAGCAAGAGAGCGAGGAAGACGCCCTGAAGGCACGCCTTCAGAAGATTGTCGCCTTCAATCTGGGGGCATTGGCCCTGTCCGGACTCGGTTTGATGCTGGTGATCGTTGGTATTTTCCTCGCCTGAGCGAGGCCAGCGCCTAAACAGGCATATTATCGAAATCCGCCTCTCGTGCTTCGAACGCCCGGCGTTCCGCCGCAAGCTTAGCGCAAAGATCATGCAATGCAGGCGGCACATCGACGTCTGCGGCTTCCAGACTGGCGATTGCGCGCGACAGCTCTGCGTGACACGCCATGCCGCTGGTTGGATCCGCTTGCACACGATCCAGCAATGAAAAAACCTTGGACAAGGCTTGATCGGTTGTCATTTTTTGCTCCCTAGTGGTTGTTCAGGGGCCACGTTGTGCAGATGGGGTCACCCAGCCCCGGCACAAGTCCTGCACACCCCCGTATAAGGTAGAATGTCTAATCGCTGGGCAGAAATACGCTCACCACACTGTATACAAATGCCGTAGCTGCCGTCACTCATCCGGTCCAACGCCATATCGATAAGTCGCAGTTCCTTCGCGCCAGCCTCACCGAGATGTTCCAACACCTCATCAGCTTCGCGCTCAACCGCCAGTTCTTCCCAGTCGCGCGACTGATGGGACAACAATTCGATGTCGATTCCCTTAAGACGAGAAAACAATTCGGCCTTACGCAACAAAAGCTGCTGCTCTCGATTTGGTAAGTTCACCATGCTGGCCCTCCTCATCCGTCCGGTGAAGCCTAACGCGAAAACTGTCGGCAGGGCATTGATACAGGTCAACGGTGACAGTAAAGCAACGGGAACCAGGAAAAAAGAAAGCATTAATGAGGCCCAGATGAGCTTTGCGCCGCTGTCCCAAACTCACGCCGTGGCTCCGCAAATCACACCGGAGGACATTCCCCTTCTGAAAGAGGCAGGTTTCACCACCATAATCTGTAACCGGCCTGATTCTGAGAACCCGATAGAATTGCAGTCGGACGTGCTTCGTGCTGCGACTGAGGCGGCGGGACTGTCTTTTGCGAGCAATCCGGTGACAGGGGGCGGAATGACCCTCGACAATGTCGCCGCACAGTCCGAGCTTCTGGCAAATACAGAAGGCAAATCGCTGGCTTACTGCGCGTCTGGTACACGGTGCGCCGTTCTGTGGGCCTTTTCGATGGCAGGCGATCTGCAAACCGACGAAATACTTTCTGCAGTGGCAAGTGCCGGCTATCAGCTGGAAGGGATGCGCGGACAAATCGATATGCTGGCCGCGCAAAAATAAACCGTTTCACGGAAGCACATCATGAGTATCGGATTCAGGTGTCGCGGGACCTTGGGTGGCCACATCCGTTGAGGCTACGCCGGATGGGTCCTGCGCTCGTTCCCCATTGGTGTGGTTTCCATCAGTGCCTTCCGCACCCGAAGCCTGAAAATCGCTCGCCGGCGCGGCAACATGCCTATCAAAACCTGTTTCCTGCACGGTCGGCGGGGCCGATGTCGCGGTCGCATCCTCGAGTATAGTGGCGCCGGACGTATCCCTCGAAAGGGTGTTGAGACATAACGCCCTGTATCCACGCGCCTGCCCAAGGCGCGCTGTGGCAACTACGGCCCCTCCCTGCCGGCCTAGTGACACCTGCGCCAGCGCGTCTGCCGGGATGTCGACCAAATCGCAAGGTCGCCATCGTTTGACATCTTTCAGTGGAACCGGAACCTGCACCAAAGTGGCGTCAAGCGCGGCGTGCGTATCCATAACCGTATCGCGCCAGACCTTGCCCCAATCAACTTCCGGGGCTGTTGGCGCAGGGACCTCGACCTCCCTTCGAGGATGGCGTTCGATGGGAAATGCCGTCAGTAGCTGCGCATCTCGCACTCCCTCAATCCGCAACTCAACCCGAAACAGTCGAAAGGGCACATCGCGCGCATGAAGCGTGAGAAGATCAGTGTCGACCGGCTGCTCCTGCGGCTGAAACCCTGCTATCCAGTCTGACGATGGTTTTCCTTCGGAAATCTCCTGCCAAGCATGCATGAACCGTTTCAAGAAGTCTCGACAAAGCAACATATCGATTGAACTTGCTTGTCGCGGTTCCACCGGCTGTTTGGACAAAGCCCCTGTCGTCGCTTTTTCGATCAGCGACTGGGCAAATTCGTGACTGAGCGCAACATATCCTTCCACGGCGTCGTCCGCGCGATAGGGAACAATAAGCATCGCTCCATTTAAAACGGTCAGCAATGCGGACAGGTCTTCGATATCCTCTGCCGAACTGCCGCGCATTTCCACCTTGAGACCAGCCGAGGAATAGGACGCGCGCGCTGCGGCACGCATCGCGTCAAGCTCCGGTCGCCCCGCCGCAAGCGCCGTTGCGCTTGGGGATGGACCGCGCAGTTTTCGCCGGATCAGGTCTGCGTGGTCGTTGGCTGCCATATCGGATTACTTGCTCCAAACAAACGAACATGGTCCGGAGACACACTGCGCGAGAAGCTATTAACGAAAGGTTTTCGACCGCGCTTAAGCGGCTTGCGACAAATGGATCGGTAAAGTCACCCGAAATGCCGCCCCCTGATGCTCACGCACATACATGATTGAGCCCCCGAGATTGGCCATGATCTCACGGCAGATGGCGAGCCCGAGCCCTGCACCGCCAGCCTTTGCCTGATCACCAATACGGGCGAATTTCTCAAAGATCACGGCTTCGCTGCGTGGCGGGATTCCACTGCCGTTATCAATGAAGTCGAGCCAGAGTTCTTCCCCGGTGCTGCGCGCTTCAATTCGGAGCTCCGGATCGGCTGCATCGCAATACTTGATGGAGTTCGCAATGATATTGATGAAGACCTGCACAAGACGATCCGTATCGGTGTGCAGCGTAATCGTCTCGGCCCCTTGAGAACGGACAATTCGAATTGCTTGGGGCTGCTGGCCGGCAGCTGTGGTTGCCGCCACCGCCCGATCCAGAAGCGCCTGAAGCGTGTCTGTCTGAGGGTTCAGGACCACTTGCCCGTTCTCAAGAACACTAAGATCGAGCAGATCGTCGAGCAGACGCGTCAAGCGAATGCTCTCACCGTGAATGATCTTTGAATAGCGCTGGCGTTCGCTCGCCTCCAAGGAGCCTTCCATCAGGATTTCGGAGAACGAGCGGATCGACGTCATGGGTGTACGCAACTCGTGGCTGATCTGGCTCAGGAACGCATCCTTCTGGATCGACAGCTCGGTCAGCTTTTCGTTGGCGTCGCGCAACTGGCCAGCAATTGCTTCCAGCTCCTGCGACTTGGTTTCGAGCTGACTGGAATACTCCATCATCTGTGCTGTCTCATCGGCCACCGCCATCAGGTCCCGGACCGAAACGCTGGCGCCGCCATTAATCTGCGAGATCATCGCATGGGCTGTCGCAGCCCCCACAGACCCAGCCAGTTCCCGTTCAAGCAAAGCCAGAAAATCAGGTGTCGGCTCGGGAAGATACCCAGTTTTGCCCTGCTCTTGTGCCGCGGTTACGAACAAAGATTGTGCCTCGCGGGCCCCCAGAATCCGCTGCGCCATGATCAACAGATCTTCGGCTTCAGCCATCCCGCCAGTCCAGCTGCGTGGACTGCTGGAATGCTCGAATATATTGACGAACTGGGCGCCCTGAAGCCGCTCCATGGGTGAGGGGAACGTCATTAAGGAGACAGCAAGAAAAGCCCCAGTATTGAGGACCATGGACCACAAAAGTGCGTGCACAAGGGGATCTAGGCCCACAAGCCCGAAAAGCGCCTGCGGCCGCAAAGCAGAAAGTCCAGCCGGACCGTTCTGCAGAAACTCCGCAGACATCGGACCCGAAGCGCCGAAGCTGGGAAGGTACAGGGTATAGGCCCAGACGGCGAACCCGGCAATCAAACCTGCCGCAGCCCCACGCCGCGTGGCGCCCCGCCAGAAGATCGCGCCGATCAGGGCCGGCAAGACCTGCGCTGCACCGACAAAGGCGATCAATCCGATCGCGGCAAGCGCTTCTGATCCGGACGACAACGCATAATAGCCGTAGCCTAAGATCATTACGGCGGCGATCGAAGCACGCCTGGAGCGCAGCATCGCGCGGCGTACATCGCCCGACACGCTCGCGCCGCCCTCCTGAAAGCTCAACCAGATCGGCATGATTATATGGTTCGACACCATAGTCGACAGCGCAATCGAGGCCACGATGACCATGGATGTGGCCGAGGAAAACCCGCCCAAAAAAGCGAGAGCTGCCAGCGCGTTCTGGTCTTCGGAAAGCGGAAGCGTCAGGACGAACAAGTCGGGGTTTGCGCCTTCCGGCATCCTCTCAAGACCCATAACCGCAATTGGAATTACGAAGAGGCTCATAAGAAGCAGGTAGGCTGGGAAGGCCCAACTTGCGGTGCTCAGATGTCCTTCGTCCGCATTTTCAACGACCAGAACCTGAAACATACGCGGGAGGGTGATGACAGCGGCTGCCGACACGAAGATCAGGCCGACCCAACGAGAGCCTTCAACTTCCCATGCCGCGACCTGGCTTTGATCGATCCGCTCGAGCATGGGTCCAATGCCCCCGGCCATGCCCCATACAACGAAGGCCCCGACAGCCAGCAGGGCAACAAGCTTCACGACGGCTTCAACCGCGATCGCCATCACCACGCCGTGGTGCCGTTCATTTGCGTCCAGATTTCGAGTCCCGAAAAGCACCGTGAAGACCGCAAGCCCAATGGCAACCCACATTGCCGTCGTGCGCTGATCCGCTAACGCGTCAGGGGTTCCCTCTGCCGGGGCAAAGACCGAAAAAGACAACGACACAGACTGAAGTTGGAGCGCGATGTAGGGCGTGGAGGCAATAACAGCCATCAGGGTAACGATAACCGCCAGACTGTTCGACTTGCCGTAGCGCGACGAAATCAGGTCCGCAATTGATGTGATCCTCTGAGACCGACCGATCCGGACAAGTTTGCGCAACAGCCACCACCAACCGATAAAGACCAGCGTTGGCCCAAGATAGATCGTGATGAATTCCAGACCTGACCGCGCGGCATAGCCAACTGCGCCGTAGAAGGTCCATGCCGTGCAGTAGACCGACAGGCTGAGCGTGTAGATCATTGGCGCCCGCAGCCACCCAGCCTTGCCTTGCGCCGCGCGACGCTCGGCGACATAGGCGACCGAGAAGAGAGCGATCACATAAATCAGTGATATGGCGACAAGGACATTTAGGGTGAGCATCAGGCACCCTCGCCCGCGTCAGATCCAGCATCGCCAGTCAGCGGACGATGCCCGCTTTGCTCCGCCTTCTGAATATACCTCGTGATTAGCGCAGCGAAGATGATCAACAACGTCCAGACCAGAAACAGATAAAGCATCAAGGATGCGGTGGTTCCCACCAGTCCTCGCGGCAACAGGATGCACGGGACGATAATCAAGAATGTACCGAACACCGGCAAGAGACGCGCTGCATCCACCAACCGCCGTCTGCGATAAGGTTCGGGTTGCAGGAATATCGGGGGCCGACCGCGCGCCATAGGATTATGCCGTCAATTCGCGAATACGCTCCAACACATCCTGGTTGGAAAAGGGCTTGGTCATGAAATGGGTCACCCCATAGCTCTCGGCGAGCTCACGGTCGCGCTTCTGCCCTTTGGCAGTCAACATCAGAACCGGCAACGCCTCGGTAGACGCCTTCGACCGCAAATCCCGCAGAATGTCGAAGCCGCTCCGATTGGGGAGCATTACATCCAAGACGATTGCGTCCGGCGCGATACGCTCAATAGCGTCCAGCGCCGAAGCCCCGTCGGAGTGTGCCATCACCTCCCAGCCTTCCCGCGACAGGATAAACTTGATGGCTTCGATGATGTTCGGTTCATCCTCGATGAGCAGAACCTTCTTCGCCATGAGCGGTCCCTCCTCCGTCTGGCGATCTTTATTATCATTTGTGTATCGCGCGAAGTTTGGGCGGTGTCAAAGCCCGAACTGCCAGCAGTTGGGCAATTGTAGATTTGATTTCAGACGGTCAACACAATCAGCCTGCCAGAATGGTCGGCTCCCGCCGTGCATGGCATCCATCGCGCGGGCAAATTCTGCAGGTCGTTCCGATCTCACGCGCGGCCGGCGCTTCGCCTTCTCTTAAAGGTTCCGACATGATCAGCATGTAAGAGCGCATGACGGGCACAGCCGAAAAAGATGGATGGCCGTAAGGTTCCGCATAGGCAAAGATCTCGAACCGGCGCCCCGGGGGCGTCTCGACGATTTCATGTATTGGCTGCAGTGGACTACCAAGCGCCTGGTACACGGGCCACAATGTGCAGGCGGCACCGAACCTTGGAACCGGGAAGCCTTCAATCCCCTTGCGATACAGCAAGCTGCCGGAATTGTCGGCTACAACAAGCCCGGCTTCGAAGCCAAGTTGATCGCGCGGCAGACAGGCTAGTCGATGCATAACACTCGAAAGCGATGCCGCGAATGCTTTCGCCAACGTCGCCGGATTACGATCCCGCGCAGCCGCGGTTGTCAGCGCATTGGCAGAAAGCTTCGCAGCATCGCGCAAATAAGTACGGAA
>JASJAW010000038.1 GCA_030066795.1 Dinoroseobacter sp.
GCTCATATCTGAGACAATGCTTCCTGAGTTCTGGATCGTGACAAACTCTTGATCGTCCAGCAGGCCAAGGTTTTCGTAGTTTCGCGGGAATTCACGCTCAATAAGGATCGCTGTTTCCCCAGAAATACCTCCTTCATTCCGAAGAATGGTTGACACGTTGTTTTGGCTAGCGAGCCCCAAGCTCCGGCAGCCTGGTGAATTGAGACAGTCTGGTGAAGCTAATCCCTCTATTACTCCGACATCGCTATTGATGACCGCTATTGGTCCCCCATCTGCATCGTCCCCAGTGTTGCTGACAAGAAGTGCGCTTCCATCGAACGAACTGATCCTAGCAGAGTTCGTAACTGTGGGACGCCCAATCACTTGGCGTATTCGGAGGGCGGTCTCGGTTGGAGTGGTGGAGATGACATCGACATCTACTATAAGATCGAAGTCGAGAAACGGAATGTCTTCCTGCGCTGACAGGGTATGTGGAGCACTGAAACAGAAAAAGAGGATAATAAGAAGGCGCTCCTGGAAAAAGCGGGAGGATCCTGTTTTATCAAGACGGTATGCAGCAAACCATTCTTTATAGTTCGAGGCAATCGCCAGGCGGCGCCGGCACAACTGACAATTTTTTATTGGCGACCGAAGTCCCGGATAAATTTTTCTAGTTTGAAAGAGTGAATACACTGCCCACGATGGTCTTTTGGTTTGGGCGCCAAGAACCCTTTCTAAACTATCCAGAGCCGGTTGTAAGATGTCTTTCTGCGAATATAGTTCTCCAGCAACGTACTCCGTTTTCAAACGAAGAACCTCTTGAGTAAATTCTGTTGGTTTTCGGTTGGCCATTTCGAGCAACTCAAGGTGCCTGTACGTATTGCGTGATTTTGTACTGTTGGGCGAAAGGCGTATGCGCATGCTGCCAGTCAAGAAAGTCTCTTGTACATGAGAGTCTTTTCTGTACTAAAAGGGATCCGGCAAATCATTCCATTAAGTACCTATTATTTCTATATTATTTTTCTTTCGACCGGAAGCTGGGTCCAAAAAATAGCACTTGAGAAAAAGGTTTTGATCGCTTTTATTCTTTGAGTACCCACTTTACTGGTACCAACAAAAACTCGGTGGAGGAGTTCTGCAGCCACCACTCCATCAAAGATTACCGAGTCTCCAACACCTACCTTCAGGAGGTTATTTGCCTATTGCCTCACGCCTTGACGCTTTAATCTCCTGAAGTTTCTTTTCTGCAGAATCTTTACAAAATTCATTACTTGGTAGATTTTCAATTTCTTTAAATATGCCACCACTGATTTATCTTGTTCTAATTCTTATCAGAGTTTAGTAGTTAAGTAGTATGGTATCTACCTTACATAATCTTCGGACCATTGAATTCTTCGCGGAAAGTTGTTAATAGAAAGCCAAGTAAGAAATGTATAAAGGAGATAAAATTCTCTCTCCAAATTACCCCAATAAATAAATCTTCGGTTACCCACTAACTGCAGAATTCTATGAACTTTGTCTATTTGCGCGGAGGAAGCAGTCTTGATTCCCTATTTTTCTCAGCTACGAGACCAGTGGGAGGATTTCGAACTGTCTTCGGTTTTCTTCAGTTCTTCGACAAAGTCAGAGGAGCGAGTACTATCTAGACTTCTTCCAGTGATGGCATTGTAGTATAAAGAAACCCAGACTTGGGAGTATTTTGGTACACCAAGAGCGGATTTGAGATACTTCCTAGCATTAGTTGATGATATGAACTCTGCTCGCATTGTCGCTTCGGAAGCATTATAGCCATGTAGAGAGAAGAAAAGTAGAAGTTTACTCTTTCTCTTTATGTGTACTGACGAAACCTTTTGAGTAATTTCTGAGTTATTTGACAAGACTTGTGGGAAAGTATCCAAGAAGATACTTTCCTCATCGGATCGTTGTAGGTTTCTTTTCCAATAGGAGAAAATTCCGTAGGATAAATCATGCCTTTCGTCACCAAGGGATCGTAGATCACCTAGGTATAACCCGGCCCAAAGATCAGCCATTTCATGATATAGATCTGTCTTGTCTAGGAAGTGATAATAAAAGTTACTTCGGCTACTGTTCATTGCACTACATATCCTTGTGATTTGAAGAGCGGCCTTTCCTCGGCGCACTAGCAACTTCGAAGCACAAAGAGCCCACTCGCGCCTGTAGTTGCGCGGGGCTTTAGCACCGTTTTCCGAATCCTCAGAGATGTGGGACACAGTCTTCCTACCTTTGGAGTTGAACTTGCCGCCTCGGATGAGCAGGAACCAGTTTGTTGTACAGAAAACCTCAAACTGTCGGTTTACTTGAACCAGCGGCTAAGACACCTTCGCTTTATATTTCCTTTGGAAATTTCCATTGGATATATTAATCTGAAGCCTGCCTTCGTCCACCTTCTCTGGCGAAAAAGTTTTAAATATTTGTTTTTAATATGTTTTTACTTGAACCAGCCGATCCCACTGGATCGTAATTGGTTGGCGAACTACTCTGTGTGGCTGCGATCGAGGTCCGGCTGCATGCATAAAGAAGAGCTGTTTAAGTAAAAGCCAGCGGCCATCTATTCAGAAGAAGACGGCTCCGAACTGCTCGGAAGCGATCAGGCCGATCATACCTCCCCCAGACACGATTTAGTTCAGTCACCACCTGGGAGCTCTAGGGTAACTTGCGAAATTGTTCGGTTAGCGTCCGACTATGCAGGAACTAACGAGCAGGTGCGTCACCGAGTTATGTAGTTGCCCACAGCGGGCACATGCCTTGTCATTTAAGCTCGTCTAGAAGAATGCCGGTCGTTACAGGGTTGCACAAAGTGCTTTCAACGCTGCGTTGGATCGAGACAGCGCCACGTTAGTATTGCTCGGACCTTGTTTGAGGGTCGTTCTAGGCAATTTGAAAGTATTTTTTTTGATCTGTGATCGGCTGATACATCCGAAGAAATATAACCACGCACTTCTTCACAAGGTGTACTAAAATACCTCCTCAGACACGGTATGTTAGCATTATCACGTGGCCTTCAATTGTAATGCCACTGTCCCAAATATTCCGTCACTTTGTGCCAGTTCAGCGTCTACCGGACTTAGAAGGTAAGAATTCTGAGGTGCAAACATGAATACACAAGGACAACGTCTCCGCCCGGATGAAATGTCTTGGGACATGTCACAAGATTGCTCGATTGAGACAGACTGCCAGACTCTGAGTAGAATTGAGGAAAGGCAATATGACTTTACTACACACAGTGATCGAGCAATCAGTGGTTGGTGGATACTACCATTTCTTACTGCAGGAATAGTATGCTGGTACCTCCTAATAAAGGAGCTATTAGATTTTTTTTGGAAATGATTAAGAAATGCACATACCTGGATAGAAATGATGGAAGACTTCCACAAAATTAGCGAAACATCCAAAACGTTTGTAGCAAACGTGAGTGACCGTAATTTACTACGGGCGCTTTATGACTTTGGGCGCGTGAAGCACTTCTTTGATCTTGATGAATCGCTCACATACTCCGCTGGGAATTCGGAAGAAGTAAGTATGATAGCAGTGGAGTTTTCGAATAACACCTGCATCGACAGACTCATACGAAAGTTGGTTCGCTTCAGAGTCTCTGTTCCGAGCGTGCCGGTGCTCCTTGCGTCTAGCGTTCTGCGTCGAGATGATTACTCGTCGACCAGGTGGCCTATTTGTGACTGCTCGATCAAACTCCCGGCTTCGACCAGTGACATATCTCTCGCTCTAGCTATCACTCTCGCAAACCATCAGGCGCGTCTTGATGCAAGGGAGGAACGTATAGCCGATCACAAGGCTGCGTCTTGACCCTTTGTCAGCCGAAGTCGCCGGGCGAGTAACCTGTATCCCCGAAATCCTACCACTGTGGGAGACAGGTGGCCGTTAACAATACGTTAACAATCCAGAAAAACGCTCGAAATCTGACTTCGTTAGCAACTCGTGCAAACGTACGAGGTTGACAATGAATGCCATGCCGAAAAAGCCAATAAGCTTCTCCTCCGACCACGACGGGAGATTGGGATCCCCAATGAGGAGGCGCTTTGTAGAAGGAGGAGCCAGACTGCTTCAGTCCCGGGGGCCGGATGCGTTGCAGATTACGAGGGTATGCACTGCCGTCGGCTTAAGCAGAAACCTGTTTTACTACTACTTTGAAAACAAGAAGGATTTTCTTGAATCAATAGCAGAGTACTGGCTCCAGGGACGCAAAGACCTTCACGAACCCGCGCAGAATGTACTCTGCAGCTTTGACGACACAATTCTTGACCTCATCGCAAACTCATTGGCAGTGAGCCCAGAGTTCATTGCGTTCGATCGACAGTTCCGCGCCTTGGGCGACAAGATTTCCTGGGTGAAAGAGCTATGCGATAGCTACGACTCACAGATCATTCAAAGTTTAGCAACTCGGTTTTACGCCGAGGGATACGATGATCTTGAGGGAAAGATCCGCGCGATTACGGTTCTCTCACCGCCTCTTACTAAGGTGTCCTATGGCATGCTTTCAAAGCAAGCCACTATATCGAGCCTTGTTGAGAGTTTCTTTCATGTTTGTACAGGAAGGCAGATAAGTGCAGAGAAACTCGAGGCAACCACTGCAAAACTGAGACGCTCCGCTACGGAGATCCTTTTGACCTCCGATCAGCACTCTGTGCGATACTGAAATCTACATTTTTTTATGAAGCTTGGGAAGCGAGGCCCCTGCTGCAGGCACTGATAGTCCGACAATACCCTTACTTCTTGAGGCAGCGACGCTGAGCCATCGGGTGGGTCAGCGCACGCAATATTCAGTACGTCCTCAACGATGAGCTACACACAATCGCGAAAGTTGTACTGTGACCTTCTGTACCTTTCTTCGTACCTTCTAAATGCTACAGTTCCGTTGGGGCTAGTCGGAAGAATATTTTTTCCGGTGCTTTGATACGTGGGTGGGGCTGAGGAGGTTGTCATGCCACGAAAGCCTGGTCTCCGCGGAGAACGTCCTGCGTTGCTTCACCCTTTGGCTCTGGAAAAGCCCGCAGAAAGCGACAGCTCTGCCAACCAACAGCGAATCCTGATCATCGAAGACGATGTAGCAACAAGTAAGCTGTTAGGCGGCTATCTGGAGTTGGACGGTTTCTCTATCGAGTGCGCCTACGAAGCAGCCACCGCAAAAGCACTGATCTCAAAGTTGAGCTTCGATGCAATCGTGCTGGACCTAGGGCTACCTGACGTAGATGATCTGTCCTTCGCGCAACATGTACGAAGCGTGAGCGATGCCCCGATCATCATCGTAAGCAAGCAAAAAGAAGAAGAAGTAAAAATCTCGAGCTTAGAACTTGGCATCGATGACTATCTGAGCAAACCCTTCTCACCAAGAGAGCTATCCGCCAGGATAAAGAACATAGCCAGACGCCGCTTTCGCAACGAACATTCAAATGGCGAAACTGCGGAACTGCACATCGGAAACTGGACATTCGATAAGTCGCGACGATCAGTTGCCTCCTCTACTGGTCATAACCTTTCTTTAACTCGCGGCGAGTTCGAGCTCGTTTTCGCACTGATCGAGGCGGAGGGGCGTGTGTTATCAAGAGCACAATTACTAGATGCCATCGACAGTGATGCACTGGAAAAAACAGACCGAACCGTTGATGTTTTGGTGAGCAGAGTAAGATCAAAGCTTCGCGAAACAAACGAATTGGATGATCTAATTCTTACTGTCATCGGCATAGGTTACCGAGCGAACCTTTGATGCGCTTGATTCTAGCATCCTGCTTCGCTCTGTTACTCACCTTTTCTCCCGACTATGCAATTAGCGACACGAAATTTGAGGAGATTCAGGCATCGGCACCCAGTCCTCTAGAGATTTCAACCGCAATTGTGTTAGCTGATTTTTTGCAATCCTCGCAGTCTGTCGTTTCAGAACTTCAAGAGGCAATTAATTCTCCGTATTCTCCTAAACCTACAATAACGGGGAATCGTGTTGCTGAGAATGCTTTAATTAGAACTGGATATCAAAAAAAGATACTGGAACAAGAACGATATCAAATACTTAAATCACTATACCAAGCGGTCATATCTGTTATCGATTTTAATAAACCTACAATCGAAAAGAAAGATATCGGATTTAAAGGCTTTGTTCCTGCTACCTTTGGGCGATTGGTCGCAGAAGAGTTTAGTAGAGCCGAAGGCCAAAGAGCGAAGATAAAAATCACTGCTCCTAAGCACCTGGTGCGAAATTTACGCGCGATGCCAGATAAGTATGAGGAACTGGCAATAGAGACGATCATTGCGAGCGAGCAGACGAACAAACCGTTTGTCGGGACCGTAATCTCGCAAGGGACGATATCCGTCAGGGTAATTGTACCCGTTCTGTATGATCAGGGATGCCTTATGTGCCATGGGCTTCCGAAAGGCGCTCCAGACATTACTGGGCACCCAAAAGAAGGTAGCGATCTCGGCGAACTGGGTGGCGCCATAAGCATTACACTGTTCAGGAACAAGCAACCGAGAATTATCAATGATTAAGCCACCGAAGTATCGAATCTTTTCCCTGACACTTTTGAGTTCGTTCATAAGCGTACTAATGTTGACCGGACTTGGAGCCAGCGCTTTGATAGGCGCTGCAAATAGTAAACGCGCGTTCGAGACATACCAGTCAAGCTTAGAAGCTGAGATCTCTTTAAGTGAGCTATCCTATAGCTTTCAACAGTATAGGTACTGGAGTACCCAACACGCATTGAGTCTTTTAATGCACGCCAAACATGAGGCCGTCCGGGAAAAGAATGAATTATTGAATTGGATTGAGAACTCCTCTTATTACTACCCTATTCTGGCAGAAAGTATCGAGAGTATTCTTCAGAAGTTTGATGAGGATATGAACCTTGCAGTAGAAGCTTATTTGGAAGACCAGCGAGTTCTTGGAAATACATACACTGCTCAAGCTCTTCTTCATGCGGCAGAACTTAAGTCAAAGATCCACGATAGTAAAATGGACGAAGCAATGAAAGTTTTCATTGTGCGCGAAAAGGCTCTAGACACTCTTACAGATCTAGAAGAAAGAGTCTGGTGGTTTCTAATGTGCTCGATCGCTTTTGGAACTGTTTTTGCTATCTCATTTGCAAAAGCAATATCAAACCCACTAAGGAAAACAGTCCATGCACTTGAGAGTATACGTTTAGGTGATCTGAACGCGAAGATGCCTGAGTCCAGAATATCCGAGGTGAGTTTGCTCGCAGGAGGTTTGAGCGATCTAAAAGTAGCTATTTCCGAACGCCAAAGATACTTTGATGCTATGAATATGGCTATAGATGAAGCATCAAAAGCAAATGAGCACAAAACCAAATTCATAAGCACAATGAGTCATGAAATTCGAACTCCGATAACGGTAATTCTTGGCACAGCCGAAAACTTACTGCTCAGAAGTACCTTGACATCAGAAAACAAGGAAGACTTAGACTTAATTATTGACCACTGCTTACACCTCAAGAGCATTATCCATGATGCCATTGATATATCTGCGATTGAACAAGGGAAAGTTGAATTAGAGAAATCAGAAATACTACCAAATAGGCTTATTCTTGATATTAAACGACTTCTCGATCCACTTGCAAGGGAAAGAGGACTTGCGCTACAAGTTCGCTGTATAAAGCATGAAGATTGGGTTCTACTAGGTGACAAAAGACGAATTTCGCAGGTACTTCTTAATCTTACTTCGAACGCTATAAAGTACACTAAAAGTGGGGAAGTGGTTATTTCGGCAGCTGCAAAACGATACGATGAGAGTTCGGTTGAGTTGGTTTTTGAAGTTTCGGACACAGGTATTGGGTTGTCTTCATCCGATTTTCATGCGTACGCACAAGGCGATAAAACTACTAGCAAGGCTGGGCAGAATGACAGTTCCGGTCTCGGTATTTCGATTTCATACCAACTGGCAAAGGCCCTGGGCGGAGATCTTTCTGCGCGCAGTCGGCCTCAAGGAGGAACAGTTACAACGTTCTCTCTCAGCCTCGAAGAGAGCAGCCCAAGTGCTCGGAAGAGCAATCAAACGGAGCAGAAACCCAGCATCTGGGACACCCCTATAGACAGTCCGCTAAAGGTCGCAATCGTAGAGGACGAAGCATCCGTTGGAGTGTTTCTTTCTTCTTGGCTTAAAAAGATTGGCCTGAAGCCTGTTCATTGCAGTAGTAAAGACCAGCTTCTCGACGCCATGAAAGTTGAGTCGTTTGATATTTTCTTAGTCGACATAAATATTGGAAATCATTCGGGCCTGAACATAATCAGTGAACTTAGAGATAAGCTCGGAGATGCACAAAAGATAATTTTTATGAGCGCTGGTACAGTTAGAGAGCGTAGGCAGTTGGAAGATATTTCAGGATTAGATTTCTATTTTCTACAGAAACCTTTTACAAAAGAAGAATTATTCGAAGTAATTCTCGGAAGCCCTAAAGGTATGAACTCTGTAATTGACGGTGAGGCATATAATGGTAGCAACGCGATGAAGAAGTTATTTCTAGAAGGTCTTTTTCAATCAATCAATGATCTCATGAAAGCTCGGGAAGAGAACAATTTACAGGAAGTAGAATCAATTCTTCATAAGATTGACGGTTCGGCCTCCATGTTTGGAGAGAATGATATCTCACTTGAGGCGGAAAAACTGAAAATTTTAGCTGAGAATGGCAAAAACGTCTCTGAACTCGATTTTCGGATTTTTCTTGGTTTAGTTCATAGTCTGCACTAATCAGCCTAGATAGGGATATATGGAATTTTTATCGGTTTTTTCACCCAAAAGCCTTCGGGTCTCTAGTTTTCGAAGTCAGTAATAAAATCGCTACGAAGGGCCTTTAGAATGATAGGAGACTTTGGTCCAGTGATGAGCTGGGATAACTTGCACAAGAGAATTCTTTTTTTTCAAATAATTTGAACGTACAGCGTGCCAGGGTTAGATTTTGTTGGTTCAAATGTGATTGGTGAGCGTAGGTTTGATGCAACTGTGAACAAACGGCTTTCCAGAAGCGGTTAATCAAACACTTTTTGCTATCCCGTTTCTGATCATTTCTTGGAGACACCTGCAAATAAGCCACAAGCCAGCAATAAAGGAGGTGTGGAAAGAAGTTCATGCCTTCGTCAACGAAAGACGCGCCGACAACAATTGCAGCGAACTAAAGAAATGCGCCCGCGGTTACGGAAGCCGCCGCGACGCTAAGCAACCATAGGACGTACTCCAAAAAATGGGCTCTTATTGAAACTGACGATACCTAACCGCTCAAGACCATCAAAAGACCCGTCACCATAGCTGCGCGATGTAAGTACGGCAGGTTCGACGGGCCGCACCACGGTGTTGGCTCGGTCCGACTACGTCGGCTTCAGGCCAATTTCACCAGTTGATGCTGACCAGTTGAAAGTCCGGATCGTCCGCACAGCGGTCATTGGCGGTTTGTGTGTCTAAGGCCCAAAGTACCACGGTATCGGCAGATAAGTCTGGACTTCCGAGCGTCGCGGAGCGGTAGTGAGAGTGTTCTCAAGTAGCTCGGATTTCCCGAGCTCCACTCAGTACAGGGCGGTGGATCGACTGCTGCCCACTGAGTGGAGAAGTCTAGTGCCCAAATTTCCCGCGAGTGACAGATCAGGTTCGGCAAAGAAGGCAGCGACGCACCCGGCGCAGCTGCGCAAGCTGCTGACCCGCAAGTCCGGCGCGACGATACCCCAGATCCAGAAGGCTTTCGGCTGGCAACCACATACCGCGCAAGCTGCGATCGCCGCGCAGCGCAAAGCTGGGTGTTTGATCGAACGGACCGACAGCGACCAAGGCTCTGTTTACAGGATCGTTAACACGGGCGCGGGGGCTTGAGCGGGGACACAAGAGACACGCTGGCAGTCTTGCTTGCCGAGATCGCAGCTCTCGACCGACCCGCCTGTATTGACAGCTGGAGAGAGGCCTTGGGACGACCGCCGCCCAAACACCTGTCATTACAGTTCATGAAGCGCGTGCTGATCTGGGACATGCAGAACCAGCGTCTCGGTGCCGTATCGGCAAAGACCAAACGCCGGCTCCAGCAGATCGCCTCTGGAAAGTCTTCCCAGACGCCGGTCAAGCCGGGCTCCTACCTGGTGCGGGAATGGAACGGCCGGACCTATCAGGTCGAGGTGACAGAAGGTGGCTATCTCATGGACGGCAAGTCCTGGCGGTCGCTATCCGCCATCGCCAGACACATCACCGGGGTGCACTGGTCTGGTCCGCGCTTTTTCGGGGTACAGTGATGCGGCGGATACGGTGCGCCATCTATACACGCAAGAGCTCCGAGGAGGGTCTCGCGCAGGACTTCAACTCGCTTGATGCGCAGCGGGAGGCCCGCGAGGACTATATTGCCAGTCAGAAGCATGAAGGCTGGGAGCTGCTGCCAGACCGTTATGATGATGGAGGTATTTCCGGAGGTCATCTGGATCGCCCGTCTTTGCAGCGCCTCATGGAGGCTGTGGACGATAAGCAGGTAGATCAGATTGTCGTCTACAAGATCGACCGTCTGACGCGGTCTCTGGCTGACTTCGCCAAGCTGGTGGAGCGACTGGATTCAGCAGAGGCATCGTTTGTCTCGGTCACCCAAAGCTTCAACACCGCAACCAGTATGGGGCGCCTGACCCTGAACGTGCTGCTGTCCTTCGCACAGTTCGAGCGCGAGGTGACCGCGGAGCGCATCCGGGACAAGATCGCGGCCTCCAAGCGCAAAGGGCTGTGGATGGGAGGGAATGTCCCGCTGGGATACCAGGCGGACGGCAGGACACTGAAGATCGATGCGGAGGAGGCTCGGACAATAAAGACACTATTCGATCTGTATCTTGAGCATGGCGTTATCCGCATCGTGAAAGAGCGTGCGGAAGAACTTGGTCTGAGATCACGCCAGCGGGTGCGCGGGGCAGGGCGCATCTCTGGCGGTCTGCCCTTTGATCGCGGTCATATCCACCACATCCTCAGCAACCCAATCTACGCCGGGCGGATCCGGCATAAGGGTCAGATTTATGAGGGGCAGCATCCTGCGATCATCGATCCGGGTGTTTGGGAACAGGTTCAGAAGCGGCTCGAAGATGCAGCTGCAAAAGACCGCGGCACCAAACGCAAGACCGCGCCATCTCTTCTGGCCGGCAAGCTCTTTGACGAGACAGGCGACCGGCTGACACCGAGCCACAGTCGGAAGAACGGTAAGCGCCTGCGCTACTACATCTCTCACCGACTGGTGAAAGACCGCAGCCGGAAGTATCCGGATGCCTGGCGCCTGCCTGCGGAAGAACTGGAGACGCTCATCGCAGATCTCATCAGAAAGAGCCTGAACCGCCCTGAGTATATTACAGCCCTCATGCCGGGTGTATCGGCCGCAGAGATCCCGGGCATCTCCACGAAATTGCAATCCATCCAAAGGGCGAAACAGTGCCTTGCTCTTGTCGCGCGTGTGGATCTCAAGCCGGGGAAGCTAATTGCTCTTATTGGTCGCCATCAAATCGCCGAGCTTGTTGGATGTGAAAGTGACCGGATAGATCCGACCTCCTTGCGTCTTGAATCGCCTTTCCGGATGCGCAGGCGCGGAGTCGAACTGAAGCTGCATCTGGGAGATGCCCCAGCGGAGGTGGATCGTACTCTGGTACGGAGCATCGTGAAGGCAAATCGGTGGATGGCTATGATCCTTAGCGGAAAGACCTTCGCTGAGATCGCAGAGGTGGAAGGGACATCCAAACGCCGGGTTCAGGCTGTGGTTGATCTGGCGATGCTTGCGCCAGATATTCTCGACGCCATCGCATCAGGGGAACAGCCAGAAGGTCTTACGACCGATTATCTCATCAAGTCAGGTGTTCCGGCGTCTTGGTCCGAGCAGCGTGAACAGTTCGCGAAGCTCTGAGCGGAACCGCTCCACAGTCTACCAAACTCGTACCGCCGAATTGGCAAACAGAGACTGAGGGCCGAAATCGGCCGTTTCTGCTCTGCATCCCCTGTCTCAGTCAGAAACTGCCCGCGCCAAGCCGCCGATATTGCGCGACAATATCGATCCAATCTATCGTCGGCCGAGAACTGAGGAGTAGGTGGCTGGGGTGGTAGGATTCGAACCTACGGTACACGGTACCAAAAACCGCTGCCTTACCGCTTGGCTACACCCCAACAGTGGCGTTGGAGATACGATCACTGTTCGGGCAGCGCAAGACCCTTATCCAAAAAAACTAGTTGGGAATGCACCGGTCCTGCGGATAGGGACTCAGATCACACGCGCAGTGGATCAGCCTTTGCAAGGTGATCAAACCGCATCAGGCTCTCAACGAGTTTTGGCATATCGCGCAAGGGGATCATATTCGGGCCATCTGAGGGGGCATTGTCAGGATCCTGGTGGGTTTCGATGAACACGGCGGCAATGCCAAGGCTCACTGCTGTGCGGGCCATCACAGGTGCGAATTCCCTTTGGCCGCCACTAGACGAACCCTGTCCTCCCGGTTGTTGTACGGAGTGCGTGGCATCCATCACCACCGGGTAGCCCGAACGCGCCATGGTCGGCAGGCTGCGCATATCCGTCACCAAGGTGTTGTAGCCAAAGGATACCCCGCGCTCAGTTAACAGGATCTTGTCGTTGCCAGTGGACGACACTTTCGCTGCCACGTTGTCCATATCCCAAGGTGCAAGAAACTGCCCCTTCTTGATGTTGACGGCAGCCCCTGTCTCGCCAGCGGCAACCAGAAGATCAGTCTGACGCGACAGAAAGGCCGGAATTTGCAGGACATCTACAGCTTCTGCGGCTGGCGCGCATTGGTCAGGCGCATGAATATCCGTCAATACAGGCACGCCTAGTGTCTGGCCAACATCGGCGAGAATATCGAGACCAGACGCCATGCCCACGCCGCGTTTGCCAGAAACAGAAGTCCGATTGGCTTTGTCATAGGACGCTTTAAAAATGTAGCCGGCTCCGACTGCGGCGCACGCGTCTTTCATTGCGCTGCCTATCTCAAGAGCATGTTCACGGCTTTCAAGTTGGCAAGGGCCGGCGATCACCGTGAGGGGGCTGTCATTTCCAACCTGAACACCACGTAGTTCTATCGTTTTCATCTATCCTGATACCTGTTCACGCAGGACCGACACGGTCAGCGATACCATCAGGTAAATGCCAGCGAAGATCAAAAACGCAAGGAAGGTGTTCTCCAGAGCTCGCGGGTAACTGGCTTCGTCAGGTGCGATTGGACGCACGCCCAAGGACAGATAGCGCACCTGCCGGTTCGCTTCGATCCGTGCGCTTTCCAACTGCTGCAAGGACTGGCTGAGCATAACCTGTCGTGTTTCCAGATCGGCTTGCGCGATAACAAGTTCGCCAGAGACCCGAGCAAGCGATGCCTGACCGTCCGCGCCCTCGGTCATCTCTCCACGCAACTCCTCGATTATGCCTTCTAGGCGCTGAATATTGCCTTCTCGCAACGCAACTCGCGAAGCGTTGGGGCGAGGGTTCTGCATAATTTCCTGCAGTCGAAGCTGTTCGTTTGCGAGTTGAAGTTCAAAAGTGGCGATCTGTTGCATCTGGGTGGAGGCCTCGAGATCAGCGCTCAGCACCCCGCGCGATTCCTGAAGGTCGAGCACCCTCTGTTGCGCTTCCTCGACCTTTGCTTCGGCTTCTTCGTAGCTGGCGCGCGCGCCGCTCATTTGGTCTTCGCGAAGACGTTGCGTCAGGTTGTCCACCTGTTCTTCAGCATAAGACAAAAGTGCAGTTGCAAACGCTTCGCTGTCTTCCGGTGTGGTGGCAATGACCTCCATACGGACGATGCCCTCGGTGGGGTCAAAGCCGATTTTGACTTTCTCTGTGTAGAGCGCGTACGCGTCCTCATTGGATGCGTCTTGTGGCAAGCGCTGGAAGTAATCGATCGAAGGCGCTGAGAAATGCGCTTTGAATCCAAGATCCTCATCCAGCCGCAGCATCGCTTCACGCGATGTCAGGTAGCTTTGAACTGTGACCGCATCTTGCGTTGTGCCTGCACCCCCAGCGCCGAACATTCCGCCGAGACCCGCTGCTGCTCCGCCACCCTGACCATCCGCCTGCTGGATGATAAACTGTGAGTGCGTTGCAAACATCGGCGTTGCAATGAGGAAATAATATATTCCTGCCAAAAGGGTCGGTACGAAAACGAACGCCGACAGCCGCGCGGTTAACAGTGCAATGCGCCGTTTGCGCCGCTGAGCGATTTCGCTTTGTATCTTTTGAACTTCGCGCGCGATATCCGCTTCGGACTGGACTTGGGGAGATGGGACGTCAGAGGATGGCACGGTGGCCGGAAGGTTCGCCTTTTTCTTTTCCGCAACGAGGTCGAGGATCGACTCGCGTGTAAACGGATCAATCCCCTGCGCTCTAAGCATGCGTACGGCATCAATGTCGGTCTCAGGTTTCAATCCGTGGCGCAGGGCCACCCGCCGCGCAATCCTCAGTTGTCTGCCGGTCAAGCCTTCGGCAAGAATGTCGGCATCCGTCGTGCCGCCAGTCGAGTTGCCGCCTGTGTTGCTGGCAGCCGCCGCCGGCTTTTTGAAATTGGGCGTCTGCTTGCTTTTAGGTGGAGACTTGGGTTTCGGGGCCGCGCTCTTCGCGTCCGAACTTGGCTTGGGCGTCTTCGGCTTTTTCAGCGGCTCGAGTGGTTGTTCCGGCGTCGTTACCGCCGCGGAGCCAGGCGTTGGTGCGTCGTCCGCGACAGCTTCGGCACGCTCCGTTTTCGAGGGTTCCGTCGTCAACGGACCGTTAGCGCGTTGCCTGGCCAAAGACCGTGCCACATCAGAGCGGCGGATCCTGAATTTCTTAACCGTCGGCGTCATAGTTGTAGAGCCTTTTTGCTTCTTCGAGCGTGTTGAAGAGGTAGAGCTTGCCATTTTTTAGAACGCCGGCAGAGCTGCAGAACTTCTCTAAGATTTTGGCGTCGTGAGATACGATGACAAGGGTCGCGCGGTCCAGCCGGTCTTTCATCGCGCTGCCCGCGCGCTTGTTGAATCCGACATCCATAGTTGACGGCATACCCTCGTCGATCAGGTAGAAGTCGAAATCGAGCGCCATCATTAAGGCAAATGAGAACCGTGCGCGCATTCCGGCACTGTAAGTACCAACGGGCATCTCGAAATACTCGTCAATCCCGGCAAGATAGCGGCAGAAGGCTTCGACATAGTCTTCATCCAGATGATACAGCTTCGCGATATAGCGGGCGTTTTCGACCCCGGTGAGCTTCGGGGTAATCCCCCCCATAAAACCGAGTGGGAAAGAGATTCGGCCCTCGCGGCGAATGCGACCTTCATCGGGTTTTTCAAGCCCCGCCATCATGTTGATCAAAGTCGTCTTGCCAGTTCCGTTTTTGGCCAGAATCCCAAGCGACTTTCCAGGCTCCACACGAAAAGAAGCCTGATCTAATATGACCTTACGGTTCTTGCCGGTCCAAAAGGACTTGCTGACTTGATCGAATTCGATCACTGCTGATGCCTCGCGCTTTAAACCATTAGGTGGTTTACGCCGGGTGGGTTAAGGTACGACTGCCAGTCCCACACCATTTGCCGACAAATGTAGCAAAATCTGCCGAAAAGGTAAGCTCAATAAATGTTAAACGCTACGGCAACTTGGCACTGCGCGAGGGTTCGCGCAGTCAGCTTTTGCGACTGCGCGTGGAATCGCTGAGCTCGATTGACTCTGGAACAGAGCAAGCTAAGCGACCGTTGGCAGCAGACCTGCGATACCGAAGTTCAAAGGCGGACGATGCCAATCTGCGGCGGGGCCTAAACCAGAAAGCGGCCATACACCTGATCAAGACGATCGAATTGTCCTTTTGCCGCTGCTCTTGTTTTACTGCGTCCAAAGCGGGGCACCCGCTTCTACAAGGGTGCTTGGCCATCGGTGTGCATCAGGTTGTATTGCGGTACTCAGCCTAAGAAAGTGCCGCCCAGCAGAAGCCAGCGATCAATGCGCCACACAGCGCAAATGCAACGTAGGAAGCAAACACCCGTGGCTTAACAAGCGCCCAAACCGCAATAGCCGCTGGGACACAGCTAATACCACCAGCGATAACGAACGACATGGCTGCCCCCTGAGCCATTCCCTGGTCCAAAAGTCCAGCGACCAGCGGCACTGCGGCATAACCGTTGAGATAAGCTGGAGCACCAACAAGTGCCCCTAAAACGATCGGCCAATGGCCATCACCACCCAGCGTATTCGCGATCCATTCGGCGGGAACGTACCTGATCATCAGGCCCTGAAAAATGTAAGCCAGCAGGAGCCATTTCCCGAGAAACCCTAAATTGGCCTTGGCCACAGCGGAAAACTCCTGCCGGCGGGATCCTTCCTGCCAGAACCGCCAGTTCGGTTCACCCTCGAAAGGAGAGGGGCCACAGCCGCAGCAGGATTTCTTGGGCTGCGGTTTAAGGGGATCAGCGTAAAGCGCACTACTGGCGAGGGACTTTACTGCGAAGCCGCCGGCCAGTCCGATAGCGATAGCAAAAGCGGTTTTCGCAAGCGCAAACTTAAAGCCGAGCGCGCCGGCGGTCACAAGGAACATCGCCGGGTCCATAAGTGGGGATGCGAGCCAAAAGGCCATGACGGCAGACAGCGGGGCGCCGACTGCTAGGAGTGCGGCAATAAAAGGGATAACTTCGCAGGAGCAGAATGGCGACAGGCCGCCGAAAGCCGCCGCGAGAAATATCATGCGGGTTTCCCGCCCCTGAAACGCCTTGCCGAGTATCGTCGTGGCGCCTGCGGCGCGTAGGTAGGCTACGATTGCGACAGCAAACAGAATGAAGGGCAGGGTATGTGCGAAACTAGTGGCGGCATCTTCCATCACCGGCAGAAAAGCGTCCGCATCGAACAAGAGCAGACCGAGAGGGATCAAAAAAATCAGCGCAATTGCGCCGTCGATCCGCTTAACTTGGTTCCAGATCGGCGTCCGTAGAGACCCTCCGGCGGGTGTCAGGTCGCTTTGGAAATCAGCCAACAATTTTCTCCGGTGGATTTGTGTCGGCGCAGCATTGCACCAAAAGAAACTCGGAAAGCGCCTCCAACCTGTCAAAAACGACTGAGCAGCGGATCACGCGCCCTTCGCGCTGCTGGGCGACCAGGCCGGCTTGGACCAGCGCTTTGACATGGTGGGTAAGGGTTGATCCGCTGATCCCAACACGTTGTCCCAACTCCCCGATGGGCAGACCTCCGGGTCCCGCGCGCACCAGCGCAATCAGCACAGATAGCCGCTGCGGCGCGCCGAGCGCGGCGAAGGCGGTGGCAGCGTCCGACAAGTCGGTAGCTGGTAAGAGTGAGATCATCTCTTTCATATTTCTATAATTATAGAAATATAGAAATTTGCAAGAGGGGATTGCGGCTGTTTGCTAAGCACCTAGTTGTAAAAAATGCCGGTCCCAAAGCTCGTTTCGGAAATCCAATCCTGTCAGATCTGCACAGATCGCTTTGCGGCAACGAAAACAGCGCATCAGCCTCGTCCGGTGGTATGGTTTGATCAAGGCGCGCGTATCCTGATCGCGGGCCAAGCGCCTGGTATGCGGGTGCATGAGGCGGGTAAACCTTTTGCGGACCCGTCGGGCGACCGCCTTCGAGAGTGGATGGGTGTGGATACAGAAACATTCTATGACCAGAGCCGGATCGCGATCGTCCCAATGGCTTTTTGCTTTCCCGGATATGACGCAAAAGGCTCCGACCTGCCTCCGCCGCCCATCTGCGCAAAGACGTGGCGCGCGCAGGTTGTAGACATGCTCAACGAGGTTCGGCTTACTCTCTTGATTGGCGGGTATGCCCAGAAATGGCATCTCGGAGCGACAGCACGAGGGGGGGTTACGCAGACGGTTTCGGCGTGGCGCGACCTTGCGCCGGACGTCATCCCCTTGCCGCATCCGTCTTGGCGCAATACGGGGTGGCTGAAGAAGAACCCTTGGTTTGCGGCGGAGCTTTTGCCCGCGCTGCGAGCGCGTGTTGCGCAGGAGCTTTCATGACTAAACCTACCCCGCTCGATCAGGCGCATGCAGGGATGGAAGCAGCCCCTCAGGATGACGCGGCGCGGCTGAAATTCTTTGAGCGGTTGGCTGATGCCGAACTGGTCATGCTACTGGAAGATGAGCCTGATGGAGATGACGTGCGACCGCGCCTGTTTCCAGTCGATGGGCAACGCTTTGTTCTCGTATTTGATCGCGAGGACCGTTTGACTGCATTCACCCAGGGGCCAGCACCTTATGCCGCGCTGTCAGGACGTGTCTTGGCGGGGCTGTTGTCTGACCAGGGGCTCGGTCTCGGGTTGAACTTGGATGTCGCGCCTTCCGCGACGCTTTTGCCGCCCGACGCCGTGGCCTGGTTAGCGGAAACCGTAGGGCAGGCACCGGACGAAACCGCAGCGACACCACTGGAAATTGAACCGCCGACGGGATTGCCCGAGAGTCTTGTCGCAGCGCTCGACACCAAATTGGCACTGGCATCGGGCCTCGCGCAATTCGCCTATCTTGCGACGGTTCGCTATCAGGATGGGCGCAAAGGCCATCTTTTGGCTTTCGTCGACCCTATCCCTGGGGCGGAAGACGGGTTAGCGCAGGCCGTCCGAGAGGCGCTTGTGTTTTCGGGGGTTGAGGCCGGCGAGATCGACGTGACCTTTCTTAAGGCTGCGGACCCAGCTGCGGCGCGTTTTGCGCGGCATGGTCTACGATTTGATCTGCCAAAAGCTCCGGACCAAACAGTTCAAACCCCGGGTGCCGATCCTGGCTTTGACCCATCTCGGCCCCCAAAACTTCGCTAGTTAGTACCCGCTGTCCATATCAACAAGGTGAAGCAGCGGTTCTCCCGCCATGCCGCGTCGGATGTTCTCTGCGATGACACGCGACGCAGTGTCCGGCCTTGTCTCGGAAGCGATATGAGGCGTAACCGTAACCTTCGGGTGAGCCCAGTAGGGATCATCCTCCGGCAGAGGTTCCGTACGGAAGACGTCAAGCGTAGCGTGGCTGATTAGGCCGCTGTCCAAGGCCGCCAGTAAGGCGCTGTCATCAATCAGGCCACCCCGGCCCGGGTTGAGCACCACCGCGCCTGACGCCATCGCCGCAAATGCTTCAGCATCGAGAATGCTGTCCGTGGCACGGGTGTAAGGCAGCAGCGCAATGACGATATCGGCCCCATCGAGGGCTTTCAAAATGTCCGGTCCACTGTAGCAGGTGACCCCCGACACATCTTTGGGTCGGCGGCTGAACCCGCTTACCCGAAAATTCAGCGCAAGGAGCGCCTCCGCGACCGCGCTGCCCAACGCTCCGAGGCCCAGCACGCAGACCTTCCGTGTCCGCGCCAGCGGAGGAATAAACTCGAGATGGCGCCATACGCCATCTTGATGTTTGATCTGCGCATCCATGCCAAGATGATGCCGCAGCGTTTGACCAACACACCATTCCACCATGCCTTCGGTCAGCCCGGTGTCGACCATCCGGGTCAGCGGCACTTTGAGGGTCGGATTTCCGACGATCCCTTCAACGCCTGCCCACAGGTTCAGGACGGCCTTCAGGCCCGTGAAGGGCGAGAAGTCCTCAACAGGCCCATTTGGTGCGAAAACAATGTAATCGACCTCCTCGGGTTGGCTGGTGTCACAGTCAAGGCGCGGGGCGATCCCGGCCTCTTGGAGGGCAGCGCGCAAGGGGGCCTCGTATTGCGCCCATCGTGCGTCGGCGGCGGCAAACAAAACACGCGTCATGGATCAGAATTACCTCGGTCGGTGGATATGGGCTGATTGCACCAGTCCGAAGGCGACCATTAAGACCAGCATGGCCGAACCGCCATAGCTGACAAGCGGCAAAGGGACGCCCACAACCGGCGCCAAGCCCATAACCATCGCCATATTCACCGCGAAGAAGAAAAAGAAGGTCGCGGCGATGCCAACAATCAGGAGACTCGAAAACCGGTCCCGGGATCGAAACGCGGAAATCAGACAGAACACGATGATCAGCCCGTATAGCATCAACAACGAAATGCCGCCGATGAACCCGAACTCCTCCGCCAATGTGGTGAAGATGAAGTCGGTGTGCTTTTCGGGCAGAAAGTTCAGCCGGCTTTGCGTCCCTTCCATGAACCCGCGTCCTGTCCAGCCCCCTGATCCCAGGGCGATTTTTGACTGTGTAATGTGGTACCCGGCCCCTAGCGGGTCGTTTTCCGGGTTGAGGAATGTGTCAATGCGCCGGAATTGGTAGTCTTGCAGAAGTTGCCAGTCTGTACCGCGTGAATAGAAAACCGTCGCGACAAGGCCGACGCCGGCCGCGATGACAACGGCGAAGTAAAGCCAGTGCACCCCGGCTGCGAACATGACAACACCTCCGCCCGCCGTAAGCAGGATGGAAGTTCCGAGGTCAGGTTGTTTCAGCACCAAGAATACCGGCAGCAGGATCAATGCGACCGGGAGCGCCACCCAGAGCGGGCGCGAGACCTTCTTGATGTCGAGAACGTCATAATATGCGGCAAGAAGCATGATGAGCGTGATTTTCATCAACTCCGACGGCTGAAGGCGCATGAACCCAAGATCGATCCAGCGCTGGGCACCCATTCCGACCACGCCAATAAATTCGACTGCAACGAGCAGGGCAAGTGCCACAACATAAGCAAGCATCGCCACATTGCGCCAGAACCAGATTGGGATGAAGGCCACGATGAACATTGCGACCAAGCCAAGCGCAAAGCGTTTCATTTGCGGTTCCACCCAGGGGGATGTGGACCCACCGGCAACCGAGTAGAGCATCAGGAAGCCGAACGAGGCGACTGCACAGATCAACAAGACCAGAGGCCAATTCATGTGCAGCACCTTGGACAGGCCGGACGGGACCCGTTTGACGTTATACTCAAGATAACTCATGCGCGGCTCCGACCCTGTTCTGGCTCCTGCCGCGGCCGCAGTTCGAGATTACGCTGGCGCTCCTCAATCATGTTGCGTTGGTGTGCCGGATAGGCGCTCAGCGGCGGGAGCTCGCCGTACATCGCCTGCAGGAGCACGTCGCGCGCAATCGGGGCCGCGGCTTTGGAGCCGCCGCCACCGTGTTCAACAACAACTGAAATCGCGTATCTCGGCCGGTCGTAAGGTGCGTAGCCGACAAACAGCGCATGGTCGCGCCGGTTCCAGGGTAAGTCCTCGTTCCGGAAAACGCCGCGCGCCCGTTCCTCGGCCGTGATGTTACGAACCTGACTGGTGCCAGTTTTGCCGGCAAGCTTGTAGGCGTCTTCCGTCACCCGAGACCCGTATGCTGTGCCACCACGCAGGTTCGACACCTCGTACATGGATTGCTGGATTAAATTGAGAAAGAGTGGTCGAATCCCCAGGCTTGGTGCGTCCGACACAGCTTGCGGGATATCATTCACCGCACGAACAAGACGAGGTTGTACTTCGCGGCCGGTTGCCAGACGCGCCGTCATGACGGCCAGTTGCAAGGGGGAGGTCAGAACGAAACCTTGCCCGATAGAGGCATTGAGCGTGTCTCCAACCTGCCAGCCTTCGCCACGATTGGCTCGTTTCCAGGCTTGAGTCGGGATGAGACCTTCTGAGACGGCCGACATTGGCAGGTCGAATTTGGTGCCAAGGCCCAACCTGCGGGCCATTTCCGCGATCTTGTCGATTCCCACGCGCTGGCTAACGTCGTAGTAATAGACGTCGCAACTCTGTTTCAGACTATCGACTAGGTCCATCCAACCGTGTCCGCCCCGCTTCCAACAATGAAAGCGGCGTGTCCCAAGACGGTGGAACCCTCCGCAGAACACACGCTCTTCGGGGCCGATTACCCCGGCCTCTAGCGCGGCCAGCGCCGTAACCATCTTGAAAGTTGATCCGGGGGGGTAGGTGCCCTGAACGGTTTTGTCGGCAAGTGGGCGGTATTCATCGTTCAATAGCGCCCGATAATCCGGACCGGAGATTCCCCGTACGAATTTGTTGGGGTCGAAAGACGGGGCGGAGGCGATCGCGCGGATATCCCCGTTGTCCACGTCCATGACGACGACCGCCGCGCTTTCCCCTGCAAGGCGTACTTCGGTGAAATTCTGGAGCACATGGTCGAGTGTCAGCTGCAGGCTGGCTCCCGTTTCTCCTTCCTGCCGATCCAGTTCTCGCATGACCCTTCCGGCTGCGTTGACCTCGATCTGACTGGTGCCAGCGCTGCCGCGGAGGTCATGTTCGAACTTTGCTTCGATCCCGGTTTTCCCGATCTGAAACCGCGGGATTTGCAACAGCGGATCGTCATCGTTGAGCCGTTCCAGGTCATAGTCCGACACAGGCCCGACATATCCAATGGAGTGAGCGAAATCACCCTGAAGCGGGTAGTACCGCGACAAGCCCACTTCCGTTGCGATGCCCGGGAGCGCCGGTGTGTTGACCGCTACTTCCGAAAACTGTTCCCACGTGAGGCGGTCTGCTACCGTCACGGGCACAAACGCGGAGCGGCGGGAAATCTCGCGCCGCGCACGATCGAGATCGTCTTCCGGCAATTGTACGATTGAGTTCAACGTTTCAAGAACTGCATCCACATCCCCGGCTTCTTCGCGGGTAATGACAACTTTGTAGTTTGGAGCGTTTCCTGCTAGGAGAACGCCGTTGCGATCGAATATCAGACCTCGGGCGGGTGGAATGAGGCGGATGTTTATCCTGTTTTCTTCTGCCAGAAAACGAAACTGTTCCGCCTGTTCGACCTGCAAATTGCGCATTCGCAGCGCCAATGCGCCAAGCACGCCGCCCATCAGCCCACCTACGACCAAGCCGCGCCGCGTGATCATGCGCGCAGAAGCTGCAATATCTTTATCCGGGCGCTTCAAAACCGTGCTCCATCAGGGTCACTTTGTCTCGCCTTGATGCCGAAGGCGTGCATGCTCAAAAGCGCCACGAAAGGGTAAGCTGCCACAGTGGTTAGGAAGTGCATCAACTCGCTTGTGACGGAGGGTTGATCGACGAAGAAAATCGTTAGTATCAGTCGTTGCGCCAGCATCAGAGCACCGATTGTTAGTGTGGCGATGCCCATCTCCAGCGCGAATGGCGTGCGTTCTTGGCGATAAGCTCTGCGGCGCAAAAACTCGGTGCCGATAAGGATAAGTAATGCCCAAAGCCCGGGTGGTCGCATCAAAAGAAAATCGGCCAGAAGAATAGTGCAGGCAATCAACGGTGCGGTCAGGATGTCCGGGCGACGTTGCACCCAGACCAGTACCAGGCACAAGATCAGATCTGGTCCGGGAATGCGCGGAGCGCCTACATCCAAAGGCAGTAAAGCTCGTAAAAGCAGCGCGAGGGTCAGCGCCACGAAGAGCAAGCGGAGTGACCAGATCTGAAAGCTAGCGCGTTCAGCCATCGACCGCCTCCTCTTCCAGCGCGGCTATGGGTGCTTCGTGCTCGCCGGGTTCTGTATGCCCATCTATCGGCAAAGCCTCATCAACAGCTCGCGCAGGCGGACTGCGCAGGACCCTGAGAAATTCCAGGCGTTCATAATCCGCCGCGAGCCTCAGCCTGAACCGGCGATCTGTCCCAAGCGCAACGGAGCCAACAAGTAGGTCTGCGGGAAACACACCTCCGTCGCCCGATGTGACCACCCGGTCACCAGGGCGCACCTGGTCGAGGCTCTCGATAAAGTCGATCCTCGGCGCATTGGAGTTGTCCCCGACAAGCATCGCCGTTTGTCCCGATGGTTGGATGGAGACCGGTATCCGACTCGATGGGTCTGTTAGCAACAAAACACGGGCCGTTTGGCGACTTGTACCGGCAATACGCCCGACCAGTCCGAGTCCATCCATCGTCGCCCACCCATCTCGAACTCCGTCTTCAATTCCAACATTCAGGAGAACCGAGCGGCGGAAAGGAGACCCGCTATCCGCGGTCACGACACCGGTGATGAAGGTCAGCTCGGGGTCGATCTGTACATTGTTTAGATCAAGCAGGCGGGCATTCTCCAGCTCGAGCTGGAGCGCTGCTTCGCGCCACGATTTCATTTGCTGAAGTTCCCGGCGCAGTTCTTCGTTCTGTTCATAAAGCCGGGCATAGGACTGAAAATCCTCGCCCATGCGGACCACGCTGGTCAACGGGGCCATAGCCCAATCGAAGACTGGTACGATCTGCTCAACAATCTGCGCGCGTAGCCTTTCGACGCGCGGACTGTCTATACGCCAAAGTAAGAAAAGGCCCAGAAGGCACAACGCTAGCATGCCGATCAGCACACGACGGATCGGTTTGAAATGGCTTTCGTCTTCGTAGCTTTGTCTTGCCAAGGTCACTCCTCAGCGAGAGATGGGATCTGCTCTTAGCTGTCGTAGTCTATGGTGTGGCGCAGTTGTTTTTCGTATTCCAGCGCCTTGCCTGTACCCAAAGCTACACAATTGAGGGACTCGTCGGCAATAGAAATGGGCAGGCCGGTTTGTTCGCGAAGTGCAAGGTCCAGCTCGCCCAGTAGTGCGCCGCCGCCCGTGAGCATGACGCCACGGTCAACGATATCTGCCGCCAAGTCCGGCGGGGTCGCTTCAAGAGCGGTCATCACTGCTTCACAGATTTGCTGTACCGGTTCGGCGAGAGCTTCGGCAACCTGCGCCTGATTTAACTCTGTTTCTTTGGGCACACCGTTTAGCAGGTCGCGTCCACGGATATGCATGACCGCGCCGCGGCCATCATCCGGCATGCGTGAGGTCCCGATGGAGGTTTTTATGCGTTCTGCGGTAGACTCTCCAATAAGGAGGTTTTGTTGACGCCGCAGGTAAGAGATGATCGCTTCGTCCATGCGATCCCCGCCGACGCGGATGGACCGGGCGTAAACGATGTCCCCGAGCGACAGAACGGCAACTTCGGTGGTTCCGCCGCCGATATCGACGACCATCGACCCGGTTGGGTCGGTGATTGGCATTCCTGCCCCGATCGCTGCTGCGATCGGTTCTGCAATCAGGCCCGCCCTGCGCGCACCCGCGCCCATAACTGACTGACGGATTGCTCGCTTTTCCACAGGGGTCGCACCATGTGGTACGCAGACGACGATTTTTGGTTTGGAGAAAGTTGACCGCTTCGCGACTTTGCGGATGAAATGCTTGATCATTTCCTCCGCAACGTCGAAGTCAGCGATCACGCCTTCCCGCATGGGGCGGATTGCTTCGATCGACCCGGGCGTCCTGCCCAGCATCAACTTGGCATCCTCGCCCACCGCCAGAACCTGCTTCTTGCCGTCTTTGACGTGGTAGGCCACCACTGAGGGCTCGTTTAGAACGATCCCTTTGCCTTTCACGTAGACCAGCGTGTTCGCGGTCCCAAGATCGATCGCCATATCTGAAGAAAATAGCGAAAAGCCACCAAACATGCCCGTCTACCTCAGCCTAGAATCATCGCTTTAGGGTCTACGCCCCGCGGATTGTTTCCAAATTAATGGACCCTACACCGACCTTGGTAAAGGCGTTTTGATCACTGAAACGGCAGAAGATCGCCTAAATTGGACGAGGCGCCGCGGTTGCAGCGCTTCATTCTCCGGCTCAGCTGACGTCTTTGTAGCTGATTTCCTTGCTGTCTTTCCCGGTCTTGCTGCGTCGAACGATTAAACGATTGAGCGCGCCAACATAGGCTTTTGCTGAAGCCACGACCGTGTCTGTATCTGCGGCCTGACCCGTGACGATTTTGCCATCTTCTTCCATTCGCACGGTCACGGTCGCCTGCGCGTCGGTACCTTCCGTCACGGCATGCACCTGATAGAGCTGCAAGCGGGCTTCATGCGGAAAGAGTTTCTTCACGGCATTGAAAGTTGCGTCCACCGGGCCGTCGCCCTGCGCGGTCACCTGGTGATCCGTCCCGTCGATGGTGAGCGTCAGGTCGGCCGATTGCGGGGCCTCAGTACCGCAGATCACACGCAGGAACTTTACCTGAATGTGGTCTGGCGCGTTTTCTGCATTGTCTTGCATCAACGCGACGAGGTCCTCGTCATAAACCTCCTTCTTTCGGTCAGCGAGGGCCTTGAACCGGACGAATACATCATTCAGTTGGTTATCCGCTAACTCGTATCCCAGATCTTTGAGCTTCGCGCGCAATGCTGCGCGGCCCGAATGCTTGCCCATGACGAGGTTGGTGTCGGACAGACCGATGTCGGAGGGGCGCATGATCTCGAAGGTCTCGGCATTCTTCAGCATGCCATCCTGGTGAATGCCGCTTTCATGGGCAAAGGCATTCTTGCCGACGATGGCTTTGTTGAACTGGACCGGGAAGCCTGACACTGTCGCGACGCGACGCGAGATATTAATGATGCGCGTGGTGTCGATCCCAGTTTGATAGGGCATTATATCGTTTCGCACGCGCAGTGCCATTACAACCTCTTCCAGCGCGGTGTTTCCGGCGCGTTCGCCCAGACCGTTGATCGTACATTCAATCTGGCGCGCGCCTGCATCTACCGCCGCCAGCGCATTGGCTGTCGCCATGCCTAGATCGTTGTGACAGTGGGTAGCGAAAACAACCTCGTCGGCGCCGGGAATATCAGCAATGAGCCGGACAATTAGATCTGCGCTCTCCCGTGGTGCCGTGTACCCAACGGTGTCGGGAATATTGATCGTTGTTGCCCCGGCCTTGATCGCAATCTCGATCACGCGGCAGAGGTAGTCATACTCGGTACGTGTTGCGTCCATGGGCGACCATTGCACGTTGTCGCAGAGATTGCGGGCATGTGTAACCGTGTCGTGGATGCGGTCCGCCATTTCATCCATTGTGAGGTTGGGAATGGCGCGATGCAGAGGCGATGTGCCGATGAAGGTGTGAATACGTGGCTGCCGGGCATAGCGCACGGCTTCCCAGCAGCGGTCGATGTCTTTGAAGTTAGCTCGCGCGAGCCCGCAAATAACCGAATTCTCTGCGTTCCTGGCGATTTCGCTGACGGCCTCGAAATCTCCGTCGGAGGCAATGGGAAAGCCCGCCTCGATTATGTCGACTCCCATCTCGTCGAGAAGCCCTGCAATCTCCAGCTTCTCGTCGTGAGTCATTGTCGCGCCTGGCGATTGTTCGCCATCGCGCAGCGTCGTGTCGAAGATCAACACGCGGTCTTGGTCGGATGTCTTAGTCATGATCGTGTCTCTTTGATTAGCCTGGGTCTCTGTCGCTGTTTTGGCGCGGCGCATACCTCTGAGCGGTCGCGCCCAAGGGCACGCTCAGAGGTGGCTAAGAAGAAGGAGACGCGCAGCCGTATGCCTGCCGAAAACGGCACGCATTTGCTGGTTCGTTGATTTAACCTTGTGCGTCATGCGCCCTTTATACGGGCGGCTGACCGGATTCCAAGGCCGAAATCACACAGGAGGAGGGCAAAGGCTCACCCATTTGGGCCATAGCTGAAGGTGCATAGTCAAAAACAGCAACGGTGTGTCCGTCATCAAAGGCCACGAAAATCTGGCTGCCCTCGGCGTTCACCGTAATTCCTTCAGCGTCGTAGCCCGCGAAGTCGAGTGATGTTACCGACATGAGCGTTCCGTCAGGGGAGAACTCAAAGAGGCTATCTGTGGCATCTGCATCATCGACAACCAGAACCGTGCCATGAACGGGATCGACAGTGACGCCTTGGGGCTCCATCAACTGGGGCTGCATCATGTATCCGATCAACCGCTGACGCGTGACGCCGTCCTGACCAATCTGAACAATCTCGGCTGCTGTATCGTCAGCCACCCAGTAGTCGCGGGTCGCGCCATCGAAGTAGAGCCCGTCAGTGTCACGAAGCGCCGGTGACAACCGGAACGGCTCAGACAAGGGACGCCCGTCGCGATCGACGTTCTGATAAAGCCCGGACCCGTCCGACAGCAGCAGCCCTTCATCGGTCAAGGCAATGGCATCGACTCGGTGCAGTGGGGCCTCAAAGCTGCGCACTTCGTTGCCCCAAGGGTCCGTCATTCGAACCGTGCGGGTTTCGTTTGCGATCCACAGCCCGCAGTAGGTCCGGTCATATGTCAGTCCCGAGGGTCCGTCTGCGTCGAACGTCCGGACAAGGTTCAGTTCAATTGCAGCGGCCGGGCTGCCAAGAAGCGCGGCTACGCAGAGGGCAGAGAAGAATTTGGTCATTCGTCCGTCTCACCTTTCTTGTCCTCCCCCATCAGTGCGTTGAGGTTAACCCGGGTTGGTTAATTTCCTGCCTCGGCAGATTGCCGCTGCGACCTAAGTGGGATGCTGAAATGCAACACGGAGTGGGCATGCAACGGGCACTTTTGCTGGGCAGCAGCGGCGGAATAGGTCGCGCGCTAGTCGATGAATTGTCGCAAAGATATGATATTAAGGGGATTTCTAGGTCGGGGGATGGGTTTGACATAACCGATGCTTCGTCTGTGGATGAGGCGCTCTCTGCGGCGAAAGGGCCTTTCGATTTGGTTGTCGTTGCGACCGGTGCGCTCGAAATCGACGGCTATGAGCCAGAGAAATCCCTGCGTCAGGTCAGCGCAGAGGGTTTGATGGCGCAGTTTGCCCTCAATGCAATGGGGCCTGCATTGGTGCTTCGCCACGCGCCCAGGCTCCTGCCACGTGACCGGCGTGCAGTTTTTGCGGTTTTGTCTGCCCGCGTCGGATCCATCGGAGACAACCGGCTTGGCGGATGGTATGCCTACCGTGCTGCCAAAGCGGCCGTAAACCAGATCGTACGCACGGCCTCGATTGAGATAAAGCGAACCCACAAGGAGGCGATCATCGTGTGTCTCCATCCCGGTACAGTGGCGACGAAATTTACCGAGAAGTATCTGGGCCGCCATCCGGCTGTTCCTCCAGCCGAAGCTGCAGCGAACCTCTCGCGGGTCATTGCCGGGCTTTCTGCGTCCGATAGTGGTTGTTTTTTTGACTGGGCTGGCAAGGAGGTTCCGTGGTGAGCAATGCGCCCCGTTTGATTCTGATCCTTGGCGATCAATTGACTGAAGACATCGCGGCGCTTGCAGAGGCGGATATGAAGCGCGACGTGGTCGTGATGGCTGAAGTGGCCGACGAAGCGAGCTACGTACCGCATCACCCCAAGAAAATCGCGTTCTTGTTCGCAGCGATGCGGAAGTTTGCCCAACGGCTGGAGCGAGTCGGTTGGCGCGTGGTTTACACAAGGCTCGACGACGCGGAAAACAGCGGCTCGATCCCCGGCGAGTTGCTGCGCAGGGCGGAGGAAACAGGCGCACAGGAAGTGATTGCGACCGAGCCCGGAGAATGGCGTTTGATCGCCGCACTGGAAGACTGCCCGCTGCCTGTCCACCAGATGCCGGACACGCGTTTTCTGGCCTCCCATAGCGAGTTCGATGCTTGGGCTGAGGGCCGAAAGCAGCTTCGGATGGAGTATTTCTATCGCGATATGCGCCGCAAGACCGGGTATCTGATGCAGGGCGACAAGCCCGTTGGTGGTAAATGGAACTACGACCATGACAATCGCAAGCCTGCACCCGATGCGATTACTTTTGACGGCCCATTGCGCTTCGATCCGGACGCTGTGGTGCAAGAGGTTCTCGATCTGGTCGAGGCGCGGTTCGGCGGCAACTTCGGCGCGCTGCATCCTTTCTGGTTTGCAACAGATCCCGCGCAGGCACGGCAGGCGTTAGATCAGTTTATCACGTATGCCCTACCAAAGTTCGGGGATTACCAAGACGCGATGTTGTCAGAAAACCGCTTTCTCTATCACGCGGTCCTGTCGATGTATATCAACGCGGGCCTTCTCGACTGGCGCGACGCCTGCGACGCAGCGGAATCGGCCTACAAAGCGGGTGCTGCACCGTTGAACGCCGTCGAGGGTTTCATACGGCAGGTTATCGGATGGCGCGAGTACATGCGTGGCATCTATTTTCGTGAAGGTTCGGACTACACAACCCGGAACGCATTGGCCCACGATGCGGAATTGCCAGAGTTTTACTGGGATGCTGAGACGGACATGCGCTGTCTGTCGAAAGCCCTCGCCCAAACGCGGGATGAAGCATATGCCCACCATATCCAACGTCTTATGGTGACTGGCAATTTCGCACTTCTGGTGGGCGTTGATCCGCATCAAGTACATGAGTGGTATCTGGCGGTCTATGCGGACGCCTACGAATGGGTGGAAGCCCCGAATGTGATCGGCATGAGCCAATTCGCCGACGGTGGTGTGGTTGGGTCTAAACCTTACATTTCGTCGGGCGCGTACATCGATCGTATGTCGGACTACTGCAAAGGTTGTGCGTATGAGGTGAAGCAGAAAACAGGGGAGGGGGCGTGCCCGTTTAACCTGCTATACTGGCATTTCTTGATCCGGCACCGCGAGCGGTTTGAGAAGAACCCGCGCATGGCACAAATGTACCGGACCTTTGATCGCATGAACGAGGATCGACGCGAGACCGTGCTGCAAGAAGCAGACCATTTCCTCGACAAGCTAAGTTCAAAGCAGCGGGTGTGACCTGTTGGAGCGGGTTAGACCCCGTTCGATCTACTGAGGCGTCTCGGCGGTCTCGGGAGGTGTGGTTTCGGGTGGAGTCACCAGAACACCGTTTTGCCACTGCCCGGTTTCAACCTGACCGCCGACATAGGTCAATGTGCCCTCGCCGGATCGGCGGCCGTTTTCGAACATACCTTCATAGACGTCACCATTCGTGTAGACGGCACGACCCATGCCATTCATCTCGCCTGCGCTCCAAGCGCCTTCATAACGGAATCCGTCCGAGCGAACCAAACTGCCTTGGCCCTCACGCAGACCTTCGACGAAGTCGCCTTCGTAGACCGACCCGTCAGCATAGGTGGCCTTGCCATCGCCCTGCTTCTCACCCTGTTCCCAATTTCCTGTGTAGCTATAGCCTCCCGGATAGGTGATCGTACCTTGTCCATGGGTTTGGGCGTTCTGGAAACTTCCTTCGTAGATAATTCCGTTCGCGTATTCAGCTCGACCTTCGCCTGCGATTACACCGGCCACCCATCCACCTTCATAGGTAGACCCGTCCGGATAGGAGATTTTCCCAAACCCTTCGGGCGTGCCGTTCACGAAGCTGCCAGTGTAGGCAGATCCATCGGGGTAGGTGACCGTCCCGTCGCCTTCGATGCGGCCCTCGATCCAGGAACCTTCGTAGCGATAGCCATCAGGGCCCTCGAAGGTCCCAAGGCCGTGCCGCAGGTCGTTGTCGAAGCTTCCGGTATAGGTCCACCCATTGGCGTAGGTCATGACCCCCGAGCCTTGGCGTCGACCGTCGACAAGTGCACCTTCGTAAATATCGCCATTTGGTTGTACAAGTCTGCCGGTTCCGGTGAACTGGCCAGCGGCCCACTGACCGGAATACTCCAAGCCGTCCGGCATGATCAGTGTGCCTTCCCCGTCGCGCACACCGTCCGCGACCGAGCCTTCGTAAATTGACCCATCTGCATAGGTGATCCGCGCATCGCCGGTCTTCGCTCCGTCAACCCAAGTGCCGTCATAGGTATAGCCTTCAGGTGTCTCCAATACACCTTGGCCGCTATGGCGTGAGTTGGCAAAGCCACCTTCGTAGAGCGATCCATCGGCGTAGCTTGCGACCCCCTGGCCGCTCATCTTGCCATCTGCCCATTGGCCTTCGTACGTCGCACCATCCGCAAAGGTAATGCGGCCCTGACCTTCTGGCTTTCCGGCGACAAAGGCACCGATATACACAGATCCGTTGGGGAAGCGTGCCTCGCCTTGCCCCAGAATCTCGCCGTCGACCCATTCGCCCGTATATGTATAGCCATTTGGGAGCGTGTAGGTTCCGGTTCCGTGCTGTTTTCCGTCCCGGAAAGTGCCTTCATAGATGCCGCCTCCATCGAACTGTTTGACGATGCGGTTTCCTTCTTGTGCAAGTGACGAGGTGGCAAACACGAGCGACAAAACCGCCAGCATCCCTGTTGCTCCCGCGCCTTTTCTCTGATGCCCTGAAATTTTCATCATCTTCGCACCTATACTCCTCCAGCTCAGCCCAGAGGCTAATTCAGGGCGGCGAAGTGGGCAATGGCCAAGGCGGGGTTGCGGCTCAAGTTGCTGGAGCGGGCTAATCGCGCTTTCCTCCTTGCAGGTCGAGCGTTACATACCCAGCGAGAAGCATTGAGGCATCCCGATGACCCAGACATTCCGCCTGACATTGGCGCAACTTAATCCGACATTGGGCGCGCTGCGCGAGAATGCCGAAAAGGCGCGCAAGGCATGGGCCGAGGGCAAAGCTGAAGGGGCTGACCTTGTCGCGTTGCCGGAGATGTTCTTGACTGGATACCAGACCCAAGACCTTGTCATGAAACCAGCTTTTGCAGCCGATGCGGAACGGGTTCTTGACCAGCTTGCAATCGACTGCGCTGACGGACCGGCGCTCGCGATCGGCTGTCCACACTGGGACGGAAGCGCGCTTTACAACACTTACGCCATCCTCTTCAAAGGCGAAATCGTGGCGCGGCCCTACAAGCACCACCTGCCCAATACGGAGGTTTTCGACGAAAAACGGGTGTTTGCGTCCGGCCCGGTGTCGGGACCGTATCGGATCGGTCCCCTTCGTATTGGATCTCCTATTTGTGAAGACGCGTGGCTGGAAGACGTTGCTGAGACGCTGGCCGAGAGTGCTGCCGAGATTCTTCTTGTCCCCAACGGGTCTCCTTACCATCGCAACAAGCACGAAACCCGGATCAACCTGATGGTTTCGCGGGTCATCGAAACGGATTTACCTCTAATCTACCTCAACATGGTTGGTGGACAGGACGACCAGATTTTCGACGGAGCTTCCTTTGCGCTGAATCGTCATGGGAAACTCGCGATGCAGATGCCAGCAATGGAAGAGGCGATCTCGCATCTTACTCTGACCAACGGTCCGGAGGGTTGGGAGTTTGCTGAGGGGGACAAAGCGCTGCTGCCGGACATGTGGGAAGCTGACTATCGCGTAATGGTTCACTCCCTGCGCGACTACCTCGGCAAATCGGGCTTCGGCAAAGTGCTTCTGGGCCTTTCCGGTGGGATCGACAGTGCATTGGTTGCCGCAATTGCCGCAGATGCGATCGGGCCGGAGAATGTGCGCTGCGTTATGCTGCCTTCTGAGTTTACGTCGGCACACTCGCTGGAAGACGCAGAAGCAGTGGCCGGAAACCTTGGCTGCCATCTGGATACCCTTCCGATTTCCGGCCCCCGCGCTGCAGTAACCGAGGCACTTGCTCCGTTTTTCAATGGAACGGACCCGGGGATTGCGGAAGAGAATGTCCAGTCCCGATTGCGGGGGCTTTTGCTCATGGCGCTCAGCAACAAATTTGGTGAGATGCTGCTGACCACCGGCAACAAGTCCGAAGTCGCAGTGGGCTATGCGACCATCTATGGCGATATGTCAGGCGGTTATAATCCTATAAAGGATCTCTACAAAACACGTGTGTTCGAGACTTGCCGTTGGCGGAACGCCAACCATCGTTCCTGGATGATGGGGCCGGCCGGCGAGGTGATCCCGTCGCGGGTCATCGAAAAGCCACCTTCGGCCGAGTTGCGTGCGGATCAGAAGGATGAAGACAGCCTTCCCCCTTACGACATGCTCGACGCGATCCTGGAGGGTCTGATTGACGAAGAGAAATCTGTCGCGGACCTTGTTGCCGCGGGGTTCGATTTAGACACGGTCAAACGCGTCGAAAACCTGATCTATATCAGCGAGTACAAGCGATACCAATCGGCACCCGGCGCGCGCCTCACAAAACGCGCCTTCTGGCTCGATCGTCGGTATCCGATTGTAAATCGGTGGCGGGACGGTTCCGCCAGCCTGAACCACTGAGCCATGAAGTGTTGGGCGTTATGATTTGCTTTGGCGACGCGGAGTCTATTCCCACCAACGGTCAATGGTGGCGATGTCGTCGTCTGACCACCCAAAATGATGCGCGAATTCATGCACTGTCACATGAGCGACCAATTCAATGAGGGAGACATCAGGACGTTCGTCCAACTCTTTCAGTATTGGCTTTCGAAACAGCCAGACCGTGTCGGGTTGCGTCGGTTGATCAAAAGACGACTTCTCTGTCAAAGGGATGCCGTCATAAAGCCCTGTCAGATCAAGGGGATCTATTATCTCCAACTCGGTGAGCACCCATTCCGGCGGCCAGTCTTCCACGAGAAGCGCGACGTCCTTCGCAAGTGTCTGGAATGGGAGAGGCAGTGCGGCGACCGTGCGGCGCGCTATCTCTAGAATGCTGTCGCGACTGGTGTCCAACTGCGCCCGTTTGTTTTGCCTGATGTCGCCCGCCGGTACCGGACCAACGAGCGAGTTGCTACTGTGGTTCACGCGAACGCGCGAAAGATGTCTCACCCCGCGATGTCAGACCGCGGGGTGAGGTCTGCAATTACAGCGCAAGCTGGTAAGAATGCGGAACGAATTCGAACCCGTCTCCCCGCGTTGCAACATATCCGATTGCCGGGAAGGGCATATGATAACCGATCATCGGGATGCGCTCGTCCGCAACCATGCTCAAAATCTTGCGCCGGCTGGCGGCAGCGCCAGTCTTGTCCATGTCGAAGCGAACTTCCCAATCGGGGCGCGCCAAAGACCAAACAGGATGGTTTGCAAGGTCCCCAATCAACATCAGCGCCTGACCGTTGCTTTCGATCCGATAAGCCATATGGCCCGGCGTATGGCCAAAGGCACCAACCGCAGTGATACCGCTTGCGACCGATCCGCCGTCGTCGATGAAGGTGAACTTGTCGTTGAGAGGCGCAACTTTTTCGTTGAACCGGTCATTGTTAGCCGATGCCCAGTGATTGTGTTCGACAGCGCCGGTCATGTAGGCAGCGCCTGCGAAGGTTTCGTCATCTTCGCCAATCAGGCCGCCGATGTGGTCGCCATGCATGTGCGTTATTACGACCTTGTCTATATCGGACGGCGCATATCCGGCCTCCGCCAATGCGGCAGTGATACCGGCCGGGTTCAGTCCGGTATCGAACAGAACGAGTTCTGAGCCGGTGTTGACAAGAGTTGGAGTGAAGAAGAACTGCGCCTTGTCAGCGGAAATGAAATTCTCGCTGCTGACTTGCTGGAACTCTTCCGCGCTGACGTTCATGCCGAAGATTGTCTGGATTTCGTCACGTACCGCGGTGCCGACCAGCAAAGTCGTGATCTCGAAGTCGCCCAGTGTCACGCGGCGGTGAATTGCGTTTGATGCGCCTTTCTTCTCGGTCATCGCGAGCGCAGGCGCACCGACTGCTGCGGTAAGCGGCATGGCTGCACCAGCGGCCAGGGCCTGGCGACGGGTAAGCTTTGTCATGGGAATCCCTCCGTGTTTCTCCCCTCGACCGGAGGTAGCCGAGCCGGGCTGTATGTCCATCAAACCGCTCTGCGTCAGCGCACGGGAGCTGGGCGCTTGCGCGCAGAAACCACGCGCCCGCCTTAATACTGTCGAGTTACTGGGTGAAGGAGCTGTATACTTGCACGAGCGCGGGGGAGACCCCATCCTCGTATTAACGCGATGTTCGGAGCGCATTAATGGAAGATGTTTTTCTAAACCTTTTAGGGGATAACCTGGTCATCCTGCTTCTGGCAGGGCTTGTCATCCTCAGCCTGTTTCTTGGTATACGGATCGTTCCTCAGTCCGAAAAGCACGTTGTTGAGCGCTTTGGGCGCCTGAAATCTGTACTCGGGCCGGGTATCAACTTCATTGTGCCATTTCTTGATCGAGTTGCTCACAAGGTTTCGATCCTCGAACGCCAGCTCCCAAATCAAACGCAGGATGCAATCACATCCGACAACGTGCTGGTTCAAATCGATACCAGCGTTTTCTACCGAATTCTTGAGCCTGAACGTACGGTCTACCGGATCCGGGATGTGGATGGCGCGATCCTAACGACGGTCGCAGGTATTGTACGTGCCGAAATCGGTAAAATGGAACTGGACGAAGTGCAGGCCAACCGGAATGTCCTGATCGACCGCATAAAAGAGTCGGTTGCTGACGCCGTGGACAGCTGGGGGATCGAGGTTACGCGGGCTGAGATCTTGGATGTGAACCTCGATCAGGCAACGCGCGACGCCATGCTCCAGCAGCTCAACGCAGAACGTGCGCGCCGGGCCGCCGTGATGCAGGCGGAAGGCGAAAAACGAGCGGTCGAACTGGCTGCAGATGCTGAGCTATATGCGGCCGAGCAAGCTGCCAAAGCGCGGCGCGTTGAAGCCGATGCAGAAGCCTATGCAACCTCGGTGGTGGCGGCGGCCATTCAAGCCAATGGGCTTGAGGCGGCACAGTATCAGGTCGCGCTGAAACAGGTGGAAGCCCTGACTGGCGTCGCAAATGGACAAGGCACGCAGACCGTCTTCGTCCCCGCCGACGCAGTGGAGGCCTTTGGCAACGCGTTCAAGATGCTGAAAGGGAAAGCCTGATGTTGTGGCAGGAACCCTGGGTATGGCTGGCGGGCGGGCTTGTGCTCGCCATTCTGGAGGTCGTTATACCGGGCTATATCTTCCTCGGTTTTGGGATCGGTGCAGCCCTGACCGGCATCGCATTGATCTTCGCCGGACCAGAAGCCAGTTTCGCACAATCCCTGCCGCTGTTGATCCTGTGCTTCGCGATCCTTTCGCTCGTCTCTTGGCTGGGGTTGCGCCGCGTTCTGGGCATTCGCGCCGGGCAGATAAAAACCTTTGATCGTGATATCAACGAAGATTGATCTCAGTCCGGCACGTAGTCCGGTTTCATCCGCAGGATCACGTTGAACGACACGCTGATCCGTGCGGTTTGGCTCAGGTTTACGTGGACGAGGTGATGCAGGAAGCCGGGCCAGATTAAAACGTCTCCGCCTGACGGCTGAACCCGGTGCTCTGGGTCCACCTGAGGGTCATTCTTGATTGCCAGCATGTTGGCCTGTGGGCGTGGGTCGAAAAAACTGATGGCGTTAGGTGTCCGGTCAGAGCGGCCCTCGGGCGCAGCTTCGTCACTGGGCACGCGGACATAATACGTGCCCGAGAGCCAGCTATGCGGGTGATTGTGAAGATTATGGTAATCACCGAACCCGTTCACATTCGGCCAGGCCTGCAAATGCCAGTCGAGGTCGTACTCCACCCCAGTCCCGCGCGCGTAGTCGAGGATCGCGCGGTCCAGGCAGGACTTCAGCCAGTTGATCGCCGGATGAGGGTGCTGCAGGAAATTGCCCGATAGGTAGTCGGTCGTCATATCGGACCGCTCGGCATTCATCTTTTCAATGACATCAGCCAGGACGACGTTCGCTTGCTCTGCGCCAGGTAGCTGCAGACGCATAAGCGTTGTTGGCCAAAGCTGTGAAAACTTGGCAGTGCCCGGCTGCATGATGTCCCCTCCCGATGGTTCCGGGTCAGTTAAGGCGTGCCGGAGGAGAGGTGCAAGCCAATGTCAGTGCGCGCGTATTTCCGCCAGAACCGCTTCGGCGGCAGCGCGTGGGTCCTTGGCTTGATAGATCGGGCGTCCAACGACGATGTGGTCCGCTCCGTCTCCGATTGCGCTGGCCGGCGTCGCGATGCGTTTCTGGTCGCCAGACGCGGCCCCCGCGGGCCGCACGCCCGGCGTGACGATCAGGCGGTCCTTGGCCTCGGGCAGCGCGCGGATAAGCGCGGCCTCCTGTGGCGAGGCAATAACGCCATCCGCCCCGGCCTCAAACGCTTTCACCGCGCGTTCGGGCACCAGATCCTTGATCTCGCCGGGTTTGATGAGGGCGGCGTCAAGGTCTTCTCGGTCGAGCGAGGTCAGGATCGTAACCGCGAGAATTTTCATGTCCGAGCCGGAGGCACCTTCCTTCGCGGCGCGCACGACATGCGGATCGCCGTGAACAGTCAGAAAATCCAGTTCGAACTGCGCCAGGCCTCGAACGGCCGCCTCCACAGTGTTGCCGATGTCGAAGAGTTTCAAATCGAGGAAGATGCGCTTGCCATGGTCTAGTTTCAGTTCATTGGCCAGCGCCAGGCCGCCACCTGTCAGCATTCCCAGCCCGATCTTGTAGAAATTAACCGCATCACCCAGTTTGGCGGCCAGATCCAGCCCCGCGAGCGCATTCGGTACATCCAGCGCCACGATCAGACGTTCATCGGCTTTGGTCATTGCGGGGCTCCTTTGCGCGTTTTGCAGCCTGATGCCTGATCCCATCCTGTGCAGCAAGAGAGTTCGGTTCCCGCGCTTTCGCATTCCGTTCATTTCGGGTAGCGCTGCTCGCAAGATCTTTCGGAGGAGCGGAGCGGGACCATGTCAGACCCAGCAACAGAAATCATTCTGCACAACTACCCGCAATCGCCGGTGGCTGAGAAGGTGCGCGTTGCCTTCGGGATAAAGAAACTCGCTTGGCGCGACGTCGAAATCCCGCGCTTGCCGCCGAAGCCTATGCTCACTGTGCTGACGGGCGGGTACCGCCGCACGCCAGTGATGCAGATCGGGGCAGACATCTTTTGCGACAGCCAGTGTATTTTGCGCGAGCTTGAGCGACGCTTTCCGACGCCCTCATTCTTTCCGACAGCGGACGCCGGGTTGATGTGGTGCCTCAGCCGGTGGACCGACGGAGCTCTTTTTGATCTCGCCGTAAAACTGGTTCTCGGATCGGCTGGGGGCAATCTGCCACCAGATTTTGCGGAAGATCGGGGTCGTTTGTATCTCGGTGAGAACTGGGCAGAGGGTCTCAGGGCTGCAAACAAACAACTTCCGCATCTCGTGTCACAAGTTCGCGCGCCCCTGTCTTGGCTTGACGCACAGCTTTCGGATGGGCGGGATTTCTTGCTCGGGGCTGACCCGGCCGCGATCGATGCGCAAGTCTATCACGTGGTCTGGTTTGTTCGCGGGCGTTGGGACGGCGGACCCGCGATGCTCGGCGAGTTCGCAAACCTGGTCCGTTGGGAAGCCAACGTTCGTAAACTCGGTCATGGGGCACCAAGTGACATGGACCCGGAGGACGCAATTGCGAGGGCAATTGCTACGACCTCGATTGTGGAGGAGGGCGTCGCGTCTAATGACCCACAAGGACTGAAGGTCGGCATGGCGATAAGCGTCAGACCCGATGTTGACGGTGGGGAACAGCCCGTGGAGGGGATACTGCGGCAGGCAACGGCCGATACGCTCGCTTTGGAACGCACCTCCGACGACGTTGGCACGGTGTGCGTTCACTTTCCTCGCGCGGGATATCGTATCGAGCCAGTTTAGGGATTTGGCAGAGCGCCAAAAGGGGCGCATTAACTTGAAGTGGTTCGTTGTCAGTAGCTTTGAGTGCGGCCCTATAAGAAGCTTGCTCAGGTTTTTCGTTTTGTTTCTGCGTGTTGTCTTTTCAGTCGCGTTTTTTCCACAGTGTGCGGCGCCACGATGCCGGATTTCGGTCCTGTTGCCCTTGCGCAACGGTTTCTTCACGCCCATGTGACACTTGAGGCTTGCACCGAGACGCGCCGCTGAGCGGGCGTTCACAGCAGCAAGCGCTTGGAAAAAGGAGAGACCGATGAACATGGAGAAGTTCACGGAGCGGTCGCGCGGCTTTCTTCAGGCCGCCCAGACCATAGCAATGCGCGACAACCACCAGCGCATGGTGCCGGAGCACCTTTTGAAGGCGCTCCTGGACGACGAGCAGGGGCTCGCAAGCAATCTGATTAAGAGCGCAGGTGGGGAACCGGCGCGCGTGGCCGAAACCAATGATCTGGCACTATCTAAGCTTCCGAAGGTCTCTGGTGATGGTGCCCAGACCTATATGGACCAGCAAACTGTCAAGGTTTTGGATGAGGCCGAGAAAATCGCCACCAAAGCAGGCGACAGTTTCGTGCCGGTGGAACGAATTCTGACAGCTTTGGCAGTGGTCAATTCTGGGGCCAAGAAGGCGCTCGAAGCAGGTGCCGTAACCGCAATGGGTTTGAATTCTGCCATCAACGACATTCGCAAGGGCCGGACCGCCGACACGGCGAGTGCCGAGGAAGGGTATGACGCGCTGAAGAAGTACGCGCGCGACCTGACCGAAGCCGCGCGAGAAGGTAAGATTGACCCAATCATCGGGCGCGATGAAGAAATCCGCCGGACGATGCAGGTTCTAAGCCGCCGTACCAAGAACAACCCAGTTCTGATCGGGGAGCCGGGCGTAGGTAAGACCGCGATCGCCGAGGGACTTGCATTGCGCATTATCAATGGTGATGTGCCTGAAAGCCTGAAGAACAAAACGTTGATGGCGCTCGACATGGGCGCGCTGATCGCAGGCGCTAAATATCGCGGCGAATTTGAGGAGCGTTTAAAATCGATTTTGCAGGAAATCACCGCTGCGGCGGGCGAGATTATCCTGTTTATCGACGAGATGCACACCCTTGTCGGGGCCGGAAAAACGGACGGCGCCATGGATGCAGCCAACCTCATCAAACCTGCGTTGGCGCGGGGCGAATTGCACTGCGTAGGAGCAACTACGCTTGATGAGTACCGCAAATACGTCGAAAAAGACGCGGCCCTTGCGCGCCGGTTCCAGCCAGTAATGGTAGAAGAGCCGACGGTGGAAGACACTGTCTCGATCCTGCGTGGCATCAAGGAAAAGTACGAGTTGCACCATGGTGTGCGCATTTCAGACAGCGCTCTGGTTGCAGCTTCGACTCTATCCCATCGCTACATCACCGACCGGTTCCTGCCGGACAAGGCGATTGACCTTGTGGACGAGGCTGCTTCGCGGCTTCGGATGGAAGTGGATTCAAAACCCGAAGAACTCGACGCGCTGGATCGTGAGATACTACAAAAGCAGATCGAGGCTGAAGCGCTAAAGAAAGAGGACGACGACGCCTCGAAGTCTCGGCTTGAAAAGCTGGAGTTGGAATTGGCCAACTTGCAGGAGAAGTCTGCTGAGATGACTGCCAAGTGGCAGTCTGAGCGGGACAAACTCGCCTCAGCCCGCGACATCAAGGAAAAGCTCGATCGCGCCCGGGCGGAGTTGGATGCCGCCAAACGAGAGGGCAATCTGGCGAAAGCCGGGGAGCTGTCCTATGGTGTGATCCCGCAACTTGAAAAGGAACTTTCTGAGGCCGAAAGCTCAGAGGATGACGTGATGGTCGAGGAGGCCGTGCGGCCTGAGCAGATCGCGAGCGTTGTCGAGCGCTGGACAGGAATTCCAACCTCAAAAATGCTGGAAGGCGAGCGCGAAAAACTCTTGCGGATGGAGGAAGAGATTGGTCAGCGCGTAATCGGTCAGAGATCGGCTGTGCAGGCGGTGTCGAATGCAGTGCGTCGGGCGCGCGCCGGCCTGAATGACGAGAACCGGCCGCTTGGTTCTTTCCTGTTCCTCGGCCCGACCGGGGTCGGGAAAACCGAACTGACGAAGGCCGTGGCCGAGTTTCTGTTCGATGATGACAGCGCAATGGTTCGCATTGACATGTCCGAGTTCATGGAAAAGCACGCGGTGGCCCGCCTGATCGGGGCGCCTCCGGGCTATGTCGGGTACGATGAAGGCGGTGTGCTGACCGAAGCAGTCCGGCGCCGGCCCTATCAGGTGGTGCTGTTCGACGAGGTCGAAAAGGCACATCCGGATGTGTTCAATGTGCTTCTGCAAGTGTTGGACGATGGGGTGCTGACCGATGGTCAGGGCCGTACGGTCGATTTTAAGCAGACGCTGATTGTGCTGACCTCCAATCTTGGCGCACAGGCACTCAGCCAGTTGCCTGACGGGGCGGATGCGTCCGCTGCGCGGCGGGACGTTATGGATGCAGTACGCGCCCATTTCCGTCCAGAGTTCTTGAATCGTCTGGACGAAACGATCATCTTCGATCGGCTCAGCCGAGCGGATATGGACGGGATCGTCGAGATCCAACTGGGTCGTTTGCAGAAGCGGCTTGCGGGCCGCGAAATCGCGCTCGATCTGGACGACGGTGCGCGGACTTGGCTGGCGGATGAAGGGTACGATCCGGTCTTCGGGGCGCGCCCCCTGAAACGTGTGATCCAACGCGCCCTGCAGGACCAACTGGCAGAAATGATCCTGGCAGGCGACGTGTCCGACGGCGATACAGTTTCTGTCAGCGCAGGCAGCGACGGGTTGATCGTTGGGGACCGGGTGTCGACGTCGCGACGTGAACCGCCGAGTGACGCGGTCGTCCACTAAGTCTCAGAGGGCCCTCTTCGGAGGGCTCTTTCTTTAGAAATTGTTGTTTGACGTTCCGAGCTGCAACGGCTTCTACTCGTGAGACCGGATACCGTCCGCCTCATTCTGCTTAGGAGACTTAAAATGACCTTTAAATCCTTGCTTTCCAGCCTTGCGATTGTGTTGACTGCTGGGCTTGCGAGCGCCAATTCGGATGTTATCCCCGCGCCCAATACGACCTTTACGCCTTACGGCAAAGTCGGGGAATGGAACATCTTCGTAAATGAAGATCGGAAGACCTGCATGATCGAGCGGGTCGACGCGTTAGAGAATGTTTTGCAAATGGGGCTAACTGCCGATCGCAGCGTTGGTTACGTTGGTATCTTTACAAAAGAGGATATCGGTTTGGAATCCGGTACTGAGGCAATCGCCGTTCTGATTGGGGAAAATCTTTATGCCGGGCAAGTGCGCAAGCTGACAACGAGCCTGCGCGAAGGCTATGCGGGCGGATACATCCTCAGCGATGATCCTCAATTTGTGGACGACATTATGCGCCAGTATGAGATGGTCGTTCTTCCCGAAACGCAATTCGCTTTCGTGGTCAGTCTGGAAGGAACAATGAAGGCCATCGAGGCGGCGCGGGAGTGTAACGCCGCCCAGACTGGATAAGTCTGAGGAAGTTACCGCAGTGCGCCTTGGTGGCGCGCTGCTTTAGTCTTGAATATCAACAGTCAGTCGCACGCCTTTGTCCGTTTCTTCCCAACGGGCACCGTGCTTTTTTAACGCTTTTTCGAGAGCTTTCACGGTTTCATAGCCGGCACCTGACCCGCCTTCGAGGCGTTTCAGCGTTTGTACGTGTACACCGGCAGCTTCGGCTAACTCTTTTTGCCGTAAGCCTGCTGCGCGACGCGCTCGAGAAATGATCGTACCAACCTTCACATCGCGATTCTTATTCTAGGAAAATCAAAAATAGCAACAAAAAGTTAATAATTGATACGTTAAGTATAATTTGCTATTCAAAAGCGTTCTATGTCGAAAGCGGAGGTGGAGTATGACGCCACTGGTTGCATTCGTACTGTTGCTTGCGGCCCCGCAAGGGGATGTCTACGTGGCCGACGCCGGTACATTGGTAATGTCAGGTCAAGCTGTCCGGCTCGACGGAATCGATCTTCCGGCTGCCGAGACTCCACACGGAATGCGGGCCAAAGCTCATGTAGAAGACCTGGTATCTGGAAAGATGGTCACGTGCCGCATGAAAGGCAGCGGACTGCTAAGCTATTGGTCCGGAACCTGCTTTGCCGACGGCGAAGACATCGGGCAAGCATTGGTATCTGCAGGATTTGCGCTCGATTGCCCCGCAATTTCAGACGGGCGTTACCGTCGCTACGAGGATCCCGAAGCCCGTGACCGCATGGTTGCAAACCCTGCTTGCCGGGGCAAGTAACGGCGTCACAATGCTGCCGCATCACGCCTTGGAATGGTCCTCAACAAGGCAAGCAGCGGCCATGCGTGCAATTTAGAAAGGTCGGCGGCGCACAAAGCGCTGCCCTTACGAGTGATGGGCTAACGTTCAAGTTCGGAGACGTAGAAATGCAGATTAACAGTTTAGAACAGCCTGTAGAACAGATTCAGTTCGACCGTTTCAAGGTTGCTTACCTTGTTCTTGTCATGGCCTCCGGTCTGTCTGTGGCTGCGGCGCTTTTCGCCTGAGTTTCGCCCTCTAGGTACGTGGCTGCCCGAAAGAGGTGGCTGAAAAACCAAACTTAGTACCAATTTTCGCCGAAATGGATTTTTACCATTCAGGCATCTGTAGAGTATCCGGTTCCCGTGCATTCAGCGGGCGGTTTAATAGAAGGATTAGCTATGTTGCGTTTGTTCTCCTCTTGCTTGCGTGGATTCCGATCTGATGAAAGCGGTGCAGTGACGGTTGATTTCGTTGTTCTGACGGCCGCCATCGTCGGACTTGGTACGGCAAGTTACAATGTCGTCAGCGATGGCGTCTCCACGCAGTCTTCCGCTCTGGATACGCAGTTGAAAACGGATCAGATCTCGACAAGTTTCGGAGCGGCCGGGAGCGATGTTGCGTCTGCGCAGCCCGAGCCGAGCAGCGTCTGTACGCCCGACGGCGGCCATTGCGCCTATGACCATGATGGAGATGGCATGGTTGATGAGCTTCGTAATTACAGCCGCGGGAAGACGCTGGATGTGGAAGGTAATGGTCTGACCATGCAAGGCTACGCGGACAGCGGCTGGAGTTGATCAGTCGCGCAGGGCGGGAAGGCCGATGCCGGTTGATTCAAAACCACCGTCCGCAGCCAGGATCTGTCCTGTAACGTAACTGGCATGGTCCGAGCATAGAAAGAAGATTGCTTCGGCGATCTCGTGCTCTGACCCGTAGCGACGAAGCGGGATGGCATCGTGATAGGCTTCGATGACGTCTTGGGTATGTACAGCCATAGCCAGTTTCGTGCGTACGGGGCCAGGGCAGACGCAGTTTACCCGGATACCATACTCGCCAAGCTCCGCAGCTTGCTGTTTGGTCAGGTGAATAACGCCGGCTTTCGACGTCCCGTAGGCAACGCGCAGGGTGGACGCGCGCAGACCCGAGATTGAGGCGATGTTCACGATGGCGCCGCGCGTTTCTCGCAAAGCAGGTGTTGCCGCCTGGGAGCAAAGAAAGACACCATCCAGATTGGTCGCCATCACTGTACGCCATCGCAGAAAGTCGGTGTGTTCAATCGGCCCGAAATCTGCAACCCCCGCATTGTTTACAAGCGCATCGATCCGGCCGAAGGTGTGTAAGGCGTCGGCAATCATCGCCTCGACGGCTTCTGGATCCGATACATCGCAGTCGATGCCGTGTCCGCCGTCGACTTCGCGCACTGCCCCGGCCAGAGCCGTGCTGTCGCGGTCTACCATCGCGACCGCATAGCCGTGCTCGGAGAACAGCTTTGCCGTCGCAAGCCCTATCCCGCGGGCAGACCCGGTTACGATTGCGCATTTTGTGAGAGATTGGGTGGTCAACTCGCGCTCCTCCTCCTGTTTCAGAGAGAGTGGCGCAGTCGGCCCGGAGCGACAAGCCCGGCCAGTAAAACCTGGCCGGGCTCAGTTGTCATTATGGGAGCATAACGCTGTCGATCACGTGGATCACACCGTTGGAAGCGGTGATGTTTGCCTGCGTCACGAACGCGTCGTTGACCTTCACGCTTGAGCCAGTGCCATCGATCTTCAGCGAGCCGCCCTGAGCAGTGGCCAGCGAACCGGTTTTGCCAACGAGGGACGCCGCCGGGTAGGAGCCGGGCACGACGTGATACGCGACGATGGCTGCGAGCGTTTCTTTGTTCTCAGGCAGCAGCAACGAGTCGAGCGTGCCTTCTGGCAGTGCTGCAAAGGCTGCGTTCGTTGGTGCAAATACCGTCAGCGGGCCTTCGCTCGCCAGCACATCGGTCAAGTCCGCTGCTTGAGCTGCGGCCAAGAGCGTGGAGAACTCTGGGCTGGTGGTCGCGATGCGCGCAATGGTTGCGTTGCCCGGACCTGTTGTTTCGGCACAAGCGCCCAGTGTTGCCAAGGCGCCTGCGGCCAAAAGCGTTCTAATTGTGGTGCGTCGGTTCATCATGGTTTTTCCTCCCGCTCCTTTCTGTAAGTGTAATAAAGCGGGGAAGCCGAGAATCGACTCCCCCGCACGCGTATAGTGGAGCGAATTAGCTGTTCGGCAAGATCACAGCGTCGATCACGTGGATCACACCGTTGGATGCCTCGATGTCAGCGGTGACGACATTCGCACCGTCAACCTTCACGCCGCCTTCGGTCATGATGGTTACTGCTGTGCCTTCTACGGTTGCGGCTGTCATGTTGTTGGACAGATCGCCAGACATCACTTTCGCTGGGACAACGTGGTAGGTCAGGATCGCGGTAAGCTGGTCCTTGTTCTCTGGCTTCAGCAGATCTTCGACAGTGCCTGCTGGCAGTGCTGCAAAAGCGTCATCGGTCGGCGCGAAAACAGTGAAAGGACCTTCGCCTTTCAACGTCTCGACAAGACCTGCTGCCTGAACGGCTGCGACAAGCGTGGTGAAGCTACCTGCTTCGATTGCGATGTCGACGATGTCCTTCGCCGGATCGTCCTTATCCATTGCAAAGGCGGAGCCCGCCATCATGACAGCGGCTGAGGCTGCGAGGAAGGTTCTACGGATCATGGTTCATTCTCCAGTGCTCAGGGCGCACAACGCGCCCCGTATGTCAGTGCGGCGGCATGTAGGAGAGTTTTTGGGCGGGGCTTCTTGCCAATCGAACTTTTTCTCGGTTGACCTTCAGGAAAAGCTGACTAAGCAAAGTACCTTTTTGCGCTCAATTCACAAACGGGTGATGAGTTGTGATGGATTGAAGTGTATTCAATTGCCTAACTAACTGAAAAATGAAGCAATTCTCACGGGTTCGTGAGGGTGAGGTGCGGGGGACTCCTGCAGAAGCATCCCTGCCAATTGTTGCAAAACCCCTCCGAAACGTGAGCCAACTTGCTTTGGAAAGCGCGGCGAGGATGGCTACTTGTCAGGCAACGCCAAATGACGGAGGCCTCCATGAGCCGTTTTCGCACCGATTTGACATATGATGACGTCACACCGAAGGAAGTGTTTCTGAATCGGCGCGCCGTGCTGCGGGGTGCCGCGGCAATGAGCGCGGCAAGCATCTTACCGCTTCAAGCGTCAGCGCGCGACTTTGCAGGCGGTGAGACGCCAAATAAGCTTGAGGACATCAAGGCGTATAACAACTTTTATGAGTTCGGTACGGGCAAGGACGATCCGGCGAAGCATGCAGGTCAACTGACTACCTCGCCATGGTCGATTAAAGTTGACGGAATGGTGGACCGGCCCGGGACCTATAGTGTCTCCGAACTGATTGACGCCGACGATATTGAGGAGCGGATCTACCGCTTCCGCTGCGTTGAGGCGTGGTCGATGGTCATTCCGTGGAATGGTGTCGAATTGAATAAGGTGCTTGCAAAGCTCGGGCCACAACCCGGTGCGAAATACGTTGCCTTCGAAACCCTCGTGCGCCCCTCGGAAATGCCGGGATTGCGGAATAACTCGATTGATTGGCCCTATCGCGAGGGACTTCGGATGGACGAGGCCATGCACCCGCTGACCATGCTCGCCACCGGGATTTACGGGGAACCGATGCCCAACCAGAACGGCGCCCCGATCCGGTTGGTGGTGCCGTGGAAATATGGGTTCAAGTCTATCAAATCCATCGTACGTATCAGCTTCACGGATCAGGAGCCGCCCACCACTTGGAATATGCTCCAGCCGCGGGAATACGGCTTCTATTCCAACGTGAACCCGGAAGTGGACCACCCCCGCTGGTCGCAGGCGACCGAACGCCGTATTGGCGACGGGTTATTTGCGCGTCGTCGTCCAACGCTGATGTTCAACGGTTATGAAAGCGAGGTCGCAAGCCTGTACGAGGGCATGGACCTGACACAGTTTTATTGATGCGAGATAAGATAAACTCCTTCGCACGCCGTGTTCCGAACTGGGGGCTCTATATTCTGAGCGCTCTGCCGCCCGTGTGGCTTCTTGGGCAGGGTGCAACCGGAGGTCTTGGGATCGACCCGGTAAAGGTGATCGAGCACGAGTTGGGAATACTTGCACTTCAGGCTCTGTTGATGGGGTTGGCGATTACACCCTTGCGGAAGCACGCGGGTATCAATCTGCTGAAATGGCGCCGCGCAATTGGCGTTATTGCGTTTGTTTATGTGCTGCTACATTTGCTGACATGGGTCTTGCTCGATATGCAACTCTATTGGGAGCAGATGCTCAAAGACATTGCGAAGCGGCCTTATATTACGATCGGTATGGCTGGCTTCGTGCTGCTGCTCCCCTTGGCTGTAACCTCCAACAATATGTCGGTGCGTCGAATGGGGGCTGCTGCATGGCAAAAACTGCACAAGCTTGTGTATCCGGCCGTTCTGCTGGGCGCGGTGCACAACGTGATGGTCCAGAAGGTCTGGGAATTTGAAGCGCTGGTGTATCTTGCGCTTACGTTGGGCCTCTTGGCGTTCCGTATGAAACTGCCGCGCGCTTCGCTGGCGCGGCAGACCTGATTTCGGGGTGTTCTATTCGGCGGCCATCTGTGCCGTTGGGGTCGACAGCGAAATCGCTTGTTCCTCTTCCGTCATGTCTTCCGGAATGCCTTCGAACAGAGGCGTCGACAAATACCGCTCTCCGGTATCGGGCAACATAACCAGCATGACCGAGCCCTCAGGGGCCGTTTCGGCGAGTTTCATAGCGACTGCAAATGTTGATCCACCGGAGATGCCAGTGAAGATTCCTTCCTCAGCGGCCAGTCGCCGCGACCACGCAATGCCGTCTGGGCCCGCAACCGGGATCAGATCGTCGTAGTAGGCTCCGTCAATCGCCTCTTGTAGCACATAGGGGATGAAATCCGGCGTCCAGCCTTGAATAGGATGCGGTTCGAAATTCGGATGGCTCTCGGTGGGCTGGTTTGCGGCGTTGCGGGAGTTCACATAGCCTGACCCGACAATTGCAGCATTTGCGGGTTCGGTCAGGATAATCTTCGTCTCAGGGCGTTCCCGTCGTAAAACCCGGCCAACGCCGGAAACAGTGCCACCGGTACCGTAGCCGGTGATCCAATAGTCAAGTTTTTCGCCCTCGAAATCGCCGAGAATCTCCTGTGCAGTGGTGCTCTCGTGCATATCTGCGTTGGCGGGTGTTTCAAACTGGCTGGCCAAAAACCAGCCGTTTGCTTCTGCCAGTTCCTTAGCCTTGGAATACATTCCGAAGCCCTTGAGCGCGCGCGGCGTGAGGACGACTTTGGCGCCGAGGAACCGCATCAACCGTCGCCTCTCGATCGAGAAACTGTCGGCCATGGTGACGACCAGCGGATAGCCCTTTGCCGCACAGACCATCGCCAGCCCGATACCGGTATTTCCGGACGTGGCTTCTACAACTGTTTGCCCTGGTCTTAGCCTTCCGTCCCGTTCAGCGGCCTCAATAATGTTGAGCGCAAGACGGTCTTTAACCGAGCCAGCCGGGTTGAACGCTTCGAATTTGACGTAGACGTCAATATTGTCCGGTGCGATGCGATTGATTCTTATCGTTGGCGTGTTGCCCACCGTGTCGAGAACGGAGGCGTAACGCACGCCCCGTCCTTCAGTGGTTCGAATACTCATTGTTTGATCCCCCAGATTTGTTCTATGGCGCCAAATCTCTCATAAAAAATAAGAGTAGCAGGTTTCTTTCTTGAAGTCGTGCCATCACGCGGCGGCTTTGTGTTGGGTCTAGTGGGTTGTTTTTAAATAAAAAAAATATCTCTGCAAAAAAAACGTGCTTTTTATGAAAAAACCCCTTGCGGTGGGCCGAGTCGATCCGTAAATAGCGCTTCACCGAGAAGGCAGCGATGCTAACTCGGTACTTCCTGAGGGACCGAGGCGGGCGCGCCAGTATAAGGGCGCACTCAAATCCGTGTTCCTCTTGCTCTTTGACATTGTAGTATATTCTGAAGGGATATGCGGGCGGTTTGGTTGTTTCGGCGGCTTAATTCTCTGTATATCCAACGCCTTTAGGAGCTCATTTCGGTGGGTTTTGATTATAAGGTGTCAGCTTCACTGT
>JASJAW010000039.1 GCA_030066795.1 Dinoroseobacter sp.
AAGGTCGAAGAGACTGTGATCCAGATCTTTCCCAGCTCATCAATTGCCACGAAATTTACAGGGGGTGAGGTGCCGTCGCGCGCACAGTCGTGAAACAGGCGGTAACCGTCAGCATCCAGCTCCATCAACCCGCCGCCGTCGGCTATATTGGCGACAAGGAAACTGCCGTCATCGCGGAGCGCAAACCCATTCGCCAAGGTAGGGACGCCGCCACGTGTAGTCGCGTTTGCAAGGTGGAACTGTTTGCCATCGGGCCTGATGCGGATGACCCCACGGTCAAAGCCCGAACAGAAAACATCTCCGGAAGCTATCGTCAGCACGCATTCCGGGCGTTTCAGGTCTCGTCCGATATAGCTGATGTCCGCTTGTAACAGGGCCGTGCCTCCGGTCTTCTATCGGAGGCCAGCCTGCGAGCAATCGCGTGTGATGGCAACGGCTCAGGTGGTTTCGCCTCCGTTGACCGCAATCATCTGGCCGTTAACGAACCGACTGTCCGGGCTTGCCAAAAACGCAACCAGGGCAGCCACATCGTCGGGGCGGCCCATAAAGCCCGCAGGGATCGAGGCGACACGTTTTGGATCATCCGCGTCGACAGAGTCACTTCTGATCTGGCCCGGCGAGACCGCGTTAGCCGTAATGCCTTTCGGGCCAAACTCCCGGGACAGGGCTTTGGTCAGACCCCAAACGCCATGTTTGGCAGCCGAGATCGGTGCACCTTCGAAGTAGCCTTTGATCGCTTTCATCCCGGCGAAGTTCACGATGCGTCCCCAGCCGGCGTCGACCATCCCGGGCAAGAAGGCGCGGCTTGTCAGGAAAACACCGGTCAGGGCAGGGGTGACCACAGCATGCCAATCTGCGTCGGTCATCTCGAGGAAGGGTTTGTGCGGGCGTCGGGCTGCGTTGTTAACGACGATGTCGATGCGCCCAAAGTTCGCCAGCGCGGCGTCCGCCATACGAGCGACGTCATCGGCCCGACCCATATCTCCCATTTCCACCGCTGATTTCACCCCGCGCTGAGCCACAAGAGCGGCTGTTTCGTCGGCCGCGTCCCGGTTCGAAGACCCGTTCACCACCACGTTGCAGCCCATCTCAGCGAGATGCAGCGCGACCGCGCGTCCGATGTTGCGCCCTGATCCGGATACGAAAGCGGTTTTTTCTGCAAGCTTGGTCATTTTGGTCTCTTCTGTCCCTACTTCTTGGCTTTTCAATGTGTTACTTGCCGCTCCTTATCTCATAAGTTTGCGACTTGCTCCGATCGACAGCCCACCCTGAACCGCCGGTATGGCTAGAATACGTTATCAATCAACAGACAACTGTTGACAATCTACATTATTCAAGACGAAGGTGCGCGCATGGAAATCCGGGGGGAAATGCGGGAGGCGTGGGAGAAACGGCGGCAACGGTCGCTGACATCCCAGGTGCGCGAGGAGTTGGAGCGGATGATCCTGAAGGGGGACATCGAAGCTGGAGCGCGTCTTAACGAAAACGCACTTGCGGAACGGATGGGCGTCAGCCGTGGTCCGGTCCGAGAGGCGGCGCGCGCGCTTGAACGCGATGGGCTACTGACCACGATAACCAACCGTGGCAGCTTTGTTCGTGAACTGTCGATTGAGGACGCGTCAGAACTCTATGAGTTGCGCGCCTTGCTCAAGGGGCGGTTGTGCGAACTCGTTGCGCTGCGGGCGGACAACGCACTATGCCACGATCTCAGAGATTTGGTGGCGGCAATGGATGAAGCCATCGCGCAAGAGAATGAAGAAGACTACTTCGCGCTGAACCTCGATTTCCACGATCGGATTTCAGAGGCCGCGCACGCCACCCGAACACGAGACTTGTACGTATCTCTGGGCAAAGAGGTGCAATTACTGCGCTGGCACGGGCTGCGCGGCAAGCAGACTTTGACAGCGTCAAACGAAGAACACCGCCGCATCGTTGCGGCAATCGAGGCACGAGACAGCGAGGCGGCGCGTCGCGAGGGCGCCACGCATCATCTAAATGGCAAGAGACGTTGGCTGGAGAAGCTCTAGTTTTTTGGTCCGAAGATACGGCCAACCACTGGTGCAATCGGGCGGAAGATCCGGGCGCTGACCGACATCCAAACTGGGAGGAAGACATGACTACCACTTTCACACAGACCTGGCTGCGAGCCGGCGCTTTGGCAGCAAGTATGACGCTGGCTTTCGGTGCTACCCATGCGCTTGCGGATGACTATCCGAATGAGGATCTGGACTGGACCATTGCGTTTGGCCCCGGTGGCGGCAATGACATCATGGCGCGCACCATCATCGACATCCTTAATAAGTACGACTTGTACCCAAATGATATTTCTGCAGAAAATCGCGCCGGCGGCTCCGGTGCTGTTGGCTGGGGATACCTCTATTCCAAGTCGGGCAGCGCCTATGACATCTCCACAACGTCGGGTAGCTTTGTCACCACACCGCTGCAGGCCGATACGCCGTGGCAGCCCGAAGACTTCACACCTGTCGCACTTCTTGCAACGGACGATCTCGCTCTGGTCGTGAATGGTGGTTCCGAAGTTCAGAACATCGAAGAACTTATCGCGAAGGCAAAGGCAGGCCCGATCACCATCGCAGGCACCGGCACTGTGAACGTGGACTTCATCGTTCCGACGCTCTTTGCCGAGAAGGCAGGCTTCGAATTCGAGTATGTTTCCTTCAATTCGATGGCCGATCAGACCACTGCACTCCTATCGAACTCAGTTGATGCGATGGTTGGCAACCCTGGCGAGATTATTGGTCTCGTTGAGTCCGGCGATCTGCGCCCGCTGGTTTACTCCGGAGTGGCAACGCCGTCCGCTTTGGAGGGCACGCCCACTATGGGCGATCTGGGATATGACATCGGCGTTTCCATGCCGCGCGGCCTGATTTTGGCACCTGACGCGCCTGCGGAAGCACAGCAATGGTGGATCGAGACCATGCAGCAGGTCGTCGCGACCCCAGAGTGGGATGCCTATATCGAGAAGAACCAACTGACCGAAAACGTGATCTACGGAGAGGACTTCCGTACCTTCCTTGCGACCACGAAAGAGGGCTTTGGAGAGGTTCTGCGCTCTGTCGGAGCCATTGAGTAACGGTCCGCACAAGAAGACCGGCCCGGCTGCCCCAGACTGCAGCCGGGCCTTTTCTGCAAGAGGTCCCCATGCGTATTCCGTTCCTCGTCGCGTTGATGGCGGCCGCTGTGTTCTACAGCTATATCGCGTTCGTCGACCTCAACTTCATGACCCGTACGGGACGGCTCGGGCCCGGCTTCTTTCCACGCATCATCGGTCTGGCGACAATTGTCTTGTGCATTTGGGCAATCCTAGACGAATTGCGCGCGGAAAAGACCGAGGACGATTATCTGGGTTACTGGCGCGATGCTGCTGTGATGATCGGTATGGCGCTTGGCTACGCGGTCTTACTGCGCGTTTTCGGCGGGTATCTGGCGACGGTCGTGTTCCTATTGGTGGCGCTGACCGTGCTCAACCAAGGGCGTCTGCGGCAGAATTTGCTCTTGGCTGTCCTGATACCGACCGGGGTTTATGCACTGTTTGACCAGATCCTGAACGCCAATATGCCGCCCGGCCTGATCTCGCTGCCGTTATGACGCCAACCACCACCGAAGGGACACGGGCGGAACGCCCAGACCGGAGACGCTGACAATGGACATATTCGCTGATCTCTTGATGGGCCTTTCAGTGGCCATCAGCCCGATCAACATCGTGTTCCTGCTGTTCGGAGCAATGGTGGGCATGATTGTGGGGGTCATACCGGGGTTCGGCCCGTCCGCTGGTCTTGCGATCTTGTTGCCTGTTACCTTCGGGATGGATCCGATCGGCGCGATCATGATGCTCGCAGCGATCTATTACGGGGCCATGTATGGAGGGACGATTACCTCCATCCTGCTCAACACACCCGGAGAAAGCCCCACCGTTGCCTCCACCTTCGACGGATTCCCGCTGGCCAAGAAGGGACGCGCCGGTCCGGCGCTGGTGATGCAGGCGGCCGCGTCCTTCGTCGGCGGCACTGTTGGCGTGATACTGATCACGATCCTCGCGCCGCTCTTCAGCCAAGTGTCGCGCAGTTTCGGGCCGCCGGAGTACTTCCTTCTGGCGACCATGGGGATGCTGACCCTGATCGTCATGATCGGCGCGAACTGGAAGCTTGGGCTGATCTCGGCACTGATCGGGTTTGCGCTTGGCACTGTTGGCGTGGACCTCGAAACCGGGCAGGGGCGCTACACCTTCGGCTCAGCCGAACTGATTGGCGGCATCTACTTCATCCCGATTGCCATTGGCCTTTTCGGTCTCGGAGAACTTTACTACGCCTTCTACAAGGGCCTGCACAAAACCGGCACCGGCGCGATTGTCCAATATGACAAATAGGCACGTTTCTGGCCGGAAGCCCGGGACTGGATTTCCACGCGAATGACAATGGTGCGCGGCTCGATCCTGGGCTTCTTCGTGGGCGTCATTCCTGGGGCGGGGGCTACGATTGCCTCGCTCATGTCCTACTCGCTTGAACGTTCGGTCTCGAAAACGCCCGAGAAGTTCGGCAAAGGCGAAATGGCGGGTCTGGTTGCGCCGGAGACCGCCAACAATGCCGCTTCCTCCGGGGCCATGATCCCACTGCTGACGCTCGGCATTCCCGGCTCTGCCTCCACTGCGGTGCTGCTGGCAGCGTTCCTGCTTTGGGGCCTGCGCCCGGGCCCGCTCTTTATGGAGCAGAACCCCGAACTGGCATGGGGTCTGATCGCGTCCATGTACCTGGGCAATATGGCGCTGCTGGCGATCTCGATCTTCGCGATCCCGCTTTTCGTGAAGATCATTAAGATCCCGTATCGTATCCTCGCGCCGACGGTCGTCGTGATCTGTACGCTGGGCTGCTTCAGCGTGAACGCATCTTTTATCGAGACCTACCTGATGTTCGCCGCCGGGATCGTTGGCTTCTTTATGCGACTCTACGGGTTCTCGCCCGCCGCTCTGGTATTGGCGCTGGTGCTCGGGCCGCTGGCTGAGGAAGCGCTGCGGCAAACCCTGACAATCTCGCGTGGGTCTTTCGGCATCTTCCTGGAGCGTCCGGCGTCGATCTGGATCATTATTGTGACCTTCATCCTTCTGGCCATCGTGCCGCTGATCCAGCGGATGGGGAAGGGCGCGAGCGCCGGTGAGGCGGAGCGCGCAGGCAGTTGACGTTGACCGGGCCGAAGGGGGATGACGGCCGGGTGACAGAGGCAGAGGCGCAGGAGCTCGGCTCCCGCGCCTTTGTCCGTCTAGGGGTTGCGCCAGAGGCCGCGCGAGATGCTGCCGTTGCATTAACTACGGCTGAGATGATGGGCATTTCCACCCACGGTCTGATCCGCGTAGCAGACTACGCAACGCGGTTGCAGGCGGGTGGTATGATGGCGTCGGCCACGCCCAATATTGATCGCCCCGCGCCAGCTTTGGTGCGCGTGGACGGGCGGGACGGGCTAGGCCCTGCGACGGCAGTCTATGCCCTGAGGTCGGGAATGGCTGCCGCGCGTGATGCCGGAATGGCAGGTGTGTTTGTCCGCCGCGGAACGCATCTTGGGGCCCTTGCCCCCTACCTTCTTCAGGCGACCGAGGCGGGGTTCGCTGCGATCATGACGTCGAATACAGCCCCGATGATCGCGCCGCCGGGCGGCCGGACTGCAATGGCAGGGAACATGCCGCTCGGCATCGCGATGCCGGGCTTTGGACAAGCTCCGCTGCTCCTCGACATGGCGCTGACGGTTGTGTCCCGCTCCCGGATCAGAACTGCGGCGAAGGCTGGAACTGACATTCCAGAGGGGTGGGCCTACGGACCCGACGGACACCCGACCACGGACCCACAGGCCGCTCTGGACGGGCTCATCGCGGCCCTGGGCGGTCAGAAAGGGGCGGCGCTGGCCTTGTCGCTGGACGTTTTTGCCGGGGTGCTCGCGGGCGCGCGGTTCCTTGACGATATCCCCGACACCCACAAGACGCCTGAAGCCGCACCGGGGCTTGCCTACACCATGTTCCTCGTGGATGCCGCGAAGTTGGCTCCGCCCGAGGAGCTACGCGCGCGCGTCAATCACGCACATGCAAAGCTCGCCCGAGCCCCGGTCGTTGATCCCGCTCAGCCGGCGCGCCTGCCCGGTGCTCGCGCAGTGGAACGCTTGCAAAAAGCCCGGGCAGAGGGATTCAGTGTGAAGCCCGAGACGCTTGCGCGTCTCAGGGAACTGGCGGGCGCTTAGGCGGCGACCTCCTGCGCGTCGACGATCTCGCGCATTGCAGCAAGGAACTGCGCGACTTCTTCTTTCGTGTTGTAGTGGCACATGGACACGCGGATGCAGGAGGGCAGACCAAGTGGGTCCAGGATATTGCCCGAATAGTGGTCGGCCTTTCGGGTGTGCGTGCGGATGCCCCGCCCGCGGAGCGCCGTCACGACATCTGGTGCGTCCTGTCCTTCGACTGTGATCGAGACCAGACCTTCACGCAACGGGTTTTCCACGCCGCCGATGATGGTCACGCCGGGCAGTTCCGCCAAGCCGGTCTGGTTGCCAGTGCCCTGGATCATCGCATCGGTCAGTTGCTTTTCATGCGCGTGGATCGCCTCACCGGCCGCAACGATACGTTCGCGGCGGTCTGTGCTGTCGGTGAACTGGCTGCCGAGCCAGTCAAAATATTCCACCACGTCCGTGAAGGTCGCATAGGCACCGGTGTCGCGCGTGCCGAACTCCCAAGGATTTCCCGGAGCATTGATCAGATGCTCGTGGGGCAGGGCGTTCAGCCTGTCAGAGATCCATGCCACGCCATACCCGTGCCTAGAGAAGACCTTGTAGGGCGAAACCACATACCCATCGATGCCGTAGCTGTCGATGTCGAGGCGCCCATGCGCGGCGTGCTGGATGCCATCAACGATGATGTAGCAATCCGGCGCAACGGAGCGGATCGCCTTGGCAACCGCACCCACATCTACGCCCATCCCAGTGACGGGGGAGGTGTGCAGGATCGTGGCAACAACTGTGTCCGGCGTGATCTGTGCCAGATAGGCGTCCGGGCCGACGGATCCGGTTGCATCGTCATGGGCCACGATCACGTGCTTTTTCTTCATCACGTCCGCCCAATGAGCCGCTGCGCTGCGTGTCGCGGGATGCTCGAGGCTGCTCGAAAACACCGTCCCATCGGGTGTGCCCACAACAGCCGTGCGGATCAGGCGGAACAACAACTCCGTGCCGCTTTCGCCAACAAAGAACTGACCCTCTGGCGCGTTGAACATCACGCGCATGTCAGCCTTGGCCTTGTCGATGATGGCCACAAGTGCATGTGCTGCTTCGTTGTCGCGCCCCTGATTGTCAGGGATCGCCGCGAACTTGGCCGAGGTCTCGACCGCCGACTTCAGCGTCAGCGCGCCACCGGCGTTTTCAAAGAACACACGCGGGCCGGCAAAGGGGCATTCGTCCACATGGGCGAAGCGATTGCGGATCTCGTCGATCAGGCCTGGTTTCGTGTCAAACATAAGTTATTTCCCCTAGCCGGTTGTTAGCCGGGCATTTTCCACGTGGCTGTTGCGTGCGCCGCAAGCTTTCCCTCGCTGGTATAAAGCTTGCTTTCCATAAAGGACAGCGACCGTCCGCGCCTGGTGAATGACCCTTCGCAGGTCACCGTTCCGCCCATAACCGGACGCATGTACTGAATCTTCATCTCGATCGTTGCACCGGGGCCGGCGACCTTGTTGATCAGGTGGCCCATCGAGATATCCATGGCCGAGGCCATCGCCCCGCCATGCAAGGAGCCTTGCGGGTTCCGGAGCATGTCGTTGACCGGGAAGGTCAGGCGACACATCTCCTTGTCCGCATCCGCCGCATCGGCGGGGAGATATTCGAACTCCAATCCCAGAAGGCGGGCCAGAAAAAATGTCTCGAACGCTTGTGCGTGGTCCGCAAGAGCCTGATCGAAGTGCGCGCGGGCGGCGATTTCATCCACCCGGCGCGGAGCGCCGTCTGCCATTATGCCCCCACGAACTGGGGTTTGCGCTTCTCGAGAAACGCGCGTCGGCCTTCGATGTAATCCGCGCTGTCGAAGCACTCTTTCACGCGGGCATCGCATTCTGCGAGGTCACGTTCGCTTTCCGGCTTAACCGTTTGGCCCACAATGAATTTCACCGAAGCGACAGTCATCGGTGCGTTCGCGGAAATCATCTTAGCGGTGTCCAGTGCGACCTCTCCGACGTCATTGTCCGGAACCACTCTGTTCACAAGTCCCATAATCCGGGCTTCCTCGGCAGTAAAGCGACGGGCGGTGAAGAAGATCTCCTTCGCGAAGGCCGGACCGACAACATCCACGAGGCGCTTGATGCCCGGGAACGCGTAGCCAAGTCCGAGCTTTGCAGCCGGTACAGCGAATTGAGAGCCTTCGCCGCAAATCCGCAGGTCGCAGCAGAGCGACAGGGCCACGCCACCGCCCACGCAGAACCCGTCGATCTGGGCGATGGTGGGCTTCGGAAACGCCTCGATCATGTCGTAGACGCGCTTGGTTGTCGCGTTGTAATGCGCCACGCCTTCGGTTGTTGCGCGTTCACTTTCAAACTTCGAGATATCTGCCCCGGATACAAAGGCTTTTCCTCCCGCGCCGGACAGGATCAGGATGCGGACTTCCGGGTCTTCTGCAAAGCGTGCAATGGCTTTTTCCACGGCCTGCCACATCTCCAGAGAAACGGCGTTTCGCTTTTCGGGCTGGTTGAAAATGATGCGCGCGATCTCGCCGTCTTGTTCGGTCAGGATTTTTTCAGTCATTGGAATGTCCGTTTTCTCAGATCGCGCCGTCCAGCTTCATTTGCTCTATGTCAGCTGCGCTATAGCCAAGTTCCTCAAGCACTTCGCCCGCATGCTGACCCGCCAGCGGCGGCGGGGCCGCGATATGGCTGGGCGTGCGGCTCATTACGATGGGCTGTCCCACCAGATGGGTATCACCGCGTTCCTGACTGGTGACAGGCTGTGCAAGCCCAAGGTGCTGAACTTGAGGGTTTTCAAAAACTTGCTGGATGTTATTTATCTCGCCTGCCGGAACCCCGGAGGTGTTGAACCGATCAATCCACTCGGCCGTAGTCTTGCTGCGCGTAATCACTTCGATTTCGGCCCCGAGTGCGTCTCGGTTTTCTGATCGGCCTTCCGGCGTGGCGTAGCGGTCGTCTTCCAACCAGTCTGCACGCCCCATAGTTTCGGCGAACCGCGACCAGATGTTTGCGCCGGTGACGGCAATGTTCATGTACCCGTCCGCAGTCTTAAAGACACCGGTGGGGATGGAGGTCGGATGGTTGTTGCCGGCCTGTTTCGGAACGTCTCCGTCCATCAGGTAGCGCGCGGCCTGAAAATCCAGCATGAACACCTGTGCCTGCAAAAGCGAGGTTTGAATCCACTGGCCTTTGCCGGAGCGCTGCCGCTCCATCAGGGCGATCAGGATACCTTGGGCTGCGAAAAGACCCGCGGTCAGGTCCGCCAGAGGGATACCCACGCGCATCGGGCCTTCGCCCGGCTTGCCCGTGATTGACATCAGCCCGCCCATACCCTGCGCGATCTGGTCGAAACCAGGACGCTTGGAATAGGGGCCATCCTGCCCAAATCCGGAGATCGAGGCATAAACCAACCCCGGATTGGTTTTGCTCAGCGTTTCATAGTCGATGCCCAAGCGGTTTTTCACGTCCGGGCGGAAGTTCTCGACGATCACATCGGCGGTGTCGGCCAACTTGCGGAAGGCTGCGATGCCGGCCTCGCTTTTGAGGTCCAGCGTCAGGGAGCGCTTGTTCCGGTGCAGGTTCTGAAAATCGGGGCCGGAACGGGGACCACCGAACTGAGCTGTGTCGACCGGTGCTTCAACCTTGATGACGTCCGCACCCCAGTCGGCGAACTGCCGCACGCAGGTGGGCCCAGAGCGGACACGCGTCAGGTCAAGGACCCGAATTCCGTTCAGAGCCGCGCTGGCTGCGGGAATGGACGGGGTCGTGCGAGGTGCGTCGGCGTTATTCGCCCCCCGGGCCGCTGGCTGTGCCATGGTGCTTCTCCGCTGGAATAACCGATGGGTTATGATGTATGACAACAATCAGACAAAGACAATATGAATGTTGATTGTTGACAAAAATACGATAAGTCTGCAGGTGAAACCATGAGCATGAATGCAAGACCCATAGGGGGCCGGCGCGAAACACTGGCCGGAGAGGTGCGCGGCGAGATCGAGCGCATGATTGTGGCTGGCGACTTGAAAGCAGGTGAGAAGCTAAACGAGCTGTCTCTGGCCACGGCGATGGGCGTGAGCCGCGGGACCGTGCGCGAGGCGATCCGGTCTCTGGCTGACAGTGGCCTCATTGACCTCATCGCCAATCGCGGAGCTTTCGTGCATGAAACCACGCTCGATGAGGTGCGAAACCTCTATGACTTGCGAGGATCGATTTTCGCCATGGCCTGTGCAGCCTCTGCGCGGCGCGTCGGAGGCGGGCAGGAAACGGGACTGGTCGCGAAGTTAAAGGCTAACCTGGAGGCCATGCAGGTCTCACACAGCCGCGATGACCGGACAGCCTACTATGATCTCAACATCGCCTTCCATGACATGTTGTTGGAGGGGGCAGGCAACCCAAAGGCTAAGACGATCTACGACAACTTGGTCAAGGAAATGCACCTTTTTCGACGTCGCGGCCTGTCTGTGCCGACGAACATCGCGCAGTCGATTGCCGAACATGCAGCCATCGTGGCAGCGGTTGATGTGGGCGATTCCGAAGGGGCGCGTCTGGCCGCGCTCAATCACATCGAAAGCGGGTTCGCTCGCTACATGCAGCTTCTCGAAGAGACACCCGCGCTCGTCCAGGGGGCCGACTAGGAAAGGATACCATCGGTATGGTTAATCCGCTTTTTGATACGATTTTTGGTCAGCATGCGGGCAGCTCTGCCCCGTTTCTGTGTCTGCCGGACGGGACGGTTCAAACCTATGCGACCTTTCTTGCCGAGGCAGCGCGCTATGCAAACGCACTGTCGGAGAAAGGCATAAAGCCCGGTGACCGGGTCGCGGTCCATGTCACGAAGTCTCCTGCCGCGCTTGCCCTCTATGTCGGCTGTCTTCAGGCCGGCGCAGTATTTCTGCCGCTGAACACAGCTTACACGCCCGCAGAGCTGGAGTATTTCATCGGCGACAGCGCAGCTGCTCTATTTGTTTGTGACCCTGCAGAAGCGAGCGACCTGTTGCTCGTGACGCGGCAAGCAGGCTGCGACTTGGAGACCCTTGATGCTGCCGGGCAGGGTAGCCTTGCGGACCTCGCAGTAGTGCAGCCGGACAGCTTCGAGACCGCCGCACGTGACGCCGAAGACCTCGCGGCGCTGCTCTATACCTCCGGTACGACCGGGCGCTCCAAGGGCGCGATGCTGACCCAGCGCAACCTTCTGTCAAATGCGCAGGCGCTGATCGAAACCTGGCGTTTTACGTCCGACGACGTGCTGCTGCACGCGCTCCCGATTTTTCACGCCCATGGCTTGTTTGTGGCCACCAACACGCTCGCGCTTGCCGGCGGTTCGCTGATCTTCCTGCCGAAGTTCAATGCGGATGTGGTCGTGGACAGGCTGCCAGAGGCGACCTCAATGATGGGTGTGCCCACGTTCTATACGCGCCTTCTGGATACGCCCGCGTTCACCAAGGATCTTGTCGCGCACATGCGCCTGTTCATTTCCGGGTCCGCGCCGCTTCTGGCCGAAACCCACGAGCGGTTCGAGGCGCGTACGGGCCACCGGATCCTTGAGCGCTACGGCATGACCGAGACCTCAATGAACACGTCCAACCCCTATGATGGCGAGCGGCGGGCGGGCACGGTGGGCTTTCCCTTACCGGGCGTCGAGGCAAAGGTGTGCGACCCAGAAACGGGCGCTGAGCTGCCGCAAGGGGAGATCGGCGTTTTGGAAGTGCGTGGTCCCAACGTGTTCAAGGGGTATTGGCAGATGCCCGAGAAAACCGCGGCAGAATTGCGGGAGAACGGCTTCTTCATTACCGGCGACCTGTCCCGGATCGATGCGGAGGGCTACGTGCACATTGTCGGGCGCGGAAAAGACCTTATCATCTCGGGCGGCTACAACATCTACCCCAAGGAGATCGAGCTGTTCCTCGACGACCAGCCCGGTGTTCTGGAGACAGCAGTCGTCGGCGCTCCGCATCCCGATTTCGGGGAAAGCGTCGTCGCGGTTCTTGTGCCCGAGGCAGGGGCGAAGATCGACCTTGCCGCGTTGGAGGCCGCAGCACGGGCCTCGCTGGCGGGGTTCAAGCTGCCGCGTCATTTCGCAATCGTCGACGCGCTGCCGCGCAACACGATGGGCAAGGTGCAGAAGAACCTCTTGCGCGACGACTATGCCCATGTCTTCCGGGCCGAAGCCAGTTGAGACTATCATGACCCAGACCGTGATCCGGGCCGCAATCAATACCGGAAACCGCGCGCTGGTTCAGCAAAGCGACGATGGCGGTCTGGGCGGGGTCAGCCCCGCGCTGGCCGCCGCCTGGGCCGAAGCGCAGGGCGCGACGCTTGAGACCGTGGTCTATCGCGGGGCGCGCAAGGTGTTTGACGATGCAGGAAGCGGTGCGTGGGATATCGCGTTTCTGGCCATCGATCCGGCGCGCGCGGGCCGCGTCTCCTTCTCGGTCCCCTATGTGCAGATCGAGGCGAGCTACGCCGTGCGCGCCGACAGCCCTTTTCAGGCCGTGCAGGAAGCCGATGCTCCCGGTGTCCAGATCCTGACGGGGCGGGGGTCTGCTTATGATCTTTACCTGAGCGGAATATTGCAGAATGCCCGGATTCTGCACGGGGATACGCCCGGTGAGAGCTTTGAGAAGTTTAAAGCCGGTGAGGGCGATCTGGTCGCCGGGGTGCGACAGTCTTTGGAGAGGGTCTTCGCAACTGATCCCGCCTATCGCATCCTGCCCGGCCGGTTCGGCACCATCGACCAGGCCATGGCGCTGCCCGCGCCGGATCATCCGCTTCTGCCCGCGCTCAACAGCTTCGTGGCACAGGCCATTGGTACCGGGCTTGTGGCCCGGGCGCTGGCAGACAGCGGGCAGGGGCATTTGCGTATACCCCACAGCTCCGGGCATTCGTGATGCAGGGGGTGCGCGCCATGTGGATGCGCGGGGGCAGCTCGAAAGGCGGTTATTTCCTGGCTTCTGACCTGCCTGCCGATCCCGCGGCCCGCGATGCGCTTCTGCTGGCGATCATGGGCAGCCCGGACCCGCGCCAGATTGACGGGATGGGCGGGGCGGACCCGCTGACGTCCAAGGTGGCGGTGGTGTCGCCCTCGGGCCGGCCTGATGCGGATGTGGACTACCTGTTTTTACAGGTCATGGTGGACCGCGCCGTCGTCACCGATGCCCAGAACTGCGGGAATATCCTTGCCGGGGTCGGGCCCTTTGCGATCGAGCGCGGCCTTGTGGCAGCGCAGGACCCCGAGACACCTGTGCGCATCCATATGGTGAACAGCGATCAGCAGGCGCTGGCCCGTGTTCCGACACCGGACGGGCAGGTGCGCTACGGCGGCGCTGCCGCTATCTCCGGTGTGCCGGGGACAGCAGCCCCCATCCCCATAGAGTTTCGCGACACGGCCGGGTCAATCTGCGGTGCCCTGTTTCCCACCGGGCGGGTGCGCGACGATCTGGACGGGATCGAGGCCACCCTGATCGACAACGGGATGCCAAGCGTGATCCTGCGAGCCTCAGACCTCGGGATCGCTGGCGACGAAGCGCCGGAGGTTCTGGAGGCGAACACAAATTTGCGCGACCGGCTGGAGGCGCTGCGCGCGCTCGCCGGTCCTCTGATGAACCTCGGCGATGTGGCCGACAAGACAGTTCCGAAAATGGTTCTGGTCAGCCCGCCGCGCGCGGGCGGGGCAATCCTGACCCGCAGTTTCATCCCGCATCGCTGCCACAGTGCCATCGGGGTACTGGGTGCTGTGTCCGTGGCGACCGCCTGCCTGACTGACGGCGCCGTAGGAAGCGATCTTGCGCTGACTGTCGAAGGAAACCCCGCGGCGCTGTCCATCGAACATCCCAGCGGGGAGTTTACTGTCCTCGGGCATCGTGACGCCGCGGGGCAGGTTGTGCCGTCCGAGGTCTTGCGCACTGCGCGCAAGTTGATGGACGGGGTGGTGTTCCCGAGGGAGGACGGGGCATGAAAATCGCGTTCATCGGCATGGGAGAGGCAGGTGCCGCGCTTGTAAAGGGCTGGGGCGCCGCGCGTGCGCCCCAGATTACGGCTTATGACATCAAGAGCGATGTGCCTGACACCGCCCCCGAAATCGCCACCCGCTGTGCCGCGCTTGGAATTGAGAGGGCCTCAAGCCCCGCTGACGCGCTGTCGGGAGCCGAGCTGGTCTTCTCGACCGTTACGGCAGATCAGGCGCTGATTGCCGCGCAAGCGGGCGCGCCGCACCTTGCGTCAGGCGCTGTATGGTGCGACCTGAATTCCTGTGCGCCGGGCACCAAGCGCCGCGCTGCCGCTGTGATCGAGAAGGCCGGCGGGCGGTATCTGGACGTCGCTGTCATGGCGGCGGTCTATCCCAGGATGAACATGGTGCCGCTCTTGATCTCGGGCCCGCACGCGGCGGATCTGGAACCGGTTCTGGCCGCACTTCCCATGTCGCCTAAGCGGGTGGAGGGGGATGTCGGCCGCGCCTCTTCCATCAAGATGATCCGTTCGGTGATGGTGAAAGGGATGGAGGCGCTGACCGCCGAGTGCGTGCTGGCCGCGCGGGCCGCCGGGGTAGAGGCGGAGGTTCTGGCATCGCTTGAGCGCAGCCACCCGGGCACCGAATGGGAGGCGAAATCGGTCTATAATCTGGAGCGCATGCTGGTGCATGGCGTACGTCGTGCGGCAGAGATGGAGGAAGTGGCGAAAACACTTGCCGAGCTCGATCTGCCCAACGCCTTGGTCCAGGCAACCGTGGACTGGCAGCGTCGCATCGCCGCCACCTCAGTCGCGCGCCCGGAAGAGACCGATCCGATTGGTCCTGTGGCAGACGATTTGCTGGCCGCGCTCAAAGCGCGCTGATGATCGCTGCAGCAAAACCGCGGGTGGTGCCCTGTCCGCCGAGATCCGGTGTCCGCGCCTTGCTGTCTTCGAGCGCCGTTTCAAGCGCACTCTCCAACGCTTTCTGAGCGTTTAGAAATTCAGATCTCATATGTCGATGGCCGAGCCAACCAAGGAGCATCGCCGCCGATCCGATCAGCGAGGCTGGGTTTGCAATGCCGCGCCCTGCGATATCCGGCGCGCTGCCGTGTTGGGCCTGAGCCATGGCATGCTCGGTTCCGGCATTAAGAGAAGCAGCCAATCCCAGACTGCCTGACAATTCAGAGGTCAGGTCAGACAGGATGTCGCCATACATGTTGGTTGTGACGATAACGTCGTAGGCGTCGGGTGTGCGCACCACATGCGCCACCATCGCGTCAATCAGGACTTCGTCATACGCGATCTCGGGGTGGGCGGCGGCGGCTTTGCGTGTCTCCTCCAGAAAGAGACCGTCAGAGAGACGCAGCACATTTGCCTTGTGCACGGCCGTGACCTTGCCCCGGCGCGTGGCCGCCAGCGCGAACGCGTCCTTTGCGATCCGCGCGCAGGCGTGCCGTGTGATCTTTCGGAGCGCCAGGACCATATCCGGGTCGGGCATCACCTCTCCGGGGCCGGAGGCCATGTTCCGGTCTGCATAGAAGCCTTCGGTATTCTCGCGCAGAACCACAAGATCGAAGGCGGGCGCAACAGGACGCGGCAGGAAGGCCCTTGTGCTTGCGGGGCGAATATTCGCGTACAGGTCCAGTTCGATCCGGAGCCTGCCTGACGGGTTCAAGCCGCCCTCCGCCACGGGCGGGTACTCGTTATGCGAAACCGGTCCGAGAACGATGCCGTCACTGGCGCGTGCAGCGGCAAGAACGTGATCCGGGAAGGTCGTGCCTAATTTGGAAAGAGACTTGAAACCAATCTCTTGCATGTTGAAGTGCAGGCCAAGGCTAAACTTTTTGTCGACAACCTGCAGAACCGACAGGGTGGCTGTCGTAATTTCCGGCCCGATCCCATCACCTTCCAGAACGCAAAGCTTCACAACGTGCCCTCCGAGCGTAGCTGCCGCAATCTGACCTGATGCGCGGCGTCGATGTGGCGGCGCATCGCGGCTTCGGCTTTGTCGCCATCGCGGGCGCGCAGCGCCTCGATCAGATCGGCATGCTCCGTCACAGCCAGCCGTGCGCGCTCGCCTTCTTCCATGGTCGAGGGGCCAAGGATGAGAAGCGTCTTCTTCAGCCCCTCGACCGATTTCGACAGATACCTGTTGCGCGCCGTGTTCAGAAGCGCGTCATGGAATTGGCGGTTGAGGCGATAGAGCAGGTCCATATCGTTCAACGCTGCCTCCATTTCGCGGTTAATCGCGTCGAGTTCGGCGAGTTCAACTTCGGACGCGGCCCGAGCCGACAACCGTGCGGCGGTCCCTTCAAGAACCGCGCGCATGTCGTAGAGCTCGTTGACCTCCGCATAGTCGAGCGTGCGAATGCGGGCGCCAGACCGTGGTACATGCACGACGAGGCCGTCTGCCTCCATCTGCCGGATCGCTTCCCGGACCGGCGTGCGGGAAATGCCGAGCCGGGCTGCGAGTTCCGTTTCCAGTAGTCTGTCGCCGGGTGTGAGCTTGCCAGTCCGGATTTCTTCCAGCAGGCGCACGTACGCGTCCTGGCCCTGACTCTTTTCCGGTTTCTTTATGGGTTCGCGCATCGCGGCCCTCTTACTGCTTGCATATTGCATACGCGTGGATACAATCGGATGCAAGAGAAAGGCGCGCCCCTTGTCCGACCCTGCATCCTCCAACCTGTCGACTGTGCAGCGACGGGCGCTGACCGTCGCGATTGCGACAGGCGGGGCGGCGCTGTTCTGGGTGCTTGGCTTGCCGCTGCCTTTTCTATTCGGCCCGATGAGCGCATGTCTGATCGCTGCGCTGCTGGGGGCGCCGCTGAAGGGCCTTGGCGTGGTCTCGGTTGCCGCGCGGACCATCCTTGGGGTCGCGGTCGGTGCCTCGATCACGCCCGAAGTGGTCACCCAGCTGCCCCAGATGGCCGCGTCAGTCGCACTCGTCCCGGTCTACATTATCCTGATAGGCCTGATCGGCGTGCCGTTCTTTCACAAGGTCTGCGGGTTCGACCGCGTCACGGCGTGGTACGCCTCGATGCCCGGCGGGCTGCAGGATATGATCATTTTCGGACAGGAGGCCGGGGCAGATGCGCGCGCGTTGTCGCTGATCCACGCCACCCGTGTTCTGATCATCATTACGCTGGCTCCGATTATTCTGACCTTTGGTTTCGGCGCAGCGTTGAGCAACCCGATCGGCCAACCGGCGGCAGACCTTCCACTTCACGAAATCGGACTGATGGTGCTTGCAGCTCTGATTGGCTGGAAGGGCGGCGAACGGATCGGTCTGTTTGGCGCCTCCATTATCGGGCCGATGATTGTCACCGCGATCCTGTCGCTGACGGACATGATCCATTTTCGCCCTCCCGCCGAAGCTATCCTGACCGCGCAGTACTTCATCGGGCTGGGGATCGGCGTGGGCTACGTCGGCGTTACGCTCTACGAACTGCGCCGGGATGTGCTGGCGGGCGTCGCCTTCGTGATCATTCTGGCGATCCTTGCGGCCATCTTCACCGAGATTGCTGTACTGCTGGGGCTGGCAAGTCCTGTGAACGCCTTCCTGGCCTTTGCGCCGGGCGGGCAGGCGGAGATGACCGTTCTGGCCATCGTCGTCGGGGCTGATCTGGGCTACGTGATCGTGCATCACCTGACCCGTGTGCTTCTGGTCATCACCGGTGCACCGTTGGCGGCAAGGCTGTTTCGGATTAGATCGTCGCCTGACACGCGGTGACCCTTGGGGAGGGGGAAATGACATTCACGACACGGCCCGAATTGAAGGGCAGCTTTGGGATGTGCGCCTCGACGCACTGGATCGCCTCCGCCGTGGGGATGAAACTTCTCGAAGCCGGCGGCACAGCGACCGACGCTGCGGTTGGCATGGCGTTCGTCCTGAACGTGGTCGAGCCGCATCTGAACGGGCCTTTGGGTGACATGCCCGCCATGGTCTGGCCCGCGGATGCGGACGCGCCCGTGGTCTATTGCGGGCAAGGGCCCGCGCCGGCCGGTGCAACCATCGCGCATTACCGTGCCGAGGGTATCGAGGTCATCCCGGGCTCAGGTCTGCTGGCGACCGTTATTCCGGGCGCATTTGATGCGCTGATGCTGATGTTGCGCGATCACGGGCGGTTGTCGCTGCGCGAGGTGATGGAGCCTGCGATCTATTATGCCGACCATGGCCACCCGATGCTGCCGCGCGTGGCTGCAGAGATCGAAAACCTGAGCGAGGTATTCCGGCAGGAATGGCCGACCTCGGCGCCGGTCTGGCTGCCGGGGGGGCAAGCACCCGTGGCCAATGAGCTCTTCCGGAACCCGGATCTTGCCGCCTACTGGAAACGTCTCGTCGTAGAAGCCGAGGCTACAAAAGGCCGGGAAGCCCAGATCGAGGCAGCGCGCCGCGCGTTCTACGAAGGTTTTGTCGCCGAGGCGATTGACGATTACATGCGCGACGCCTGCGTGATCGACGCAACCGGAGAGCGTCGGAAGGGCGTTTTAAACGGACAGGACATGGCGGGTTGGCGCGCGACAACCGAAGCGCCGATCTACGCCGACACCCATGGCTCCCGGGTCTGGAAATGCGGCGCCTGGAACCAGGGGCCTGCGCTCTTGCAGGCATTGCGGATCCTTGAACATGACCCGCTTGGCGATCTCGATCCCCGTGGAGACGAATTCGTCCATCTTGCAGTCGAGGCGCTGAAACTCGCCTTTGCCGATCGGGAAGCGTATTACGGCGATCCAGACTTCTCGGACATACCGATGGATACTCTTCTGTCGCCGGACTACGCGCGTGCGAGACGGGCTCAGATTGGCGAGGACGCTTCGCTTGAGCAACGTCCCGGCAGCATCACTGGCTTCGAACATCAGGTGGCGGCATTTCTCGAGCGCGCGGCACGCCCGCTGGTGAAGGACACGGGCATTGGTTCAGGCGAGCCGACCATGGCACATCTGACAAATCAGGACCGCGACACGGTGCATATCGATGTCATCGACCAGTGGGGCAACGCGGTGTCAGCCACGCCTTCGGGGGGGTGGCTCAAATCGAACCCGGTGATCCCGGGTCTGGGGGTGCCTCTGAATTCGAGGGCGCAGATGTTCTGGCTCGATGAAGGGCTGCCCACGTCGCTTGCACCGGGTCGGCGCCCGCGTACGACGCTCTCGCCCTCGATGGCGCGGATGGCCGACGGCACACGCCTCGCGTTCGGGACGCCCGGCGGGGACCAGCAAGACCAGTGGCAGCTCACCTTCCTGCTGCGCCACATTCACCACGGCCTGAACCTGCAGGAAGCGATCGACGCACCGCTGTTCCATACCGCCCATTTGCAGGCAAGTTTTTTCCCTCGTGGCACACGGCCCGGCCATTTGATGATCGAACCCGCCATCGGACAGGAGGCGATCGCAAAGCTCGCCGCGCGCGGGCACCGGGTGGAAGTTACTGAGCCCTGGGCCGCTGGGCGTCTGAGCGCCGCGAGCCGCCGTCCGGACGGGATGCTAAAAGCGGCGGCGACCCCGCGCCTGATGCAGGCTTACGCGGTCGGACGTTAGGAAGCCGGCAGGATCAGAGAAACCCCGAGCCCTGGTGGATCTGTGTTCAGCGCGATTCGACCCCCATGGCGCTCGGCGACGGCTTGCGCGATGGACAGGCCCAACCCGCTCCCGTCTCCGGGGCCGACCTGGCCAAACCGCGACAGCACCACAGGCACATCGGTTTCGGTGACGCCCTGACCGTCATCCGCGACGGTTAATACCACCTCGTGATCCATGCGCTTGGCGCTTAGGGTGATGCGCTGCAGCTGGTCGCCGCCATGGCGCTGGGCATTATCAACAAGGTTGGTAAGCGCCTCGCGTAGCATAATGGCGTCTCCGCTTACCATGACCGGAGCTTTGTCTTCCGGCGTATCCAGCGCCACGCCTGCATCGGCAATTCTGCGGGCGTGAGCTTCAGAAACCTCAGAGATCAGTTTGTTCAAATCTACAGCCGTGTCGGCCATATGCTCCGGATCGGCCTGCATCCTTTCGAGTGTTAGAAGCTTGTTGGCGAGGTCGCTGGTGCGTTGCGCAGACGCAACGAGTTCTCGTGCGCGGGATCGCGTGGCCTCTGGCGTGGGCGCAGAGGCTACGGCCTCGGCCATCGCCAGCACACCCGCAAGCGGATTGCGCAATTGGTGCGCTGCGTTTGAGATAAACTCCTTCTGCGCGGTCATTGTGGCATCGACTTGACGGAACAGCGAATTGAGCCGCTCGACCAAACCTTGGGTTTCCTGTGGCACAGCGCGTTGGATCGGTCGCAGATCCCCGGATGAGCGCGCTGAGATCGCGTCCTCCAGATCGAGCAACGGGCGCAGGCCAAGCCGAACCCCGAACCAGACAACACAAGCAACAGACCCGATCAGAATGGCCATGATAAAGAAAGAACGCTTCGACAGGTCCTGTACAAACGCCTCGCGCAGGTCCACATCCTGCCAAACCGTATAAGTAAAGAGACCGCTGATCCCGCCAATCGTGGCATTGTCCCGCAAGCGTAGGACGCGGACATCGCGACCGTAGTATTGAGCGGTATAAAATTCAGATCCCTCAGATGGCAGAGCACCTCGATCAATTGGGACAGGTGGCGTGGCATAGCCCGTCACAAAAACCCCATCCGGGGCGTAGACATGGTAAAAAACCTGACCGCCAGACGTGTCGCGCAGGCGGTCGCGTGCTTCAATGGACAGCGCATCGCCGCTGGTCCGCGCGATATCTGCCGAGATGGCAAGCGCCGCGCTCAACAGACTGCGGTCAAAAATTTCACCTGCTTTATCGCGTGCGTCGTTCACCTGCCAGGCTGACACGGCCCCCGCGATTGCCAGAAGCGGAATCAGAATGATCAGCGTCAAACGCAGCCGCAAAGAAGCGGAAGTCATCGGGTCATCTCCGTCACCAAGGCGTAGCCAAGGCCACGCTGGACGCGGATTGCGAGACCATGGGGTTTGAGCCGCTTGCGCAACCGCGAAACATGCACTTCGATTGCGCCTTCATCGACATCCGCGCCGGTGCCATAAACGTTTTCAAGCAGCCCTGTCTTGGAAACTGTTCTCCCCTGTGCCGTCAGTAGTGCTTCAAGGACGGCAACCTCCCGGCGGGGCAGAGGCTCAGTGACCCCGTTCAGCTTCACCTGCCGTGCGCTGAGGTCGAAAGACAACGGACCCAGCGTCAGCACATCGCGCAATTCCCTATCCTGCCGACGTCCGAGGGCACGCACACGCGCCTCTAACTCGTCCATGTCGAAGGGCTTGATCAGATAATCGTCCGCCCCGGCATCAAGACCCTTTACGCGGTCCTCGGTCTCGGAGCGCGCAGTTAGCAGAATTACCGGGCGGCCATCTCCGCGCGCCCGCATATTGCGGAGCACCGACAAGCCGTCGAGCCCAGGAAGGTTGATGTCGAGGATAATCACATCGCCGCCGGACGCGCGCAGGAATTCGTCGGCCTGCGCACCATCTGCAATCACGTCCACCGCGTGACCCGAGTCCTGCATGCGGTAAGTGATCCCCTTGGCGAGGCTTTCGTTATCCTCAACCAGAACGATGTGCACTTTTTTCCTCCCGTAAGCTTGACGAAAGGTTCGCAAGAGAGAGTGATGGCATCAAGTGGGGAGTTTCCCTGCTTTGGTGATGACAAAAATGCGCGCACACCTCGCGCAATGGGAGGAAAAATATGACAATCAAGAACACCACGCGCCGCGTGGCACTTGGCGCTGTCGCGGCCGCCGCGACAGTGGCGCTGACTGCGACCACGGCCATCTCGGGCGGCCATGGCGGCGTTGATATGTCCGGCAAGACAATCGAGTTTGTCATTCCGTTCTCGGAATCCGGTGGCTCGGCGCGCTGGGCAAACTTCTATGCACCGCTGCTGAGCGAGGCGCTGCCCGGCAACCCGACCGTTGTCGTACGCTATCGCCCGGGCGCAGGCTCCACCGCAGGCGCCAACTGGTTCCAGGAGCAGGACGTCAACGATGGCACGCTGATCTTCGGGACCTCCGGATCCACCCAGTTCCCATATCTGCTGGGCGATCCACGCGTGCGCTACGAATATGACGACTGGCAGGTCGTACTGGCCTCCGGCGTTGGTGGCGTCTCCTACCTGCCGCCCGACATGGCCGCTAAAATGGACGGTCTCGATGCAACCGGCCTTCAGGGCGACGATTTCATCTGGGGCAGCCAGGGGGCAACGCGCCTGGACCTCGTGGCCAATCTCGCTTGGAAGATGCTCGGCATGACCGTTGATCCGGTCTTCGGCATCGAAGGGCGCGGCGATGGCCGTCTGATGTTCGAACGCGGCGAAGCCAATATCGACTATCAGACCTCGCCTGCGTACCTGCGCTCGGTGGTGCCGCTGGTAGAGCAGGGTCTCGCTGTTCCGATGATGACCTGGGGTTCGCTGGATGACGCGGGCAATATCGTGCGCGATCCGACCTTCCCGGATATCCCGACATTCAAAGAGGTCTGCGAGGCAACCCCGGCTTGCGAGACATCCGGTGATGCGTGGGAAGCCTGGAAAGCGTTCTTCATCGCCGGTTTCCCCGCGCAGAAGATGGTGTTCCTGCCCAACGGTGCGGATGCTGATGTAGTGGCAACCTTCTCCAAGGCGTTCCAGGACGTGCATGCACGCGACGATTTCGCTGAACTGTCTGCAAAAACGCTCGGCATCTATCCGCAGATGACTGAAGACGCGGCGCAGAAAGCCAAGGACCTGGCAACTGGTGTGCCGGACAGCGCGAAAGCCTTCGTCGTGAACTGGCTTCAGGAAGACTACGGCGTTTCGCTCAACTGACGAAACGCTGCGGCCCGGCGCACCCCATCGCGCCGGGCCATTTGCATAAGGCAACGGTCCCATGGAAATCTTCGCAACCGCGCTCCCGGCTCTGGGAGAGGCGCTGGTCCTGATCTTTCAGCCCCAGCAAATCATGTATCTTGTGCTGGGCGTGTTGCTTGGCTTGTCCGTTGGTGTGTTCCCCGGGCTGGGTGGCATCGCGGGCCTGTCGCTTGTTCTGCCCTTCATTTTCGGGATGGACCCGGTCTCAGGTCTGGCCCTCATGGTGGGCCTGATCGCGGTTGTTCCGACATCAGACACCTTTGCCTCCGTGCTGTTGGGGATACCCGGCTCGACCGCCAGTCAGGCGACGGTGCTGGATGGCTTCCCCTTGTCAAAGAAAGGCGAGGCGGCGCGGGCCTTGTCGGCTGCATTTATCTCATCGCTCTTTGGTGGGCTGCTCGGCGCAATCGTTCTGACCTTCTTTCTGCTGATTGCGCGGCCGTTGATCCTGGCCTTCGGGCTTCCCGAAATGCTGATGATCACCGTTCTCGGCCTGTCGATGGTGGCCATTCTGGCTGGTCGCATTCCTTTAAAAGGGGTCGCCGCGGCCGGTCTGGGGCTTCTGTTCGGAACCATCGGTGAATCTGATGCCTCCGGCAGTCTGCGGATGGCGAGCTATGATATTCCTTACCTTGTCGACGGATTGAAGCTGGTCATTGTTGGCCTTGGCATTTTCGCGGTCCCTGAGATTGTTGCGCTGCTAAGGCAAGACCGGGCGATCTCCAAATCCGGCGGGCTTGGGTCTGGCTGGCTAAAGGGGATCGCGGACTGGTTTGCGAACCTGTGGCTCTCGATCCGCTCTGCCATTATCGGCGTGATTGTCGGTGTGATCCCGGGTCTTGGCGGCTCTGTCGTTGACTGGATCACCTATGGCTTCACCGTCCAAAGCGCCAAAGACAAGTCGCAATTCGGGAAAGGCGACATTCGCGGCGTAATCGGGCCGGAAAGCTCCAATAACGCGAAAGAGGGCGGGGGGCTTGTACCAACGCTGATCTTTGGCATTCCCGGTTCCGGCTCCATGGCCGTGTTCCTCGGCGGTATCGCGCTGCTCGGGTACGACCCCGGCCCGCATATGGTGCGCCATAATCTTGATATCACTTACACCATCGTCTGGTCGCTGGCGCTGGCGAATGTGATCGGCGCAGGACTTTGCATCTTGCTGTCGGGTCAGATCGCACGCCTGACGACGATCCGCTTCACGCTGGTGGCACCTTTCCTGTTCACGATCATCGCGTTCGCGGCGTTCCAGTCGAGCCAGACACTTGCCGACCTCGCAGCCCTTCTGGCGATCGGGGTGATCGGCATTATGCTGCGCCGGTTCGAATGGTCGCGCCCGGCCTTCCTGATCGGGTTCGTTCTGTCGAGCCAGGCAGAAAGCTTCGCCAATCAGGCGGTGCAGATCGCAACCGTCCGCTTCAAGCGCGATTTCTGGAACGGCATGGAATACATCGGTTCGCCCATCGTGATCGCGATCCTTCTCTTGACGATCCTGTCGGTCTATATCGGGATCAAGCAGGGCAAGCAGATCCTCGGCAATTCGACCCCGCCGGTTGGAGACAAGCGGGCGCCGTTTCTGTTCCTGTTGGCCGTAACGGGCTATACCGCCGTCGCGATTTGGGACTCTGCGCAGATCTCAGTTCTGCGTGACAAGATCTTTCCAATCACGGTGGGGCTTGTGACGCTCGTTTCCTGCGGTGTTTTGATTATGCGTATGATGACTGCACCGGCATCCGACCCGGTCTTCGCCGACTTGGAAGCCGGGGACGAAGACGGCGCTGCGCCGCACGGGCTGTGGGGCACTCTGGCGTGGTTTGGGTTTTTACTGGGGCTTGCTTCGCTTGTCGGCTTCATCATTGCGCTGACGATTTTCTTCATAGCCTTCCTGCGTATGCGCGCCGGTGTCAGCTGGATGCAGACCGGCATCCTGACGACGGCTGCGGTCGGGCTGATGTGTTTCCTTGGCGGCGTGCTGGGGCGCGATTTCCCGCCAGGGCTGCTGCAAGAGTATGTTGATCTTCCATGGCCACTGACATGACCCAGATACCGATCCCTTATCTTTTCCTGCGCGGGGGTACCTCGCGCGGGCCTTATTTCAATCGTGCCGACCTGCCTGAGGACGAAGCCACGCTCTCGCGCGTACTTGCTGCTGCTGTGGGAGCGGGCCACCCCAACAATATCGACGGTCTCGGTGGCGGTGTCGCTGTGACTACCAAAGTCGCCATGCTCAGCCCGTCTGAGGACCCGGCGGCGGATGTCGATTATTTCTTCGCGCAGGTTTCGGTCAATGAGCCGCTCGTCGATTACAAGCCGACCTGCGGAAACATCCTCGTTGGCGTTGGACCCGCCGCAGTCGAGATGGGTATCTTACCTGCGCGCGATGGGGTGACCCCTGTTCGAATTAGGGCGGTGAATACCGGAGCGCTTGTGGAGGCTGAAGTGCAGACACCGGGCGGAAAGGTGAACTATGCGGGCGAGGTGGCGATCGATGGGGTGGGGGGCACCGCTGCACCGGTGACACTCAACTTCCTTGACGTGGTCGGGTCCAAAACCGGCGCGATGTTTCCAACCGGCAACAAGATCGACGTGATCGACGGGGTGGAGGTGTCCTGCGTGGATGTCGCCATGCCAATGATGATCGCCCGCGCCGCGGATCTGGGTGTTACCGGGTATGAAGACAAGGCGTCTCTGGACGTGGACAAGGACCTCTTCTCTCGGATGGAGGCCTTGCGGCTGAAAGCGGGTGAGTTGATGGGGATGGGCGATGTGACCCAGTCCGTGACGCCTAAGATCGGATTACTGGCACCACCACGCGCGGGGGGGCATTTCGCGACGCGCTATTTCATGCCGTGGCAAACCCACCCGACGCTCGCGGTCACGGGCTCTCAGTGCCTCGCAGCCTGCGCCTTGGCGCAAGGCACCGTCGCAGAGGGTATCGCTCGGCCGATCGCAGGCTCTCCTGCAGTTGTCATTATTGAACATCCCGTCGGAAGTATGGAGGTCACCGTTGCGTTCGACCGCACAGATTCCGATATCTTGTTTCATTCTGCTGGGTTGGTGCGTACGGCGCGCCTGATCGCCCGTGGAGAATTGATGATCCCGAAGGAGGTTCTCGAATGAGCGCTGGGCCCAAGGTCTACGATGTTCTTGCGCAAACTGTTGCTCAGGAAGAGGTGAAGACATGCTTTGCGCTTCTGGGCGATGCGAACATGAAGTTTGCAACAAGGCTCGCAGAAGCTGGCACGCGTATGATCTACGTGCGCCATGAACACTGCGCGGTTGCTGCGTCTTTGTCCTATGCGCGAAAGACGGGGGATGTGGGCTTTGCGACTGTGACCTGTGGGCCGGGGCTGACCCAACTTATGACAATTCTGCCCGCAGCGGTGCGGGCATCGTTGCCCGTTGTCGTCTTCGCGGGAGAAACACCGCTGAAGTCTGCCTGGTACAATCAGGCGATAGATCAGGCGCCATTGGTGACTGCAACAGGTGCCGCCTACCATAGCCTGCACCATCCCGAGCGGATGCCGGCTGTGCTTCGCGATGCGTTCTTACAGGCGCGCCTTGAGCGGCGGCCGGTTGTCGTGGGCATTCCCTTCGACTTGCAGAACCTTGCTTGGGAAGGGGCGAGTGATTTGCCTGTTCCTTCCCGCCAACTCATACCTGTCGTTTCGCCCATCCCGCCGCACGAGGAAGATCTCGCCCGGGCTGCGGAACTCGTGAACAAGGCGAAACGTGTTGTCGTTATGGCGGGCTTGGGCGCGGTCGAAGCCGGCGCCGGACCGGCCTGTCGCGCGTTGGCGAAGGCGTGCGACGGGCTTCTGGCGACAACGCTGCCCGCACGGGGGTTGTTTCACGATGATCCGTTCTCGCTTAAGGTGGCAGGCGGTTACGCTACAAACGTGGCACGCGCTTGTTTTGCCGAAGCCGATTTGATCGTGGCGGTAGGAGTTTCGCTGGCGCATCACAACGCCGACGGCGGCAAGCTCTGGCCCAATGCAGATGTATTGCAAATCGACGTGGCGCCTCGAACGACGTCGCAAGGTCGCGTTGCCGCCCAGCATCACTTGCGCGCAGATGCGCGTCTGGGAACAGAGGCGCTTACCTTTGCGATCGAGCGCCGACCCGCAAGCTGGCGCAGTGCCGATCTTGCTGAGCGCATCATCTCCAGCCTTCCTGACACACGAGAATTCCCGGAAGAGGCAGGCGTGCACGACCCGCGCGACGTCGTGGCCGCGCTGGAGGCTGTGCTGCCTGCGGATTGGGAGATGGTGAATTCCTCGGGTCATTGTGCGTATTTCGCGGCGCATATGCCGTCGCGGCCGCAGGAAAAGTTCATGACCATCCGCGAGTTTGGGGCAATCGGTAACGGCACTTCATTTGCTATGGGCGTGGCAGCGGCGCGTCCCGAAAGCACCGTGGTCCTGTTTGATGGCGACGGCAGCTTGCTGATGCATGTCCAGGAACTGGAGACTATGCAACGCCACGGGATGAATATCCTGATCGTCGCGCTCAACGACGGCGCCTACGGCTCAGAAATCCACAAACTCCGCTCGGAAGGGCTCGATGATACGGGCGCCGTGTTCGGTCGGACGGATTTTGCGGCCATCGCGCGCGGGTTTGGGCTCGGAGGAGAAACCATTTCAGACCTGAGCGCCCTGCCAGATTTGGTTGCGGACTTTGGCAAAACCGGCGGCACAGCGGTCTGGGATGTTCCAATCTCCGATCATGTCAGCTCGCCAGGCATGGCGCGAGCCTATCCTCCGAGGGCGGCCGCGGAATAACTCTGGACGCGCATTGCGGGCGGTATACCTTGGTATGCGGAATGAGGAGGAACCCCATGCCCCAAAGCTATCAACACTGTTTGGCCTGTGCGTTGAGGGCGTTGCGCCGGGCGCAAACGGCCATTGCGTCTGAAATTGCTGCCTATCCCACGCCGATTGCCGGATGTGACGCCCAGTTCAATCATCTGCTCGCAGAGCGACAGCGTATTTCCGCGGCCATCGGGGCACTCGAAGACGACTTTTTCATCCCAACGCCACGGAAACCTACACCGTTTGCAGGAGTCGAAAGCAGATGAAGGTTCATATCCTCGACGACTGGTTCGATACACTGCGCGGTCTTCCGAGTTTCTCCAAGCTCGACGGACACGAAGTAACGGTCTGGACCGATCACGTGACCGATCCAGCGGTTCTTGCGGAGCGGTTGGCCGGGGCCGAAGCCGTTTGCCTGTTCCGGGAACGCACGGCGATCACGGCTGATGTTCTGGCACGTCTACCCAGTCTTGAGCTGATCAGCCAACGCGGCGTCTATCCGCATGTGGATGTGCCGGCCTGCACTGAAAATGACGTCCTTCTGTGTTCAAATATGCAGAAAAGCGGTCCATCGACGGCTGCTGCGGAGCTTACATTTGCGCTGATCTTGGCGTCGGCGCGGCAACTGCCGCAGCAAATGGCTTCTTTGCAGCGAGGGGAATGGCAAATCGGTGTCGGTCAGAGCCTGCATGGCCGAACACTGGGACTCTATGGCTATGGTCGTATCGCAAAGGCAGTGGCCGGGTATGCAAAGGCGTTTGGCATGAACGTCATCTGGTGGGCTTCCGAGGACGGTCGCGCGCGTGCGAAGGCCGATGGTGTCGTCGTCGCCGAAAGTCGTGAAGCTTTCTTTGCGCAGTCGGATTTCGTGAGTATCCATGTGCGCCTGAAGCCTGAAACGCGTGGACTCCTCACACAGGACGACTTGCTGGCGATGAAGCCCTCGGCGAGCTTCATCAACACCTCGCGCGCAGGACTCGTTGCGCCAGGTGCGTTACAGGCCGCTTTGGACGCCGGGTGCCCGGGTCGCATCGCGCTCGATGTCTTTGACACCGAACCGCTGACTGATCCCAACGATCCCATCGTCAACCATCCTGCGGTGATCGGGACGCCGCATATCGGTTTTGTCACCGAAGATGAACTCGATCTGCAGTTCGCCGACATCTTCGATCAAGTGGCCGCCTACGCGGACAGGGCACCGATCAATATGATCAATCCTGAGGTTTGGGACAAGGCGACCTGAACCGGTGATTGCAGACCTCTCAATCTTGCCAGAGGGGATGGCGGCCTCGGTGTTTATCCTGCTGCTGGCCACCAGTTTCTTTTCGTCCTTTATCACTGTTGCCTTTGGGATCGGCGGAGGGGCTCTGCTGCTGGCGATCATGGCGAGCCTTGTGCCGGTATCGGCGCTCATCCCGGTGCACGGGCTGATCCAGCTCGGGTCTAACGCAGGCCGCATGGTCATGCTGCTGCGGACCGTGGCGTGGCACGCCTTGCCTGGCTTTGCGCTTGGGAGCGTTCTCGGTTGCGCGATCGGTGGTGTTGTCGTGGTGGAGTTGCCGGCAGAAGCCGTTCAAGTCGGGATTGGTCTGTTTGTGATCTGGTCGGTCTTTTCCCGCCCGCCCAGATGGATTCGGCGTTGGCCCGTGGTCACAGGGGGCATCTCCAGTTTTCTGACGATGTTCTTTGGCGCCACTGGCGTGTTTGTTGCGAATTTCACGAAATCGCTCGACCTGCCGCGCCATGCACATGTGGCGACGCATGCCACCATGATGACACTGCAGCACGGCCTAAAAGTGCTCGTCTTTGGCTTGCTCGGGTTTTCCTTTGCCACTTGGGGCGGCTTTGTGATCGCGATGATTGGGGTCGGAGTGGTCGGTACGCTCGCGGGGCGCCTGTTCCTCGATCGTTTGCCCGAGCTGTGGTTCCGTCGAGCTCTGGATATCTTGCTCGTTCTGATTTCCGTGCGCTTGATCGCCGGTGGTCTGGGTTGGTTATAGGCTGCGGAAATACCGTTTGAGCCTGTCCGGGTCCCGTGCCAAGCTCTTGCCGACAACAGGGAAAGCGCGTCATGGACCCGTTCACAGGTAACTTCACCCAGCAGGAACCGATCCCGGACGCGGCAATTGAAGCCGCGTTGGAGGTAATGCGCAGCGGACGGCTGCACCGCTACAACACGGGCCCAGGGGAAAGCAGCCCGGTCGCGGAACTGGAGGCCGCCTATGCCGCGTACCAGGGCAGCCGGTTCTGTCTTGCCTGCGCATCGGGCGGCGCCGCGATGACCCTTGCGCTACGTGCTCATGGGGTTGGCGCGGGCGACAAGGTCCTGACCAACGCCTTCACCCTGGCGCCCGTGCCGGGGGCAATCGCAGCCGTTGGCGCAGAAGCGGTGCTCGTGGAGATCACGGAAGACCTTGTAATCGATCTTGAAGACCTCGCGGGGAAGATCACCTCGAGCGGCGCGCGGACATTGCTGCTGTCGAACATGCGTGGACACCTGTGCGATATGAACGCGCTGACGGAGCTGCTTGACCAGCACGGCGTGACCCTGATCGAGGACTGCGCTCATACGATGGGTGCGCGCTGGAACGGTCGCAAGAGCGGCAGTTTCGGGCTTGCGGGGTGTTTCTCGACCCAGACCTATAAGCATATCAACTCCGGCGAAGGCGGGCTGCTGACCTCGGATGATCCCGAGTTCATGGCGCGCGCGATCTTGCTGTCGGGCTCCTACATGCTCTACGAGCGCCATGGCGCAGCACCAGAGCCGCATGTGTTCGAAGGGTTGCGTCTCGACATGCCCAACATGTCGTCGCGTATGGACAACCTTCGCGCTGCTATCCTCCTCCCGCAGCTTGCGCAACTCGAGGAGAATATCGAGCGCTGGAACGCGCGGTATGATCTGATCGCGGAACGTCTTGCGGTTTGCCCAGCCTTGCGTGTGCCTGTGCGTCCGGCGGCCGAGTATTATGTCGGCAGCTCCATCCAGTTTCAGCTGATCGGCGCGGCCCCGGAGCAGATGGAGGCCTATCTTTCTGCCGTCGCGGCGCTCGGCGTGGACCTCAAATGGTTCGGACGCGCCGAGCCCGTGGCATTCACCTCCACCCATAAAAGCTGGCGGTATGTGCCGACGCAGAACCTGCCGCGGACTGACGTGGTTCTGGCGAGCCTTCTGGATATGCGCCTGCCGCTGACTTTCAGCCTCGACGACTGTGCCCACCTCGCCGACATCCTCGTCCATTGCGCCGAGGTAACGCGTCTGCCTGGCGCGGCCTGAGCTTTACATATCAAGGACCAGAAGGACCCGAAATGAGCGTAGATTTGATCACGGCGCCGGACGCGCCCCCGGCCGTTGGCCCCTATAGCCACGCAAGCACCCATAATGGGGTGCTCTATTGCTCTGGCTGCATCCCGCTAGATGCCTCGGGCAATTTCGTTGGCGGCGACGCGGCCGATCAGGCCAAACAGGCGTTGGCCAATCTTGCTGCCGTTCTGGCTGCAGGCGGGGCAGCGAAAGCTGATGTTCTGAAAACAGTGGTGTTTCTGACGGACATGGCCGACTTCGCGTCTGTAAACGCGGTCTATGCCGAGTTTTTCGGGGACCATAAACCTGCGCGGTCCTGCGTGGCGGTCGCGCAGTTGCCGTTGGGCGTGTCGGTCGAGGTCGAAGCGATTGCCGCGATTTCCGGGTAAAACGCGAACCCACACATAAAAAAACGCCGCGCCTGAAAAGCGCGGCGTTTGTCTGTTCTCGGGGGACGGGATTTAGCCGATGATTGCGTTCAGCGTCGCGCTTGGGCGCATGATGTGAGCGACCTTGTCAGTGTCTGCATGGTAATACCCGCCCAGTTCGGCATGACGTCCTTGCACCGCGGATAGCTCTGCCAGAATGTCGGGTTGCTTGCTTTCCAGCGCGTCGGCGATCGGTTTGAAATGCGCGGCGAGTTCCGCGTCTTCGGTCTGCGATGCCAGTGCTTGTGCCCAATAAAGTGCGAACCAGTAGTGGCTGTCGCGGTTGTCAGGCTCGCCGACTTTGCGGGACGGCGATCGGTTGTAGTCGAGGATGCCCTGGGTTGCGACTTCTGCCGCCTTTCCAAGTACGCCTGCCTTTGCGTTGTCCTTCACATCCGCGAGGAAGTTCAGGCTCTCGCCAAGGGCGCAGAACTCTCCCATGGAGTCCCAGCGCAGGTGGTTTTCCTCGACCAACTGTTCGACATGCTTTGGGGCCGAGCCACCGGCCCCGGTCTCGAACAGACCGCCGCCATTCATGAGCTTCACGATCGACAGCATCTTGGCAGACGTCCCGAGCTCCAGGATCGGGAAAAGGTCGGTCAAATAGTCACGCAGCACGTTGCCGGTGATGGCGATGGTATTTTCGCCCTTGGTGATTGTCTCCAGCGACGCTGCAGTTGCGTCACGTGGCGACATGATCTCGAATTTGTTAGCAACACCAGCCGCTTCGAGTGCGGGCTTTACAAGCTTGATCAGCTCTGCGTCATGGGCGCGGTCGGCATTCAGCCAGAAGATGGAGCGGTACCCAGTCAGCCGTTGACGGTCGAGTGCGAGTTGAATCCAGTTCTCAATCGGGGCTTTCTTGACGGTGCAGGCGCGCCAGATATCTCCGGCCTCCACATCGTGGGAATGCAGCGTCTCTCCACTGGCGAGGACGATGCGGATCGTTCCGTCAGCCTCTGCCTCGAAGGTGGTGGGGTGGGAGCCATATTCCTCGGCTTTCTGCGCCATCAGGCCGAGGTTTTGCACTGTGCCAGCTGTGGACGGGTTCAGCGCGCCATTGGCTTTGAAGAACTTGATGCTCTCGTCATAGACGCCGGCATAACAGTTGTCCGGGATCACGCAGTTGGTGTCGCTTTCATTTCCGTCGGGGCCCCAGCCCTTGCCTCCACCGCGGATCAGAGCAGGCATAGAGGCGTCGATGATCACATCCGAGGGCACGTGCAGGTTGGTGATGCCTTTATCGGAGTTCACCATGTACATCGGCGGGCGCTCTGCCGTTAACGCATCGATATCCGCTTGAATTTCTGACGCGTTCGGCATCTCCGCAATCCGGGCAAGCACGTCCCCGAGACCTGAGTTCGGGTTCACGCCGGCCGCCAACAGTGCTGCACCATGTTTTTCGAAGACCGGAGCGAGCCAAGCCTTGACCGCATGACCAAAGATGATCGGGTCGGAGACCTTCATCATAGTTGCCTTTAGATGCAGTGAGAAAAGCGTTCCCTCGGCTTTGGTTTCCTCGATCTGCTCTGCCAAGAACGCCGACAGCGCTTTTGCGGACAAAAAGGTTGCATCAACGACTGTGCCTGCGTCTAGTGGCCAGCTGTCTTTGAGTACGGTGACCGTGCCGTCCTTGGCGACAAACTCGATTTTTGCGGCGCCAGCCTGGGCAGCGGTCAGAGTGGCGGAGACCTCGTTGGCGAAGAAGTCGTTGCCAGGCATAGACGACACTTTGGTCTTGCTGTCTGACGCCCACTTGCCCATCCGGTGCGGATTATTTTGAGCGTAATTTTTCACGGCTGCCGCTGCCCGGCGGTCGGAGTTGCCTTCGCGCAGAACCGGGTTTACCGCCGAGCCCTTGATCCCGTCATACTTTGCGCGCACTTCTTTTTCTTCTTCGGTTGCCGGCTCTTCCGGATAGTCGGGCAGGGCGTAGCCCTGGCTTTGGAGCTCTTTAATGGCAGCAACAAGCTGCGGAACCGAGGCCGAGATATTGGGCAGCTTGATCACGTTGGCGGAGGGGGTTTTCACCAGTTCGCCCAGCTCGGCCAGATCGTCGGACTGGCGCTGGTTGTCGCTGAGATACTCGGGGAAGGTCGCCAGAATGCGGCCTGCCAGCGAGATGTCTTTGGTTCCTACGCTGACACCGGCGGCTGACGCGAAGCTGCGGATGATTGGCAGGAAAGAGCCACTCGCGAGCTCAGGCGCTTCGTCGACGATGGTGTAAATGATATCCGGAGTGCTGCTGTCAGCCATGGGTGCGGTCCCTTCTGCCGATTGTCATATCCAAGCCACGAAGGCGATTGTGGCGTGGTTGGCGTGTCTGTGATCCGTTTCGTACACAATGGTATACGAAACTTCTTGCATCGCTTAGAGTACCCGCGCGCGCAGATCAACCGGACAATGGCGCGCGGGCAGGGTCGCAATGTCGCGGCAGTGCGTGCAGGTGGCTGGAAATCTGATCTTGCACATGCAGTAATCGTGGAACACGGATCTATCGGGGTTCGACAAAAACAGACAAGTGGCTATGGTCGGTCCACTGATTTGGAAGGACTGGACCAGGTGAGTCTCAGAAAGCGTATCGCGAGCAGTACTGTCTTCAACGAGATCGTTTCGTTCTTTGTCTACGCCTACTTATGGCTGTGCTACGCGACCACGCGCTGGGACCACGAAGGGCTCGACGAAATGAACGAGTGCGTGCGATCCAATCAGCCGGTTCTGACAGTCATCTGGCATGAGAGGCTCTGGATGTCGCCGTTTCTGTTTGACACGACACTGGGGAAAATCTGTTCGATTACGTCAGAGTCCCGGATTGCCTATACGGGAAAATTTCTGCTCCGGCGGTTCGATTTTGAATCGATCATGATCGACCCGAAAAAGAACCCAGTGGGGCTCAACCGTCAGCTCTTTCGGCGCATTCGCGAAGGTTATTCGATTGCAATCTCGCCCGACGGGACACGGGGACCACCAAGGGTGGCAAAATCCTTTCCAATCACCTGGGCGCGCAAGACCAGGATGCCGGTCTTTTGTGCGACATTTGCCATGCGTTGGAGGCTAAAAACCCCTACTTGGGACCGCTCGCACATTCCGCTCCCATTCAACCGCGGCGTGCTGATGGTGCGCCGGTGGACGGAAGAGATTCCCGAAGATGCCAGCCCAGAGGATATCGAGGTTCTCACCCGCAAGCTCGAAGGGGCGCTGAATGCGTTGACCGACGAAGCGGATACCATGGTTGGACGTAAGCCAGGGCGACAATAACAAACCAGGCTGTACAGGGTCTTGGCGCGCGATCTGTGCATCGTTGTGAAACGTACGCCCTGAAAAAAGACCCGGCATTGCCTGTCGCAAGCCGGGTCAGGAGACCTTAGGGAAACTCATCGATCGCTGCATCGATGCCGCTAGTATCGGGAGCAATCCTTACAAAATCGTTAGCACGGCTGCGAAAGCCGGTTGCCGTCAGGCGCCCTCGAACTCGGTGAGGGCATGTATGGTCATGTCCATATCCGCCAGTAGCTTTCGCCCGCCCAACTCCGGCAGGTCGACGACAAAGGCACAGCCGATCACCTCGGCCCCGAGTCTTTCGATAAGCTGAATGCCCGCGCGGGCTGTCCCGCCGGTAGCCAGCAGATCATCGACAAGCAGCACCCGTTCCCCCGGCTGCAGGCAATCGTCGTGGATCTCGACCGTGGCTTCGCCGTATTCCAGTGCATAGTCCTGTTCGATCGTCTTCCCGGGCAATTTCCCTTTCTTTCGGACAGGAACGAACCCGACGCTGAGCTGGTGTGCCACCGCGCCGCCAAGGATAAAGCCACGCGCTTCCAGACCCGCGACCTTGTCGATCGGTGTGCCGACGAAAGGGTCCAGCAATTGGTCCACCGCGATCCGAAATCCGCGCGGATCCAGAAAGAGCGTTGTAACATCACGAAACAAGATACCCTCATGCGGGAAATCGGGGATCGTGCGGATATATTCCTGCACGGATTTGCGCGGGGTCATCTGAGGTCTCCTGAAGCTGAGTTACAGTACGCGTCCGGCGACGGCATCGAGCTTGGCCATGAGCGCTGGGTCCCGTTTGTCGGGGGCTGTCAGGAACGCGTACTCCAGTGCACGATCACAGCCATGAGGGCAGGGGGCGCGGTCAGGTCCCAGCAAGGCGGGAAGCCGCGCAATCAGTCCTTTTGCTTTTTCCGAGTTGCCCATCAGGGTCTTGATGATCTCGGTCACGTCCACCTCGCCATGGTCCGGATGCCAGCTGTCATAATCTGTGACCATCGCGACCGAGGCGTAGCAGAGCTCGGCCTCGCGGGCGAGCTTGGCTTCGGGCATGTTGGTCATCCCAATCACGTCGCATCCCCAGCTTTCGCGATACATTTTGGATTCTGCCAGCGTGGAAAACTGCGGACCTTCCATCGCCAGATAAGTGCCGGCTTCGTGCACAGTGATGCCTGCATCGCGCCCTGCTTCAAGGCAAGCGGAGCCAAGGCGTGGGCACGTCGGGTGCGCAACACTGACATGCGCGACGAGGCCTGTGCCGAAGAACGATTTCTCGCGGGCGAAAGTGCGGTCAATGAACTGGTCCACAATCACGAAATCACCCGGCGCCATTTCTTCCCGGAAGGATCCGCAGGCACTTACCGAGATCACGTCGGTGACACCGAGCCGTTTGAGCGCGTCGATATTGGCGCGATACGGTACCGTGGTCGGGCTGTGCACATGCCCACGCCCGTGACGCGGGAGGAATGCCATGTGTACGCCCTCGAGTGTTCCGGTCAGGATCTGATCCGACGGCGCCCCCCATGGGCTGTCGACCTGCTGCCAAGTCGCGCCTTCGAGACCGTCAATCTCATACAGACCCGATCCACCGATCACGCCGATATAGGTGTCCATCATTTGCCTTCCTGCTCAAGTTTCGCACGTGCACCTCAGCGCGTGTGGGCGATGAAGTAAAGGGCCGCGACCCTGAATGAAGGCTCATTGGGCAGGGCGCAGGTATGAAAAGAGCGCAACGCTGATTTGCCTTTATGCTCTGGCTCGCTACCTACCGTTCCTATAAGCCCCCAAAGACCCCATACGCCCCAAGTCCAAGGATTCGCCCATGGCCCGCGCCCTGTTGGCATCTTTTGCCAATCGTTTTGCATTTTCTGGTCCCACTGCGCCGACCGAGACGCTCAGCTTTGATCGTCTTCGGATCGAGCTTCTGTCTGGCTTGACTGTCGCGCTCGCACTGGTGCCTGAAGCGGTTGCCTTTGCGTTTGTTGCAGGTGTTCATCCGCTGGTCGGCCTGTATGCGGCTTTTATCGTCGGTCTGATCACTGCGTTGATCGGCGGCAGGCCCGGCATGATTTCCGGCGCCACTGGTGCGCTTGCGGTTGTCATGGTCTCCTTGGTGGCCAAGCACGGGGTGGAATATCTGTTTGCGACCGTTGTCCTGATGGGGCTGCTGCAAATCTTGGCGGGGATCTTCAAACTGGGGAAGTTCATACGAATGGTGCCGCACCCGGTGATGCTTGGGTTCGTCAACGGGTTGGCCATCGTGATCTTTCTGGCCCAGCTAACCCAATTCAAAGTGCCCAATGCTGCGGGCGAGATGGTCTGGATGACCGGATGGCCACTGGTCATGATGTTGGGGCTGGTGGCCCTGACCATGGCGATCATCTGGGGGATGCCAAAGTTGACCAATGCCGTACCGGCACCGCTTGCGGGGATCGGGATCGTTGCACTTCTGGTGATCGCCTTTGGGATTGACGTGCCACGTGTGGGCGACATGGCCTCGATCGAGGGCGGTCTGCCGACCTTCCATATCCCTATGGTGCCGCTCAACCTGGAAACACTACAGATCATTGCGCCCTACGCTTTCATCCTTGCGGCCATTGGCCTGATCGAAAGCCTGCTCACGCTGAACCTCGTGGGCGAGATCACCGGCAAGCGGGGCGGGGCAAGTCAGGAATGTGTGGCGCAAGGCGTTGCCAATACCGTTACCGGCTTCTTTGGCGGCATGGGCGGCTGCGCGATGATCGGCCAGTCTATGATCAACGTGAAATCGGGAGGGCGGACGCGGATTGCAGGTGTCGCCGCGGCCTTGTTCCTTTTGTTCTTCATCGTTGCGGCCTCGCCGTTGATTGAGCAAATTCCGCTCGCTGCGCTTGTCGGGGTGATGTTCATGGTGGTGATCGGCACGTTTGCCTGGCAGTCGTTGAAGATTATGCGCCGTGTGCCGCTGACGGACGCCATCGTCATCGTCCTGGTCACTGTCGTAACCGTGCTCACCGACCTTGCTATTGCTGTTATCGTAGGCGTCATTGTGTCAGCCTTGGCCTATGCGTGGAACAATGCCGCGCGTATCCATGCGAAGACTTACACCACCCCGGAGGGGGCGAAAGTCTATCAAGTGCAGGGGCCGCTTTTCTTTGGCTCGGCGACTGGTTTTGTAGAGCTCTTCACACCAGAGGACGATCCGGCGGTCGTGATAGTCGAGTTCGCGGATAGCCGCGTCGTGGACCAGTCCGCGCTGACAGCTATTGAGACCGTGGCCGCCAAATACGCTGCCGCCGGAAAACACCTTCAGCTACGTCACCTGAGCCGGGACTGTCACCAGTTGCTGGCCAAGGCAGGCCAGCTGATGATCGACAGTGACGATGATCCGGATTACGCAATCGCCGCGAACTACTCCGTCAAAACGGGCATTCTGGGCGCCGGACACTGAGCTGGTATCGCGCGCCTGGGTCATCCGGCAACCAAGCCGGATGGGTCCGGCGCTGCGTTCGCTAACTGCGCCAGGAAATCCATGACGCGCTCTTTGCGGGCCTCGGATTTCAGGTCGGTTGCAGTCAAATGACAGATGCCGCACAAACCGCGACTGAGCGATTTTTCGACCTGCTCTACCGCCGGAGCGATATTTTTCTGCCCACCTGACGTCAACAGCAGGCCAACTTCAGCAGGCCAGTCCTGCAACGCTTCGAGCGCAGCCCGCAACGGGGTTGCCGCAGAGCCCGTCCAAACCGGTCCCCCCACAATAACCCGGTCATAGTCGGAAAGGGACACGCCCGGTTCAATTCTCACTGGCGGCAGTTTCCCCCTGATGCTGTCAAACCCTGCGTGCAGATACCCCAGAAAGCCGCTGCGGTAGGCAGAACACACGATTTCAGCCTCATCGGCATCGAGAGCGGTCGCGATTTCATGTGCAACACCGCGTGTCACACCACTGAACGAGTAGTACAGAAGAAGTGTCTTCATATCTCAGTTCTCCCATCCCTGAAGGCGGGAGTCTGACACATCTTCTTTGCGCATTCTTTGCGCGGTATCAAAGTCTCGTTCCTAGTCGTCCGGCCGCGCGAGGCTGAAGAGGTTGTCGACCTTCGCGTAGTCGCGGTAGCCCAATCGCGAAAGCGGTTCGAACGTGGTCACGTCAAACCGGCCCTCGACAAGGTGCTCGTCGCGCATGTGGACGCCTGTCACTTCGCCCAGCACCAGAAAATTCGCGGCACCCGGAAGCTGGACGATCTGCGTGAGTTTGCATTCAAGGTTCGCCGGCGCGGCGGCCACACGGGGACAGTCTATGGTCTCGCACGGTACTTTTTCGATCCCCGCTGCCTCGAACTCGTCGATATCAGCCGCGAAGGCTTGCGAGCTTTTATTCATCACGTCGCGCAGCGCGTAGGAGACGATATTGACACAGAAAACGCCGGTCTCGCGGATGTTGGCGACGCTGTCTTTGGTATCGCCCCGATCCTCTTTCGCTGAGGTGGAGGAAAACATGACCTGTGGTGGGACGTAAGCGACCGCGTTGAAGAACGAGTACGGTGCAAGATTGTCCCGCCCGTCCTTGCCACGGCTCGAAATCCAGCCGATGGGGCGCGGTGTGACGATGGCGTTGAACGGGTTGTGTGGCAGGCCATGGCCATCCTCGGGTCGGTAGAACATTTTCCCTCCTCGCGTTTGCGCAGCACATTTGCCCTGTGTTAGGCGCTGGGGCCAGCGAAAAAAGCAAGTTCGGCGGAAAGCGACAGCGGTGGAGTTGAGGCGAGAGCAGCCTGAGGATTGGTGGGAGGTCGAAGCCCTCTATGACCTGTGTTTCGCACCGGGCCGCGAAATGCTGTCCTCGTACCGTTTGCGCGAGGGCGTGGAGCCGGTGCCTGAGTTATGCATGGTCGCACGCGATGACCTTGGCGTCGTGGGGGGCGCGATCCGCTTCTGGCCTGTGCGCGTTGGCCCGGCACCCTGTCTGTTGCTCGGCCCGGTTGCCGTGCATCCGACGCGCCAAGGCGAGGGGCTAGGCGCGTTCCTTATTCAGGAAGGGCTGCAGCACGCGGCTGCTCTTGGCTGGGAACGGGTGCTGCTGGTGGGCGACGCGCCCTACTATAGCCGGTTCGGGTTCTGCAAAGCAGAAGATGTGCAAATGCCTCTACCGACAAACCCCGAGCGGGTTTTGTCCCAAGCACTTGTTCCTGAGGCATGGGATGGCGTCGCAGGGCCGGTACAGCCAGATACCTGACGCGGGTCCAGCGGCGTCAGCCTTGCGTCCGTAGCCAGTCCATAACGGCAGGGCGGACGGTCATGGCGCCGGTGGCGCGGGCTTCCGAGATCACCGCGCGTACCTCACGCAGATCGCTCCGGCGCAACAAATGCTTCACTGGGCCGATCGATGCAGGGCGCATCGAGAGCGTGCGCAAGCCCATGGCTGCAAAGCAAAGGGCCTCCACGGGACGGCCTGCATCCTCGCCGCAGAAGCTCAAGGGGGTACCGACGTCACGGCACCGGCTGACAATCAGTTCGAGAAAGCTCAGGAAGCTCACATTCAACGTGTCGTAGCGCCGGCGCACGCGTTCATTCTCGCGGTCCGCGGCAAAGAAGAACTGCTTCAGGTCATTCCCACCGATCGAGATGAAATCGGCAAGCTCGAAAAAGGCATTGGGCGAAAAGGCGAGGCTGGGGGTTTCCAGCATTGCACCGATCTCGAGGGTTTCCGGGAGCACGCGCCCGAGCGCGTCTTCGCGGTCCATCTCGCGCAGAAGGGAGTCGCGTGCGCGCGTGAACTCATCAAGTTGCGCCACGAACGGAAACATGACCGTCAGAGGCCGTCCATTGGCCGCGCGGATCAGCGCCTGTAGCTGCATCCGCATGACCCCGGGTTTGTCGAGTCCGACGCGGATTGCCCGCCAGCCGAGTGCCGGGTTGGGCTCGTCCTGCGGCTTCATATAGGACAGCACCTTGTCCGACCCGATATCGAGCGTGCGAAACACCACGCGTTTGCCATAGGCGGCATCGAGCACGCGTGAATAGATCGTTGCGAGTTCCGACCGTTTTGGCACTTTCGACCGGGTGAGGAATTGCAACTCTGTCCGAAACAGGCCCACACCTTCGGCTCCCGATGTTGGCAGAGAGGGCAGGTCCGCCATAAGTCCGGCATTCATTTGCAGCGAGACCACGTTGCCACAAAGTGTTTCCGCCGGTTTGTCGCGCAACGATGCGTAGCGCTCCTGTGCCTTGGCCTGCATCGCCATCTTGTCGGCGAAATGGGCCTGTACAGTGTCGTCGGGACGCAGGTGCACTATGCCCTGCTCTCCATCGACCAGCACCAGATCCCCGTTGAGCGCGTCGGTCGTGATCCGCCCGGCATGGACGATAAGCGGAATAGCCAGCGCCCGGGCCACCACGGCGGCATGGCTGCCCACGGAGCCTTCTTCCAGAATGATGCCCTTCAGCGACCGTCCATAGTCCAATAACTCGCCTGGACCTATATTGCGCGCCACGAGAATAGGGTCGGGCGGAATTTCTGCACCGGTCTCACTGCCCTGACCGGTCAGCATTCGCAGCAACCTGTTTGACAGGTCGTCCAGATCGTGCAGCCGTTCGCGCAGATAGGGGTCGGGGACCTGTTCCATTCTGGCGCGCGCGGCGCTTTGTTCCTTCTCTACAGCGGCTTCGGCGGATAGCCCGGACGAAATGCTCTCTTCCATTCGGCGCATCCAGCCGCGGGAGTTTGCAAACATCCGGTAGGCTTCAAGAATCTGGAGTTGTTCGCTGTCTTCGCTTTGGGCGGTGTCGAGCATTTCATCGACAGAAACACGTAATTTGTCGACGACAGCGCGCAGCGTTGCGATTTCGGCCTCGGTATCTTCGGCAACCAGACGCGTGACCACAACGCGGGGCTCATGTAAATACGCGTGCCCCATGGCCACGCCTTCCTGCGCAACCGTTCCACGGATCATCACCGGGTTCTTGTGCGGTGCCGCCAATGCAGCGCCTTCGCCGGTAAATGCGCCGAGCTCTTTCATTTCCGCCACGACCATGGCGACGACTTCGAGCGCGTAAACCTCGTCAGCGGAGTATTCTCGCTTGTTTCGAGATTGGACCACCAGCACGCCAAGCATCTCGCCAAGGCGTTGGATCGGGACGCCAAGGAAGCTGGAGAACACCTCCTCGCCGGTCTCCGGCATATAGCGGAACCCACTCGTGTTGGGTGCGTCTGCGGTATTGAGCGCGCGCTTGCTGCGGGCCACGCGGCCCACAAGCCCTTCGCCCACGCGCATCCGCGTTTTGTGAACCGCTTCGGGGTTCAGGCCTTCCGTTGCGCACAACTCTAGCGTGCCCGCATCGCGAAAAAGATAAATGGAACAGACCTGAGTCCCCATACTGTCCGCGATCAGATGGGTGATATGGTCCAGCCGTTCCTGCCCAGCACCGGCCTCGGCCAAAGTGGCCTGCAACCGGCTGAGAAGTTTACGGCTTTCGGTTTCCAGTCTGTCCGACATGCACCCCCGGGGTGTTGAGCGCTCAGGCTGCGGTCTCCAGCCCGAACGCATCATGGAGGGCTTGGACCGCGAGTTCCATATATTTCCGCTCGATCAGGACGGAAATCTTGATCTCGGAGGTGGTGATCACCCGAATGTTGATGTTTTCGTCGCGCAGTGCCTGGAACATCCGCGCCGCAACCCCTGCATGGGACCGCATCCCAATACCCACCACCGACACCTTTGCGACGTCGGTGTCAGCGACGAGTTCCTGGAAATTGATCTCGCCGTGCTCCTTCGCCTCCTTGATGGCTCGCTCGGCACGCTTCACCTGATCTGTAGGGCAAGAGAAGGTCATGTCGGTCCGGCCATCTTCGGAGATGTTCTGCACGATCATGTCGACATTCACACCCGCTTCGGAGAGGGGGCCAAAAATGGCGGCAGCGATGCCCGGTCTGTCAGCGACCGAGATCAAGGTCATTTTTGCTTCGTCGCGAGAATAGGCCACCCCGGAGACAACATTGCTTTCCATAATCTCTTCCTCATCGCAGACCAGAGTACCGGAGTCCGGTGTGTTTTCTTCAAAACTGGACAAAACCCGCAAGCGCACTTTGTAGCGCATCGCCAGCTCCACCGAGCGCGTTTGCAAAACCTTGGCGCCAAGGGAGGCGAGCTCCAACATCTCCTCGAACGCGATCTTGTCCAGTTTGCGCGCCTTCGACGTGATGCGCGGGTCGGTGGTGTAGACGCCGTCGACATCGGTGTAGATATCGCAGCGCTCGGCCGTGAAGGCAGCCGCAAACGCGACAGCGGTTGTATCCGAGCCTCCGCGCCCCAGCGTGGTGATCCGACCCTCTGGGCTGAGACCCTGAAAACCCGCAACGACGGCAACGTCCATGCCCTCGTCGAATTTTGCATCAAGATTATCGCGCGGGATTTCTTCGATCCGGGCCGCCGCGTGGGCAGCGCTGGTTTTTACCGGAACCTGCCAGCCCTGCCAACTGCGTGCGGGGACATCCATTTCCTGCAAGGTCAACGCCATCAGACCAGCGGTCACATTCTCACCGGAACTGACCACGGCATCGTATTCGCGTGCATCATAAAGCGGGGAGGTCTGGTCGACCCAGCCGACCAGCTCATTGGTTTTTCCAGACATGGCGGAGACGATAACGATGACCTTGTAGCCGCGGTCAACTTCGCGTTTCACTTTCTCGGCGGCGTTCCTGATCTTGTCCAGATCCGCAACCGAAGTGCCACCGAATTTCATCACAAGAATGGGCATTTGTGCCTCTCGTCCCTCGCAGTCGCCGCCGTGTAGGCCATAGGGCCGGGCAGGGCAAGGGAGCGTTGGGTCGCGGGGTGGGCATTGCTCCTCTTGCCGGTCGTTTGCGGCTGCGCCATACCGTGCCCGAACAGAACGTCTCGGCCCACACAAACGAAGCAGGAACTGATCAATGTACACGGTATCCCAACGACTTGTGGCAGAGTTTCTCGGGACCTGTTTTCTGGTGGCCACGGTCGTGGGGTCCGGGATCATGGCCGACCGGCTTTCCGAAGATGTCGGTGTTTCGCTTCTTGGAAACACGCTGCCTACCGGCGCGATCCTCGTCGTTCTGATCACCATGCTTGGACCGATCTCGGGGGCGCATTTCAATCCGGCCGTAACACTCGTCTTCGCGCTTCGAAAAGACATCGTAGTGTCCCTGGCCGCAGCCTATATGCTTGTCCAGATCGCCGGTGGCATTGCGGGCAGTCTTCTGGCGCACGCCATGTTCGAGCTGCCGCTTGTGCAAATCTCGCAAACTGCGCGCGCAGGACCGGGGCAATGGCTCGCGGAAGTGGTAGCCACCTTCGGGCTTGTCGCGGCCATCCTTTCTGGTCTGAAATTTCGTGCGGATGCGGTGCCTTGGCTGGTGGGGCTATATATCACCGCCGCATATTGGTTCACGGCCTCTACGAGTTTCGCGAACCCCGCCGTCGCTATCGCGCGGGGGCTGTCGGACACCTTTGCCGGTATCCGGCCTGTGGATGTACCAGCATTTATTTTTGCGGAGGCGCTTGGGGCAGTATTGGCGTTGATCGTCTTTCGTTGGCTTTTGACGGCATCAGCAAGAAAAGAGACCGATTAGAGCTTCTGCGGGATCAGAGCATTTTCTTAGCTGGGGTCGAGAGGCCAAAGCGCGAAGGTACCAAGTGGCGCAGGTTACTGACGATCGCCGCGACCGCAGCGCCGGGGGCAAGCGTGGCTGTGTCTAGTGTAATATCCGCGTCTGGCCATTCATCGATCGAGCGAGCTTGCACGCTGTCCCAGTCTGGCAGGCCTTGCATGGGCCGTTCTATCAGGCGTTTCTCTACGCGTCGGCGATGTTCCTGCGTATCGGAACACGCCACGTTGACTTGTATGAGTACGGCCTTGCAGCCCATCGCAACACTGGCCCAGGCGTTGCGGGTAACGGCAATCGGGTTCACGCAGTCGGCCACAACGATATGCCCAAGGTCGAGGTTGGATGTGGCCGCCTGATAAGCCACGTTGTAGCCAAGCGGTCCTATATCGCGGCCCAGCTTGGCCTGAAGCGGGGCCTCGATCCGGTCAATCTCCAATAACACCGCGCCAATTTGACGGGTGAGCGCCAGCGCAATCGTGGATTTTCCCGAACCGGGGCGCCCCCCGAAGACGATCAGAACAGGTGGTTCAGTAGGGGTGCTGTTGTCCATGCCATGTCTCGAAACAGCCAGTGGTATCAAGGGATAAGGCGTCAAACCGGTCTGCCAGCCCTGCCGCAGCCTCTTCCACAGAAATATCGGCTGTTTGCCCCCCCATGTCGGTGCGGACCCATCCCGGATGATAGATCCCGACCGCGATATCGAGACCGCGCAGATCCGTCGCCAGATTACGTCCGAGGTTCAGCACAGCAGCCTTGGAGGCGCGGTAAACATACGAGCGTCCCGGCGCGCGCGTATGGGATGCCATCTGAGACGAAATAATCGCGATTTTCGCTGTCCCGGCTTGTTGCAACTGCGGCATCAGAGCTTGAACAGTTAAAAACACGCCGGTGACATTCACCGCAAACATGTCTGCCCACATTTCCGGCGGATAGCCGTCAGCGAGGCTCTCTTTCCCGTCAAGATAGACGCCGGCATTGCAGACCAGAAGCGAAACAGGGCGGTCGTCGAGTGCACTTGCCAGAGCCTTGTGGCTTGCGGGATCTCGCACGTCCAGCGGTGCCCAGTCCACTCCGGCAGGGTCTTGAGGGACATGGGTGCGGTAGGTGCCACAAACGGTATGGCCACGGCGGTGCAATTCATGGGCAAGTTGCTGGCCGATCCCGCGGGAAGCACCGGTAACCACGCTCAGCATTGGGTCAATTCGCCTTGTCGCGGCGCCCAAAGGGCAGAGGCATCACAGGGACGCCATCATCGACTAGCGCGCGCGCTTCTTCTGGGCGAGCTTCGCCATAAATCGCTCGTGTAGGAGTTTCGCCCTCATGCATGCGCCGGGCTTCCGAGGCAAAGCTCGTGCCCACATAATCCGAATTCTTCTCCACTTCTTGCCGAAGCTTAGAGATTGCTTTCTCCAGCGGGCTGGCTGGTTCAGCGAGGGACATCGTTTGCGTGGCGCCTTCCGGTTCTGAAACCGGCTCTGGTGTCGGCGCAACCGCGTCTTCGCCGACCGCAAGGCGTGGCGCCATCAGGGCCTTCGAAACAGCCGTGCTTCCGCAAACAGCGCACTCGGCCATTCCACGTTCCGAAAGCCGTTCATACGCGCCAGCGGACTGGAACCAGCTGTCAAACTGATGGCCCTTGTCACATTTCAGCGTGTACCTGATCATCGAAGCGTGTTGTCCTTCTGGCTGCCTGCACAGCAGGCACGTACGCGTTACTTAAGCGCAACGTCCTAGTCTGGCAATTATTTCTGATCTGTTACACGACAAATCGCATACGCCATCGCGGCTCAGCGAAGACGCCCGTCGAACCGTCGTAGCATTTCTCGGAGTTCGGGCTCTTTTACCCGTTCAGCCGCTTTCTTAGGCGACATCCATTTTCGTTTACGCTGGCCTGTTTCGGGAAACTTATCCTTCATGGCCTTCACCCGCATCGGGTACACGGTAACTACGATCGGTTGGGGGTCGGTCTTGGGAAAGGCTTTGTTATAGGCATACAGCCCAATGCATTTATCCGAGACCTTTCCCACGATGCCCGCTTCCTCCCATGCTTCGGTGGCAGCGGATTCAAATGCGGTCTTGCCTTGGATAGGCCACCCTTTCGGAATAACCCAGCGCCGGGTTTCACGGCTTGTGATGAGCAAAACGCGCGGTTTTCCTTTTTCCATCACATAAGGCAGCGCCGCAACCTGTGTGCGCGCCGTGCCGGTCTTGCGGAGTTTGCTAGCTCTTAGCGTGGTCGCCATGTATTCGCCTTGCCCCAGCGTCAGTTTATGCGGTGATGGTCGGCGTGACCAGTCTGATTGCGGTTTGGGTAACGATTTGAATTGATCGCACGCGCAGTCTCTCTATCTCGCAGAGTACCAAGTTGTCCACAGACCCAAAAAGCTGACCCACAGCCAGAAGGAGGCTTCTATGCCGCTGTCCCGCCGAGCTTTAATTGCTGCGTCTCTCGCTGCTGGCGTTGTGTCGCCGGCTTTCTCTCAGGCCAAAGCGCCCGATTTCACGTTCGCTTCTATTGACGGCGGTGAGATTTCACTGTCCGAGCTGCGGGGTCGTCCCGTACTGGTGGTCAACACCGCATCACGCTGTGGTTTCACGCCGCAATACGATGGCCTGCAGGCTTTGCACGATCGCTATAGCGGGCAAGGTCTGTATGTGCTTACCGTGCCGTCCGACAGCTTCAATCAGGAACTCTCGACGGAAGCTGAAGTCGCTGAGTTTTGCGAATTGAACTTCAATCTAACGCTGCCGATGACCGAAATCACCCCGGTGCGAGGTCCAAAAGCACATCCCTTTTATCGCTGGTTGGCCAGCACACATAACGTGGCGCCTCGGTGGAATTTCACCAAGGTTCTGCTGGACGCTGACGGGCGCTATATTGCCGATTTCGGCTCTACAACGCGACCGACTTCGCCCGCACTCACCCGCCAGATCGAGGCACTGCTGTCCTCGTGACGCCGACGCCCGTTTTCATCGGCGCCGAGATTTATCGTCATTCAACGTATGGATCCTGGCACCCGCTGAGTATCCCCCGCGTCTCGACGGCGATGGACCTTTCTCGCGCTTTGGGGTGGTTGAACCGCACGCAGTACAGAACCTCCCCTCGCGCCAAGGCCGAGGCGCTTACGCTATGGCATGACCCCGGTTATCTGGAGGCACTACAAGCTGCCGAAGCGGCAGGAGATGTCAGCGATGAAGTGCGAAAACGGTACAATCTCGGTACCCCCTCCAATCCCGTTTTTGCGGAAATGTTCCGGCGCCCCGCGACCGCGGCGGGTGGCTCGATGTTGGCGGGCGCGCTTCTTGCAGAGCCCGGCACAGTCTACCATCCAGCCGGTGGCACACATCACGGACTGCGCGACCGGGCGAACGGCTTTTGCTATCTGAACGATCCCGTACTCGCCATGTTGAGCCTGCGTCGCGCTGGCATTCACCGGCTTGCCTACATCGACATTGATGCGCATCACTGCGACGGTGTCGAAACGGCGTTTGCGGGCGATCCCGATATCCTGTTGGTTTCCGTCCACGAGGAGCGGCGTTGGCCGTTCACTGGCGCGCTGGAGGACACTGCAGGTGGTTCGTCTTTGAATTTGCCGGTTCCACGTGGGTTCAACGACAGCGAAATGGCTCTGATCCGCGAGGACCTGATCCTGCCGGCGCTTGAGACCTTCGCGCCAGACGCCATCGTTGTGCAATGCGGTGCGGATGCTGTCGAGGAGGACCCGTTATCCCGTCTTGCGCTGTCCAACAACGCGCATTGGGAGTTCATTGCGGCAATCCAGCCATTTACAGATCGTTTTCTGGTGTTGGGCGGGGGCGGCTATAATCCATGGACGGTTGGGCGGCTGTGGGCGGGTGTCTGGGCGACAATGAACGGATTTGAGATTCCGCATCGGTTGCCGGAGACAGCAATTGGCATTCAGCGAGAACTAAGCTGGCGCGGTAAACCCCGCGCGCCAGAGCCAAGCCAGGAACTGCTCACTACGTTGCGCGACACGCCCCGTCTCGGCAATGTCCGCCAGGACATCCGCGATCGTATCGCTGTGCTGCGAACCCGCTTTCATGACCTTAAGCCCGTTTCGATGGTTTAAAAGCTCTGGTCGATTCCCGGACGCGCCGTACTGATCGATGAAAGCGCTTTCAGAACCGCGTAAATTCTAAGCAGCCAGCAAGGGCCCCGCCGCGCATTCGGGCATAGCGCTGTGACAAAGCAACAATTCATAGACTTTTTGCACCTGCAGAACGGGAGTTCTGTCGCGGGCTAAAGGAACAGCGCTAGCTTTCCAGTACAGCCAGTTTCGGATGTCTGGCTGTAACCTCGGTATGCAACACCTGCGTTCGTGACCTTCCTCCTCCCCTCTACGAATGCAGGTGTTGCCTTTTTTGCGGCGACGTCACCACTGGCGCTGATCATGACAGAAGCGGGACATGCGGACTGGCTGTGCTCAGCGTCGGTATGTCTGCCGGTCGCGGTCGTACAGCGCCAACCAGGGGATATCTCTGAATAACGCGGAACCAGCCGTTTGGGTCTTCTCCACACAGGCTGAGTGACTGAATCCGATAGGGGCGGGGCAGGGTTGGCGTCAGAATGGGCAGCAATTTACGCCGCAGATCATCTGCTTCGTCCTGCAATAGGGTACAAGACAGGGCATACTCGAAAGGAGCATCGGGCGCTCGGCTGGGGGTTCTGGGATCGATGACGGCTTGCATCTGTTGTGACGACAGTTCGGAGCGGCGTCTTTCAGACCTCTGAGGGTCTCCTGCCGCGGGCGCCCGGAATTCATCGAAGACCCGCTCAACAACATGCCGCAAACGTAAAAGCTCTGAAGTGTCGCCGATTGGTCTGAGCGAAAGCCGCGCCCGGTCGGCCACAAGATGCAGCCCAGGGAATTCAAGCGCATCGAGATGTGCGGAAAGGGCCTGGGCAGTGTGATGCAGGGTTAACGGGCTGTGGCCGTCTGCCAGCCGGAACGGGGTGGTCAGTGGGGCGTGAAATCCAAAACGGCGTAAACGCGCGCTCAGAGAGAGTACGGAGAATTCAAGATCTTCGATCCGCAGCAGCGGCAGCTCGGCGCCCTGATCCATATCCCAGCCAAGCCAGTGGCGCCCCAAACGCGCGAGGTCGCTGTCCGGGTTCGGGGTAATGCAAATGGAGAAGCGTGCGTACTCCATGGGCAGCCGTGTAGGTCAAATCAAAGCCTGAGCAGCGTAACACCCCCGAGCCCGTTTTCAAAAATAATCGGCACAAACCAGGTTTTTTCTTTTGCTATCGAGTTAATTCTATTATTCATGCATTATGGAATTAAATAGAGCGGCCGCCGTGTTTCTTGCCTTAAGTCATCCGGGACGATTGTCTGTTCTGCGGCTTTTGATCCGACATCTGCCGGACAGCCTGCGTCCAAAGACCATCGCGCAAACACTTGATCTGAAACCGAATACGCTTTCGGTTTACTTGTCCACTTTGCAGGGCGCAGGCCTCATCAGTGCCGTGCGGTCCGGACGCAGCATCAACTATCGAGCTGAAGTGACCGCGGTCGATGATCTCGTCCAATACCTTGCGGCAGATTGTTGTCGCGGACGGTCGTCCTTTGCGCCGATTTGCGGCGGAAACACCATACTTGACGGGAGCTTCCCCATGTCCAAGCCATTCAATGTCCTATTTATTTGCGTCGGAAACTCCGCGCGTTCGATCTTTGCCGAAGCTTTGCTGCGCGACCTCGGTGGAGATCGGTTTGTGGCGCATTCGGCTGGTGTGCAGCCCTTTTCGGAGCTTAACCCTTTCGCGGTCGAAGTGCTGGCCCGGCAAGGGCACAAGACCGATGATCTGCAATCCAAGACGATCGCCGAATACCAGAAAGAAGACAGTCCCGAGATGGATTTTGTCTTCACGGTCTGTGACCTGGCAGCCGACGAGGACTGTCTGCCATGGCCCGGACAACCGCTAACCGCCCATTGGGGCCTGCGTGATCCGGTTAAGGTCGAAGGGACCGACAGCGAGAAGGCGTTGGCCTTCGCCGAAACCTACCGTCAGCTGCGGGCGCGCATCCAGGCATTTGTGGCCTTGCCGCTCGATGCGTTGGATCGGCAAACCACGCAGTCCAAACTGGATGAGTTTGCGCGCGAGCCGGCAACAGCGGAAGACGCTTAACAAGGACCTGATATGACAAAAAAGATTGCGGTGAACGGTCTTGGCCGGATCGGAAAACTCGTGCTGCGCGCGTTCTTCGATGAAGGCCTCGACACGGAGATTGTATTGCTGAACGATCCGGTCGCGACGCCTGAGCAACACGCCTTGTTGTTGGAGTTTGATACGGTTCATGGGCGCTGGGATGCCGAGATCGGCCATAGCGACGGCAGCCTGTCGATCAATGGTAAGAGCATTCGCTTTACGCAGGAAGCCGATCTGGAGGCTTTGCCGCTGGCGGAGCTTGGGGTCGATCTGGTCGTCGACTGCACCGGAATCTTCAAGACCAAGGCAAAGATCGCGCCGTACTTCGCAGCGGGAGTGGAGAAGGTTGTTGTCTCGGCCCCGGTCAAGGATGGGAATGTTGTTAACCTTGTCTACGGTGTGAATAACGACGTTTATAGCCCTGACAAACATAGGATAATCACGGCTGCGAGTTGTACCACGAATTGTCTGGCGCCGGTGGTCAAGGTTCTGCACGAAGGACTGGGTATCAAGCACGGGTCAATGACGACCATCCATGATGTCACAAATACCCAAACGATCGTTGACCGGCCGGCCAAGGACCCGCGCCGCGCACGGTCGGCTTTGAATTCGCTGATCCCGACCACGACAGGGTCCGCGACCGCGATCACGCTGATTTACCCTGAACTTAAGGGGCGGCTGAATGGCCACGCCGTTCGGGTCCCTTTGCTCAACGCCTCGCTTACGGATTGCGTTTTCGAGGTCGAGAGGGCCACAACAGCTGAAGAGGTCAACGCCCTTTTCAAAGCGGCGGCGGAAGGCGAACTCGAAGGCATTCTCGGGTATGAAGAGCGCCCGCTTGTGTCCTGTGATTACCTGAACGATCCGCGGTCGAGCATTGTGGATGCGCCGTCGACCATGGTGGTAAACGGAACGCAGGTAAAGGTCTTCGCCTGGTACGACAACGAGTGGGGCTACGCGTGGCGCCTCGCCGATGTGACGCGCATGGTTCTGGCCTCCCTATGAGCCAGACCGCACAGCAAAATGGTCTGCCCGCCTATATCGCGGTGACGGCAGCCTATTGGGCGTTCATGCTCACCGATGGCGCGCTGCGCATGCTGGTACTGCTGCATTTCCACACGCTCGGCTTTAGCCCGATCCAACTGGCCTATCTTTTTTTGCTCTATGAATTCATGGGAATGGTCACCAACCTCGCAGCCGGGTGGATCGCGGCGCGCTTCGGGCTGACATCGACGCTCTACGCCGGTCTTGGCATTCAGATCGTTGCCCTTGTCGCGCTCGCCCAGCTTGACCCAACTTGGTCGGTGGCAGCCTCTGTGGCGTTTGTCATGGCAGTGCAGGGGGCGTCGGGTGTTGCCAAGGACCTCTCGAAGATGAGTTCCAAATCCGCTGTCAAATTGCTTGCGCCTGAAAGTGATGGTGCGCTTTTTCGGTGGGTTGCGGCTTTGACAGGTTCCAAGAACGTCGTGAAGGGCGCGGGCTTTCTATTGGGCGCCGCGTCTCTGGGCCTGATCGGATTTATGGCCTCAGTTATCTCAATGGCGGTGGCGCTTGCGATGATCCTCGCAGCAATTGCGCTTTTTATGCCTCCAGGACTGCCGCGCGGAAAGAAGAACGCCAAGTTCAGTGAGGTATTTTCCAAGGATCCCCGCGTGAACTGGCTGTCTGCGGCGCGCTTGTTCCTGTTTGGAGCACGGGATGTCTGGTTCGTCGTTGGGATACCGATCTACTTCTATTCGGTGCTCTCCGACGGGTCTGTGGAGAGTAATCGAGCGACGTTTTTTCAGATCGGAACATTCATGGCGATCTGGATCATGCTTTACGGAGCTGTACAGGGGTTTGCCCCCAAGTTGTTGCGGGCGCGCGATAAGACGGATGTCGAAATCACCGCGATGGCGCGCGCGTGGGTGGGGGGGCTGACACTGATTCCTGCAGCGCTTGCAGCTGCGGCGCTGGTGGCTGGCGGGCCAGAGCCGTGGCTGACCACCGTACTTGTGTTGGGACTGTTTGCTTTTGGGGGGGTGTTCGCGATTAATTCGTCGCTCCATTCCTATCTCATTCTGGCTTTTACCCGCTCCGATCGGGTGACCATGGATGTGGGCTTTTACTACATGTCGAACGCAGCCGGACGACTCCTTGGGACACTGCTTTCTGGTATAAGTTACCAACTGGGCGGGCTGCCCTTGTGCCTTGCCACCGCTGCATTCATGGCAGGGCTGAGTTGGGTCGCGATCGGCCGACTGAGGGCGGTACCTGTGGCGGAAACTGGCTGAACCTGTCCTACAGGCTTGATTGATCCACCAAAAAGCCCAACTTTTACTGGGTGGCGGGCGAGGCCCCGTCTGTCGGAGGGTTCGATGGCAGACCTTTCACCTGTAACAGACACCGACGAACCAGCGCTTTCATCTATGACAGCGGTGCTCAACCGCGCACTGACCGTTGCCAAGCGCGATGATGTGCGTCTGGGCCATCTGGCCGACGCGTTTGGTCGTACAGGGTGTATCCCCCTGATGATGCTGCCCGCGGCTGCCGTTGTGTCTCCATTAAGCGGCATCCCCATTTTCTCGAGCATCTGCGGGATCACGATTTTTCTTATTTCCCTGCAATTGCTTGTCGGGCGGCCCTCGGTCTGGTTGCCAGACTGGTTGAAACGCCGGCGTATCGCCGGGCCTAGGCTGGAAAGCGGGCTGTCGCGCATCAAACCCTTTGCGGGTTGGCTCGACCGGCACGCGCACCAGCGGCTCGGGCTTCTGTTTTACGCCCCACTTTGGTTCCTTCTGCCAATCATCTGCGCGTTTGCCGGCGGGGCCATGCCCTTTCTGGAGCTCTTGCCTTTCACCTCCTCTTTTCTTGGCATGACCGTCCTGCTGATATCGCTGGCGATGTTGACCCGCGACGGTCTCTGGGTGCTGGTCGCAATGATTCCGTTCTTCAGCGCCATTGCGCTTTTTACCAAGCTTGTCATCTTCTGAGCCGAACTATCGGCGGAGGCAGCTATGAGCGATCTGAAAACGCGTATCGCGGCGGGCAGGGGGGATGTGCCAGCGGATCTTGTTCTGCGCGGGGGGCAGATTCTCGATTTGGTTACCGGAGACCTGTTGGCGGGCGACGTCGCGATCCAGGGCGACACGATTGTTGGCACCCTTGAAGAGTACGCTGCAGCGCGGGTCCTTGACATGTCCGGGATGATCCTCGTCCCCGGTTTCATTGACACGCATCTGCATATCGAAAGCTCACTTGTTACTCCGTTCGAATTTGATCGCTGCGTGACGCCCAAGGGCGTCACGACCGCCATTTGCGACCCGCATGAGATCGCCAATGTCATAGGGGCTGAAGGGGTCCGGTACTTTCAGTCCGCCAGCCGTGAAACGTTGATGGATATCCGTGTCCAGATTCCGTCCTGTGTACCATCGACGCATATGGAGACCGCAGGTGCGCAGTTGGACGCTGCGGAGATCGCACAGCTCATGGGGCACCCATCCGGTATCGGACTCGCGGAATTCATGAATTACCCCGGTGTGATACATCGCGATGCAGCCGCATTGGATAAGCTTTCGCTCTTCGCCGGAGGTCATGTCGACGGGCATTGCCCTTTGCTCGCTGGCAAGGATCTGAATGCCTATATCGCTGCAGGAATACGGACCGAGCATGAAGCCACGTCCCCGGAAGAGGCATTGGAGAAACTGCGGAAGGGCATGAGGGTCCTGATCCGCGAGGGTTCGGTGTCAAAGGATCTGCGCGCGCTGCAGCCTCTGCTCAACGAACGGACCGCGCCGTACCTGTGCCTGTGCACCGATGACCGCAACCCGCTCGACATCGCGGAAGAGGGGCATCTGGATTACATGATCCGCACTCTGATCGCACTTGGCACGCCCCCACTGGCCGCCTACCGAGCGGCGACACTCTCCGCGGCTGAAGCATTTGGACTAAAGGATCGCGGTATGATCGCGCCCGGAAAGCGCGCGGATATCGTCGCGGTCCGATCACTGGACGCGTGCGATGTCCAGCACGTGATTGCGGGGGGGCAGGTTGTGAACGAAGCAGCCTTTGCAGCGCGGCAATCGATACAGCCGGTCGGACGCAATTCTGTTCGCGCCCCGGGATTGCGGCCTGAGGACTTCCGCACTCGCGATAACCGGGTCGCAACCGACGTAATCGGTATCCGCGAGGGGCAAATCCTGACAGATCATCTGCAGGAGGACATCCCCATCGAGGACGGTGACAAGCGCCCCGATATCGCCCGTGACCTGATCCGGATCGCGGTTGTCGAGCGGCACGGAAAGAACGGAAATATCGCTACCGGTTTCGTGCGCGGGTTTAACCTTGAAGCTGGCGCGATCGCTTCGACCGTCTGTCACGACCATCACAACATTGCCTGCGTGGGGGCGGATTATGCCGACATGGCGCTGGCCGCCAACCGGTTGTCGGACATCGAAGGTGGGTTCGTTGTGGCCCGCGACGGGCGGGTTCTGGCCGAGTTGGCCCTGCCCATAGCCGGGCTGATGAGCGACGCACCCTTCGAGCAGGTCCGCGACGATCTGATCGCGCTTCGCAAGGCTGCAAAGTCGCTGGGCGTCACGCTGGCTGAACCGTTCCTGCAACTGGCCTTTCTTGCCCTGCCTGTGATCCCGGCACTGAAGATCACCGACCGTGGCTTGGTCGACGTTACCCGTTTCGAAATCATCCCATAGGCCAATCTCGCAAGTTGCCTTGTTGGACTATGCGTGAATTAATCATCTCCAATGATGCTCCGGATGATCGATGCGCGACGCACCTCTTCTTAACCTTGTCCTTGGCCTGATCCTTGCCATCGCCATTGGTTGGTTGTTGCTTATAGGGCGGTCGATCATTCTGCCGATCCTGACATCTGTGATCGTGGTTTACGTGATCGTCACCGCCTCCGAGGCGTTACGGAAGCTCCCGGGTATGAATCGGTTGCCCCAGACTGTCCTGCGATTTGCGGTTCTGCTGGTGTTCACTGTGATTTTTGCGGCAATGGCCGTCGTTGTAACTTCCACGGTCCGGGAAATCGCCGCAGTCGCGCCGATTTACGAAGCCAATCTCGAAGGGCTTCTCGACATGGTTGCGGCCCAGTTCCACCTGGACGCGCAAGAGGTCATCTCTGAGGCGCGGGCTGTCACTGTTGACCAAATTGACCTGCGTCGGTCGGTGCTGACCATTCTGGGCGGGTTTACCAGCGTAGGTGCTTCGGTCTTTCTGGTGATGGTCTATTCAGCCTTCATGTTGGCTGAACGGGGGGGATTTCCAGCGAAGATACGCGCTGCGTTGAAGAATGAGGCGCGAGCTGACCAAGTTTCTGAAATCATTTCGGATATGAACCAGAAGATTGGTCAGTACCTGACTACAAAAACACTGATCAATGTGGTGCTTGGCATAATCTCGTTTGTTATCCTGTCCGCTATGCAGGTGGATTTTGCGCTTTTCTGGGCCATCGTGATCGCGCTTTTCAACTACATCCCCTATGTCGGTTCCTACGTGGGGGTTGCTTTGCCGGTGATCCTGTCTCTTGCCCAATTTGCGTCCGTTCCGACAACGCTGATCCTTCTGGCGCTCTTAACCGTCGCGCAAGTCTTTGTAGGGAATTACCTCGAACCCAAACTGATTGGCCAGCAACTGAACCTCAGTCCCCTTGTTGTGATTGTGGCCCTTGTTTTCTGGAGCTCACTTTGGGGGATTTCCGGCGCGATCCTGGCCATTCCGATGACCTCTGTCATCGCAATTGTCTTATCGACTTTCCCGGAAACGAGGTTTCTTGCCGTGATGCTCGCCCACCAGATTGAGGACGAGCCCGCGACACCTGATGCATGAAACTGGCCGAAATCTGCGATTGCAGGCTCACGTGTCGCACCATGCGGCATTGCTCGCGTTGGGGCTTTGTGGCATCCGAAAGTCGATCAATTGTGATACGAGCGTCCAATGACCGATTTCGCGAGCCGTCGCACTCTGATGGTGGATACCCAGGTCCGCCCCTCTGATGTCACGAAGTTTCCAATCATCGAGGCCATGCTCCATGTTCGCAGGGAGGTCTTCAGCCCAGACGATATGCAAGAGATTGCCTACGCTGGAAAGAACATCCCGATTGCGCCGGGCCGCGTAATTCTGGAACCAAGAACATTCGCCAAAATGCTTGACGCACTCGACCTCTCACGCGACGAGCTGGTGCTCGATCTGGGGTGTGGCCTTGGCTATTCGAGCGCAGTTCTTGCTCGCCTGGTCGACGCGGTGATTGCGGTTGAAGAGGATGAAGCGCTCGCCAAAGAGGCTGAAGCCCGCCTTCTGGCCGAGGAGGTCGACAATGCAGCGGTTTTGACGGGGCCGCTTGTTGACGGCGCAGCCAAGTATGGACCCTACGATGTGATTGTCGTGCAGGGTGGTGTGGGGGCGGTTCCACCGGCGCTCCTCGAACAACTGAAAGAAGGCGGTCGGATCGCATGTTTGTTCATGAAGGATGGACTTGGAACATGTGAGATTGGCTACAAACTCGATGGAAATGTGTCTTGGCGTTACGAATTTAACGCATCTGCGCCAATTCTGCCCGGATTTGAAGAGACCTCTGTGTTTTCGCTTTAACCGCTTGTACGGTCGCTGCATATTTGTTCCGAGTTTATGCAGTAGAGGTCGAACTGTAATGTCCAGAAAGTTTCAAGCGATAGCGGTGAGCTTTGTGATTGGCCTATCAGGCGCCGCGCAGGGTTCGGCTCAGACCCTGACCGATGCACTGGTCGAGGCCTACAAGAGCAGTCAGCTTCTCGAGCAGAACCGCGCGCTTTTACGGACCGTTGATGAAGACGTTGCCTTGACCGTGTCTCGCCTCCGTCCGGTGCTCGACTACATTGCGTCCTACACGTGGTCCGAGAACCAAAACTTCGAAAACAACAACACCGGTCTCGGTCTTCGTGCAGAGTGGCTGCTCTTTGACAGTGGGCGCACACGGCTCGATATCGAGGCCAGCAAAGAGATCGTTTTGGCCACACGCGAAGCGCTCCGGGGTATTGAACAAGATGTCCTCCAATCCGGTGTGCAGGCGTTCTTGCAGGTCCGACTGGCGCTCGACACGGTCGATCTGCGCCGCAACAACGTCCGTGTCATTGCCGAACAGCTCCGTGCGGCGCAGGATCGTTTTGAAGTCGGCGAGGGGACGAGTACCGACGTCGCACAGGCCGAAGCGCGTCTGGCGGAAGCGAATTCCAACCTGTCGCTCGCTCTTGGCAATCTCGAAGCCGCCCGTGAATTTTATCGCGCTGTGACCGGCGCTTTCCCCGGGAATGTTGCCAACCCGCCGGCACCGCCACAAATCCCCGCGTCCGTGGAGGAGGCGGCGTCAATCGGTGTGTCGGGCCATCCGGCCATTCTCGAAGCCCAGCGACGGGTCCGCGCTGCGGAACTTACCGCGGAGTCTGCGCAGCGTGGCATCCTGCCAACGCTGAACCTCGATGCGCGGGTAACCCGCAATTGGCGCGATGAAGGCGACGACTCCACTGATAGCTCAGTTGGATTGACGCTCCGTGGCCCGATTTATCAGGGCGGAGCCATCTCGGCACGGTATCGTCAGACTCTGGCGCAAACCGAAAGTGCACGCGCGTCATTGAACCAAGCGGTGTTGAATATCCGACAGCAGGTCGGCACTGAATGGGCCAATGTGCAAGTGGCCAGGGCGGTTATTCTGGCTTCGGCCCAAGGGGTAGAGGCGAACGAGATCGCGTTTGAAGGTGTGCAGGAGCAGCAGCGCGTCGGTGAACGG
>JASJAW010000040.1 GCA_030066795.1 Dinoroseobacter sp.
TTGTTGTTTATCGACTATTTTCTGCCGTTGGACTGACACTCGCTGGAGGGCATGCTGATACGAAACCAGTCTGTGACGAAGCTCTTAAGGCGCACGCGGTACAGATTTCGATCGAAGTCCCCGGTCTTTCTAGGCCAACAGTTGCAACCGGGACAATCGTTTCAAATAACGGTCTCGTTCTCTCCCATTACTGGGCTTTGGAGGCAGCGGGTATTCAACCGAATAGTCTTCTCGACAGGGATCAGCTTGAAACACTGAAGTTCACGATTCCTCACCGCCGCGACGCATCCGCTGCGCCTATGCAGGCGCAGCTAATTGGGTTTGATTGGCGCCGTAATCTGATTCTTCTAAAAATGCCGCCGATTGCGTCAACCGAGGCAGGATTACGGGAAGCGTCGTTGTCACGTGTGCCTGTGAGACGCCGCGAGGCAGTTTGCCCAGTGGGATTTGTTGCAGATCCAGACGGTGGTGGCGACAAGTATCGGGTTAAAGTGGCAGACGATCCTTTTTTAGTGACAACAGGCAGCGGGATCTACAACGCAATTTCGGAACCGGCTGCCCAATTTCCCAACTCCCAGAGCGGAGGCCCGGTGCTGCGAGGAGTACCTCCTTACGATTTAGTAGGTATGCTTGTAAATTCGCCAAATGGAACGGAGCAAAGGTTCCTGCCCATCGAGTATGCTGATACCCTGCTTTCACAACTTTTCATCTCGCAGATCGCTCGGGAAGTTGACGAGTTTAGGTTGATCTCGGATGAAATGCGGACGCGGTTTTCTTGGGATTTTCATGTTCTTCAGAATGATCGCTACAAATCTGATGATCCACCAAATACAATTACCGATCTAAAGATCCGCTTCTTTGCGACTCCTCACTTCATCCAAGCCTCGTCGCCAACCAATCGCTCTTTGCTCTCTTTTAAAGTTTCCGCGACATACGAGGGAGCCATACTTGATAACTCTGATAACAGCAGAGTTGCTTCTCTTAATTTCGAGGACGAGCTTGACGTTAATGGTACAGATAGTGGCTACTTTTTTGATTATATAGGGAATAGGGATATCACAGCGTTGCGTAATGCTGGTTTTAAGGAAGTAAATAATTTGAGTATCTCTTTTTATCCAGTCTATCGCGAAGGCGATAAGCGCATAGAGGAAAGACAACAAACACGCAAGTTCGACATTCCATTACTTGTAGACTGACGGGACTAAACCATGAAACAACTCATATCCCGAACGATCGGCGTCATCGCCTTTTTTATAGTTTTTTCCTCAAATATTGTTGCAGTCTATGCTGAGGACAGCCAAAGTCTATTCCGTCTTCCTGGAGTATTTTCAGATCTGCGCATAGCGGATAACGGTCGTATTTTCCTGGCAATTAATAACGACAGATCGATTCTTAGCATCACCACACGGGATAGCGGTAAAACTGTAGAATGGAAGCACGAAGCCACGAAGGTTGTCGATGCATTTTTTTGGTCAGACTTGATACTGGTATTGGCAAAGGATGGCTCTAACTCAAACGATATAAGTGCAACTCGAGGTCGCATTTTTTTATTGAAAGCTGACGGTTCTCAAGTTGCCGAGCAAGGCGTCAATGTGGACACAGGCGATGAGGCAGTATTGTTGGCCACGGGCGAACTCTACGTTCTAGATAGCGACCGTCGGACAATATCTATGGTTCCGTTGTGCCGTGATCAGCTCGCCTTTGCTTCAGTTTGCAATTTTTCACGACGTGAAGTTAGTGGAGAACTGTCTTTGGGCGGACGCGAAGAATATAATACATTTTTTTCACCCAACCTAGGGCGGATAGACGATTTTGTTGTTGACCCATTCTCAAACCTTTTAATCGTTACATCTCCAAGGCAATTGACCGGCTTCGATTTACGGAATCAGCGGCTTTTGTTTGAACTATTTTCTGAAGAAGAAGGCAGGCCAAGTATCGTTTCAGACATTACACCCGAAGCGACGCAGTTTTTTGTCACAGATGATCGAAACGGTATATTCTCCTTTCAGTTCAATAGAGATTTTCGGGATTTATTACGTGAGGGGAGTATAACGGTTGATGCTGGCGCTGTAGAGGATATCAGATTGCTGGATGTTGTGGGTTCGGTTTCTGGATTCACCCCGGACACCACTCACTCTAGCAAACAACCTTCGCGTGCTGTGGACGCAAGCGCTGGTCAAAAGGTTGTTATTATCGCGACTTCTTCCTTTGGTGTTTCTGATGCCTTGAGAGTGCTATCTCGAGAGGGGCGGTTCTTCGTGAAAAGGTTCTCACTTTCACTCTTAGGTGGCGCCATACCTGACGATTTCGCTGTCTCGCAGGATGGGGAGGAAATTTTTTTACTCTTTGGGAACACGGTTATAGTTTTGCCGTTTCGGGAGTTCTCCGATTTAGCTGAGGTAGCTACGTCAAACGCCGGCCTCAACTTGGCAGTGATTTTGCAGACTAGCCTTTCTGAAGCAGGATTTTTCCAAGGCGTCGCTGATGGAGAATGGGGAGAAACTTCGCAGAATGCGTTGTTGCGTTATTGTTTGACTAATGCGGGACAAGTTTGCCCAGCATCAACTCCAGAGAAAACAGATCCTAACATTCTGGCCGGACTTCTAATTGGCCGACTAGACGATTGGGATCGGGCAGACTTGTCCCGCGACATCTCAGACCAAGTTTCTTTCAGTGCTTTCGAGCGGTTCTTTGACCTAGTCTTTCCCAATAGCCCATTTTTTCGAGCAGAGGAGATTGTAAGTAATGGCGCGGCAAAAGACGCTTATAAGCGAGAGTGCTATAGCCTTAACACATTTCCTCCTGAATCTATTTGGCCGAATATCTTGCCAGCACTAAGCGATCTTCAAAGGGTTAGAGCTTCTGTGGGAGTGCCGATCATCATCAATTCAACCTACCAAACTCCTGAATTTTCAAGTTGTAAAAAGACAGCGGTTGATCCGGAGCTCCATGCCTCTTTCTCGGCAATTGACTTCCGGTTTGCACAGGGCGGCGCGTCTCTTCCTGAGGCGATCCAACGGGCTCTGTCGGATCCTAATGTGGTCCGTTTTTCTGATGTTAAGGAAACCCCAACCGGCTTCCTACTAGCATTCCCACCCGATCGTATACCCGAAATTGGATCCACCCAAGCTCAGATCTCTGCGTATAGGCCAACTACGGATGGCTGTAGGGAAGCAAAAGAAGACGTGGAAGAATTCTCTAGACTGCTTTCCGATACTGTGCTCAGCGGTCGCGTCATTTCCGTTCTTCGTAAGAGGCTTGCAGACGTTTATGCAGTATCAGTTGACTTAAGTGACGTTGGCTTGCGCACCGAAGAAGCGCTAGCTGCGATACGTAATGCGGCATTAAGCAGTACAGATCGCCGGACTGGGCGGGATGCATTCATCGCAACGAACCGCGGGTCGTTTATCGATCCAAACTGCTCTTCACAGCTAACTGTACCTTGATGATCACTCGCTATTCAACAATCTGCATTGCTCTCGGATTTCTTCGATCAGTTCGGGACTCACAATTCTTCTTATCCGCGCACTTGCAAGGACTTCTAGTTGTTCCTCTATTATGGGGTCGCTAGTCGCTGTCACCGGTATAAGTATTTCGGTTTGCCGCCCATCAGTTTCTATATATTCTGGCTCACCGATATTATGGATACCTCCAGAGCTACGTCGATCTTTCGATGTCTCAGGACTTCCAACAAACTCCCAGCCTGGCGGGGCAGTGAGCCGTAGAGTGCGAGTATGACGAAAGACATCTTTTTGCGACATGGGTTCGCCAAATCTAGAAGACACAAGAACACTCGCTGTTACAAAGTCTTGCTCTGTTAAAGCCCTCTCTCGTTCATTAGAAACACACGCGTTGAAAGGATTTACGCGCGGTTTTCCATCAGAGTCTGTTTCTGAGCTTTGGTCATTGTGCCCTGGACTTGCACTGGGTAACAGACTCGCCACCAAGTCTTGCCAGCATTCACTTTGTGGAGGTAAGACGCGGATAGCCCAATCAAGGGGCAAAGCGTACACTCCCTCAACTGGCCAAACCCTATTTAATGACTTTACGGCAACAGCGAGCGCCACGCCGTCCGCCGTAATTGGTCCACCTGCAGCTTCAACGCTATCTTTCATGCCATCAATGAACATGCGGCCCGCTTCGCCAAATTCAGGATCTCCGGACAACGAGCCTGTTCGCGATCGAAGTTGTGATTTAGTTTTGTCAGCAAAAGTGCCTTTCACCACCTGTTTTCGACCGAGCGGCGGCGTTGTGCAGCGAAGTGGAGGGTTGTTTGGGTGCAATCCTTCGATTCGAAGAACGGCAAGAGGAAGCCTTTGATCGATCATCAGAACCCTGGCTTCTACTTTATTGTCAAACTTCTTTTCAGTCGGACTCCACTGTTCCACCCAGAAGGTGTCTGACGGAAGATTCATCAGGTCTGAAGCAGTGAGAATGTGTCCTCGCGAGCTAACAAAAAATCCGGTACCTATTGCTTGGTTATCTGCAGCATTCGAGATGCGGACCACCGATGCAGACACACTATCTTCCGCCCAAACGCTCGTCGACAACCCCTGAGAGCAGGACCAAAGCACGGCCACAAGGCAAACTATCCGGAAGTTGAACTTCATCTTTCCTCTCAGATCAGTTTCAGCTGGTTTCAGTGTGTGCAGGCTCAACGCACTATGTCTATCCCGAAGTAGGCCATACTAACCGCAGCAGATTTCTGCGTAGCACATCTGTGCTATCTTGCGGGACGATAGTTATCGTGGAAGCGATGTGCGCTGCATCTGTTTCAAACTTTGTTTAGAACTAGCCGCCAGCTTTCTTTATATCAGAATCTGACTTGACCTTTTTCCAAACACTGAACTTGCCATGTATATGATTTTACTAGAAGAATTTACTATGTCAGAGGGAGTCGAACGCCCGCCCTCATCATTACGAGTTTTGCCGTCCATAAGTTGGACGTGACCAGACAAAACCCTCTGAAGCCGCATAAATCATTACGATTAAATTTTTGTATTCGGCAGCGCTTTTGGACGACACCGGACCGAGCCAGAGAACGTTTGACGTACATTCCCTACTAATCCCCTACTAAAGCAGCTCAACGAGAATGAGCGCGTTGCAAACGACATCAAAGCTCTGGCGACCTTCAAGAAACGAAGTTGCTTAGCTGTTGTCTGCCAAATCGCGAAGCCAAACGTCTTCCAACGCCGCAATGGCGAGGCCTTGGGTGTCCGGGAACAAGGAGTAGGCGTTGAAGCCAACCGAACTCAAGAAGGCGAAGGCAGTTGATGCCTCTGAAACTGGAAGCACAAACCTGTAGAGCAATGGCTCCTTGTGCACAGGAACATGTTCTGCGAACTTCTCCAAACTATCAAAGGGCCCAGTGAGATGTGAGAAATATCCCTTCTGAGCTTCGGCCCTTTCGTTTGGATCAGCCTCAAAAACCTCCAGGCCTACGTGCCTGCTGACCAAGTCGTGCTCCCGGTCGAGCGCCCAGATAGCGACGCGCCCCTTCTTTTGGTCGTCCAAGGCGGCTTTGTTGAAAGCAAAGTAGGCTGCGACAAATGGGTTGGACGACCAATCAAGCAACCGCGTTGGTAGGCCGTAGTGTTGTGCCGAAGAAAGTATCTCAGCTTCGCTAGCGGCATCAGAAATTCGTTTCTTGTAGAGTTCAGAAAAGGCACGCGTAGTCGCGTCGTACTTCTTAACCCTGTCGGCAAGACTGAGACCGTCGAACTTTCTGTCGAAAGACGATCTCAAAGAAAAATTCACATCGCCCTGTCCACGAAACACAAACCGCCTAAGGTCGTTAGAGGGCGCCCGGTGAAGCTCCGTCGAAAACTTCGATATGAAGTTGCTCCAACTGCGATACGCAACAGTCTCGATATTTGGTTCGACCTTGCTCAAACTACGCTCTTTTCAACAATCGGATCCGGCGAGTTAATCTCAAGCTTGACGGCATCATTGATGCAAGAATGAAACGCGAAGTTTATTGCCCCGTCTGGCAGAAGGAAATCATCCCTATCGTCCAAGTTGAAGAAGTGAAAAGCTGAGTCGGTCTCCTTCATACGGCAACCAACGAGACCATTCTGCCAAAGAATGGCAAACGGATCCACGGCATCCGGAAGTTCATCAGACCACTTCTTTCGAACATCCTCGATTTGCTGCTTTTCAAAGACTTCTGTGCCTATATCTTTGATAATGCTTTTAAAAATCTTGGCCCTGGACTCGATGTATTCTCTGCTAGCCGTGTATAGCTCATGATAGTCGTGCCGCGCTGAGAACTCTGGCCTTTCGTGAGACGCGAGCTGGTTTGCGCACACGCTCAATTGTTCTTCTGCGAAACCTCTCGCAGATCGCGAAACTAGCGAACGCACAACTGCTTCCCAAGACTCGTCGTCAATCTCAGTCTTGGAAATTTTGGCAAGTTTCGCTTGTGCCAGGGTGTTTCCAAGCTCAACGACATCGCGCGGTAGGAACCGCGTATGTCGAATGAGGTAAGACAAGGGCTCTTCTTCAATCTTCCGCGACTCGTTGAAGATATGCGTTACAGAAAGGAAGTTCTGGATCGTACGTGGCTTTGAAGGATCGTCGAAGTATATGCTCTCGAGTTGCTCAATCTTCCGTTCAAAAAAGTACTCTGTACGCTTTGTATCCCAGTTAAGTTTACAGATATGCGGTGTGTTTCGATACCGGCCGGCATGCTCGCTTCGGAGGATGGACGAGAAAACGATGTCCCTAATGCAGATGGCCACATGAAACCTACTTCCCAGTGATCCACTCTCACGAAGCATCCGCATCACAGCATAAAAGAGGCCCTTTTGGCACTGATGCCATTCCATGGGCGCATGAGCGAATTCCTCGTCCACAGCATCGAGGTAGTAGAAGACCGGAGGGCAATCCTTCAGGATATCCGAAAGAACTGACCGCAATTCTACCCACTCTCGCCTATCGACCAAGTTCTTGAACTGCGATTGAGTGCGAATAGAGGAGATATAGTAGGAGATGATGTCATAAGCGGAGTGGGGCACCTTTGCTTCCGGCAAAATCCCGTCGAACCGCTGCAAAAGCTGGCTTCTTTGTTTTTCAGAAACGTAGTCCGAGAAATATCCTTTGTAGAGAAAAAGGGTGAGCAGAGATGCATGTAGGGAAACGCGCCAAAGCTCGCGCCATTTCTCAGTGATCTGCTCGCCTTGGCATATCTCGCAGAATTCCAAGACTTGTGCGGTCGTTGGGATATCGCTCTGTATCTTCTGGGAGAAAACAGAGTCTTCAGCCATCGTGGATACTTGCAGGCGCCTGAGATAGACAGTCTTTCCTGACCCCTTCTTGCCGATGATTACGCGAACCGAGCGATCATCGGGATTAGTAGCGATACCGCCCCATCCTGGGTGCCCGCGGAAGCCAACGAAGCCCTGCATCACGTCAGCTAGTTCGGCTCTAGCGCCATCTGGATCTCCAAAAGGGAAGTCAGTCATGCACTCATCAGCTCCGCTTCCGCATACTTAAAACACCGGGATGCCATAGAGTCCGATAGTATGCGATGTTTCTGTTACAAAACTATAGTGTTCCGGAGTCCTTCGTCCAAGGCGCAGGCGCGCGCTTTCGGGGTGCTCACCGACGCTGGTGGTCATTGTGGGTTTCAGCCAAGCCCTTGCGCCGGTCAGGGCGCGGGAAACCGAACACCTTTCGGTCGTTGCCTAGTCGAGCCGGGAGTTCAGTGGGTGAAGCGCTGGAGGCGGGTATTCGGCGTCAGGATAATGAACCATTTGGGCGCGTGCCAACCTTCGTTGCGAGCGTGTAATGGCAGGGCGGCCCTGAAAGATCGGGCACTCAGGTTAGTACAAGTGCCTGCTACTTTGGCATTTTCGAAAAGGAGTTAGATCTACAACTCGTTGTTTAAATCAGCCATGTTTAAGGTTCGAACAACACCAGGAGCCGGATGTTAAGTTTGAACCATTGGTCGGTAGGATGGTCAAACTTCAGCGCTGTCGCCCAATCAAAAAAGTAAAGTGTCGCGCCAATTTCCTTGGGATCTCATTGTTGGACTTTTGCTTGTAAATAAAGGCCAATAGCACAACCGCGAGCAGCAAGGAACCAAGGCCCTGACCGTTGATGAAGCCGAACGTTAACTCTGCTTCGGAAATCAGCTCCATCCAAGTCATCGCTACCCTCCGGCTGGTGAACACTCGAGTCTGGGCCAACCAGAACCGCTTCCCTATCGGGTTTGGCGATAAAAGCCGGATTACTTCTTGTATCGTGTAGCGCTACACAATACAATAATATTCGTACTAGCAATGTCGATGGTGGATCATGGCTCTCGGACGCAGCGGCAAAAAAACGTCGAAACACATTGGAGAACACATCCGAAAAGAGGTCATTCCAGACGGAATGAGCGTAACCAGAGCTGCAAAACTCTTGGGAGTTGGCCGTCCAGCATTATCGAACCTTCTAAATGGAAATGCGTCGTTATCACCAGAAATGGCACAGCGATTGGAGCGGGCGTTTTCATCCACGTCAAACGCCGAAGACCTTCTGCGGAGACAAGCATCTTTGGAAGCGCTTGATACCGAAGCCCAAGTGAAGGCGGAGACGACCAAGTCATTCGTCCCAACCTTTCTCAACATCACGTCAACTGACATCGAAGACTGGGGCAAGGGTCGGATAGCGTCTCGTAGCAGACTGGCTGTCTTCCTGCGGCGGCTAGTGAACACAACAGTCAAAGACGTTTCCCAGATCGATTTCCCCGCCAATGATGACAGCGAGCGGCCTGGTTGGGATGGCACTACCGACATTCCATCCGGCAACCCCTGGGTTCCAAGCGGCAAATCTGGCTGGGAATTCGGTACCAACAAAGAGCCAAAGCCAAAGGCTGACAAAGACTACAAAAAAAGCCTCAAGCTCCCGGAAAAGGAGCGTATGCAGACGACATTTGTGTTCGTCACAACTATGCGTTGGGCTGGCAAGAAGGAATGGGTTGCTCAACGACAAGCCGAACAGTATTGGAAGGATGTTAGGGCGCTCGACGCAAGCGATTTGGAGCAGTGGTTGGAGCAATCCATACCCGCACAGGTCTGGTTCTCCAACGAGACGCATACACCATCCAGAGGCACGTCAGCGATAAGGTCGTATTGGAAGACGTGGTCCGCCGATTGCGAACCAGCATTGGTTCATTCGCTGTTTTCTGAAGCTCTCACGGGTGATGCAGCCCAAAAGATCGCAAAAAAGCTCAAGGCGAATGAGACTGCGACGATCTCGGCAGATTCCCGCGGTGAGGGCTTGGCCTTCCTTGATGCTGCCTTTGCCTCGGATGCAGCTCTAGGGGAGCTAAGGGACCGTGTAGTGCTCTTCAGTGAACCCACTATCCTACCAGCCCTGATAGCTCGAAATGCGAAGATCATCCCGGTGGTGGCGTCCCCGGAGATAGAGCAAGAACTAGCTCTACATCGAGGGAGCGTTCCGAGTATCATTGTCCAGCCCAAGAACATTAGCAGCCTCGATCCGGACGTTTCCCTTGGCACACTAAGCTACGATGCCTTCAATGACGCCTTGTCCGAAATGGGGTTCGATCGAGACGAGATTGACCGGCTCAGTCACGAGTCGGGACGGTCGGTTACCGTGCTGCGCCGTAGGCTCTCCAGAACAGAGGCCATACGAACCCCGAGCTGGAGCACCAATTCCAGATATGCTCGGTTCTTGATCCCAGTGGCGCTTGCAGGGAGTTGGGACTCCCGATCTAAAACGGATCGAGACGTCCTGCAGCTGATTGGCTCCAAAGACGAATATGACGAAATAGAGAGCGGCCAGCTCGAACTGCTGGACTTAGAGGATTCACCGGTTTGGAGCGTAGGCGCGTACCGTGGCGTCGTCTCAAAAATTGACGCCCTGTTTGCCATTCGAAAGCAGATTTCTCAGTCTGACATCGAGCGTTTTCTGGAGGTCTCCGAACTCGTCCTAAGCGAAGATGACCCAGCTCTGGACTTGCCAGAGGATGAGCGTTGGATGGCCAACATCCACGGCAAGAAACGAGAAATCTCAGGCCCCCTGCGAGAGGGCATCTCAGAAACTCTGGTCCTACTGGCTGTCTACGGTCGTGAGCTGTTCCAAGATCGGCTTGCTTTCGAACCATCGCATCGCGTTTCTGGGCTGGTCCGAAAACTGCTGACGCCACTGACCGGTCGAACACTTGAAGCACACTCACACGACCTTCCGATGTACGCCGAGGCGGCTCCAGACGAGTTTTTGAGCATACTGGAAGACGATCTCGCCGCGGATAATCCTGTCGTGTTTGAGCTGGTACGCCCAACTGGCGGGGGACTATGGGGCTCAAACCCCAGAACTGGTCTACTCTGGGCGCTAGAAAACATCGCTTGGGCGCCTGAGAGGCTGGTAAGGGTTGTCGACGTGCTGGCCAGGCTTTCCATGAAGAAGCTGGATGACAACCTGGTGAACAAACCGATCAACTCACTCGGTTCCTTCTTTAGGTACTGGTATCCGCAGACAGCAGCGCCGATTGAAGGCCGTTTGTCTGCCTTAGAGTATCTCGTCAAACAAAATCCCGAGATTGCGTGGAAGATCTGTGTGGACCAATTTGAACCTCGCCATAGATCGGCAAGTCCGAACCACAAACCACGGTGGCGACCCGACGCTCAAGGCGTTGGCAACGGTGCTACGGGCCACGAGCGATACCAAATGCGCCGAAAGGCCCTCGATATGGCGCTAGATTGGACTTCCCACAGCGAAAAGACGCTCGGCGACCTCATTCGGTGTGTCAGCTCGTTCTTAGTCGAAGACCAGGAAGCGGTGTGGAGACTCGTGGACGAATGGGCTCTTTCGGCCACGGAGGCGGAAAAGGCCTGTCTGCGTGAAACCGTGCGGCGATACACAATGACCCGGAGAGCAAGTAGGCAGAGAGGCCAGGCCAATGAGCAAGAAGAGAATGTTAAATCGCTTAAAGCCGCGAAACGTGCATATGACGCTCTCCAGCCCAACGACCTCGTACAAAGGCATTCTTGGTTATTTTTGACCAACTGGGTCGAGTGGTCTGCGGATGAGCTAGATGGTGATAAAGAGGATATTATTGGCGAAGCTAGGGAAGCTCGAATTTCGGAGGCGCGCCGCGCCGCCACAGTCGAAATCTACCAGTCCGAGGGTGTTTCCGGTTTGGTGCGGCTGGCCCGGGTTGGCGAGGGCGGCTTCCAAGTCGGGTGGTTCGCCGGCGAGATACTTGCTTCGTTAGAGGAGCGGCTGAGCCTGATATATGAAGTCATGGCAGATGACCCAGTTGAGCTGTCGCATCAGGATCGCGCGCTATTGTCGGGTTTGCTGCACCGAACTCATCAACTCGGGAGCATGATCGAGCTTCTTGGCGTGCTGAAGCAAAAGCCCGATTCCGCACGGCTACCGCCACTCCTGCTGCTGACACCATTCGGAAGCCAAACCTGGGAATTCATTGAAACCCTCGGCAACAACACCAGCATGGAATACTGGCAAAAGGTCAATCCTGGTTTCTTGCGAGAGCCACCGCGAGAATTGAACTATGCTGTTGATCGCCTGCTCGAAGCTGGTCGGCCACGCGCGACCTTTGAGTTGATCAGGTTTGAACTATCCGCAATCCCTCCAAGAACGATCTATCGCATACTGAGTCAGGCCGCCGTATCATCGGAGGATTTCAGAGCGAACCACATGGAAGGCTACGCCATCAAAGAGGCTCTCAAACACCTTAACACGACTGGCGAAATTGGTGTCTCAGAGATGGCAACGCTGGAATTTCGGTATCTGGCGTTGCTAGAAAGGGAAGAAGGTTCCATCCCGAACCTTGAACAGCAAATAAACGACAATCCAGAGATGTTCGCCCAGGCCGTCGCCTTTGTGTTTAAGCGGTCTGATGATGCAGAGGATCCCGACACTTTCAGGACTGGGGACCAGGAGTTGATAAAGGCCAGAGCCGAGCAAGCCTACAAACTGCTTGATCGCCTGCACAAGTTGCCTGGCCGAGATGAAAACGGTGAATTGAAGGCGGCGAATTTAATTGAGTGGATTGAGGCCGCGCAACGATTCTTTAGGGATTGGGCGCGTGTAGACATAGGTGACGGCCAATTAGGACAACTCCTAGCGAAGGCACCGGTTGGCGCTGACGACGTTTGGCCCTGTGAACCAGTTCGCGACGCACTGGAACAAACCCTCAATCGCAGGATGAGCGAAGGGTTCCGCATTGGAAAATTCAACCAGCGCGGAGTGCACTGGCGTGGGGAGGGTGGCAACCAAGAACGGGAGTTAGCGGCGCAATATGAGACTTGGGCTGCTGCGATGGAGTTCACCAATCCAAAGGTGGCCAAGGTCCTCCGAGAAATGCGCGATAGCTACCTTGCCGACGCTGAGCAGCAAGACACCGAAGCCAACATACGGAAGAGACTGCGGCACTAGTTAAGTCTTTTCGCAGAGTATCGCGCGTAATTCAGCGCCGGATTTCCTCGGTCAGCGTCCCCTAGGGGGTGCCACATATGTTCGCGCTACGCTTCTTTCCTTGCCAGGGCATCACAAAAAAATACACCATCGATGCCAGGATATGGTCGACTGGGAAAACCTAATAAATTGATTTTAAGTAAAAAAGTAATCTTCCACTCCTCGTTAGTCCTTGGAGGCCCGCTAGAACACCGGATACCAAAAAAAAATCTGTAACAGCGGGGGGAACCGGTTTCGCAACACAAAACCCGCCGACTAATACCTACCCCCTCCCCCTCGCGGGACTCGAAAATTACCATCAAAATACAACGAAATCACTAGCTCGGAAATTAAGGGCTGTCTGTCCTGATTTCCCTTAAGAACGAAACTCGCGGTATTGGGACCATCTGCGAAGAGATCGGCTTGGTTCCTGGACAGACGCTCCTCGACCGGCACGCGCTCGGGCTTCGGATCGAGCTTCGACTCGTCCGCCTTGCGCCACTGCCTGGTTTTCGTCGCCTCTTGCATTTTCTTTGCTTGCTCCCTTGCGGTTTGACTTGGCTACGCGGCTTGGTTCTGGCGACGGTCCGAGCACCACTTGGCCCATTTGATCGCAATGTCGTTTTGCACCGGATGGTCAGATGCAGGAGGGACTGCGAAGGGTGCATCGAAGCCGTCGCCAATGCGCGGTGCGAGAACGGACAGAGGAGGAAAGCCATGCTCTCTGAGCCAATCATCCCAACGGTTTTCGTTGTGACTGCCTGGTAGGACGCATACCTGGCATTGAGGGGCCGGGCGCGCAGTCGCCTTGCGCGCGGGTGCGCGCGCGCCACGCGCGTTATTACCAATTTCCTTTACAAGGTTAGGTGGCAATTTTTGCCGCTGGCTTTTGTCGTGATTTGCCGCTGGTTTTTTTGTCGAGGCGGCAATTTTTGCCGCTGGCTTTCCGGGCTCGATCATCTCCCGGTCAAAGTGCAGTTCGTAGCGATCCGAAACGTGCTTGGTGTTGACCTTCTTGCGATGAGTGCGGGTGATCAGTCCGAGCTTTTCGAGTATGGTAAGCTGGTCTCGAACGCTGCGCGGGCATATATTGCTAAATTCGGCAAGATACCTCTGACCAGGGAAGCACCCGTGCGCTGGATTGTGGCAATCAGCAAGAGCTAGCAGGACGATTTTTTGGGCTGGCTTGAGGTGTTTCTGTTTGGATGCCCAAGCGGTTGCAGCATGGCTCATAGCGACACCCCCCGATAGCGGGCGCCGATGCGCGCGAAATGCCGACTGTGGGTGAGCTCATCCTCAGAAGCACAGGTGTGCTCCAGAACTTTCGAAAAGTGGAACGGTTCCTCGTCGCTCAGCGGCATACGGTAAACGAGCATTTTCGTGTGGGCGATCAACGACATGTCAGCGCCCCCCAATGCAGTTCCAAAATGGGGAAAGCTGCTACACGCATAATGCCGAGAGATTGGCTCTCCAAACCTTCTTTCGCCCTGGTTGCGATTGCCGTCGCGTCGGGGCTTCTGGCTTTAACTACTGTGTTATTACTATTTTGTGGGTCTAAATATCTAATTTTTAGATTAAGTTGAGTCCTCTCCTGGGCACCAACAACACCATTATATTCGAAAAATTCAATTTCTCATGATTGGATGACCGGCGTTTAGCAGACCGCGGGAGCCATGTTTTTGATTTGGTTGCCAGCAGCGAACCGCTTCGGTTGCGGCACAGATTAAACCCTGACCAGTTTGTCCGCGCCAGCTTTAGTCAGGAAGCACTTTCGAAATCTTGACCAACATCGCAGCCAACACTTGACCTGACTGATATTTCCAAAGGAAGCTCGCACTGGGGAAGTGCTGCAACTCGGTTGGCGCGACCTCGAGAGGCAGTGACACTTTAGGCTTCATACGCAGTCCGCAAGCTACCTGAGCGAGCAAGGGCATGAATGCTCATGCAAGCAACGCGGGGAGGGCGACTTTTGAGAGCCATTGCAGTTATTGGGCCTTCACAGTCCGGGAAATCAACTTTGATCAAGGGTATTTCCGGGCTTGCGGGAGCGAGTTCGAAGCCGCTTTCATTAAACGGCGAAAAATCGATAACCCCGTTCGAATTCTTGGGCGATCATTGGGCCGCGCTCGAAGTTCCTGGAGGTCGCGACTTCCAAGCTGAGATTGGACCGGCCTTGGCGACTTGCGATGCAGCCGTGTTGTGCGTAACCGCCCAAGTGGATGCTGCGGTCCTTGCGGCTCCATATCTCCGCATTCTTGATGATGCGGAAATGCCCACTTTTCTGTTCATTAACAAAATAGAGGTTTCCTCGGAGCGGGTGTCAGAGATTGTGGCGTCGCTTCAGAGCTACTGCCGACATGGCATCGTTCTGCGACAGGTCCCAATCCGGGAGAAAGGCGAAATCAAGGGCGTTGTCGATTTGATTTCGGAGCGTGCCTGGGCGTATCGGGAGGGTGGGCCGTCATCTCTGGTCGAATTACCGGAAGCGGTACTCGACCGGGAACAACAAGCGCGATCTGAGATGCTCGAAGCTTTTGCCGATTACGACGACGCGCTTCTGGAGCAAATTATCGAAGACAGGGCGCCCGTCACAAACGATGTGTATTCGATATCGACCCATGTCTTGCAGCACCATGACCTCGTGCCAGCATTCTTGGGCTCCGCAGCTCATCGTAACGGGCTGCACCGCCTGCTGAAATCTCTGCGCCACGAGGTACCGCCCGTCAGCGGCCTACGAGAACGCCTCAGCTTGAGCGATTCTGTTCTTGCGGTGGCCTGTTCTGCGGATCAGAAGAGGCATCTCGGTAAGACCAGTCTTATTCGTATACTTGATGATGGCTTCGGTCACAAAAGCCGGCTTGCCGGTGACGACCTTGGCGGCCTTAACACGCTCGATGGAAAATCTCCGATATCGGATAACCTCAAAGCGGGAGAATTCGCCGTCGCCATTAAAAGCGACCATTTATCAGCGAGAGGGTTTCTTTCGGTCGATGGTGTGGAACCGATGCCGTCTTGGACCAAGGATTATCCTCCAGCATTGAGGCGTCGCTTGCAGCCTCTGCACGAAAAGGATGAAGGAAAACTGTCAGCCGCGCTGGCACGCCTTTCCGAGATCGACCCCGGCCTGACCGTGACTCAAGACGACGTTAGTGGATCCCCGGTCATCGGCGTACAGGGCCAGCAGCACCTGAAGGCAATTGAACTGAAGTTGGCTGATGCCTTCGGCATTGGAGTCGAGTGCAGCCCGGTCCCGGCGGCGCTTCGGGAGACTATTCGAGCGAAGACAACAATCCATCACCGACATCGCAAGCAATCAGGCGGCGCCGGACAGTTTGCGGATATTGTTGTCGACATTGCGCCGCTTCCGGAGGGCGGTGGCTTCAAGTTTTCGGAAACTGTGAAGGGTGGCGCGGTTCCAAGGAATTACATCCCTTCAGTCCAAACAGGCGCAATGGATGCACTCTCCAAAGGCCCATCTGGTTATCCGGTTGTTGACCTTGCTGTGACGCTGAGAGACGGGAAATCCCATTCGGTCGACAGCTCGGACTTTGCGTTCCGAACAGCGGGCTTCAACGCTGTCCGGGAAGCTTTGGATCGCGTCGGTACAAGGATACTACAACCTATTCTGAGGGTGGATATCAACGTTCCCTCTGTGTTTAACGGAAACCTTGTCCAGCTGGTGAGCGGACTGAAAGGACAAGTTCTTGGCTTTGAAACGCATCCCTACGCCGAAGGATGGGATATCTTCCGAGCACTTTTGCCTGTGGCGTCGGAGGAAGAATTGTCACGCGCTCTTGGCGGGACGACCCGCGGTACCGCTTGGTTCGACAGCGAGTTGGACCATTTCGAGGAATTGCGAGAACCTTTAAAGGCAGAGGCCGAATAGTAACGCAATCGATCGAGTACCTAAAGGCAGCTTTGGACTGTCGGTAGCAGTACCGCTGCGCGGCCATCCATACGCTTGTGGACCCGAAAGCCACCGCCAGTAGAGTAGCTCCCCAGCTGAACTGCTCTGACTGCTGCGGTGTTGAAGTGGCCAGGAGCGCGGGCCGTTCAATCACGACGCAGTCACTCTTAAGATTTGGAGACTACTGAGGTGAAATGAGATCCCTCGAAAAGACATTAGGGCAATTTGATTAGAAACATGGTGAGAACGAAGGCGGATTTTCCGGTCTCTTAATCGCGTCAACGCCACCTTCCGCCAAAATCTCTGTCTTGCTAAAAAGGACAAAAAACTTCATATTCGCATACGAGAATTTGAGGGGGTAAATATGAGACTGTCGCGCCGTTCGTTCATGCAAGGTGCCGTGGCAACACCGCTTTTCACCGCTGTTCCCCATATGGCGACTTCTGAACTCTCGATTGGAACGGCAACTCTGACCACCGTCAGCGATGGCAGTCTGCAACTGCCGGGTAGCTTCATATTCGAGCCAATGCCAAAGGACGAGCTCGCGCCTATTCTCAAAGAATTTGACCTCTCTGCAGACAGTCTTTTTCCAGAATGTAACCTCGCGCTCTACCGTGACGGCACTAACACAGTGCTGTTTGATGTCGGCTCCGGTCCGGATTTCACGCCAACCGCAGGCACTATTGTGGAGAGTTTGGAGACACTCGGACTTGCCCCGGAAGATATCTCTCATGTTATCTTTACCCATGCCCATCCAGACCATATCTGGGGCCTTCTCGACGAGTTTGATGATCCCTTGTTCCATGAGGCCACATACATGATGGGCCGCGCAGAGTGGGATTATTGGTGGGATCCGGAAACCGTAAATACTATCGGAGAGGCGCGCGCCGCATTCGCCGTTGGGGCAAAACGTCGGATGGAGGCCATCGTAGATACCGTTGAGTTTTTCGATGATGGGGACGAGGTCTTGCCCGGCATCGCAGCCATTTCGACGCCAGGCCACACGCCGGGCCACATGGCTTTCGAAGTGCGCCAAGGCTCCAACGCCGCACTCATCGTCGGTGATGCGATAGGCAATCATCACGTCGCGTTCCGCAAGCCGTTTTGGGAAAGCGGCTCGGATCAAGACGCTTCAACAGCGGTAGCTACACGCAAAGTGCTCTTTGACCGGTTAACCGCGGAAGACCTGGCGATTGTCGGCTTTCATCTTCCAAATGGCGGACTTGGACGGGTCGAAAGCGATGGCGACGGCTTTCGCTTCATGGCGACATAAAGTCTGGCTGGTGTGTTCGGAGACGACGAACGCGAACTATGCAAGTCAGAAGTCGGCAGCCTCTGCCACGATCTCGGCCAACAAGGCTTCGACAATGTCCATCGGCCCTTCCGGGTAGTCACGATACCCTATCGTTACCTTGCCACGGCGTTCGGTGACAAAGATGCCGTAAGGACAATGGGCTATGTTCATAGGGTCCATTTCCATGACCTGGCGCGAGACGGCAGCCGAGCAGAAGAGGAAAATTTCCGCTTCCGAAAACAGGTGTTCCTTCCCGCCCACATCTTCGTTCGTGCGCATAAGCATGTCGCCCACGTGGCTGACGTAATCTATGACCAGACCGCGGTTGATAATGGCGTTCTCGACAGCAAAACGGGCATCCTCGTAAGACCCGTTATAGCCAGTTAGGTGAGGGCCATTCGCGAAAGCGGGAAGTGCTAACGCAGCGGAGGCGATCACAGCTCCAAAGATATTGTTTTTCATGAGAAATCCTCCTTCTTGCTTATAGCTTGACAGAGGTGCGCGCCCCGGGATTTGACCCATGTCAACCGGAGCGCGCTAACAGGTTTTTTAACCCAACATGTCCGTGGTGATACCCGTGTACCAACCTTCGCTTTCTTCGTAGGTCGCCTTGCGCACTTCTGCGCTTTCGCCGGTTTCGCTGATGAACCCTTCGACAGATGCGATCTTCTCGGGTGTCGCCTCGTAAGTCGCCCCCACTTTGACGCCGTCATTCGTTGCGATGAGCGACCAGCATGTGTTGGCATAGCGGGCTGGGAAGACCTTCGATCCGGTCAACGCACCACGCACAGCGTTCGCACACACCTTCGCCTGGCTGTTTGCCGAGAAACCAGATTTTGGCATGTCACCCTGCTGCGACGCATCGCCCAGCACGTAGATATCCGCATCGGCCTTTGATGACATATCAGCGGCGTTCACAGGCGCCCAATTGCCATCGGTCACACCGGCCAGTTCTGCAATACGGCCGGCTTTCATCGCCGGGATCACATTGCAGACGTCTGCGTTTACAACCTCGCCGTCGATTGAAACGGTCATGGCACCTGGGTCGACCTCGACATTACCTCCGCCGAAGTCTTCTCCGATCCAGTCAACCATTCCCTCGTAGTGGTTCGCCCACCCCTCTTGGAAGAGGCCCATTTTCGAGAATTTCGCTTTGGGATCGGCCACGATGATCTTGGCTGTGGGGTTATTCTCTTTCAGGAAATGCGCAACCATCGAGATACGCTCATACGGCCCGGGAGGGCAGCGGTAAGGATTGGGTGGCGCGACCATCGCAAATGTTCCGCCCTCCGGCATGGCCTGAAGCTGCGCCTTGAGAAGTTCCGTTTGTGAACCGGCCTTGTACGCATGCGGCATCGCGTTTTGAGCAGCCAGATTCCAGCCGGGCACTGACCCGTCAACGAAGTCGATCCCGGGCGACAAGATCAGTTTGTCGTACGGAACCGAGCCGCCGCCGGCCAACGCCACTGTCTTGGCGTCGCGATCGACGCCGACGGCCCAGTCATGCACCACATTCACACCACCTGCGGCCAGACCACCATAGGAATGGGCCAGTTGGTTCATTTCCTTGAAGCCACCAAGGTAAAGGTTCGAGAAGAAGCAGGTGTAATAAGTACGTGTTGGCTCGATGAGAGTGACGTCGATTTCACCCTTACTGTCCTTTGCAATGTAGCGGGCCGCGGTTGCACCGCCTGCCCCGCCGCCGATGACGACCACGCGTGGTTTTCCGTGGCTGCCTGCCAGAACCATTGGAGCAGAAAGCGCTGCAGTGGCCACAGCTGCTGTCCCAAGAAACGTTCTTCTGTTGAGTGGCATTCTTGTCCTCCCTAAATGCACTGTCATTCTTCGAGCTGGGCGAAGTATGCCGCAAGCGATGCGATCTCTTCGTCCCCAAGCCGCCCCGCAACAAGTTGCATGACGGGATTCTCGCGCGTCTTCAATTTGTACTCGTGCATCGCGACCATGAAATAGATTTCATCCCATTGAGTGATCGACGGTATCCCGTCAAAATCACCGCTGGCTTGGTGGCAAGTGGTGCATTCCCCACTGAGATATGCACCGTATTCTACGTCACCCGACACCAGAAAAGGTTCGGGGTCCATGCCAAAGTCCTGGGCGATCTTGACTATTTGCTCCTGAGTGTAGTCATCGCTGGCTATTGCCGCGAGAGGCAACAATGACGCGATCAGAAACGAAAGCCGCCAGGTCATTCACTTACCAGCTCTGTTGACGATGCTGTCTTGACGTTCTCATCCGACAGACTGGTCTCATCTTGTCCTGCGGAAAAGACGGGAAGGTCCTCATCGAGTGTGCCCGGGTTCATAACTGAATTGGACCCGCCCTCCGGAGGCGTCTCGACAAGGAAGACGGAACGCATGGTAACCTCTACCTGCTCCTTGCAGTTTTCCATACAAGGTTCGGAACTCCACTCCGAGTATTCCAGCTCGGGCCTATCATCGACAACAAAACCGTCCGTATTGTGCATCTCGAAATCAGCGAAGTTCTCGTGGCTGAGCTCAAAATCATCATCCACGAGATCGTTAGAGTACAGGATATATGCAACGATAGCGTATGTTTCGTCTGCACTCAAAGTGCCCGCCAACCCGAACGGCATGGAACGGTGAATGTAGTCCCAAACCGTTGAGAGATACGGCCAATAACTGCCCACTGTCTTTACGGGATCCTCGTCCGCCAGCGTGTCAAATCCGCCGGCCAATACGGGCCAGTTATCAACACCTTCGGCAAAGTCGCCGTGACAAGAGGCACAGGCATCGACGAAGACTTCCTCGCCTGTCCAAACGTCGCCTTTGCCTTCCGGAAGACCGCGCCCGTCCGGAAGAACATCCACGTCCCAAGCAGCAATCTCAGCGTCATGCGCTGGTCGCCCCAATCCGTAGGCTGCCGCAGCTATGGGAGCAGGTTCGGTCAGCGAATTACCACCACTCTTGGGCTTTTTCGCCTCCGCCTGCATCAACGCCACCTGAGCTTCCAGCTGCGACGCGCGCTCGGTTGCGCTTGCGGCCTCGGCCTGAGAGGCCTTGGCGAGCGCTGTTGCGCTTGTTGCATGCGCATCCAGTTGTTCCATGCGTTTTTCCAACGATGCGATCTTGTCATCGCCGTAAAAGCTCATCGCGATCCCGAAGGCTGCGCCCAGCATGATCCCGGTGCCTCCCAACGCAGGGAGGAGATAATCAAGAGACTTCGACATTTTCGGCGATCCCTTCTGCGTTCACGTACCAGGTCTGGATACAGTTATTGTGGTAGACGGCATTCTCGCCGCGCATTTCGCGTAGTTGGTCTTTGGTCGGCTGAACATAGCCGGTCTCGTCCATTGCGCGGGCCTGAAGCAGCATCGGCTCACCATCCCAGTCAACGTCCAAGTAGAAGCGCGTCAGCGCCTTTGTGTCACCCTGCTTGCCCAGGCGCGCCGTTTCCCAGGTGATTCCGCCATCGCGGGAGACATCCACACGTGTGATCTGGCCATGTCCGGACCAAGCCAGACCCGAGATCACCAAAGGACCCGGCCCGTGCTTGATCGGCATCTGGGGCGACGGCGATGTGATGACCGATTTGGCGTCCATTACCCACGTCCACTTCCGGGCAGTGCCGTCCTCGTAGACGTCGGTGTATTTCGAGGTTTCCTCGCGGCTTTCGACGGCCATGTCGGTTACTTCGATCCGACGCAGCCACTTGACCCACATATTGCCCTCCCAGCCCGGCACAACGAGGCGGACCGGATAACCGTGCTCCATCCGCAGCGCTTCCCCGTTGGCTTTGAAGGCCACCAGAACGTCATCCAAGGCTTTTTCCATCGGGATCGAGCGACCATTGGAGGAGGCATCAGCACCTTCCACGTAGACCCATTTGTCCGATGAGATGTCAGCGCCTGCCTCTTTCAGAAGGGTCCGGAGCGGCACGCCGGTATATTCCATATTGTGGATCATACCGTGGGTGAATTGTACGCCATTGAGCTGAGCCCCGGCCCATTCCATCCCTGTGTTTGCCGCGCATTCGCAGAAATAGACGTGATTTTCACGGGGGAAGCGCTCGATGTCGTCATAGGTGAAAACCAGCGGTCGATCGACCAGACCGTTGATCATCAGTCTGTAGTCTTCCTTGCGCAGTTCAATCGCACCGGAATGATGCCGCTCAAAAGCGCAGCCCTGCGGCGTGATCGTCCCATCGAGCGCATGGATTGGCGTAAAGTTGATCGACGAAATCGGCGACGCTGTCAGCCACTCCACATTCCGGCGAACTACATGGCTCTCGAAACTGATCGGCATGCCATAGGGCGTCGCATCAACGCCTTCGCCTGTATAGGAAGCCCAGTCCTGAAGTTCAGTGATCAGTGGTTCCGGCCCTTCGGCTGCGGCCGCGCCTGCCACGGACCCTGCAGCCACGGCTGCGCTGCCTCTCAGGAAGGCTCGCCGGGACGGTTTGAAAATCTCATCCATGTCTTGAGGTCTCCTGTTTTACTTAGACGCCAACCACGTCGACGCTGTTGTTTTCCTGAAGGGAAACAGTCCCGAGCTTGCGGATGTGGCTTTCCACCACATCCCAGATCTGCGGCCCTTCCGTACCTTCATTTACGCTGGCCCAACCGGCGACGACGTAAGACCGCGCCGGGTCTATCGGCTCCCCGGACTTCAGAAGTGTCATGTTCGAAATGCGCTCACCCTGAGGCTTCGAAACGTCGATGCGGTAGCCGAGGCCGCCGGTGCGCACCATGTCCCCGCCCTGCTGGTAGTAGGGATCGGGATTGAAGATGTTGTCGGCGACATCCTCCAGAACAACTTTGAGGAACGCGCCGTCCATCTCCGTACGGTAGGCTTCGCCGTAGCTCATCGACGTCACGCCAAAGATATCTTCGCGTGTAATGTCCTGCCCGGGGATCAGAGATGGCCCCCAGCGCACGCCGGGGCTCAGCGCAATCTCCGCGTCTCTCTCTCTGATAAGCGCATCACAAATCAGATCGTCCCAGGAGCCGTTGAAGTTCCCGCGACGGTACAGAAGGCTATCGGTTTGGCCGATGACCTCCGTCATTTCCGAGAGATAAGGTGCGCGTTCGGCATCGATCACCGCCGCCATTTCGGCATCTGGCGTGATCACATCCGAGAAGATCGGAATCAACTTTGTTCGATAGCCCATCATGCGGCCGTCGCGAATATCGAGATCCACGCGGCTCACGAACTTCCCGTTCGACCCTGACGGCACAAGGATCGTTTCCCCAACCACAACGGGTTCCGGCAGTGCATCATGGGTGTGTCCGGACAGGATCACGTCGATCCCGGGCACCACGCTCGCCATCTTCTTGTCGACGTCAAAACCGTTGTGGCTCAGGACAACAACACATTCGGCGCCCGCGGCGCGCACTTCTTCGACCATTGCGGCCATGTTCTCGTCCCGGATACCGAAAGAGAATTCCGGGAACATCCAACGCGGGTTGGCGATCGGCATATACGGAAAGGCCTGACCGATCACGGCAATCTTGGTGCCGCCACGTTCGAACATCTTGTAGGGCGGGAAGAGTTCCGTCGGCTCGTCCCATTCTGCATCAAAAATATTCTGGCCAAGCGCAGCAAACGGAAGCTGCTCAACCAACTCCTGTACCCTTTCGCTGCCCAACGTGAATTCCCAATGGAAGGTCATCGCATCAGGAGCCAGTGCATTCATGACATTGAACATGTCCTGCGCCTGCGTCTTCCATGTGGTGTACGAGCCATGCCACGTATCCCCACCATCAAGCAGGATCGCATCCGGCCGGTCCGCGCGAATGGCCTTGATCACGGTTGCGACGCGATCAAGGCCACCAACGCGACCATAGCTCTGTGCGAGGGAGGAAAAGTCGCCAGAGCTCAGGGCATAGTGGCTTGGGCTGCCATCGGCGATTCCGTAAAGTTTGCGGAACTCTGCGCCTGTGACATGCGGCACTGCGCCGTTGTTCTCACCAACTCCGATATTGATCGATGGTTCGCGGAAATAGATCGGCTTCAGTTGGCCGTGGATATCCGTGATGTGGATCAGGGACACATTGCCGAAGGTTTCAAACTCCAACAACTGCTCTTGTGTGAGCGTTTGTTGCGCAGCCAAACGGGCCCAGTTGCCGAAACCGGAAGCGCCGACGATAGCCGAAGCGGCCATGCCCACTTGAAGAAAATCGCGACGCGAAATCATTTCACAGAGGCTCCTCTAGACATATGCGCATACTTGAATGTTGCGCATAAAATAGTGGGCCCCGCGGTAACCACGGAGCCCTTACCTGATCAGTTCCTGACCGACGGTCCCTCTACACTCAAACCATTGCCACGAGATGCGACGTAAAGTTCCAGCGCGATGAACTCGGCTGAGCCCGGCGAGAAGGTCTCGGCCCGCGTGTCCCGCACGCAGCCTTTGAAGCGGGCGTGAACAGAGTTAAGCTTGGTATTCTTGAGCCGATACGTTGGAAACCCGTTGATCTGGCCTTGGCTCAGATGATCGGCGCGGATCATCATGCCGTAGCTGTCTTCATGGCAATTGGCGCAGGACAATTCGAGTTGACCAGTCCGTGTGTAATAGAGCTCTTTGCCTTGCTCCCATGTGGACTGCGCCGGTCCGTCAATGGCTACATTGACAGGCATGCCACGTGACACCGACGAGATAAGCGCGACCATGTCCGTCATATCGCTGCCAGTGTACTTCCACTTTTCAGCGCCCATACGGGTCTCACGGCAGTTGTTGACCTCCATTTCCAAGGTGGTCACCATGCCCTTCTCTTCGTTCCACTTCGGATAGACGGCGCGGACGCCTGCCATCTCTTCGGAAGCGCCGTGGCAGCTGGCGCAGGATTTCCCTTCCGACCCGTCAGCTGTTTCCCAATCTACCAGCGCGTTTTCGACACCCAGCATGCCCGGATTGTCGAAATCATCCATTTGAACTGCTTGCGTTTCGTCGGAACGGAAGCGCCAGCCGGAATAGATCGTTTTGACGTTCGCCATGTGCTCTGGGGCAGCGGTCTCGGTCACAATCGCGATTTCGCCATTGATCGTCAGTTGATCTTCATCAGGGCCGGCCCAAGCCGCGCCACCAACAACACTCATAGCTGCAAAGAGACCAATCATCTTTGATTTTTGCTGCACGTCATTCCTCCCTGGTAAACGCATTGGCTTGCTGACTTGCGCTCAGCTGACGGTGATCTGCTTCGTTGTTTCGTAGACGTCGCCGTCATCATCGTACCAAGTGAACTTGAACTCACCGGCCTCTGGCACAACCGCTTCGAATTCAAAGTAAGGGTTGGTCGAAATTGCGGGCTCGAGCGTCACGTCGATCACGTTCTGACCATTGAAGTCAGCCGTGAAGCGATTGATGATTGAGCGAGGAATGATGTTCCCGTCGCTGTCTTTACGCTGACCGCTTTCCATCTTGTGGCTGATCAACGTTTTGATGGTGACAGTTCCACCGGCGGAAGCCGACTTCGGGACCTTGACGCGTGGTTTCACACCAGATGCCATGATGTCTCTCCTGATAGTCTTGCCCGGACCAAAGCGGGCAGAGTTGATTGAAATCAGCCGCCGCAGCCGCCGATGGTCACTTTCACTTCGGCCTTAGCCATCTGGAACGAGCCGTCTTCCATCTTGGCAACGGCAACCACGTTCTGCGTCTTGGCGAGGCGAATACGAGTAGAGGCGCTGCGCGATGCGCTGAGCGGGCCAAACTTGAACGTTGCAACGTTGGGGACCGGGTTACCGTCTGCAAAAAGGGTGATTTCAACGGCCCCCGGTGCATCCACTCCGACCGGAACCGTGTTGCCGTTTTCAGCGATCTCCGGTGCGATGATCGTCACCGAACCTTCACCCATATCCGCCCCACCGGTAAGGGCCGAAATGGCCTCTTCTGTGAGGTTTGCAAACGCGGGAAGGCTCGACAGACTCGCCAGGGCGAGCGTGCCGGAGCCGATTGCGAGGATCTTTCGCCGTGTCAGTTCCATCGTGAACTCCATGATTTGAAGGTCATTCTTCCTTCAGTGTTACAAGGTATGCGACGACATCTTCGATTTGCTGCGCCGTCAACAAAGGCTGCACCTCTCCGTCGCCATGTGCTTTCCCCGTATAGGCATCGCCCAAACGAACAAACCCTTCGGTTTTGTAGAACGAGGGCATCCGGCTTTCGGGGAACATGAGTTTGGCGTTCGCCACGATACCGCGCAGCTCAGGCACCGACCAGCGGTCCGCAACGCCATCCAGAGTTGGCCCGATCTCTCCGTGAAATGGCAAATGCGCCAGATTGGTGACCTGGTGGCATGCGATACAGTTTCCTGCACCTTTGTTCATGATCTCCGCACCAGCTGCCGGATCTCCGGCCTGCCCTGAGAGCGACACCTCCACAGCGCCGTCAACAAACACCACTTCAGTCGGCTTTACCGCTTCTGCCAGTGCGGTGGTTGCTGCGAAAACAGCAGCGACACCGAGTCCCAAACCGTAATTCATGTGCCCTCCCTAGGTCGAATCCGTGCCTTGGCTTCACTGCACACTACGGCACACAATCGCGTTGACGCAACAACAAATTCAACTAAGTGAATTTTTTAATCTGTTCGCGGGCGCAGCAAACTGAATAGGTATCTTTTGCACCTGCGGCACGATCAGCCGCTTTGTTCCTTGAATTTGCGCGCGTGGTACTTCTGGAAGGGCTCGTCGCCTTCGTAACCCTTTTCAACAACCCAATTGAGCATGTTGAACGTCGTCCAGCGTTCGAACGCTCCCGGCATGTTGGCAACTGCTGCCTGAGCTGCCGTTTGGTCGGCGCCAACCTCTTCCGGGAAAAAGAAGATGCTCGGCGTGAAAAGAGCGTTCCACCGTTTTACCATGTCCTTTTCAGGGAGCGTTGTCCCATCGAAGTCTGTGACCTCCACGTCTCCAAACATGTTGATCTGCACCACAAAGAAGTGGTCTTCGATATACTCTGAGATTTCGGGGACCACGAAGACTTCCTCGTGCATCTTTTTGCAGTAAATACAGCCGCGCTGTTCAATCAGCACCATCAACCGTTTGCCTTCGGCCGTCGCTTCAGCGAGATCTTCGCTAAGGTCTTTGAAGGTATCACGCATCCACGGTGTTTTATGTAGACCGTCATCGCCGAGTTCTGCGGCCACGACAACTGTTCCAAGAAATACCGCACAGCACATGATCAGTAGACGTTTCATATGAGGTCCTCCCAGACGTTCACCCAATGGTGCTGAACCATGGAATGGTCTCGAGCATCCATTGCGCAATGATATTGATTGAGTTGGTAGCGATGAGCACACCAAAGAGAATAAGCAAAGCGCCCATAAGTTTTTCAACAAGTCCAAGATGGCGTCGAAATCTGGCCATCCACGCCATAAAGGGACCGATGAACAACGCCGCCGCGATGAACGGCAATGTCATGCCTAAGCCATATGTAAAAAGAAGCAGCGCGCCCTGCGTCGCGGAGTCCTGCCCTGCTGCAGTGAACAGAATCGCCGCCAGAACCGGACCCACACAGGGCGTCCACCCGAAAGCAAACGCAAGCCCTATGACGTAAGCCCCAACAAACCCAACATTGGAGGTATCGCCCGTGTCTGCACGCAGTTGCCGATACAGAATGCCTATGCGGACCACGCCGAGGAAGTGCAGACCCATTGCGATAATGATTGCAGCCGCGATCCAACGCAGGACGTCAAAGTACTCCCGCACAAGACTTCCAAACGCGGTCGCAGTGGCTCCAAGACCCACAAAGACTGTGATGACGCCAAGTGCGAAACAGCATGCGGCTAGAAATGCGCTTAGACGAATGGCCCCAGACACCTCAGAGTCCTCTGAAATCTGGTTCATGCTCACGCCCGCAAGGTAGCTGAGATAGAACGGCACAATCGGCAGAATGCAAGGTGACAAGAAAGACAGCAGACCCGCGAGCAATGCGCCGAAAAAAGTGACATCAAACACGTCTTTGCAGTTCCTTGCCTTGAGATATTCACAAATTAGATTATGATGAAGAGAAGAAACGCGTCAATGAAGGGTGGCCGCGGCGATGCATAAAGCACTTGTTGCGATACTATTCGGCTTGCTGCCTTTTTCGGCGACCGCTGAACCTCGGTTGCTGATGGCGGAAGAGACAGGCTGCTATTGGTGCGCGAAATGGAATGAAGAGATCGCACATATCTATCCTAAAACTGCCGAGGGACGCCTAGCACCACTAGAGCGTTATGATCTGCACAGCGATACCCCTGATGTGGAGTTTGCCGAACGAGTTCACTTCACTCCCACTTTCATTCTGGTGGACGAGGGCAAAGAACTAGGCCGGATTGAAGGATATCCTGGCGAAGACTTTTTTTGGGGATTGCTCGCAATGATGTTCGAGCGCGCAGGAATTCCTCTGGATCCAGCGAGTTAAGTGGCTATGAACGCTCCCGTAAAACCCGGCTCAGACCCCCAGATGGAGACCTCGTCGCGTCTGCCAGTCTTCGATGCGAATATGTGCGCCGAGGACATGGAACGGATGGTGGAGAACGCGCAACGTGCCTCGAATTTCCTGAAGGCGATTAGCCACGAAGGGCGATTGATGATCCTGTGTCATCTTGCCTCCGGAGAGAAATCGGTAACCGAGCTTGAAGAGTTGCTCTCGGCACGCCAAGCAGCTGTTTCTCAACAGCTAACGCGCCTGCGACTCGAGGGGCTCGTTACCCCGCGCCGGGACGGCAAAGCAATATACTACAGCTTGACAGACGATCGGCCTAAGCAAATCATGGAAGTGGTCTACGACCTGTTCTGCAGGGACGGCTGACCAAACGCCTCGCCAGCGTTTGGTCCGGGAGGAAACAAATGCTGGATTTGCTCGGAGAAGCAAATATCGCCGCCCTTATCGGATTGGTGGGTGGTATCGCGCTTGGCCTAGCGGCACGGATTGGCCGCTTCTGCACGCTTGGGGCCATTGAAGATGTGCTCTATGGCGGGGACGACCGCAGACTTCGAATGTGGGCAATTGCGATTGGCGTCGCGATTATCGGCACACACATAGCCCTCTCCTACGACCTGTTTGATAGCGCAGAAAGCGCCTATCTCGATCGTGTTTGGAATCCGCTTGGCACCATTATCGGCGGCTTGATGTTCGGTTACGGAATGGCGTTGTGCGGAAACTGTGGGTACGGCGCCCTTGCGCGCCTCGGAGGTGGCGATCTGCGATCGTTTGTCATTGTCTTGGTAATCGGGCTTTCAGCATATTTCGTGATGTCGGGTCCCCTCGCATCCGCAAGGGTCTGGTTATTTCAAGTAGAAACCGGCGCATCGTCCTCGCAAAGTTTCACTCAGAGTCTTGAAGCAGCTGGGGTCTCGCCCATGATTACAGGCTTCGTGACTGGTGGCGCACTCTTGGCCCTCGCCCTCTCAAAGTCAGAGATGCGCAAGTCTTATGGTCATATCTTTTGGGGCGGCGTGGTTGGACTCGTGATCGTCTCTGGTTGGGTCGGGACTTACTGGGTTGCCATGGCTGGATTCGAAAGCGAACCTATCGAGACCCATACCTTCGCCGCCCCAATTGGCGATACGATTTTTTACTCAATGACCGCCTCTGGCAATGCGTTGTCGTTCAGCGTCGGCTCCGTCTTGGGTGTCGTGATAGGGGCAGCTCTCGGGTCCTACTCGAAAGGGCATTTCCGCTGGGAAGCATGCGAAGACCCGCGCGAACTGCGCCGGCAAATTCTGGGCGCAGCCATCATGGGCCCCGGCGCTATCCTTGCTGTCGGCTGCAGCGTCGGCCAGGGAATATCCGCCTTTTCGGTGTTGGCCTTCAGTGCCCCGGTTACCTTTGCCGCCATTTTCATAGGCGCAGCCATAGGGCTCAAACAGCTCATCACAGGATTTGCACCAGCAGAATAGGGGCTAGAGCGCCGCTTGATTATCGGTACTGGATGATTTGCTCTAGCCGCTCCTTCTACCCAATTAATCGGAACACCTGCGCTTCGCATTGAGGCGAAATTCTTGAAAGTCGCCACGGCTACTTTGCTACCAACAACCTTGAATTTCGACCATTGGAGGTTTTTTCGGTCCATCTTCCGTGTCTTCGAGGATCGATTGTTCACAGCCTTAGGAAGGCTCACTCGGAACTGGGTCCTTGATGGTTGCGCTTGCACGCAAAAAACGCGCGCAGGCTATACACCGTCACTTTCTATCCTGCACAGAAGATCAAAGATGGCCGTACAAAACGGATCAGGTTAAACCAGCCAAACCACCTAGTTACCTGCAATAGATTGAAATCAGTTTCAGAGTGGGCAACAAGAAATTCGGGGCGGCGGGTCTTGGTGCGCACCATCCCGCAGCCTAATTGGCAGAGTGAGGGGCCTAAGTGACGAACCATCTTCATCACAGCGATCTTCCTGATGACGTAGACCTTGGTCCGGTTGTCGCGATCGATACCGAAACCATGGGGCTTGTCCCGCATAGAGACAGGCTGTGCGTCGTGCAACTATCGGCCGGCGACGGGGACGCCCATATTGTCAAGATCGCGCAGGGGCAGACAAGCGCCCCAAACCTCAAACGTCTGCTAGGAGATCCGAAGGTCCTGAAGCTATTCCACTTCGGCAGATTCGATATTGCGGTGATGGAGCACGCGTTCGGAGTGCGCGCAGCCCCCGTCTACTGCACCAAAATCGCATCTAAACTGGTGCGCACCTACACGGATCGGCACGGATTAAAGGCCCTTTTGCAGGAAGTCTTGGGTATCGACATCTCCAAACAACAGCAAAGCTCGGACTGGGGAGCACCCGAGTTATCAGACGCGCAAATAGAGTATGCAGCGTCAGATGTGCTTTATTTGCACAAACTGCGCGAAGAGATGAACAAGCGGCTCGCGCGCGAGGGCCGCACACAACTGGCGCAGTCCTGCTTCGATTTCCTCCCAACGCGAGCCGCGCTTGACCTTCAGGGATGGTCTGAGGTCGACTTATTTCACCATTGAGGGGTCCCCATGGATGCCATTGAGTTCCTGAGTACAGCGCACCGCGTGATCAAGACCGAAGCTGATGCTCTTTCTGTGCTGGCTGAAAGCCTGGACGACAGCTTTGGGATTGCCGTGGAGGTAATTCTGTCGGCTCGCGGGCGTGTGATCGTCTCGGGCATGGGGAAATCCGGACATATTGCTCGCAAGATTGCGGCAACTTTTGCATCCACCGGAACACCCGCGCATTTCGTGCATCCAGCGGAAGCGAGTCATGGTGATCTTGGGATGATGGCAGAGGGGGACGTCGTTCTAGTGCTCTCGAACTCGGGCGAAACACCTGAGCTTGCCGATCTGGTGGCCTATACCCGCCGGTTCAAGATTCCGTTGATTGGTGTTGCGTCCCGCCCCGAGAGCACCCTCCTGAAACAAGCGGATGTTGCGCTTGTTTTACCCGATGCGCCGGAGGCCTGCGGGACTGGTATTGTCCCCACTACGTCGACGACGATGACGCTGGCGCTTGGGGACGCCCTCGCGGTCGCGCTCATGGAGCATCGGCACTTCAGCCCGGAAAACTTCCGCGATTTCCATCCAGGCGGCAAGCTGGGCGCACAGCTTTCAAAGGTGGCCGACTTAATGCACAAGGGTGCTGAATTGCCGCTTATCGGGATCGACGCTCCGATGTCGGATGCGCTTTTGGAGATCTCCCAGAAAGGATTTGGCGTGGTTGGCGTACTCCGCGACAGAAAACTTGCCGGGATCATCACTGACGGCGACTTGCGGCGGCATATGGATGGATTGCTCAACATGCGTGCGGGGGACGTAATGACCCGCGCGCCATTGACCATCGCCCCGGACGCGCTGGCAGAAGAAGCTGTCGCCGTAATGAACGAGCGAAAGATCACCTGCCTTTTTGTGGTCGACGAGAAGAGTTCGGGCCATCCGGAAGGGTTTTTACACATTCATGATTGCCTACGGGCAGGTCTGGGCTGAGCAGTGCCGCGCGCCGACAACGCATATTCCCAGTTTGTCGCGCTCGCCAAGATCGTGCTGCCCGTCGTGGGTCTTGGCTTGCTGTCCAGCTTGTTCCTTCTATCCAATCAAAATCGCGAAGTCGGCGAGTTACCCTATTCAGAGGTAGAACTGGAGGAAATCGTAGAAAGCCAAAGCGTGCTAAGCCCCCGTTATAGTACAATCCTGGATAACGGATCCGCTCTGACCTTGAACGCGCGCACAGCGCGGCCTGTCCTTACCTCGCCAGGAGAATTCCGGGCCTTCGACCTATCTGGCATTATGGAAACGTTGAGCGGGGATCGGATTACGTTCGAAGGCGGCGCTGCAAGAATCGATCAGAATACCCGCATAGCAAAAGTCGAAGATGGGCTGCGGATCGTGCACAGCGACGGCTACGTCCTGACAGCGCAGGGCGGTACTTCAAGCTTCGACGGCAAACACGCGCTTTCGGAAGGGGACGTCAAATTGAACGGCCCGGGCATTTCGTTGTTTGCCGGGCGCGCGGAGTTTTTTCCGGATGAGAGAACAAAGGCTCAAGTCGTAGTTTTCTCGGACGGTGTCCGAGTGCTATATACCCCGCAATGAAGTCTTTTCAGATCATATCCACACTCGCCGTCTTGGTTGGCATGAGTGTCGCGGCGTTCGCTCAAGGAACAGAAGTTTCTTTGGCCACACCGGAAACATCTTCGGATGAAGAAGTCGAAGTCACCTCCGACACTTTGAACGTCAACCGCGAAACAGGAGAAGCCGTATTTGTCGGCTCCGTTGTGGTCACCCAAGGAGAATTAAGGCTCCTCGCAGATGAGGTTGTTGTTCTCTACGAGGAAGCAACAGACACGAGGCCCGGCCGCGTCGCAGAAGTGAATGCGGAAGGCAACGTCTTCTTCACAAGTGGCTTGGACACGGCAGAAAGCCAAAGCGCAACCTACATGCCCGTCACCCGCGAATTGCGCATGTCCGGTGATGTTTTTCTGAAGCAAGGCCAGTTTGTGGTGGCCGGCGATGCGCTGGTGCTCAACCTGGAGACTGGCAGAGGCCAGATGGAAGGTCGGGTGCGCACAGTACTGCAGCCCGAAGCCCAGTAGATGAGTTCCAAACCAGAACTAGAAGTAAAAGACGGCGATGCCGGGCTGCACGTTCGCAATTTGCGCAAAAGCTATCGCAAGCGTCCGGTTATCCGGGATGTGACTCTTCACTTGAATCGTGGGGAAGCCGTTGCCCTCCTGGGTCCGAATGGGTCGGGGAAGACAACATGTTTCTATTGTATCGCCGGCCTCATCACACCTGAGGCAGGCTTGGTAAGCATCGACGGGCGCGATGTTACCGTTCTGCCGATGTACCGCCGCGCGAAGCTGGGGATCGGCTATCTGCCCCAAGAGATGTCAATCTTTCGCGGGCTCAGTGTTGAAGACAACATACGGGCCATTCTGGAAGTCAGTACACGGGACCGGACACGGCGTATGGAGATGCTTGAAGACCTTTTGTCGGAGTTTTCCATCGAGCATCTGCGCCGGACTCCGGCACTGGCCCTGTCTGGTGGCGAACGACGCCGGGTCGAGATCGCAAGGTGCCTCGCTTCCGATCCCAAGTATCTGTTACTCGATGAACCGTTTGCCGGCGTTGACCCCATCGCGGTCGGAGACATTCGAACACTTGTGTCACATCTCAAGGAACGCGGCATAGGCGTTCTCATCACGGACCACAACGTTCGCGAAACCCTGGAAATCGTTGATCGAGCCTACATCCTACATGACGGCACCGTGTTGATGAGCGGCACGAAAGAAGAAGTCGTCGAGGATAAGAACGTCCGCCGCGTCTATCTTGGCGACAAGTTCTCCCTAAACTAACCCCTGCGGCACCTTTGCACCTGCAGGATGAGGGCGTTGACTCCCTTCCGGCCTTGTCGCCAAATAGCAGGGATGAGTGTTCATCCTGCCATCCACGACTTGGGCTGTGTTCCACACCGTCCGTCGGATGCCCAGCCGGGGCCAAAGCTTCGGATCACCCTTACCTACATGTTCTTACCTTGGCGCTGACCACGCGCCGCTGGGTAGATCATCGCTTTATGGGAGGCACCATGCGCTACCAAATTACCGGAAAACAGATCGATATCGGCGAAGCCTTGCAGACACACGTACGCGAGGAAATGTCCGAAGTTGTAAGCAAGTACGCTGAGCGACCGACCGACGCCAATATCGTGTTTTTCAAGGACGCACATGAGCATGTCTGCGAGGCGATCGTGCATCTGTCCACTGGACTGACCGCGCAGGCGAAAGGCAGCGCACCGGATATCTACGCTGCTTTTGATAAGTGCAACCAGCGAATGGAGAAGCAATTACGCCGGTACAAACGGCGTCTTAAGAACCACCACCGTGAACGTACAGAACCTGTTGCATCCCACGGCGCCTCCGCCTATATCCTCGACGCGTCGGAATCACATGAGGACAGTGAACCCGACACCCTTCAGCCGATCATTGTTGCTGAAATGGAAACGAAAATCCCCTCTGTTTCGGTCGGAGAGGCCGTTATGCAGATGGAACTTGCACATGCCCCGGTGCTTGTATTCCGTAATGAGGGGCACGGTGGTGTAAACGTCGTTTACCGCCGTGAAGATGGCAACATTGGCTGGATCGATCCTAAGCTCGACAGCTGAGACTGACCGGCAGAGCCGGAGATAAACGGACCGCGCAAGCGGAACAATCAAACGGACAAGGGCAATGGATTTATCAGACTTGCTCGCCCCGAAGGCTATTCGCGTTCTGGGTCAGATGAGCAGTAAGAAACGCCTCATGCAAGAGTTGAGCGATCTCGCGTGCCAAGCCTATGGCGTGTGCCTCAACGACGCTGTGGAGGCGTTGCAGGAACGCGAGTCTCTGGGCCCGACCGGTGTTGGCGGCGGGGTTGCGCTGCCTCATGCACGCCTTGCGGATGTCAGCGAGGTGGTGGGAGTGTTCGTGCGCCTCGAAAAGCCGATGGAGTTCGAATCCGTAGACCGCCAGCCAGTTGACCTGATCTTTGCGCTCTTTGCGCCAAGCGATAGCGGCGTCGAGCATCTCAAGGCGTTGGCACTGGTGTCACGCACTCTGCGCGACCAGTCTGTTTGCGCAAAGCTTCGGGCAAACTCTGATCCAGCGACACTTCACGCGATCCTGACCGAGGCGGAGCGTACTCGGGCGGCTTAACCCGCAGCCGACCAGTTTCCAAACCCGAAGACAGCGTAGTCGCGCGCGTAAGCTGCGCGCACGGCCGCCTCAACTCGGTCATCGTAAATTGCAACGAGGTGATCAGAGACCTTGGGAAGACGCAGCAACGCAAGGTCTGCGCCAATTTCGCGTGCGGGCAGGTTTTGCGGTAACCCCAGCTCTTCCTCGCGCAAGATGATATCGGGCATGGCCACAGCAGAGATCCCATGAAGGCGTGTGTGCTGGCCCACCCACAGGTCATCGATACGCAAGCCCGTTTGTCCGGCAAGATTGGCCTTTAGGAACTTGCAGAAAGCAATGAAGGCCCGCCTTAGTTTTCCTTTTGGAAGGTCCGGATCCGGCCAGGGGTCTGGCAATGGCACTTTATAGGCTGTCACAAGCGCATGGCGAACCTCGGCGAAGGCCTGAAGGTTGGTCGGCAAAATAGCGTATTCAAACGCCTCCCAAGCCCGCCGAACGGGGTGGCACAGTAGTGTCAGACTACGTGCATTCCGATGCGCTAGCCGCCAGTCGCGCAAGTCCTTCTGGCTCAGATCAGACAGGGGCGTTTTGCCTTTGTCCTGCGCAGACAACCACGCAGAAACAGGGTCAGTGAACGCGCGATGAACGGGAAGATAGAGCAGCGGTACAGACTGTCCGGCCAGATAACTGCGTACGGCCGCACCACGATCCAGCCGAGATACAACCGTCGGATCGAGACTAAACGGGTCCATTCTTGCTATGGCTGTCTTCATCGCCTCAACGTTTGCGACACGAGCATCGAGATCTGCAGCGCTCTGACGTTTCAGAGTGCGTTCCGGCCGGTCAAGCTGGTGGTCAGACCCCAGATAGCGCAGGACGCCGTTGATGACCGACAAGTCCGCGAGGTCTTCATAAGCGATTTGCAGCGCGGTTTGTCCTGCCGAAGCAAGACCTGCGCGAAGATCTGTCAGAAACTGCGCTTGCGCCTCTGCGAACTCGCGGAACTCAACGGGATCAAACACCACTGGCGGCACATCGACCTGACCCTTCGCGTCCGTCAGGACCCATTGGTTCGAAGCCAACGCCTGCTTGTAGGACACATAACTCTCCACGGGATTTCGAGTGAGGACAATCTTTGCGCAGCGTGGATCCTCAATAGCCGCGCTCCGGACCCGCGGATCATGGTCATGAAACAGACGGAACCCTGCCAGCGCGGGTGTGTCTGCTTGAGCCTTGCGGATCAAAAGGTCCGGATCTGCTTCCCGCATTTCAAGCGTTATGCCAAGAAACTCTTCATTCCCTTCGCGTGCTATGAAGTAGGGGTTAAAGAGCTCCCCGTAAGACTTGACGTCAGGCACTGAACTGACATTGCGCTCAAGATAGTTTGACCCGGTCCGCATGCCCGCAAAGACCACAAAATAGTCGTAGCTTGCACTCAAGACCCGGTCCCTTCAGCGCGCTGGGTTGGCGCGAGTTCTGTCGTGACAAGATCGCTGTCATGCGGAATGTCGCCGGCGAGATATGGTTTCATTCCTGCGTTGGTCAGCTGCTGAAGGAAATCGCCAAGACCCCGCAAGTCTGTAAGTTTCGGCGCTTCGGAAAGATGGCGTCGCGAAAGCGGGGTGAGTTCGTCCAAGGTATCCTGCAAATGTACCATTGGGTTTTCAATGAAGTCCGCAAGAGAGGTAATCCGTACTTTAGAAGGTAGGTCTTTGCGGCGCAGTTGCCCCAGAAATACTCCCTCGATTCTTTGCAGCCGCGCGGCTTGCCTACGCTTCTCCTGAAAGCTGATGTCGGCTTTGAAAAGCCGCACTGCCCAAGCCCCCGTGACAACGGCAAAATGCGCGTTCGGATCCCATGACATGTAGTCATTGGCCGCTTGGTTGTCATATGGCCCGGTTAGAAAACATTGAGTCTCAGCACGCGCGTTCCAGATCAGATTTGTCAGAAACCTTTCCGGATTGTGATCCCGGAGCGCGGCATCGCTCGTAAGGCCGCCATTAAAGACTTGCGCCTTTTCCGCGAATTCTGCCTTCTGAGGGTCGAAAAGGTGTCCATGGACACGGGCCCCGGTCCACCGTGATAGCCATGACGCGAAACCTTCGACCACCTCGTCATAACCTTGAAAAACATAGTATGGTGCGGCCGTTTTCCCGGCGGACCAAGTGTCAGATGGAAATCTGCTTTGCATAAAGAGCCCGGGGCGCCCTTCTCGGTCGCGAGAAATGGCATCATCAAAAATCTTTTCAATCCGGTGCGGATGGGATGCAGCAGGCGGTGCAGCGATTTCCTGATCCGGTAAAAGCCTCTCATAAAGCTTTTCCGCTCTGGGCCAGACTTTTCGGACTAGGAAGCGATCAGAGTTCTCCAATAGATCCATATGGTCGTCATAAAAGGTGAATGGTTTTCCCTGCGCATCAAATTTCGAAAGCATCAACGACCGGCTTTCAATGGACACCGACACCCGACGTATCAATGTCTGGAAATATGACTCGTCCGGGATCCAGACCTTCGAGAAATAGCGGTCGAACTCTGCCCGGCGCGGATCCGTCAGGATTGCTTCCAGGCTGGCCCGTGTCAGGCACCACCACTGAGAGCCCAAATGAGGCGCGATCCCGCTGGGAATCTGGCGGCGAAAGCCGCAGCGCCGCTGCAGATTCACGTAACGGTCAAATAGCTTCCTGTGCGTACGCCACGAGAACGGAAAGCGCAGCGTGAAACGTTCTTCCTGCAGCCCGCCAATGGTCCAGGGCACATCTTCCACGGTCACGGACTCGATGAAGTCGGTCGTTGGGGAGCGGTCGAGAAGGTCTGCGAGTTGATCCACTGGCCTAAGGGGTAGGCAATCCCCGCTGATCAAGGCCACATGACGAAGATCGGGCATTTCCGACAGTAGAAGTTCCGCAGAGGCCTGCGTGGCCTCCACCATCGACCATAGTCCCCAACCACAGTTGTACCGTCGGGGAAAAAAGACATTTCTCAGGTCGCTGAGCGAGGCCTGAACCTTCACGATTTCACTATCTGACAGCTTAGTGTCGAGATGCAAAGCAACCGGATATCCGCGGCTTGCTAGATGCCGCGCCATCTGGCTCGCGCGCCCCAACTCCGTATGTGCGAGCATCACGAACCCGAGGCGCGCGCTACTCATGCCCAGTTCCCTTTCGACATCAGGCCCAAGATCTCAAGCTGCCGCCACGAGACGTATTTCTCAGAATACTCATGCCAGAGGTCGAGGCCCTCGGCGCGGTCAAGCGTTTCAGCATAGGCCGCATACTCTCTTCCCTTGGCATAGTGCTGCTTACGCCCAGCCTCGTCACGGGCTTTTTCGGCAAATGTATTAAGGAATTTCGTGTGCAAAAGGCAGCCAGAGACGCGCTCACCACCGTCAGCGGCGTACACTTGGTTCAAACCGCGTGGCAATAGCATATGCGTGCTTTGAACATAGGCATATCCGGACTGCCATTTTACCAGTGGGATCTTATTCAAAGCCGGGGCGGCTGATGGAGACTCTGAAAAGAAGGCACGGGCCCGAGGTCCACCTTGAATCCAGAGGTTCTTAAGATGTTCGTTTCGTTGAAACACGTAGTTCCCACCGTCGAACCACCCGGCAATCTCCAGCGGGTTCTGACCAGCGCAATAGACGTGATCCTGCAAGTTTCCACGCGGGTACATGTCCAGCAACATGGCGGGCAATGCGCGCAAGCGTGACGCATCCATCCAATCGGTTAACGCCCGCAGCGGCCGGGTCTCGCAAAACGGATAAACCAGAAACTCATCGGGATCGATTGTCAGGCACCAGTGACCGGTGCCATAGCGACGAAGCAGCCGCATCATCCAGTCCATTCCGAAGCGTGCGTGCCGGTAGCTGGCCCCCGTTCGCCAGACCGACACATCCGGTTCCTGTGATAGATACTCAATCGATCCGTCATCGGACGCGTTATCGACCAGCAGGAAGTGATTAACGCCCAGAGCCCGGTAGTACTCCAAAAAGTAAGGGAGCCGGATGTTTTCGTTCCGAGCAGTGAGAAAGCACAAGATGTCACTGGGGCGGATATCAGAGGTGCGGTCTTGAACAGATGTCAAGTCGCGTGACTTGCGGCGGGCGCGTAGCAGGAGGCGCTTTCGCTCCAGCCTCAGCTTGTAGCGCGCAAGAACGTTCAAAACCCAGCCCCCGTAGCGTTCATGCACGGGCCACGTCGCCCGTTTCTTCGCGCTCTATAGTTAACGAGCCGCGTTACCGCGAGCCTAACGACACTTGCTGTTGCCGACAACGGGGGTCTGGTGCGCAGCGCATGCTACCAATCGGGATCGCGAGCCATAAACCCCAGCGCCTCGAGTTGCTCTGGACCGCCGTAGCTCACGGCCCCCGAATACCAGAGATCCGGTCCTGTGCTGAGTTTGTCGTAGTAGTCATCGAAAAGCGTGCTGTTCCCAAAATGCTCGCGCCGGGTCTTTTCTTCTTTCGCGCGCGCAGCAACTGAGGGGAGAAATTTTGTATGTAGAAGTGCACCCGACAGAAGCGGTTGCTTAGGCGTAGAAAAAACCGCGTTCAGGTACCTAGGCAGCAGCGAGTGCGTCGAATTCAAGTAGGCCCATCGCCAGTGCCAACGCACGAGCGGGATCTTGTTCAATGTCGGGGCGCGCCGGGGCTCAGCTTCGAAGAAAACGCGGTCCCGTACTCCACCCTGGTATAGCGTGGCTCGCAGAGAAGGCTGCGAAGTCGTCCGATAGGGTCCCGGATCTAGATATCGCAAAACTTCCGTTGGGTCCTGCCCGGGTTGATAGTTTACCGCGCTCATCGGACCCTTAGGAAAAAGCTCGACCATCAGCGCTCCAAAACTGCGAATGCTCTTCCGATCGAGAGTGTCAGTCAGTTCCGCAAGCGGGCGGCTGGTGCTGTCAGGATAGACCAGAAGCTCATCAGCATCGACCGTCAAACACCAGCGGTTCTGACCGAATCGTGCCAGCAACACCATCAGCCAGTCCATGCCAAAACGCGCAGCCTTGTAGCTGGTCTTCGTGCTCCAAAGCGAGACATCGGCCTCTTTGCCTAGGAGATCCGGGGTTTCATCCGTGCTTGCGTTATCGACAATCAGGAAATGGGTCACGCCCAAAGCCCGGTAGTGCGCCAGCCAAAACGGGAGCCGTTCGGACTCATTGCGTACGCAGGCGAAGCAGAGGACCCCATGCTCGGGAAGCCTCGGAGCAGCCGCAAATTGGGGCACAAGCTCGCGTCTCTTTCGCCAAGCGCGCCACATCAATTCGCGACGCTTCCACCGGAGGCGGTAAGCTTCCCTCAGCGCATGGTTCACACCCGTCTCCTCACAACGGGTGCCTCAGACGGCACGCTTGGGCATCGCTTTTCCTTGACGAAAGCTTGCGCCTATTGAGCGGCCTTGTTCGCGAAGGAAAGCTCCTGCAGGAAGTCCTGAAGCTCCGGGGCAAGGTCAGGCCGCGACAGTGCGAAAGAAACAGTCGCCTGTAAAAACCCGGCCTTGGAGCCACAATCAAATCGCTGGCCGGCGAACCGGAACCCATACACGTTGTTTGAGTCTTCGATCTCTTGCGCGATTGCGTCTGTCAATTGGATCTCGCCCCCAGCGCCTCGCCGACCTGCTCCAAGATTGCTCAGAACCTTCGGCGTCAGGATGTACCGTCCGATCACCGCCAGATTCGATGGAGCATCTTCGGCCGCAGGTTTCTCTACCATACCCTTGACCGACACAATCGAACCCATGTCGTCATCGATATCTACGATGCCGTAGGCCGAGGCCTTGGACATTGGAACCTCCATGGTCGCAACCATGTTGCCGCCGGTCTCCTGATAGGCGTCCACCATCTGCTGAAGGCACGGTTTCTCTGCCGCGATGACGTCATCGGGCAAGATGACCGCGAAAGGTTCGTCACCGATAAGGCGCCGCGCGCACCAGACCGCGTGGCCAAGACCGAGGGCCTGCGTCTGCCGGATGTAGGCAATTGCGCCGCTTTCCATGTTGGTAGAGCGCAAGGTTTTTAGAAGTTCCGTCTTCCCTGATTTCTCCAAAGACTGTTCAAGCTGTGGGGATTGGTCGAAATAATCCTCCAACGCGCTCTTCCCGCGCGCGGTGACAAAAATGAATTCTTCGATGCCGGCCGCGCGTGCCTCGTCGATTGCATACTGGACAAGGGGCCTATCTACCAAGGTCATAATTTCCTTGGGCACGGACTTGGTGGCCGGCAAGAAACGCGTTCCAAGACCAGCAACTGGAAATACGGCGGTTTTGACTTCGCGGGACATTAGCTTTCCTGACTGTTGAACCGAAGTTTCTCAAAGCTGAACAGTTTTAGTCGGAGTTGGCAACCAAAGCACACGGGTTCACGTGCCTTGCCCAGTAGTAAGGACGCGTTAGATGCAAAAAAATACTACTGAACAATGCGCTAGGTCTTGAAAATTTTTCCGTGCTGAAAATTTCTCAGATCACGAAGTGACCGATTTGCGTTTCCAAAGACGAAACGATTCAATGGAATCCGGAGCGCTCGTTGCAAAACCTAGCAACTGAGAACGGTCAAACCAGACCCATTTCACCCAGCATCGACTCAATACGAGGAACGTCTTGGGGATTGTTCAATTCCCAGAACTGGCGACCCTTACCATCAACCTCGACGCAAAGCACATGCCTGCCGTTCTCAAGGAATCGAAGCTGTTCCAGCCCCTCCAGCGTTTCTAGGGGCCCAACTGGCCATGTCGCGTATGCCGCGAGCGCATCAGGCCGATACGCATAAAGTCCCACGTGATGAAAAACAGGCGTCTCCTCAGACGGGCCATATGTTCGGTCGGTGTAAGGGATCACTTCCTTGGAAAAATAAAGACCGCGGCCCCCGGTACCGAAAACAGCTGTGGTGCCGCCAACGCGGCCGGCGCGCCGGTCGTCTAGAAACCCATTCAGCGCGCGTCCATCCGCCCGCAAGACCGGAGTGGCTAAATCTGCGTCCGGCGCGTTCCTGAGCCCCGCAATCAGTTCCTCGACGAACCAAGGTGGCGTCAGTGGTGCATCGCCTTGCAAGTTGACGACGATCTCGGGCTCCACATTCAGCGAAGCAATGGTTTCTGCAACGCGCTCTGTGCCGTTGCGACAGGCCTCCGAGGTCATCACGATCTCGGCCCCGATGTCCTCAGCATGCTCGGCAATTTTCGCATCATCCGTAGCAATGACGACGCGATCCACTCCCTGTGCCGCTGACGCGGCCTCCCATGAACGTGCCAATAGTGTTTTTGAAACGCCCGTTGCGCCTTTGAGCGGAACGAGCGGCTTTCCCGGATAGCGCGAAGAGGCGTAGCGGGCGGGTATTACAATAAGGACCGACATCAATGGGTCTTCAGAACAACACCCGGTGCATACGCAATGAAAAACGGGTTCTCATACTCTGGTTTGCCGTAGTCGAGCGGGGTGTGGTCATCGAACCGGACCACCGCGCCACCTGCGCCGCGCAATACAGCATCTCCGGCAGCTGTATCCCATTCCATTGTTCGGCCAAGCCTTGGATAAAGATCCGCCTCTCCACAAGCAACGAGACAGAACTTCAATGAGGATCCGGCAGACGTCATATCCCGCACCTTATATTTGCCGATGTAGTCGTCTGTCGCCTGATCCCTATGCGACTTCGAAGCCACAACCATAAGGTCGTTATTATCTGGTGAAGACACTTTCAAAGGCGTGACCTTTCCCGGTTCATCAAGACCGAAGGGCGCCACCTCTTCCACGCTGCTGCCATCTGCCTGAGTGTAGAACAAGCGATTTTTTGCCGGCGCGTAGACAACTCCCCGAATAGAAACGCCGTTTTCCACATAGGCGATGTTCACAGTGAACTCGCCGCGCCGGTGGACGAATTCCTTGGTGCCATCCAATGGGTCAACGATGAAAAACGTATCGGCTTGCGCCGAATGTGTTGCCGCCTGTTCCTCGGTGACGCACAGCACGTCTGGGAAAGCTTCCGCCAACCCTTTGGAAATAACGGCATCCGCTGCTTCATCGGCAGCAGTGACCGGGCTTTCGTCTGCCTTGGTCCGCACATCGAAAGCGTCAGACGAGTAAATATCCATGATTGCGTCCCCACCCTTCAGGGCGAGTTGACGAAGAACAGACGTCAGTCGTTGAAAATCCATTTTGATAGAGGCCTTGTCGATTGGTTGAACGGGGGGCAGTTTCCTCTATGCTTTGGCCTTAAAGGAACCGCAACAGTTTGTGTTCGAGACTCCGGCACGACACGGCGGTATCGAATAAGAGTCAAGAATGCTCAGAGCAGAACAAAGCACATTCGTTTTGGCGCCAATAGCGCGCACGTGGTCGCTGATCTTTCACGCCGCAGTGCGCGAGGTACGCAAAGAGCATGGCAATGCTTTGATGAGTATTTTCATAAACATTTTGCAGGCGATTATTTTCGTCAGTGTCTTTTTTGTCATGTTTGCAGTCATGGGGATCGCCGGAGCAGGAATTCGTGGCGATTTCCTCATGTATATCCTGTCGGGCGTGTTCCTCTTTCTGGTGTTCAACAAGACTATGACAGCTGTTTTTATGTCGGAAGGCCCCGCCTCGCCGATGATGAAGCACGCCAATATGAACACGATGATTGCGATTTGTGCGGCAGCCGTCAGCACATTTTATATTCAGCTGCTATCGATCGTAGTAATCTTGCTGTTTTACCATATCGGGTGGAACCAGGTAGAAATTGATAACCTCAACGGCGCGGTGAAGGTCTTCATTCTGACGTGGTTGTCGGGCGTTGCAGTCGGTATGATGTTTTTGGGCCTCAAACCATGGGCCCCGACGGCGACGAGAATGATCATGACCATCTACAGCCGCGTCAATATGTTCGCGAGCGGAAAGATGTTTGTGGCGAACGGATTACCATCGATGATGCTGGTCCTGTTCACATGGAACCCACTGTTCCACTTAATCGACCAGATGCGCGGGTACATCTTTATCAATTATACGCCGCGCAATACTAATCTTGACTACCCTATTTGGGTGACGTTGGCGTGCTTGGCGATCGGGCTTCTGGGTGAGTACTACACGCGGAATCGCGCCTCCCTGAGTTGGAGCGCGCGCGACTAAAGCATCGCCCCCAGGCAGTCACGTCACGACCCGCAGAGTAAGGTTGAGACGCCCGCCGTTTTGAAGAAGATCACTCGATCCAGCTCTGATACGGTCGATACCGTGATGAGCAAGCCGAGCCTCTCCGCCGAGCACAACAATGTCTCCAGACCTTAGCCAGAGCGACTCGGTTTTGCCGCCCCGAGTCGTGTTCCCGACGCGGAACAGGCCATCGTCGCCCAAAGAGATCGAGACCACGGGCGCAGTGAAATCCCGCTCGTCGTTATCTTGATGCATGCCCATGCGCGCGTCGGGCGAATAGAAATTTATCAGACAGCATTCAGGATGTCTGGAGCATCCAGATACCTGATCCCACAGTCTCAGAATCAACTCGGGGATCGCAGGCCAAGGCATTCCGAGTGGATGCACCGACGCATAACGATACCCTTTCGCATCGGACACCCATCCGAACTCGCCAGCTGCACTCATCCGAACTGACATCTTCCGCCCCGACGGCATAACCGGTTGATACAGGGGCGCTGCCTGCACGATCTTGCGCACAAGCGCCAGAAGCTCTTCCTGCGCTGCACGATTCAAAGCGCCCTTGTAGACATCGGCCCCTCGTATTGAAACCGTCGGGTGCAGCGAATTTTCAAACGAAGTTTTCTTCATTTTCTGCGTATTTCTGTTCTGCGGACTGCTTGCAGCCCCAATAGCCCCTCCTTATATACGCCGAGAAGTCGATCGCGGGCCCCGTGATCATTCTGGGATCAGAGGTTGGATGCCGCACTCGGGTCCGATCTCGTAACTATCGCCACGACGAAAGGGACTATAGCAATGGGAAAAGTCATTGGTATCGACCTTGGCACGACGAACTCCTGCGTCGCCATCATGGATGGTTCGCAGCCACGTGTCATTGAAAACTCCGAAGGGGCGCGTACCACGCCCTCTATTGTCGGCTATACCGACGATGAACGCCTTGTCGGCCAGCCGGCCAAACGCCAGGCGGTCACCAACCCCGAAAACACTGTCTTTGGTGTGAAGCGACTGATCGGCCGCCGGTTCGACGACCCTGCGCTCGAGAAAGACAAAAAGAACCTGCCCTACGCCGTGATCAATGGCGGCAACGGCGACGCATGGGTCGAGATCCGGGATGAGAAATACTCTCCCGCTCAGGTCTCCGCCCTCATCCTTCAGAAGATGAAGGAAACCGCCGAAAGCTATCTGGGCGAGGACGTGACCCAAGCAGTCATTACCGTGCCTGCGTATTTCAACGACGCCCAACGTCAGGCTACAAAAGATGCCGGCAAGATCGCCGGTCTTGAAGTGCTGCGGATCATTAACGAGCCAACAGCGGCAGCGTTGGCCTATGGTCTCGACAAATCTGAAAGCCACACGATCGCCGTCTACGACCTTGGCGGCGGTACTTTCGACATCACAATCCTTGAGATCGACGATGGTCTCTTCGAAGTGAAATCAACCAACGGAGACACGTTCCTCGGTGGTGAAGACTTCGACATGCGCATAGTGAACTACCTCGCCGAGGAGTTCAAAAAAGAGCATGGCGTGGACCTGACCAAAGACAAGATGGCACTGCAGCGCCTCAAGGAAGCTGCAGAAAAGGCGAAGATTGAACTGTCATCTTCCAGCCAGACGGAGATCAACCAGCCGTTTATCTCGATGGATCCGAATGGTGGCCAGCCTCTGCACCTCGTGATGAAGCTGACCCGTGCGAAGCTGGAAAGCCTCGTCAACGACCTGATCAAGGCGTCCCTGAAGCCTTGTCAGGCGGCATTGAAGGATGCCGGGCTCAGCAAAGACGACATCGACGAGGTGGTTCTGGTTGGCGGTATGACCCGTATGCCGAAGGTCATGGAAGAAGTGTCCAAGTTTTTTGGCAAGGAGCCCCATAAAGGTGTGAACCCCGACGAGGTTGTCGCCATGGGCGCCGCCATTCAGGCTGGTGTTCTGCAGGGCGACGTCAAGGACGTGGTTCTGCTGGACGTAACACCGCTTTCGCTGGGTATCGAAACCCTCGGTGGGGTGTTCACCCGTCTGATCGATCGGAACACAACAATTCCGACCAAGAAGTCTCAGGTCTTCTCTACCGCCGAAGACAACCAGAACGCCGTGACGATCCGGGTTTTCCAGGGTGAGCGCGAGATGGCCGCCGACAACAAGATGCTCGGCCAGTTCAACCTCGAGGAAATCCCGCCCGCGCCGCGTGGTCTTCCCCAGATCGAGGTGACCTTCGACATCGACGCCAATGGTATTGTCTCGGTTTCGGCCAAAGATAAGGGAACCGGCAAAGAGCAGAAGATCACGATCCAGGCCTCTGGTGGTCTTTCGGATGAAGAGATCGAACAGATGGTGCGCGATGCTGAGGCAAACGCGGACGCCGACAAAGAACGCAAAGATCTGGTCGAGACGAAGAACCAGGCAGAAAGCCTGATCCATTCGACCGAGAAATCTCTGGAAGAGCATGGCGACAAAGTCGACCCGTCAACCGTCGAAGCCATTGAACTTGCCGTTTCTGCGCTGAAAGAGACGCTGGAAACGGAAGACGCTGGTAAGATCAAGTCCGGCATCCAGAACGTGACCGACGCGGCGATGAAGTTGGGCGAGGCGATCTACAAGGCGCAGCAAGAATCTTCGGGCGAAGAAGCGCCTGAAGATGCTGACGAACCGCGTGGCGTGGACGACGACATCGTCGATGCAGATTTCGAAGATCTCGACGATCAAAAGCGCGGCTAACCGCCGGTTTAGATTGACTGCCGCGCCGGCCCGGGACTCGGGCCGGCGTCGCCTTTCAAAGGAAAAGGACCGGTCATGGCCAAACGCGACTACTACGAAGTCCTTGGCGTGTCCAAAGGGGCTTCAGCTGACGAGATTAAAAAAGGCTTCAGGAGAAAGGCCAAGGAACTGCATCCCGACCGTAATTCGGACAATCCGGACGCGGAAACGCAGTTCAAGGAAGTGAACGAGGCCTACGACGTCCTAAAAGACGGTGACAAAAAAGCGGCCTACGACCGCTTCGGACACGCTGCTTTCGAAAATGGCAGTGCAGGGCCCGGTGCGCGTGGCGGCTACGGCCCGCAAGGTCAAGGCGATTTCGCCTCCGCCTTCTCAGATGTTTTTGAGGACTTGTTCGGCGACTTCATGGGCGGCCAGCGTGGAGGCGGCGGTCGTCAGCGCGCCGCGCGTGGCTCCGACCTACGCTACAACCTGCGTATCTCTCTCGAGGAAGCCTTCACCGGCCTTCAGAAAACCATCACTGTGCCTGGGAGCATAGCATGTTCGGCCTGTAGCGGCACAGGGGCGGAAGGCGGAGCTGAACCGGTCACCTGTCCGACTTGCTCCGGCATGGGGAAAGTGCGCGCGCAACAGGGGTTTTTTACTGTTGAACGCACCTGTCCCACATGCTCAGGGACCGGCCAAATCATCAAAGATCCTTGCAAGGTTTGTGCTGGCTCCGGCCATGTCGAAAAAGAACGAACTCTTTCCGTGAACATCCCAGCTGGTGTCGAAACAGGCACGCGCATTCGTTTGGCGGGCGAGGGTGATGCCGGTATGCGTGGCGGACCCTCAGGTGATCTCTACATTTTCATTGAGGTCCGAGAGCACGCAATCTTCCAGCGAGAAGCGACCGAGCTCTATTGTCGCGTACCAGTCTCAATGGCCTCAGCCGCCCTCGGTGGAGACGTAGAGGTCCCCACGATCGACGGTGGGAGGTCGCGGGTGAAGATCCCGGCGGGAAGCCAGTCGGGTCGGCAAATGCGCTTACGCGGCAAAGGCATGCCAGCCCTGCGTGGCGGAACGACAGGCGACATGTTCATTGAGGTGGCGGTCGAGACGCCCGTCAACCTGACCAGCCGTCAGAAAGAACTTCTGCGCGAATTCGAAGAACTGAGCGAAGACAACCAGCCTGAAACCTCGAAGTTCTTCAAAAAGGTGAAGAGCTTCTGGGACGATATGACTGGTTAACCCCGGCTTAACGCGGTCCCGGGCAGGATTACACCATGTCCCGGGATTCCGCATTTCAAGACACAGCATTGCCTTTGTTTGCTGGCATGACACCCATCGAGCCTGGCGCAAAGCTCCCCTCCTATATCAAGGATCATCGTAAACGATTGCGAAGACGCTTTCGGGACGGCGGCCCCGATGCATTGCCAGATTACGAACTGTTGGAATTGGTCTTGTTCCAGGCATTGCCGAGACAGGACGTAAAACCGCTCGCCCGTCGGCTCATCGACCGTTTCGGTGACTTCAACCACGTCATGGCCGCCAAGCCTGCGCGCCTTCTGGAGGTAGACGGTGTCGGGGATGCGGTTGTGACCGAGTTGAAGATCGTTGAAGCAGCAGCCCACCGCATGGCGCAGGGCCGAGTTCTCAATCGACCGCTGGTTTCAAGCTGGGACGCACTTCTGGCGTACTGCCAAACCGCCCTGGCCAACCAGACAACAGAGCATTTTCGTGTACTTTATCTCGACAACAAAAACACCCTGATCGCCGATGAACCGCAGTCAAAGGGCACTGTGGATCACGTTCCGGTTTACCCGCGGGAGGTGGTCAAGCGCGCGCTCGAACTGGATGCGTCGGCTCTGATCCTCGTACATAACCACCCCTCCGGCGATCCAACACCTTCTGCGCAGGATGTCACAATGACGACTGCAATCCGCGACGCGGCGGAGGTGCTGGGTATACGTTTGCATGACCACTTAGTGATCGGGAAATCCCGCGAGGTCAGTTTTCGGGCAGAGGGGTTTCTGTAGAGTTGGGCAACATCCAGACATCCACACGGGCGTTCATCCAGTCTGCCCAAGGCGCGCCCTGACACGCGACCGGCAGAAGCGCGCCATGCGTTTCGATCTGAATGCTCTGCAGATCCGCGGCAGGCTCCGCTACAAGAACGAATAATTGCTCCAGCACATCTTGCGCATATAGACGCGCTGTCGCCGGGTCCTGGCCGCTGGCTACCAGCAAAATCTGCTCGGCTGACACCTGCCCGGTTTGGACTGCACGGGCAAGTTCTTGCAGCGCAAGGCGTTGGACACCGCGCATCGGCCCTGTTTCCGTACGCACCGGGATCGACAAGCCAATTTGCCGGGCAGAGCTCAAGCGCGCGACAAGCGCCTGAAAACGCGCTAGTTCGGACGGCGCTACCAAACGCAAACCCGCCAGTACCCGCTCGGGAAGATCATCAGAGACTGTGGTTAGGGATGGCCGAGCAAAGCCGGCGCGTTCGATAACCCGCGCGGCACGATCCGTGGACAGAAACCCCATGAACTCCCGGAGTTCTCGCGGGGGGCGGATGTCTGGCTGATAGCTCTTGATGGGCATAACCCACGGGTACCGGCCCATCGCCAGGCTTGCGCTGGTCGGCGCATGGCCCAGCCCGCAGGGCTCCACAAGGCGTAGACCGCGCGCGATGCCCAACGCACTCGCAGGCACAATTCCAAATCGCGTCGGATCACTTCGCAGGCTCTGGGCCACGGCGTTTGCATCAACACGATACTCGACCGGGGCGGATACGGAACCAAGAAGCTCGATCAGCCTTGGCAAGTCCTCTCCTTGAGCACGAAGTGTCACCGCGAGTGGGCTGGGATCCATACCCCCAAGGTCTGACCATTGAGGATCGGACTTTGAAAGGGCTTGAGAAAGCGCCTCCAAAGACACGTCTGTTTCCGAGCGTTGCGGTGATACAGCGACGGCGAGACCGTCCAGTGCCAGAAGCCGTTCTTGCCTTGCCTGTGCCAGATCACCCAGACCTGCATCGCGCATAAATGCCAACTCAGCGTCCGAAATGGATCGATCGATAATTGCAAGATCTGACGCCTGGGCTGCGAGGTCGGCAAAAGCCTCAGACGCGCTCATAATCCGCAGCGCAATTGGAAATGCGCCGGACTGCGCGCCTTGGCGTGAGAGGCGAAATACAACCTCTGGGCCCGCACCCTCGACATCGGTAGAGAAACCCTGAGCTGCGGCGAAAGCTCTGACCAACGCAGGCACAAGCACATCCGCTAGATCGTGCGCCACTGCTATTCGGAACCCGGTGGTTTCGCCCGCGGCCGGGCATTCCATACCGACACAGTCTACGGCCTCTGCGCGCAGTGTTACGGGACCCTGATCGGTTAGGAGGCGGTAATAGGCCCCGTCGAAGCTTCGTAAATCACCGGAGACGGAAAAATCGCCAATCTTCGCCGAAAGCGTGACACGGTCGGCCAGCGCGGATCCGGAAAACAGCGCGAAGACAACCGCCGCCCACGCGCCAGCGCGCATCAGGTGTAGCGCCCGTGACAATGCTTAAATTTCTTGCCCGACCCGCAGGGGCAAGGATCATTGCGTCCCGGGTTGCCCCAAGTCGCTGGATCATCCTCGCGGAACCCCTCGATCAGCGGCGTAGGCGCGTCTGGCGCTGGCGCGCCTTCTGCCATTGCTGCGGAAGCATCTGCGGCTTTGGTCGCCGCCGCCTGCTGAGCGGCCATCTGTTCCAGCATCGCACGCTGCTCTTCTTCCGTGAGAGGCCTAATCTGCGCAAGTTTCTCCGACACTTCCGCCCGCAAACCATCAAGAAGACCTTCGAACAACTGGAAGCCTTCAGTCTTGTACTCGTTCAGTGGATCACGCTGGGCATACCCACGGAAACCCACGACCGAACGCAAGTGCTCCAGCGTCAAAAGGTGCTCACGCCACTTCGTATCGATTGTCTGTAACAGAAGCTGTTTCTCGATCCGGCGCATGTTTTCAACGCCGAACTGCACCGCTTTAGACGCCATGAACTCGTCAGACGTTTTTTCGAGTCGTTCACGAATTGTCTCGTCATCGACGCCCTCTTCTTGCCCCCAAGCAACGACATCTGCGTCGATACCCAGATGCTCGGTAACAGCTTCCTTCAGCCCTTCGGTGTCCCATTGGTCAGCATAGGAGCGTTCGGGGATGTATTCCGCGACCAGATCGTCGATTACCTGATGGCGCATATCCTGCGTGATCTCGGAGACGTCATCCGCTTCCATAATCTCCATACGCTGGCTGAAGATCGTTTTCCGCTGATCGTTCATCACGTCGTCGAACTTCAGAAGCTGCTTGCGAATATCAAAGTTGCGTCCTTCTACCTTCGCCTGCGCTTTTTCGAGGGACTTATTGACCCAAGGGTGGATGATCGCTTCACCTTCCTTCATACCGAGCGACGACAAGACCTTGTCCAGCCGGTCGGACCCGAAGATCCGCATCAGATCGTCTTCGAGACTTAGAAAGAACGAGGAGCGGCCCGGGTCTCCCTGGCGTCCTGAACGTCCCCGCAACTGGTTGTCGATCCGGCGGCTTTCATGGCGCTCTGTTGCCAGAACGAACAGACCTCCTGCCTCAAGAACCTTCTGCTTTTCATCGGCGTGTTCTGCCTCGATCTTTGCACGAATTTCGTCGGGATGGGCTTCGGGGTCTGCTGCTAAAGCCTCCAGCACCTTTAGCTCGACATTGCCGCCAAGCTGAATATCGGTCCCTCGTCCGGCCATGTTGGTTGCAATGGTCACAGCGCCAAGTTTTCCAGCGTCGGCAACGATCTGCGCTTCCTGCTCGTGCTGGCGCGCGTTCAGGACGTTGTGTGGGATATTGGCTTGCTTGAGAAGCTGCGACAGAAACTCAGACTTATCGATCGACGTCGTCCCCACAAGAACCGGCTGACCCTTCGCATTGGCCTCGCCAATCATTTTGACGATCGCGTCGTATTTCTCTTTCTGAGTGCGGTAGATCTGATCGTGCTCGTCTTCGCGGGCAATAGGCTTGTTAGTCGGGATCTCAACCACGCCGAGGCCATAGATCTCGGCAAATTCCTCCGCTTCCGTGGCGGCTGTCCCGGTCATCCCGCCCAGCTTTTCGTAGAGTCGGAAGTAATTCTGGAAGGTAACGGACGCGAGCGTCACGTTCTCCGGTTGGATCGAGACACCTTCTTTCGCTTCAATAGCCTGGTGCAGCCCGTCAGCGAGACGGCGGCCTGGTGTCATACGTCCGGTGAATTCGTCGATGAGTACAACCTCGCCACCACGCACGATATACTGCTGGTCTTTCGTAAATAGCTTGTGCGCGCGAAGACCCTGATTGACGTGGTGCACGAGCGTCGTCGACTCCGGCTCATAAAGAGACTGTCCCTCGGGTAGCAGCCCCTCCTTATGCAGAATCTCCTCGAGAAACTCATTACCTTCGTCGGTGAATGTCACGTTCCGAGACTTCTCATCGAGCGAGAAATGCTCCTCGCTTACATGCGGAATAATCTTGTTCACACTGACATACAGGTCGCTCTTGTCCTGGCTGGGCCCGGAAATGATCAACGGCGTCCGAGCCTCATCGATCAGAATACTATCAACCTCATCAACGATTGCGAAGTAATGTCCACGCTGGGACATCTGGTCGAGCTCAGACTTCATATTGTCCCGCAGATAATCGAACCCAAGCTCGTTGTTCGTCGCGTAGGTGATGTCGGCTGCATAAGCCGCACGCTTTTCGTCTTCGGGCTGGAATGGCACGACAACACCTGTGGTCAAGCCAAGCTGCGCATAGACTTTGCCCATCCACTCAGCATCTCGACGCGCTAGATAATCGTTGACGGTAACGATATGCACGCCGCGCCCGGTCAACGCGTTCAAATAGGCCGGAAGGGTCGCGACGAGCGTCTTGCCCTCCCCCGTCTTCATCTCGGAAATGTTGCCCTGATGCAGGAAGATGCCACCAATTAGCTGGGTATCGAACGCCCGCAGCCCCAGCGCTCGTTTGGCCGCCTCACGCGCGTTCGCGAAGGCCTCGGGCAAGATGTTGTCGAGGCTTTCACCCTCAGCGACACGAGCTTTGAATTCCTCGGTCTTGGCGACCAGACCCGCATCGTCCAGCGCTGCGAATTCCGGCTCCAGCGCGTTGATCTTGGCCACGACGGACCGGACAGATTTGACCTTACGGTCATTGGGGGTCCCAAAGACCTTCTTACTGAGTGATCCAATACCAAGCATATGCGCGATTTCGCTCCGGTTGTGGTCGTCTCGACCGATCGTGATCTTCGCCCCAAGCTCCGTGCTTGCCCACGCCTTGGCGGCGGCATAGAAACGGCATAAGACGGCGCGGTTATCCGGCCTTCGGGGTTCTGATCGCACATAAGGGGCCACCCTAAAACTGTCAACGTGGCCTAGCTAAACAGGCCGAAACGGCGCCGAGGCGAGCGCAAAAGGAGACACTTCCGTGACACTTCCAATCAAACCGGCTGCCGCGATACTTGCAGGCGCTCTCCTGACCTTACCGATGGGGGCGTCTGCTCAAGACGCCAGCACCGTTTTGGCCACCGTCGGGGACCAAGAAATTACACTTGGTCACGTCATCGCGGTGCAAGAAAACCTTCCGGACCAATACCAGCAACTTCCGGACGATGTCCTCTATGACGGCATTCTGGATCAACTGATCCAGCAGTCGGCGCTGGCCCAGTCTCTTGGTGATAATCTGTCCCAACGGGCGGTTCTGGGTCTTCAGAACGAGCGCCGCGCCTTCCTTGCAAACGTCGTGCTAGGCGGTGCAGCAAAAGCGGCCGTGACTGATGCCGCTGTAGAGACTGCCTATAACGAGCAGTATCTGGGGGGCGAGGCCGGCACGGAATATAACGCCGCCCATATCCTCGTAGAATCGGAAGAAGAAGCGCAGGCGATCATCGAAGAACTGGGCGCTGGCGCGGAGTTTGCCGAACTGGCCAAAACAAAGTCAATCGGCCCTTCTGGTCCAAATGGCGGCGACTTGGGCTGGTTCAGCGAAGGCATGATGGTCGCCCCGTTCGAAAACGCCGTCATCGCGTTAGAAGTCGGCGCAATTTCCGAACCAGTCCAAACCCAGTTTGGCTGGCATGTGATCCAGCTGAATGAGACACGCGATATTCAGCCGCCTCAGCTGGAAGAGGTGCGTGCCGAAATCGTTGCTGGCTTAGAGCAAGTCGCCATTCAGGAGGCGATCGAGTCGCTGACGGCTGGCGTTGCGGTAGAGCGTTCGGAAACAGAGATCGACCCCGCACTGGTCCGCGACACGTCTTTGCTAGACTAACCTCGATTGTTCCCGATGACCTACAAGTCTGAGCGGCGGGCAAACTGGCGGGCCGCGGCTCGCCTGAGGAAAATCGCCCGCAAAGCAAGATCCAAGCCAAGTGGCTCCTTGGTCTCGCCGCTGGCTCCGGAAGCTTTTCCGGACCTGCCCGCGATTTCAGGGGTGCGGTTGGCGACCGGGGCGGCGGGCATCAAGTACACGGGGCGGGACGATGTTATGCTGGCCGTCCTTGACCCAGGCAGCGTAATCGCCGGAGTGTTTACCGCCTCTGCAACGCGCGCGGCACCAGTGCTGGATTGCGAGCAAAAACTGGCCGCACCGGCGGATCTGAAGTCGGGCGCAGCGATTTTTGTGAACGCAGGCAATGCAAACGCGTTCACGGGCAGCGCCGGATCCGGAACAGTCCAGGCCGTAACCGCTGCACTCTCTGAGAAACTGTCAGTGCCTGTATCTCGGGTATTTACAAGTTCTACAGGAGTGATCGGTGAGCCACTGCCGTCAGAAAAGATCATAAGCAAGATAGACGAACTGGCGGCCAAGGCTGTGCCAGCAGGACTGGCGGACGCGGCACGCGCGATCATGACCACTGACACTTACGCGAAAGGCGCCTGTGCCGTGGCGCAAATTGGTGGTGCGGACGTAAAGATCGCCGGGATCGCCAAGGGCTCGGGCATGATCGCGCCTGACATGGCAACGATGTTGGTTTATATCTTCACCGATGCTGCCATTGCGCAGCCAGCGCTTCAGTCGCTTGTATCACATGTCAACGCACGCAGCTTCAACGCGATCACGGTCGATGGCGACACATCAACCTCTGATACGCTGCTAGTCGCAGCCACCGGGCAAGCGGGCAATCCCAAGATCACAGATACCGAAAACGCGGACGGGATTAGCTTCTCCGAGGCGCTAGAAACTGTGATGAAGGATCTTGCTCAACAGGTGGTGCGGGATGGTGAAGGCGCAACAAAGCTGATTGAGGTCAATGTCACTCGTGCTGACTCCGAGGCCGATGCGTGGTTGGTTGCCAAAAGCATCGCGAATTCGCCGTTGGTCAAAACGGCTGCAGCCGGGGAAGACCCGAACTGGGGTCGGGTCGTGATGGCCGTTGGTAAGTCCGGCGCCGTGGCGGACCGAGATAAACTGGCGATACGCTTCGGCGATATCCTCGTCGCTGAAAAAGGCTGGGTTGCAAAGAGTTACACAGAGGAAGCCGGTGCTGCGCATATGCAGCGCGCTGAAATCAAGATAAGTGTCGATCTGGGTCTTGGAGAGGGCGCGGCGAGGATGTGGACCTGTGATCTCACGAAGCGCTACATCGAAATCAACGCGGACTATCGATCATGAACGTCATTCTCGTGTCCGCCGTCGTTCTGATAGATCGCGACAACCGAATCCTGCTAGCCCAGCGCCCCGAGGGAAAGTCGATGGCAGGTCTTTGGGAGTTTCCTGGGGGAAAGGTCGAACCGGGAGAAACTCCCGAAGCATGTCTGGTTCGGGAATTGCACGAAGAACTGGGGATTGAGACGTGGGACAGTTGTCTGGCACCGCTGACTTTTGCGTCTCACAGCTACGAGACATTCCATCTTCTGATGCCGCTGTTTGCGTGTCGGAAGTGGGAGGGCATCCCCCTGGCCAAAGAGGGGCAAACCCTCGCCTGGGCGCATGTAAACGAGTTGCGAAGCTATCCAATGCCGCCAGCCGACATCCCACTGATTCCCATTTTGCGTGACTGGCTCTGAAGCAGATTCGTCTATTGCGTAAAAATTACGCTACAATCTGCGAAAAAAATGCGGTTTTGTGGCAGATTTGTAATGAAATGTGACAGTTTTTTTGTTAGTTGGGCTCCAGACACTCTTGGAGACATCATGCTTCGTACCATCACCCTTGGAAGCTGCGTGTCAATTCAGGGCTTTTTCGTAAAGGCTCTGGATGACGGGCGGATCGTCGTTCGCGTCGGAACACGGACCTTTGAAGGCACGCCGATCGGTCGCACAGCGTAACCGATGAATTAGCCAGAACAGGTGGCCTTTCGGCCACCTGTTTTTGGTCGCACCAAATTTGGTTTAGTCGAGGCTGCGTTCAACCTCTTCACGCTCGAAGATTTCGATCACATCGGCGGGACGTATGTCGTCGTAGTTTTCGAAAGCCATCCCGCATTCTTGACCAGATTGCACTTCTTTCACTTCGTCCTTAAAGCGCTTCAGTGTCTTCAGAGTCCCTTCGTGGATCACCACATTGTCACGCAGCAAACGTACTCCGGCAGATCTACGTGCAACACCTTCGGTAACAAGACACCCAGCAACCTTGCCGACCCCGGAAACCTTGAAGACCTCCTTGATCTCGGCATAGCCGATAAAGTTCTCCCGGATCTCGGCACTCAGCAGGCCCGACGCCGCCGCTTTGACGTCGTCAACGAGGTCGTAGATCACCGAGTAGTACCGGATCTCCACGCCCTTTTGCTGGGCCGCGTTCCGCGCAGGAGCATTGGCACGCACATTGAAACCGATAACCGGTGCATTGGAGGCTTCCGCCAGACCGATATCGCTTTCGGTGATCGCACCGACGCCGGAATGCAGAACACGGACCCGCACTTCGTCGTTGCCGATTTTCTCCATCGCCTGGCCGATCGCTTCGGCGGACCCCTGGACATCCGCTTTCACGAGAATAGGAAGTTCCGCGACATTCTCATCCGCCTTGGCCTTTGCCAGAAGCTGATCAAGGGTTGTCGCCGCCCCGGCCGCCGCGCGTTTGTCTTTTGCCGCTTGCTCGCGGTAGGCCGCGATTTCGCGTGCCTGCGCTTCAGTTTCGACGACATTGAGCACGTCGCCCGCTTCCGGAGTACCATTCAGGCCGAGAACTTCGACGGGCACGGAGGGCCCGGCTTCGTTCACTCGGTCTCCTTTGTCATTAATCAGCGCCCGAACCTTACCCCACTGTTCGCCGACCACGAAGATATCGCCACGCCGCAGGGTCCCATTCTGTACGAGCACTGTTGCCACTGGACCGCGGCCAACATCAAGTTGCGCTTCGATAACCGCCCCGGACGCTGCCCGGTTCGGATTTGCCTTGAGCTCAAGGATCTCCGCCTGCAACGCGATGGACTCAAGAAGCGTGTCCAGACCTTGGCCGCTAATAGCAGATACTTCCACGTCTTGCACATCGCCGGAAAGCTGTTCCACGATCACTTCGTGCTGCAGCAGGTCCGTTCGCACCTTGTCAGCGTTTGCTTCGGGCTTGTCGATCTTGTTGATCGCCACAATCATCGGCACTTCGGCCGCTTTGGCGTGGTTAATCGCTTCAACCGTTTGCGGCATCACCGCGTCATCAGCCGCAACAACCAGCACGACAATATCGGTAACCTGCGCACCCCGCGCCCGCATGGACGTGAAGGCCGCGTGGCCCGGTGTGTCGAGGAAGCTCAGAAGCTGTCCGCTATCGGTTTTGACCTGATAGGCACCGATATGCTGAGTAATGCCCCCCGCTTCACCTGAAACAACCTTTGCATTCCGGATTGCGTCGAGCAGCGAGGTTTTGCCGTGGTCGACATGTCCCATCACGGTGATAACCGGCGGGCGCGATTCAAGGTCTTCGACCTTGTCGTCGACCGTGTCGATCACATCTTCCACGTCCGCATCGGAAACGCGGACCACTTTGTGGCCGAACTCTTCGATAATCAGTTCCGCGGTATCGGCATCGATCGACTGATTCTGGGTCGCCATGATGCCGTTCTGCATCAACGCCTTCACAACGTCCGCCACACGCTCAGCCATTCGGTTCGCGAGTTCTTGCACCACGATCGCTTCGGGAAGCTGTACTTCACGCACGACCTTCTCACGCTCTTGCGTTCCGCCCATCGCTTTACGGCGTTCACGCTCTTGCTTGCGCTTCATCGCGGCAAGGGACTTCTGGCGTCCCCCGTCCCCGGAGAGGGCTTGGTTCAGAGTTAGCTTACCTGAGCGACGCCTGTCTCCGCCCTTACCACCTTTGTTCTCGCGTCGATCCCTGTCGCGCTCACGCTCTGCAGGTTTGCTACGCGCCGGGCCCTTCCCGCTGCGCGCGGCATCGGCTTGAGCTGCAGCTGGATCGGCCGGCGCTTGAGGCGCAGATTCGCTTGTCTTGGACTTAGGAGCAGCGCGCTTCGCTTCGGCTTCTTCGCGCTTGCGTTGTTCTTCCTCTGCCGCCTTCTGACGCGCGCGCTCTTCGCGCTCACGCTCTTCGCGTTCCTTGGCTTCTATTTCCGCGCGGCGGCGGGCACGTTCTTCCTCGCGCTCCTTGGCTTCCAGTGCGCGGCGCTCTTCTTCCTCGGACTCCCGCGCCTTGGCGGCCGCAAGGGCCTTCAGCCGGCGTTCCATTTCAGCATCGGTCGCGCCAGCAGGCTTGGTCGCCTCACCTGCTCCGCCTTGTGCCTTGCCGGCACCAGGTTTGGGCACCAGAACACGCTTGCGCTTGGTCTCGACAACCACGTTTTTGGTCCGACCGTGGCTGAAGCTTTGCTTCACCTGACCCGTACGGGACCCACTGCGCAGACCAAGGGTTTTTTTGCCGTCTGTATCGCTCATGCGTTTGTCGTATCCTTTCCGGCAGCAACGCTGCCGACATCTTTTTCGCGGACGCCCGAGAGCCGCGTGGCTTCCTCTACAACACGTGTCGTGAGTCCACCAGCCGTTAAGGCGCCATGTATCACACTATCGCGGCCAAAAGCCAAACCCATTTCCCGGGCGTTCAAACACGCGATATACGTCTCCGGCCCACCGGGTGGGCGCAGTTTTGTCTTGCCCCGGTGGGAGCCGTCGCTGGCCTGCACCAGAACCGCCGCCTCACCGCTGGCAAGCCAGCTTTTAACCTTCTCGTATCCGGCCACGGCATCCCCTGCTTTTCGCGCAAGTGCCAGCAAAGACACCACACGATCAACCAGACGCTGCTCCACCCGCTCCACCAAGTCGGATGGAACTCCTACGGATCTTTTTGCCCCGCGCGCGAACAAGTGACGCGCGACAGCTTTCTCTAGCGCAGCGCGGTCAGCCCGAACCCAAATTCCGCGTCCGGGCAGTTTGCCGGAAATATCCGGTACAATCTGTCCATCGGGGCCGACCACGAACCGCAGCAAAGACGCTTTAGGCAGCACCTGGGCCGTAGCGATGCACTTTCGCTCTGCACCGGCTTCCCGGTTTTTTTTGCTACCACCCCGCGCCATTGCGCCTCCGTGCAGGCCTCAGATCAGGCCTGCGCATCCTCTTCTTCTACGGCAGCCTCTTCGGCGGAGGTATCAGCTAACAATTCCTCAGGCGTTACCCAACCGATCGCAACACGCGCCGTCATGATGAGGTTTTGCGCTTCTTCCAAAGACACATCGAACTTCTCGAGGACCCCGTCATCTTTAACGCGCTCCCCGTCGACTGTTGTCCAGCCACCTGCGAGTTCCCAATCGGCACAGGTTGCGAAGTCTTCAAGAGTCTTCACGCCGTCTTCCGCCAGGGCTTCCAGCATTTGGGGTGTGAGGCCTTCGAAATCAACTAGGCTGTCTTCGACACCCAACTCGCGCGCCCGATCGAGCGCCTTGCGTGCTTGCTCTTCGAGGTATTCACGCGCCCGGGTCTGCAGTTCTTCGGCCGTATCTTCGTCGAACCCATCGATCACAAGAAGCTCGTCCTGCTCTACATAGGCGACCTCTTCGAGTGACGTGAAGCCTTCGGAGACCAGAAGTTGCGCCAGAACCTCATCAACATCGAGAGTTTCAACGAACATGTTTGTGCGCTCGACGAACTCGGCCTGACGGCGCTCCGATTCCTCAGCCTCCGTCATGATGTCGATGTCGAGGCCGGTAAGCTGCGACGCCAGACGCACGTTCTGACCGCGGCGACCAATGGCGAGCGACAACTGCTCGTCGGGAACCACAACTTCGATCCGCTCTGCATCCTCGTCCAGAACCACCTTGGAGACCTCGGCAGGCTGTAGCGCGTTCACAAGGAAGGTCGGCTGGTCCTCGTTCCACGGGATGATGTCTATCTTCTCACCCTGTAGTTCGTTCACAACCGCCTGTACGCGGCTACCGCGCATACCAACGCAAGCGCCTACTGGATCGATCGAGTTGTCATAGGAGATGACGGCGATCTTTGCCCGGCTGCCCGGATCGCGGGCTACGGCCTTGATGTCGATAATGCCGTCGTAGATCTCCGGAACTTCCATCTTAAAGAGCTCGGCCATGAATTCCGGCGCCGTACGGCTCAGGAAAATCTGCGGGCCACGGGTCTCGCGACGCACGTCCTTGATGTAGCAGCGGATACGATCGTTCGGGCGATAGCTTTCACGGCCGATTTTCTCGTTCCGGCGCAGAACGCCCTCGCCACGTCCAATATCGACGATAACGTTGCCGTACTCCTCGCGCTTGACGACACCGTTGATGATGGTGCCGGCGCGGTCCTTGAATTCTTCGAACTGGCGGTCCCGCTCGGCTTCGCGCACCTTCTGCAGGATCACTTGCTTGGCGGATTGAGCCGCGATCCGGCCCATTTCGACGGGTGGAACCTGATCCACAAGCTCATCATTGGTTTGCGGCGGCGTGTCCTGATCGACGCCCTCGGCCAGAGCTTTGTCGATCTCGGTCGGCGTACGCAACAGGAAGCGGCGGATTTTGAAGGTCTCGGATGTCTCGGTTTCCGGGTCAAAGACTTCCTTAACACCCGAGACAACGATCAGGTCCTTGCCCTGCGCAGCAATAGTTTCCTGCGCCTTGTCCGCCGTCATTTCAGCCTGAAAGGTTTCGATCTCTTCTTCCGGCGTGACAGTCCGCACACGGGTAAAGGTCGCAACACCGGTCTTGCGGTGAATGGACACGCGAATATCCATCTCTGCGCCATAGCGGGACTTGGCGGCGCGTGCGAGGCTTTCCTCCATCGCTTCGATCACCAGTTCCGGATCGATCATCTTCTCCCGTGCGACCGCTTCGGCGGTCTGCAGAAGTTCAAGCTGGTTTGCAGAGGTAATGGCCATCTGTCTCTCCCTCAGGCGCTGTTCGCCGGTGTTTCTTCTTCGCCATCGATGATGGTCTGGATTTCGTCAAACTGGGCTTCATCGACCTCGCCCGCATCCTTGCGCGCACGCAGAACGTCTCGGATCAGGTCGTCGGTCAGCACAAGTTTCGCATCGCTGAGCCAGTCGAACTTCAACCCGATGGTGCCTTCCTCGATTTCGATCAGGACCTCGTCGTCTTCGACCCCGGCAAGCGCGCCTTTAAAACGGCGGCGCCCGTCGATCAGTTCCGTCGTCTCGATCTTCGCCTCATAGCCTTCCCAGGCTGCAAAGTCCTTCAAACGGGTTAACGGACGGTCAATGCCCGGAGACGAGACCTCGAGCGTATAGTTGTCTTCAATCGGGTCTTCGACATCGAGCGTTGCGGATACCGCCGTCGAAATCGCGGCACAGTCATCAACCTCGATCCCGCCATCTGGCTTTTCTGCCATGATCTGAAGGGTCTTGGTCTTGCCGCTCATGACACGCAAACGCACAAGCTCATAGCCCAGATCCTCGATCACCGGCTGGACGATGCCGGCAAGTCTCTGGTCAAGCATGGTTTTCGCGATCAGATCAGTCACGATGTATCCTGGGTCCTAAAACAAAAAAACGGGCCAAGCGGCCCGCGAACGTTTCCGGTGGGGCGCAGTTTGGACCTGCGCCGCCGCTGTTGAGGGGCATATACGCCCGAATCCCCCTTATGACAAGGGGTCGTGTCAGGCCGTGTTCAAATCTTCCAGCAAGCGACCGTGCTTGCGTGTTTCCGCCAGCAGGTCTCCGAAAGTTTCAATCCCCTTGGCCTGAAGCATGGGCAGCATTTTCAGGAACACTTCCGTTGTCGCCAACGCATCCCCCAGCGCCGTATGCCGCGCCTCCTCCGGGATGGTTACTTCCAACCGATCTGCAATTGCGTCAAGCGAGTGCTGGGCGTTTTGTCCGTAAAGAACAGCCGACAAAAGCACGGTATCGAGAACGGGATGGTCGAACCGCGCGCCGATACTGGCTTGTGCGCGATAGAAAAACGCCATGTCGAAGGGCGCATTATGGGCAATCAGCACTGCGCCATCGGCAAAGCCGTGAAATGCGCGTCCCGCTGTATTGAAGTCGGGGGCGTCTTCGACCATCGCATCTGTGATCCCGTGGACATTGGTGGCGGAAAGCGGGATCTTTCGGCCCGGATTCACCAGCGTATCCATAACCTCGCCCTGCACCATCTTGCCACCGACCACACGGGTCGCAGCGATCTGGCAGACCTCGTCACCACGGTCCGGCATCAGACCGGTCGTTTCGGTGTCGAAGATCACATAGCAGAGGTCTTCAAGCCGATGCTCCATCACATCCTTGGACGGGCGCGCATGCATCAAAGCGAAATCAAACGTCGCTTCGCGTGGGACCGGAATGTGCTCTCCGCAAGGCAAATCAGTAAGATGGGCCTGGCGCAGCGTGAGCACATAGGCCGGGGACTGGTCGCTGTCCGGCAGCGGATCCAGCAAGCGCATCCCCACACCGAGGCGGAGTCGTTTCTCAGGAATATCGATGCGCAGGTCGGCGCAAGCTTCGTGCGGTGCCTCCAGCAGTTGGGCATAGGCCGCCTCGATGGGCGCGGCCCCCAACAGGCCCACCAGCGACCGATCGAGCCCGACGGCACCACAGCGCTCCAACAGGTCACGCGCGCGGCCATTGTAAAAGACGACCTGATGCGACGCCGTGCAGATCACTACACCTGTTGGCAGGTCCGACAGGACAGCTTCAAGATGCGCTTTCTCGCCGGAGATTTTGGTGGTCTCCCGCATTACCTGCTGTGCAAGACCGTTCTTCATATCGGTCAGGTTCGAGGTCACCGCCGCCGCGGCGGGCGCAAGGTCCCCCAAATACTTGGCCGTCTGCTGATCCAGATCACTTTCAATATCCGCATGCGCACGGGCGCGCATATCCGTGGCAAGACGGTCGACAGCCTTGGCAACATTCTCGTCAAACAGCATCCAGACCCATGTGACCAGACCAACGATGACAAATGCGGCCACCGCACCAGAGGTCACAAACGCCGAGAGCGCTTCGGGTTCGGCCAGCTGACGGTAGCCCAGCCAGAGGGCCACACAAACGGCTGCGACACCCCCAAGCGCGACAAATGCAAAAAACAGAAAAACCCTAAATCTGAGGCTCAGCGTTTCAAACATCGTTTTAGCCCCCCCTCCGGGCCTTGGTTGCGTGGCTCAGGTGCAGACTGCCTCCAGCAATGGGTCGCCTTCCTCCAAAGTGACCCATGCGGCGTCGACAGGCGCGCCCTGATCGTCAAACTCCATACCGTCCGCCATGTCCGCCCGCCTTGACTCAGCGCAATCCACGAGAACAGGAACTTCACTGCCGGGCGCCCAGCGGCCCATGAAGTAGAGCGGGACAATCACCTGATCCGGCTGGTTTTCGTTGCGAAGTGCACGGGCAACATCCACGGCGGCGAACCTGTCCACGTAAGGCTTGAGGTAGCTCCAGGGCTGATAGAACGCGGTCTTCTCAATCTCAACGAGGACCACCACATCCTCCGGCAGTTGCGACAGTGTGCGGGGATACCAGTTGTATTCGCTCCAGACCGTGAAGCCGATCATCGCGAAGCCTGCCCCGATAGGCAGCAGAGCGCGGGGCAACCGGCGTCCGCTGATCCAGTTCAGGATTAGAATGAGGCCGGCAGCACCGAAGCCAATGACGAAAGTTGCGACAAGTTCCAGAAACATAAGCTCTCCGATCTATCCCAGGGCGCCTTTGCCCTGGCCTATCGCGGATTGCATGGTGCGCACCACCACGAACGCATCGCGCAGATGGCTCCGCTCGAAATCCGACAGGCTGGTAGGCGCCATGAAATTGTCCGGCTTGGTCCCGGCCCGAATCTGCGCGGCCTGATGGTTCAGCCGTGTCTCCGCAATCAGGTCGTAGGCATCCAGCAGGTCATGTGCCCCGGAACTGGAAATGATCCCCTGCTCCTGTGCCGCGACCAGCCGCGCCCGCGTGTTCACCGCAGTTAACTGCCCCTGAAGCGCATAGACACGACCGAGATCCACGACCGGCACAACCCCATTATGCTTCAGATCGATCTGGTTTTTGTGCTCGCCCGACCGCACGGTGGCAAATCCACGGAACATCCCCAAAGGAGGCGTGTGCTTAAGCGAGTTCGAGACCATATGCGCCACGAAAATGCTGTTCGACGCCGCCTTCTTGAGCGTCGCTTCCTGAAGATCGTCGAACAGGGACGTGGTGCCCCCGATCGGGCGCAGATCGAACATCACCGACGCGAGCATCTGCGCCTCGTTGTCAGGCTTGGCGATCCATTTCGCGAAGTACTCCTTCCAGACCCGCAGCGGTTGCCGCCAGCGATCCGCAGTCGCCATCATATCGCCGGGGCAATAGAAGTAGCCAACCTCATCGAGCCCATCGGAGACGAATTTCGACAGCGCCAGGAAGTACGTGTCGTGTTCGGGCTGCATGGCGTCGTCAACGATCAGACAATTGTCCTGATCAGAAACACCGGTTTGTTCCTGTCGACCCTGAGACCCACAGGCCAGCCACAAATACGGAACCGGCGGCGCGCCAAGTTCCGCCTCGGCGAGTGTCAAAAGACGCCGGGTGGCCGCGTCAGCAATATCGGTAATCAGACGGGTGACCACTTCGTGCGGATTGCCCGCGCCCACGAGCTGAGCCAGAAGCTCAGGCAAGCGAGCCGTGACCTTGGCGATCTCCGCCGAGCTGTCGGCGTGGGCGATATCGTGGACAAGCTGCGCCGAACTCAAAGCCTGAAATCGGATCAGGTCCGTTTGCGTGACCATGCCAACCAAAAGGCCCTTCTCGGTGATCGGCAGATGCCCAACTCGACGCTCCAGCATGGTATGCAGCACATCGGTGCCGAGCGCATCCGGTGGAAGGCTGATTGGATCGGCCGTCATCAGGCTTGTGATCGGCGCATCTGGCGAAATTCCATCTGCCAAGGCGCGGGTCATGTCGCGGACAGTGACGATCCCGCACAGGCGTCCGCTGTCGACTACGGCGAGTGAAGACACGCCGCGCTCCCGCATAACCTGGGCAGCACGCTGCACTGAATGGTCGAGCGTTACACCGATTACGTCTCGCGTCATCAACTCCGAGATACGCGCCGTGGACAGGTCAGTTTTACGCGTATCACCCGTTCGGGACCGGTTGAAAAACTTGGCGACTGTCGGGTTTTCTTTCACGAGCCGGTGGAATACCTCTGCCGGCAGAAGCAACAACTGCGCGTCTGTCAAAGCCTTAGCTGCTGTGACCGCCTTGCCGTCGCGGCTCAGGCCACGCTCGGCAAAACTGTTTCCCGACCCCAGTTGCGATACCTGCTCGCCGCTTTCGTCTGAAACACTCACCTCGCCATCGGCGATGACATAAAGACCTTTGAGCTGATCACCGTAGCCGTAGACTTCCCCATCCGCAGGCACGGCAACAACCTCTACCTCCGTCGCGATCGAAGACAGCTCGTCTCCGGACAACGCATCGTAGGGATGAACACGGGCGAGGAAGGATTTGATCTGCGCGATATCGTGCATCATGAGTGCCTGAACCTGCTCTGAGCGAAAAACGCGCCCCGGCGGAGAGCCGGAGCGCGCAGTCTTTGAACCCGAGCGGGGCGGGGGGCGCCCCCCTCGGATGTGATCTTAGTGATCGACCGCTGCGCCGGCCCCTTTCGGGATACGCACGCTTTCGACCAGATCCTGGATCTCCTGCGGAGGCTCTTCCGTTGCACGGCTTACCACGATGGCAACCGTGAAGTTCAGAGCTGCACCAATGGCGCCGAACGAAGTCGACTTGATGGTGCCGAGCAGCGGATCAGCATCGCTGAAGCTGTTGGTGCCCGGGATGAAGAACCAGCCCTTGTGCAGGAAGATGTAGACCAGCGTCACGATCAGACCGGTGAGCATGCCCGCAACCGCGCCGGTGTTGTTCACCCGCTTGGAGAAGATGCCCATCATCAGTGCCGGGAAGATCGAGGCTGCCGCCAGACCGAAGGCCAGGGCCACGGTTTGCGCCGCAAATCCGGGTGGATTGAGACCCAGATACGTGGCCACACCAATCGCAACCGCCATTGAAATCCGCGCTGTCAGAAGCTCGGCTTTCTCTGACATATTCGGCGTCAACTGACCCTTGAAGAGGTCATGCGACACCGCCGACGAGATCGCCAGAAGCAGACCTGCCGCTGTGGACAGTGCTGCCGCCAGACCACCGGCTGCGACCACCGCGATGACCCAGCCCGGAAGCTGCGCGATCTCGGGGTTTGCCAGCACGAGGATGTCGCGGTTCACGCTCAGCTCTGAACCCTGCCAGCCGTTCGCTGTCGCGGTGGCGGCAAAGCCTTCGGACTTATCGTTGTACCACTGGATCTGGCCGTCGCCGTTCTTGTCTTCAAACTTTAGAAGACCGGTAACTTCCCAGTTCTTCATCCAGTCAGGACGCTCTTCATACATCAGAGCTTCCGCCTGCGGACCGTTCGGATAAACGGTGTCGATCAGGTTCAGACGCGCCATCGCACCAACAGCAGGAGCCGTGAGGTACAGCAGAGCGATGAAGACCAGAGTCCAACCTGCGGACCAGCGCGCATCGGCCACTTTGGGCACGGTGAAGAAGCGCATGATCACGTGGGGCAGACCAGCCGTACCGATCATCAGCGAGATGGTGAACAACAGCATGTTGAACGTATCTGCGTGGTGTCCAGTGTAGGAGTTGAAGCCAAGATCCTGAACAACCTGGTCAAGCTTCGCCAGAAGCGGCTCGCCAGACGCGGTGTGCTCACCAAAGAGGCCCAGACCCGGGATAGGGTTGCCGGTCAGCTGCAGCGAGATGAAGACAGCCGGAATGGTATAGGCTGTGATCAGAACGCAGTACTGCGCCACCTGAGTGTAGGTCACACCCTTCATGCCGCCGAGAACGGCGTAGCAGAACACAACCGCTGCACCGATGAAGAGACCGGTGGAGACGTCCACTTCGAGGAAGCGGGAGAACGCAACACCAACACCCGTCATCTGACCGATCACGTAGGTGACCGAGGCCACGATCAGACAGATCACCGCCACCATACGTGCGGTGGAGCTGTAGAAGCGGTCGCCAATGAATTCCGGCACGGTGAACTTGCCGAACTTACGCAGATAAGGCGCAAGCAGAAGCGCGAGCAGCACGTAACCGCCGGTCCAGCCCATCAGGAACGAGCTGTTGTCGTAGCCGGTGAAGGCGATGAGGCCCGCCATCGAGATGAACGAGGCTGCGGACATCCAGTCCGCGGCTGTCGCCATACCGTTGGTGACCGGGTGAACGCCGCGGCCAGCGGCGTAGAATTCAGATGTGGAACCCGCACGGGCCCAAATCGCGATGCCGATGTAAAGCGCAAAGGTCGCGCCAACCACCAGCAGGTTTAGAGTAAACTGATCCATTGTTCCGTGTCCCTCGGATTACTCTTCGACGCCGTATTCTTTGTCGAGGCTGTTCATGCGCCAGGCGTAGAAGAAGATCAGTGCCAGGAATACAAGGATCGATCCCTGCTGGGCGAACCAAAAGCCCAGGTCTGTTCCTCCCACCGGAATACCCGAAAGCAGCGGGCGCAGCAGGATGCCAAATCCGAACGACACAAGCGCCCAGATCACGAGGCAGATTTTTACAAGACGGATGTTGGCCGCCCAGTAACCGTTGTTGTCAGAGTTGTCCGACATAACTCTCTCCCTTTCCAAAATATGAGAGCCTCCGCGCGGGACGCTCCCGGTTCCTCAGCCCACAATCCCTGCCACGAGCCGGTCCAGCGATGCCTTGACGTCGTCGATCGACGCCATCGCATCGACTTTGGACAGGCTGCCTTGCTTCTCGTAATAGGTGATCAGGGGTGCCGTCTGGGCGTGATAGGCCTTCAGCCTTTCGCGCACCGTCTCAGCGTTGTCGTCGGCCCGGCGCTTCATGTCCGTTCCGCCGCATTTGTCACAAACCCCGGCCTTCGCCGTTGGTTTGAAGTCGTCGTGATAGCCTTCTCCGCAGGACCCGCAGGTAAAGCGGCCCGAGATGCGACCGACCATCGCTTCGTCGTCGACCTCAAGCGAGATCGCCGCGTCGATTGACTGGCCGGTTTCGGCCAGAAGCTTGTCCAGCGCCTCGGCCTGAGCCGTGGTGCGCGGAAAACCATCTAGAATGACGCCCGCTTTCACGTCGTCGTCGCCAAGGCGGTCCTTAAGGATCGCCAGAACGATCTCGTCCGAGACCAGTCCGCCGGATTCCATAACCGACTTCGCCGCCTTGCCGGCGTCCGTACCCGCAGCAACCGCCGCGCGCAGAAGGTCCCCGGTCGACAGTTGCACAAGCCCGAACTTGTCTTCGAGCATACGCGCCTGCGTCCCCTTCCCGGCGCCCGGAGGCCCGAGAAGGATCACATTGACCGGTTTAGTCATTACTGCCCCATCCATGGTCCTCAGTCCTTCCGGTTCATGCGGTTGGCGATGAGGTCATCCACGACGGACGGATCGGCGAGGGTGGAGGTATCACCCAGAGCCCCGAAATCGTCTTCGGCAATCTTGCGCAGGATGCGGCGCATGATCTTGCCGGAACGGGTTTTCGGAAGGCCAGGGGCCCACTGGATGAGGTCGGGCGCCGCAATCGGGCCAATCTCGGTGCGGACCCAGGTACGCAGTTCCTTGCGAAGTTCCTCGGTTGGCTCTTCCCCGTTCATCAGTGTGACGTAGCAGTAGATGCCCTGACCCTTGATGTCGTGCGGGTAACCGACCACGGCGGCTTCGGCCACTTTGGCATGCGCAACCAGTGCGGACTCGACTTCGGCTGTGCCCATCCGATGGCCCGAGACGTTGATCACGTCATCCACACGGCCGGTGATCCAGTAATAGCCATCCGCATCGCGGCGGCAGCCATCGCCTGAGAAGTAGTATCCCTTGTAATCGCTGAAGTAGGTCTTCACGAAGCGCTCATGGTCGCCATAGACCGTGCGCATCTGACCCGGCCAGCTGTCCTTCAGGCACAATACGCCCTCAGCCGCGGTTTCAGTGATCTCTTGTCCCGAATGCGGGTCCAGAACCACTGGCTGAACACCAAAGAACGGCGTGGTCGCGGAGCCCGGCTTCAGCGCGGTTGCGCCAGGCAGCGGGGTCAGCAGATGACCGCCAGTTTCAGTCTGCCACCAGGTATCGACGATCGGGCATTTGCCCTTGCCGACCAGGTCGTTGTACCAGTTCCAGGCTTCGGGGTTGATGGGCTCACCCACCGTGCCTAGCACTTTCAGCGTGCTCAGATCACATTTCTCAACGAACTCAGGACCTTTGCCCATCAGCGCGCGAATGGCCGTAGGCGCTGTATAGAACTGGGTGACCTTGTGCTTGTCGCACACTTCCCAAAAGCGGGACGCATCAGGGTAAGTCGGAACACCTTCGAACATCACAGTGGTGCCGCCATTGGCGAGCGGACCGTAAACGATGTAGCTGTGGCCGGTGACCCAACCGACATCGGCCGTGCACCAGTAGATGTCACCTTCATGTACGTCGAAGACATATTTCTGGGTCATCGCTGCATAGAGCAGGTACCCGCCAGAGGAGTGAACAACGCCCTTGGGCTGGCCGGTAGAACCAGAGGTATAGAGAATGAAGAGAGGGTCTTCGGCGTTCACCTCAACCGGATGCTGGACCTCGTCGGCCTCAAGCATCAACTCGTTATAGTCAAAGTCGCGGCCGTCGACCCAAGTCGTCTGCCCGCCGGTCCGCTTGACGACCAGCATCTTGACGTCGTCTTTGGTGTGCAGAAGCGCCGCGTCTGCGTTGGACTTCAACGGTGTTTGACGGCCACCGCGAGGGGCGTAGTCCGCAGTGATCACCAGCTTCGCGTCCGCGCCGTTAATGCGGGCCGCAAGAGCGTCAGGGGAGAAGCCCGCAAACACAATCGAGTGGATCGCGCCTATACGCGCACAGGCCAACATCGCGTACGCCGCTTCCGGGATCATCGGGAGATACAGGATCACACGGTCGCCCTTACGAACGCCGAGGTCTTCCAGAACATTGGCCATTTTGCAGACCGAGCGGTGCAATTCCTTGTAGGTGATGTGCATCGCCGGATCTGTTGGCTCATCAGGCTCCCAAATGATCGCGGTCTGATCGCCACGCGTGGCGAGATGACGGTCAATGCAGTTGGCAGCAACGTTCAGCGTGCCATCCTCGAACCACTTGATATGCACATTGTCGTGCTCGAACGAGGTGTCCTTCACCTTTGTATAAGGCTTAATCCAGTCGAGCGTCTTGCCATGCTCACCCCAGAATGCTTCAGGGTCCGAAACAGATGCAGCGTACATCTCGGCGTAACGCTCGGCGTTAATGTGCGCGTTGATCGCGAAGTCCTCTGGGACCGGCTTGAGAACTTCATCTTGGTTGATAGGCTTCTGTTCCGTCATGTGGCTCACCCCCTCTTAAGGCCTGAAGGTCGAAATAACTGCGGAACCGTTACCATGGATTGTGAAGCTGACAACAAAGCCCTGATTTTGCGGAACTTTTCTGTGAAGAAATTCCGTTGCAAAAGAAACGTTTGTAAATTTTTTTGACAGGTCGCGTTTTTGTGAACGTTTAGAAAGGTTTGTAAGAAAACAAAATCGGGCTAATTTTTTGCATCTTTGAGTCTAAATGAGGTGCGTTGACGCAGTTTCGCTGCGCCATCCGGGCGATTAAGTCGCACACGCAGACGGCATACGCTCTGCCGCTTTGTTGAGCACAGTCAAGATTTAGAGGGCGGTATGCCGATAGTGCAGCTCTTCGACGAATCTACGACAAAAGTCGCGATCAGGCCCGCCACCATCGTTCAGCGATGCGCGCGCCATCAAGATCGAGATCAGACCCGACCGGTCCGGAATGTGCCAAATTGCGCGCGTAAACCATGGCATTGCTGACATAACAGGGCACGAAGATGTTGGATATCTCGGAAGCTCTGCTGGTCACGCGAGCATAGCGGGCTGTACGTTCCTGGGGATCAAGAGTACTTCGGGCTACACTCAATGTGTCTGCCAGATTGTTGTAGCCGCTATCGGCGTATCGGGTCCAATCTAGCCAAGCCCAGTCTTCCAGAGGACGAACAGGAAGGCGCCGTGCCACGACATCTGCCGTCGCGAGCGATGACGCAAGTCGAACTCGGGTTCCACCAGCTTGAAGTTGATCACAGAATGCGGCAACGACCCTTGCTCCGATCGCGCCTAACCCGGGCGCTACGCCTATAGAGATAGACTGCAATTCGTGAGGCGCAAAGCCCGGTGAGGTTGCTGACGCTGCAGACCCCGGGAAAGGATGATCATAAGCAGTCCGCCCAAGTGGCCCAAGCGCATCGGACACCAGTTGATCGCGCGAAATGGCCGCGTCCAGAGCCGCCTTTAGCTGCGTGGGCTGCCTCCCTCGACATTCAAAGGAAATGTAGCGGGCGTCCGGTGCGATCCTGACTCCAAACCGATGGTCTCGCTGAAAACGACCAAGGGTTTCCGGCAGAAGATCATGGGTGACATCTATTCGGCCCGACAGAAGCGCCTCCGCGCGATCTGTATCATCAGGCAAGGAAACCAACTCGATCTCCTCGAACCACCCTGCGTGGCCGTCCTTGTAGTGCTGCGGCACTCGCTGCGCCAAAACGCGCCCGCCTTTCGTTCCGGATACAAACTGATATAGCCCTGTGCCGACCGGCGCTTCGCCGCCCACGGGCGCGGGCCGAGTCACTACGAGAGAAGGATCGGTGAGGTACCACGGGAAGTCCGGGTTGGAACCATCCAGTATAAATCTGACTTCTCGTCGCGATACCGCCCTGATGTTTAACACCGTCGACAAAATCGAGGCCTGTGTCTGAGCTTCGCGGTGACGCGCGAACGCGTCTGCAACTACCTCCGCGCTAAGCATAACCCCGTCATGAAACCGAACCGCGTCGCGCAAGGTGAAGGTCCAAACACGCGCGTTCTCTGATGGCGCCCAGCTTTGAGCCAGTTCACCTTTCAGCGCACCGTCCGCAGAAAGCTCAGTCAGTGTGTCATAGACGGCACCCTGCCCGGCGACGGCGCCGTACAATGAATGATCGAGTTCCAAACCGCAGCCCAAATCGGATGCAAAGTCCGAAAGACCGACGCGAAGTCTGCCATGCCGTGTACGTGCAGATACGGGCACCCCGCTTGCTGCGAGCAGCGCGGCCGCGACACCTGTCTGAAGTAGTTTCCGCCGGCTCTTTAGTTCCACCGGGTTACCTTTCATTTCCTTCGACGTAACATAGTGCTGAATCGCGATTAGCCCCGCGTGATCGTGCGATCACGCGGCACGTCCATATCGCAACTTGTCCATTACGCGCACCAATTCCGCACTAATGCCTGCCTCGGACAAGGCGTGTCCTGCAAGCGGAACCATTCGCAGGTCGGCATGCGGCAAAGCAGTTGCCAACCTATGCGCGGCTGCGGGCGGACAAATCATGTCGAACCGACCCTGAACAATAGTGGTTGGAATCTCGGCGATCTTGGCGGCGTCCCGCAATATCTGCCCATCTTCCTCCAGAAAACCCCTATTTCTAAAATAATGGTTCTCTAGCCGCGCGAAAGCGCGCGCATACTCTGCTGGGCTCTCTCCGCTGGTGCCCTCAGAATAGATCGACGCCAGCCCATTTTCCCACGCGGACCACGCGCGGGCAAACCGGGTCTCCTCCATCATGTTGCCCGAGAACAGTCTCTTGGCGTAGGCCGCGATCAGATCGTTCCGCTCATCCTCTGGGATCATGTTAACAAACCGCGCCCAGACGTCTGGCCAGAACTGTGCCGCGCCACCGCCATAGAACCAGTCGAGCTCGGCATCGGTCATCAGAAACACACCGCGCAGTATCAGGTTGGTTACGCAACTGGGGTGCGCCTCTGCATAAATGAGCGCCAGTGTAGCGCCCCAGCTTCCTCCAAACACGTCCCAGGCAGGGATTTCGAGTGTTTCTCGGATCGCCTCGATATCCTCGACCAGATGCCAGGTCGTGTTGTCGTTCACCGAAGCATGGGGGCGGGACCGTCCGCACCCGCGCTGATCGAACAAGACTACACGGTAAGTGTTCGGATCGAAATAGCGGCGCATCGCCGGACTGCACCCTCCACCCGGCCCTCCATGCAGAACCACGACGGGGATACCGTCCGGCTTGCCGCACTGTTCGACATAGATGCGATGACCGTGGGACACGGGCAGGATCCGCTGATCGAACGGATCGATCGGCGGATAGAGATAATCGGATGCGCGTTTTTGGCTCGCCGCCCGGTTCATTGCTGCCCTATATGTCTCGGGAACCCCGTCCGCCTATCCTTGGCAAGATGTAGAGAGAGAGTCCATGACAACCGCGCAAACCACCGTCGATCCAAGCGAAATCGCCAAATTCGAAGCGATGGCTGCGGAATGGTGGGATCCAACCGGTAAGTTCAAGCCACTGCACCTGATGAACCCGGTCCGGCTCGATTACATCACCCGACAGATTGCTGCCGAGCATGGGCGCGACCTGACGGAGTCGGCACCGTTCAAAGGGTTGCGCATTCTGGACATCGGCTGCGGAGGTGGCTTGCTGTCTGAGCCCATGGCGCGGCTTGGGGCGACGGTCGTTGGCGCAGACGCAGCGGAAAGGAACATCCCTGTTGCCCGTATCCACGCCGAGCAATCGGGGTTGGAGATTGACTATCGCCATACAACTGCAGAGGCGATGGCAGCGGATGGCGAGCAGTTCGATGCCGTACTAAACATGGAAGTTGTTGAGCACGTTGCCGACCCGCTGGCCTATCTGACCGCGTGCGCCGCGCTTCTGAAACCGGGTGGGATCATGTGTTGTTCTACCATCAACCGAAACCCAAAGAGCTTCGCAATGGCGATCGTCGGAGCGGAGTATGTCATGAAGTGGTTGCCCAAAGGCACTCATGAATGGAACAAGTTCATCACACCTGACGAGCTGTTTGACTTGTTGCGTCAGGCAGGCCTCGACCCGGTGGATCGCAAAGGTTTTGTGTTCAATCCGATCTCATGGAGCTGGGGAATCTCGGACCGCGACTTAAGCGTGAACTACGTCACAGCGTCTGTGCGTCCGACTGCCTAGGTAAAAGAGTTTCTCGGCATCTCGTAGAGGCTTTGATGATGTTCGGTAAGTCGCCAAACTCTGATAGCAGCATGATTGCTCGGGATTCTTGGTCTCGACAGAGGTTTTTTGAGCGATACAAGGCCCTGGCAGTTGACCTTCTCGAACCGTTCAAAATAGGGTCTAACGCCGGGCGAAGAGCGCCATTCAGCCAAGAATTGGGACCTTGACGATGCCGAGCGAAGATGGGCCGGAATTCGACCTTTCGAGCTACAATATTACAGATACACGCGCCCACTTTGTGCGCGATGTAGACGGCGTGAAGATAGTCAATAAATCTGGAAAACGACAGCGCGTTCTAACAGCGGCGTCTACGTTCATGACTTGCGGGAAGTACGCCGTAATACTCAATTCGCAGAGGAAGTTGAGACTTGCAGGCGCAAATTCTCTTTCAGGAACAGAACTTCAACAGGATTCCAAGAGGAAGCCGTTTGTTTTACGCATCAAGGCTACTTTGAATTGAAAACTGTTAGATCTGGGGAAAAGTTCCTCTGGGTTTCGGGCGGCAGCGACAGGCTGGGTGAGGCGCTCAATCCTGACGGTCGTCACTTCAAGACAAAAATTGACATCATTAATAACCCGCAGCACGTCAGCGGCCAGAATGTCGTATTTAATGGCGTTGGTCGCGCCTCTAACTACTATCACTGGGTTGGCGAGCAAATGCCGCGTCTAGCTTTGATGAAAAAATATATCGATTTAGGCGAAGTTGATAATATCGTAGTTTTTGTCAAACAGCACGTGGGCTTTATTGAAGCGTCAGTGCGTACTTTATTTCCGGAATTCAAAGGGGATGTCGTTTAGGTACTAGGGCATTCTGCTTCGTCAGATCAGGCTTATTTCTTTGTGCAGCACGGTCTGGCAGAGCGCAGCAAGGATTCTGACAGTCCCGAGAAGAAAATTCTCCCATTTCGCTCCAGTATTGGCTCGATTATTGATCTGTGTGAGCACTTCGACTCCGTAGCCGCGCGCGTCGTCGCGACCAAACCTTCCTTTCCTGAAGTTGCAGTTATTTCCCGCGATAAAGCAGATCAGCGGTTTTGGTCAAACGAGCAAGATGTAGTAACCGCAATTGGTGAAAAGGCACAAAAGATATACTCAGAAGAGCTGAGCTTTCGTGAGCAGATTAGTGTTTTTAACAATGCCAAAACAATTATTGCTCAGCATGGCGCAGGCCTTGCGAATTCCATATTTTGTAAACCCGGAACACGCGTGATTGAAGTCACAAGCCGGAGCCATGCAAGACGGGCTTGGGATTTTGGAAAACTGGCTATTGCCCGCGGCCTCGAATACCATGTTGTTGTGATAGACGCGGTTCTTGACGACCCTTTCGTCAATACGCAAACACCTGCTGAACGTATCCCACCTTGCTATGCAAGCGATCTGCGCGCGTCGGATGAGGCTATCAGATTTCTGGTCGATCTTTGCAGTTCGAAATAAAGAAATTGAACCAAGTCCGATTTTATTCTCGTAGCTCAAGCCGAGAATATGGTGGAGCGGTCGATATCAGAAAGTATCAGCTCGATCGTCCATGTCCCAACGACATGGCTGGAAACACCACTGCCAGCAAACATGGTATGTGCTGCAGACAAGCCTGACCTGGCGGGTCTACAAAGAAGGTACATGCCTGTTTTTGACGTTTCTCGCTTCAGAGTCTGCCCTTGCGGTGGGTCCCAAAAAGCCACACGATCCGCAGGCAAACAAGATGACAGGGAGGTTGGGCAATGTCGGATCGAAATTTTGAGCCCATGACTAAGGCCGAGGTTGTTGCGGCGCAGCGCGCCTGGGCAAAATATGTCACCGAACAGGACGTAGACAACCTTCTTGATCTCTACGATTTTGGCGATCCGGATGAACCCTTACTCTTCAAACCCACTCTGGCTGACGTCATACGTCTCGATCGCGAGGGCGCAAGGGCTTACTTCATTGGCGGAGATCCCAACTACCCCGATGATCATGGGTTCCTGAAACGCGGCTGGCAGAAGGTAGAATTCCAAAGCGCAGTTGGCCCAATCCTCAAAGCGGGCGGCCTCGGGTACAAGGACATGGGGCACTACACCTTTGTTGACGCTGAGGGTAACGCCACCCGCGCGGACTATACCTTTGCCTATCACAAGCTCGACGGACGCGTGTTAATCTCTTTACACCATTCGTCACTGACATGGTTCCCCCCGGTTGAAGCGTGAAGGCCACGCTATTTCACCTTCGCTTCCTGAGACCTCATGTTTTGGCCGGGCGTCATGCGACGCTCGCATTTCACTCTGTGCCTCAAACCCTCAGTCCTGAAAACGTCAGCTGCGTCCCATTTACACGGCCGAATGCTGTCGTTTAACGAAGACCGCCCCCGATATCTCTGTGTCCGCATTGACCGACCAAGTATCGTGACAGTTCGTGAAATCCCGGCGAAGCTTTCACTTTTCTCAGGTCAGCGATTTGGACAGTCCCAGAAATTAGATGGTCGCTGGCTTCTCCGCTTCGAACTCGATGGCTGCCTGCTGATCTCCAGCTATTGCGCGCTCGAAGGCTGCGAGGCGCTTATAGATCGACATCAGTTCTACGATGGTCGTCCATGACATCACAAGGAACTGGAAGGAATTCTCGACGCGTTGGAAGGCTCTTAGAATTTGCTGCATTACACCGAGCGTCACGCCAGCACTGACAATCGTGGGTCCGAGCGCAATGTAGGGCAAGATCACGCCAGCCTGTAGATAGGAGTACCGCACGACATTAAAATAAAGGTAGTTGAGGTAGAGCCGGAAATAGTTCTTCCGCACATTTTTATAGAGCTCGCTCAACTTGAGTGGGCGCGCCCGGTCTTTGTTGTCTTCGCCAAGAACGAGTTCTTTCCTAAAGGCTGCTTCGACCCGTTGGTTCCGGAATTCCAATCCCGGTAGGCGCCACCCTGCAAGGCCAAGGAGGGCCGTTCCAATCACAGACCAGATGATCGCGACGAACACCAATGCTTGTGGCACTTCGCCTATAACCGGAAGTTCGGTTACGAAAGATGACAGTCCCCAAAGAATGGGCAGAAATGCAAGAAGGGTCATAACGGCATCGATGAAACGCGACCCAAGGGTTTCCATTATCCTTGCAAACGCCATGGTGTCTTCTTGAATGCGCTGGGATGCGCCTTCGATATGGCGGATCTTCGGCCATAATGCCACGTAGTGATCATTCATCGCCGTGCGCCATCGGAAAACATAGTGCGACGTGAAAAACGTGATAACCACAGTCGTGATGATGGACACCATCGCGATCTTTAGGAACGTCGCAAGCTTGCTGTAGTAGTCACTGGCATTGACTGCCCCTGGCTCGGCCAAGGCATCCTGGATCATGTCGTAAAAGGCGCCAAACCATTCGTTGATCATGACGTCAAGCTGTACCTGGAACCACGTCACAAACACGATTACTGCCGATCCTGCGACCGACCATTTCGCCCATTTGTGCTTGCTGAACCGCAGCCAGAAAAGGGCAAACGCGCCGTAACAAAGGGCCGTATATTCATACAGCCAGACGCGCGTTGGATTCCAATCAAGCAGCGTTGAAACGCCCAATAGGTCTTCCCATTGTTTTAATTCGACATGCCACAAGGCGATGCAGACAATCGCCCAGAGTACTCCAGACATGGCGAAGTACTTTGGACTTGGAAAAAACGAATGGAACATGGTGAGAGCCCCTAGATGGATTGCTCGGCGGCCACGCGTTTGGGCAACGCAAACGCGCATAGGCCAATTTTGTTCGCTACAGCGGCTTGATCGCAGCGGACGGTATACGTTCTCTACCTAGTACGCTTGAAGAGTGTTTTCAGATTAGGAAAACGCGGTTCCGAGTTTTTCGCTGGAAAACGATGATAGCGACGCAGTTCGGGAAGATAACCGGTAGGACTGTCAATCAGACCAACGGTTTGAGGAACGACACCCGGAAAGAAACACCCCGCTGCTTCAAACTAGGCGCATTTGGGCTTTGAAGGGGAAGCACTTCTTCGGACCCGATTAGGTTTCCCTGGCTTTGCGAATTCAGCTGTCTGGGCTTGGCGTTCCGCGCAACCTGCGACGAGCGGTATGGGTCGATCCCGATTAACCGTTGTTTCGCCTGTTATTCTGAAACCTAGCTTTCACCGGGCTAAAGGCCTCTATCTGCCGTAGCCCTGCTTCTGGGCGTTGTAGAGAGTGGCGTAAAGTGCTCCTTTTTGCATCAGTTCCGCGTGCGACCCACTTTCGACCAGTTGGCCGGATTCAAGCACGTGGATGCAGTCGGCATCGGTCACCGAGGACAGACGATGCGCAACGATAATCGTGGTCTTCCCCGCCGACAGCCGCCCAAGGGCGCGCTTGACACGGTCCTCGGTTTTCTGGTCAAGCGCGGACGTCGCTTCATCCAGAAGAACGATCGGCGCATCACGCAGAAAAGCACGCGCGATCGCAATCCTCTGTTTCTGGCCCCCAGAAAGTTGGCTACCTTTCGGGCCGACCGGCGCATCTCCACGTTCTGCAATCAGCTCTGATAGTTCGGCAGCTTCGGCCGCGCCGATCACCTGCGCATCAGTGGCGTCCCTGCGGACATAGCGAATGTTGTCCAGAATCGAGCTATTGAAAATCACGATATCCTGCGCCACCACGGAAAACGCTCCGCGCAAAGCCGAAATATCGATTTGCGAGAGTGGGGTACCGCCAAGCCGGACCTCCCCTTCCACAGGATCGTAGAGCCGCCCAAGCAAGCTTAGGATGGTAGTTTTACCAGATCCGGTTGGTCCGACAATCGCAGTGGTCTTGCCCCCCTTAAATGTCAGGGTCAGATCACGAAAAACGGGCGCTTCATCTTCATACCCGAAGGTCACATTATCCAACACAAGATCAGCGCTCGCATCGAAATCGGTAATTGCGTCCGGCACTTGCGTGATCTTGGGATCGAGATCGAGCAAGTCGCGAAGATAACTGAGGATGATTAGGTTGGCTTGCAACGCCACAAAGAACCCTGCGAGGCGTCGAGCCGGATCGAAGATCATGACCAAACCGACAAGGAACGCGATGATGGCGGCTCCATCCAGGTCAAAATCTGGGCTCAGAACCATATAGCCACCGCCACCGATCACAAACACATAGACAATGGCAGCGGCGAAATCAATGAAAGGTTGGACAACCGCACCTGTCGTAGCAAGTTTGATGCTCAGGCGCCGAATGCCACGTGTTTCCCCGATAAGACGCGTTTCCTCCATGTTTTCTTGACCAGAAATCTTAACGGTCCGCATCCCGGAGACGGTCTCGTCAATCGAGTTCATATAGGTGTTCATTGCTCGCTGCATTTCTTTATTGAGATCTTTGATCCTGCGAGAAACGAGCTGCAGTATGAGGAGGATAACCGGAAGAACGAGAGCAGCGGAAAGAAACAGAACCGGCTGCTTATAAGTGAGGTAAATCGAAAGGATCAGAACAGTCGCAACATCACGGACCGCTTTCACGGTTGTTTGACCTACGAACTGGCCGAGCGCTTGCGCTTGGCCCACAACGCGTAGAATGACGTCCCCGGGTGTGGACTTGTCAAAGAACGCCAGATCAAGTGTCATCAAATGATGCAAGAGGTCACCGCGCAGCTTCGCCACCGCATCGCTGGTGATCCAGGCTGAAATACGCGGAACCGTGAAGCTCATCACCCCACGGAACATAAACACCCCGAAAACCATGGCGCAGATCACAGCCAGTTCGCGCAACGTGCCATTCTCGAAAACAACGCGCAGGCCATCTTCGGTCAACCGCAGAAACTGCTGATAAACCAGCCCCTGCGCGATGATCATGCAGAACACAAGGATCAGCCAAGGCATCTTGTCGCGAAGATAATCGGCCCAGAACCAATACACGTTGGCACGGTCCGTTTCCGAGAACATCGGCGACTTCATAGGTTTTTCAGTGATGTCTGGCTGAACCATGCGGCCTTGTATTCCGGAGGATGTCCTACCTTCGTGAACACGGGCAGCGCACTCAAGTCAAGCGGGCTCAAGGGGGCTGATTGCCACGAAGCAAATAGAAAGCGCGCCCGGGACGGACGCGCTTTCGAATAATCTGGGTCGTTCTTTACTGCAGGCTTGCAATAAAGGCGTAAAGATTGACGGCGTCCTCTTCCTTGCGAACACGGAACGACATCTTTCCACGCGCTTTGTCGTCGCCCGTGGCTTCGCGGATTTTGCCCGTAGGATCCTGTACGTATGCGACAAACGTCGCTTCGTCATAAACCATACCGCTTTCACCTGCCGCGACGAGGCCGTCGGAATAGTTGAATCCTTCGACCTGCCCAGCAGTTGCGCCAGCAATGCCGTAAAGGTTTGGGCCGGTCTTAGCCGCTTTACCAGCAAGAACATCCCCCGCATCGTTCTGAACGACATGGCAGGACTGGCACTGGCGGAAGGCCTTTTCACCGGCGGCTGCATCACCAGAGGCGTGACCGTCTGCGAATGCCGGGGCAGCCAGAAGGGCAGTTGTGGCTGCGGCGATCAAAGTTAGTTTCATGTTCCTCTCCCAAGGGTACTTTACCGGTAGCTGAAGCTAATACGCCTCAAACTGCCGACAAGTTCAACAGTGCTTTGGGCTTAGGCGACGGCGTGAGCGACTGCGCACTGTTTCCAAAGGACCGAAAGCGCGTTCACAAGATGCTGAAGATCTTCAAGCGAGTGGTTCGGAGACGGTGTGAACCGTAGTCGCTCTGTGCCTTTGGGAACTGTTGGATAGTTGATCGGCTGCACATAGATGCCGAACTCGTCCATCAAATAGTCCGACAGCATCCGACACTTGACCGGGTCCTTGATCATAACAGGGATGATATGGCTGGGATTGTTCATGTGCGGAATGCCCGCCGCATCCAGCATGTCGCGCAACTGACGCACCCGCAATTGCTGCTTCTCACGCTCGATCGTCGAGGTTTTCAGATGCGCGATAGAGGTTTGCGCGGCTGCCGCCACCGCTGGAGGCAGCGCCGTGGTGAAGATGAAGCCCGATGCAAAAGACCGGATAAAGTCGCACAAAGCTTCCGACCCGGTGATATAACCACCGACCACACCAAACGCTTTGCCCAGAGTACCTTCGATTAGCGTCACGCGGTCCATTACGCCGTCTCGTTCGGCGATACCGCCACCGCGCGGGCCGTACATGCCCACGGCATGGACCTCATCGAGATAGGTCATCGCGCCGTGCTTGTCGGCCACGTCGCAAATCTCGGCGATGGGGGCAATATCGCCGTCCATCGAATAAACCGATTCGAACGCGACAATCTTGGGTGCGTTTGCTGGAAGTGCGGACAGTTTACGATCCAGATCCTCGGGATCATTGTGGTTCCAGATTACCTTGCGCGCGCGCGAATGGCGAATGCCTTCGATCATCGAAGCGTGGTTGAGGGCGTCGCTAAGAATGATGGCGTCCGGCAGTCGGGAACCCAGCGTGCTCAACGCGGCCCAATTGGACACGTATCCCGAGGTGAATAGAAGCGCTGACTCTTTGCCGTGAAGATCCGCCAGCTCCTCCTCTAGAAGCCGGTGATGATGATTCGTCCCGGAGATATTACGCGTCCCGCCAGCGCCAGCGCCGCACTGTTCGATGACCTCAGTCATACGCCCGGTAACCTTAGGATGCTGGCCCATGCCCAGATAATCGTTTGAGCACCACACTGTGATTTCGCGTTTCCCGTCTTCCGCATGACACTGCGCCTTGGGATGTTGGCCGCACATGCGCTCAAGCTCGGCGAAAATGCGATAGTTTCCTTCGTCCCGAAGCTTGTCGAGCTGGGCCTGGAAAAGGGCGTCAAAATTCACGGGCGTCCTCCCTTGGTCTTATCTAAAAATCTTACAAGTTGGACACTTTAAGTGTCAATTAAAACTTACAGTGCTTGGGTTGACAATTGGGCCTGATCATTGGTGCCGTGGCCCGCTTCACAGTCCCGAAAAAACACGACAAATGACGCTGCGCCGAGGCACGGGATGGTAACGCGCTTAGCGTAGTTGCAGCATCGCTAGAGAGGAAAATGTGCGCTTAGGCGATCGCATTGCAGGCGGAACCGAATCGACGAGCGAGTGGGCGAAATCTGGTGGTTTAGCCCCGCTTCTCCTTGGCACTCGGCATAAGCCAACGCCAGAGCTTCTCGTCCGGCAAGGGCACGACCATCAGCCAATGCTCAAGAAGTGCAAGCGCGGTGAACACAGCCAATAAGGTGAAGCCAACCGTTTCCGCAGGAGTTTCGGCGGTGAAGAGCCGCTCGAACCAGCAGGTCATGGCAAACGTCAGAGCCGTAACCGAATAAGGAAAGAGCCAGTTCATTGGGGCAATGTGGAAATGACTCGGCAGATGCGCCAAGGGCGCTGGCAGGAATTCGGTGTTGATCTTCCGCACGCCCAGAAACAGGTTCAGCTTGGCGCTGATGCGGGCCACGAACAGGATGGCAAAGGTCCAGAGGCCAAACTGGTTGGGGGCGTCCCAGGTCGAAAGCGCCATAGCGATGACAACCGTCAGAAGCAGCATCTCATGATAGGCGATGGTCCCCCAAGCCCGGAAGAAACGCTCGAATTCGGAACAGTTTTCCGGGCAGGCGTAGGAGTTGGGTCCCGTGATGACCCCGGAGAGGAACGCATGTTCGATCCAACCCCAGATCAGCAAGGCCGACCCGAAGGCAATCCAGATGCCAGAGAGCGTTTCGAGTCCGGTTGTGGCCGAGAACCCGTAAACGCCCAATAGGCCCAGGGGCGCCGTGAGAACCACCGACCGCGCATGGGCGTTTGGCCCGCGGTGGTCGGCGTTCTTCACAATCCACAGGATCGCCCCGGTGGCGAACCACCAGACAAACATGGCGCAGAGCGCGACGATCCAAGGATTGGCGAACATCAGTAGGCGGGCTCCAATCTGGTATCGACGGGCACGTCGTGCTTGACCGCCGGGATCGTGTAGAGACCGATAAAGGCCATCGCCGCGCGAGACCCGGCAGAGATTTTGCCGAAGAACCCGCCGACGCCGCCCTTGGCCTTGGCCGCCGCCATATCACGGGAGGCTTTTTCCATCCGCTTGAGGTTTGGCATCCAGCGCGGGTGGTCAATATCCAGAGTGATCGGGAAGATCTGCTTGGAAATTTCCGACGTCTTGCGGAACACTTCCTGCCCGTACCAATCCGTGTCTACGCCGAGTGCTTCATGGAAAGCCGGACGCTGGTGGTCGCGGACATACATGGTGCCGTAGACGGCTGTCAGGAAGAATTTGATCCACAGCACATTGTGTCCCTGTGTCAGCTTCGGATCGGTTTTCATCAGCATCGCGAAAGCCTCGCCATGACGGAACTCGTCATTGCACCACTCTTCGAACCACTTGAAGATCGGGTGGAAGCGCTTCTCGGGGTTTGCCTGCAGATGGCGGAAGATCGTAATGTAGCGCGCGTAGCCAATCTTCTCGGACAGGTAAGTCGCGTAGTAGATGAACTTCGGCCGGAAGTAGGTGTACTTTTTCTGCTGGGTCAGAAACCCAAGGTTCACGGCAATCCCTGCTTCGCGCAGCGCATCGTTGATGAAGCCCGCGTGGCGTGCCTCATCCCGTGCCATGAGCTGGAACAGCTGCGTGATGTCGGAGTTTGACCCACGGCGCTTCATCTCTTTGTAGAGCACGCAGCCCGAGAACTCGGCGGTGCAGGAGGAGATAAGGAAGTCGATAAACTCCTTCTTCAACTCCGGCTCCATGTTCTCCCAATCGACATGATCCCAGTCGTCGTTCTTCTTGAAATGCCCTTTATTAGGGTCTGAAACCATCTCTGCGATGAGCGGATCCCACTCATCGCGAATCCCCTCGACCGAGATCGCGTCCATCTCGTCAAAATCGGTGGTGTAGAAGCGCGGTGTCAGTAACGTGTCCTGCATGGCCACATCGGTGGCCTTTTCCGACGTCATTTTGTCGTCGACAACACCGTGGTTGGACATCGCAGAATGCGTGCCGTTCATCTTGTCAGGATTGGTCTGCACGTTCATAGCGTGACCTCCTCGGAGAAGGAAAATTCGCAGAGTTCCATGAACTCCAGGTCACCGGTCATGCGCGTCCAGAGACGCTCCAGACCGGAGGCGCGGGTGATGATGGCCTCTCGGTCTTCCGAGACCACCTCGCCATAGGGCGCCATGATCTCAGGCCCTTTGACGATCACTTCATCGCCCGGATAGACGACAGCGCCATTGTTGAAACGAACGTGGGCGGACAGTTCCTCGAAACGGTGGCTGATGCTCACCGTGCAAGGCGCCGTTTCACGCGTGCGGGTAAAGAGGCCCATGGGTCATTCTCCTCCAGTTACCGGGGTTGTCATTAGCCGCTCAAACGCGGCGGTGTTGTCTTTGCCGAAGCCGATGATCTGGGCCTGCCAGCCGGTTAGATCGTCGATGAGTGCAAGCCGCCCGTCGGCATAGCGCACCAAGCGCACGGGTTCGGTTGCAGCGATGCCCGAAAGGCCACGTTCGTGGCCAAGCGCGCGGGTCATGCCAGACACAAAGCCGCCCTCCTCACCACTCAGAACAAGATCCGGCGCGCCGTCGGCGAACGTCACCACGGCAGAACCGTCCATTTCCCCGAAGATTTGGATCGTACGCTCTTCGAGCACGGGCATGTCGGGGAATTTGGCTTCGAGCGGGCGGTCTGTCACGCGCGCGAAAGCCACAATGAGGAGGCACAGGACGACAAGGGCGAACATCGCGCGCAGCAGAATGCGCGGGATCATCTCCTTGTCTCTTTGCACCAGTTCCTGGGCTGCGGGGCCGTTCATTCTGTATCCTCCTATTCTGCCGGAACCGGTCCGGCCTCAGGCGCGGTCTGAGCGCCGTCAGGGGTTGTTGCGCTTGCATCGACGCGCGCGACTTGCGTCTGCGCCGCGTCGGCGATCAGTTCCGCCACGTGTTCGGCATTCGGAATACAGCGCAGCGCAGGCTGCGGATCGCGGATGTGCCAAGGGCGAACATGCGGCCAGCAATTGAGGTAGCTCATCCGCGTCTCGCCCATCAGCTCCATCGCGATCGTTCCGATGCCGGACTTGCGCAGGTCCAGATGGGCCGCGCCGATCCAGCGGTAAGGAAAATTATAGGTGATGGTCAGCGCCGCGCCGATGCGCATGGCAACACGGCGATTAGTGACGGTGTAGACGGTGGTAATGGCTTGCGTCCATGCAATTGCGGTCAACAAAGCGCAGACGATCAGACCGAGGACAAGGAAGGGAACAGCGCCTTTTACAGACACTAAAAAAGTGTAATCGGCCATCAGCGCAACAGAGCGCCACGCGCCCAGAAAAACGAAGTAGCCCATGACCCACTTCAGCGCGAGGCTATCCTTGGCCAGCGCCCACCAGTTGGGCTTGCCCTGCCACAGGATCACTTCGCCCTCGGGGGGCAGTTCCGGCAAACCCTCTACGGGTTCGATATGGAAATCGTCGTGATGGTCTGACATCGCGCCGCTCCCTTCCTTGGTTCGGTTACAGTTGAGGCTCGGTCCGGGAGACGTCAGCATAAAGCGTGCCGCCACCGTAGTAGGACGAGATCTTCTCTTCCTCGAGCAGGGTGACCTGGTTCGGGGACTTGGTTTTAGGAACGTTCTTGAAGTGCTTGCCGTAGATCGACTTCACCTTGACCCGATCCGATGAAATCCGAACGAACTCGCGCGGAACCAGCCGCTTTCCGTCGCCCCAAGCCGCATCCAGATCGATCTCAAGAAAGCGGACCAGCTGCTCGGGTTCGTCGATCCAGAGGTCAGAGATCAGGCCGACAACCTCGCCATCCGCCGCCATGACCGGCAAACCGCGTGGATCCCGGCCAGCAGAGACGCCGAACCCTTCCGCTGCTGACATTGGCACGATCTTTGGATGGCCCTTCGCATCCAGCTCCGGCACATCCCGACGTGCCGCCCAGGAGGCAGGGCCAACCCCATCGACCATCGGGTCGCCGGTCGGTTCGAATGGGAAGCCATTTCCGGCAGCAGTTTTCGCCAGTGCAAGATCGGATCGTGCTTGCACGTCCGGGCCAGGCACCGTTACCTCGCCACGGCCATGAGGCAGTTTGAAGGTCTTTGGCTTCGGGACCGGGAAGGGACCCTGATTGGCGGATTCGTTACCGTCATCGTCTTCCAGCGGGTAGCCTTCACGCATGTTTTCGGTTTGCAGATAGAAGATCAGCAGGGCGAAGAAGCCCCAGAACAGCCAGATCGACAGGCTGGCGAGATCGAAATTGCCGAAGAATGTCTCTTCCATGGGAGTATCCTTTCTTGGTCGGCGTCAGGTCGGGAAATCGGCGAGCCCGATCTTACCGGCCTCCCCTGTTGGGTTTCGGTCGTTACGTTGCAGCGTCCGGATCCGCACAAGCGGCCCGAGCACAATAAGAGTGAGGAAGATCAGACCAATCTCGAGGTGGTAGACCACCGAGTAGCCGATCGACGGATCGTTGAGCGCTTCGCCCCATGCCCCGGTGGACACAGCAGCGTTGATGACATCGCGGAGCGTGCCGCCCAGCGCCACGCCGACCCCAGCCGCTGTGGCCTGCGCCGCGCCCCATGCGCCCAGCGCGAGACCACGCCCGGCAAGTCCTTGGGCCGGCATCGTCATGGCCGCTGTCAAAGTCGCGACGGCAAACAGGCCGCCGCCGAGGCCAATGAGCCCGGCGCCCGCGAAAAAGAGCCCGTTAGAGCCCATTGGGGCGGCAAAGATGACCGCAGAGAAGGCTGCAAGACCCACAAGCAATCCACGACCGCACATGCGGTATGGGTTCAGGTCTGCTTTCAGCCAGCGCGCCGCTACAGCGAAGCCCATCAACGCACCTGCGGCCCACATCGCCGTCAGGAAGGTCGTTGCCGATACAGACAACCCGAGTATCTCGCCGCCATAGGGCTCAAGCAGCACGTCCTGCATGTTGAAACCCAGCGTTCCTAGGAAAACGACCACCAGCAAACGCCCCGCCTGCCCTCCTTCGGCGAAATCGTCCCAAGCCGCGCGGAAAGACGGACGCGGCCGCGCGCGTTCCTCCTTGCTCATCGGACGCACGATTTCCTGCTTCCAGAGCGCAATCAGGTTCAGGATCAGGGTCGCGCCAGCCGTTGCCTGTACCACCTGAATGAGCTTGATGGCGGTGAAGTCGCGCAGCAGCCAGCCGATAATGACCGCCGACACACCCATCCCTGCAAGAAACATAACGTATAACAGCGCCACCACACGCGGGCGGGTTTCGTCCGTCGCCCGATCCGACGCCAGTGCAAGACCCGCAGTCTGGGTCATATGCAGGCCAAGCCCGGTCATCAGGAACGCGAGCGCGGCCAGAACCTCGCCCGCGAAGGGAATTTCGATGTAGACGTCCCCGCCGAGGACCAGCAGGCAGGACGGCATGATCGCAAGCCCGCCAAACTGCCAGAGTGTGCCGAACCACATATACGGCACCCGCTTCCAGCCGATCGCGGATTTGTGCGTGTCCGAGCGGAACCCAAGAAGCGCCCGGAACGGAGCCACCAGAACCGGGATCGCGATCATGATGGCCACCAGCATCGCCGGAACGCTGAGCTCGACGATCATCACCCGGTTGAGCGTACCCAGTAACATGACCGTGGCCATGCCAACCGAGACCTGGAAAAGGCTCAGGCGCAGGAGCTGGCCCAGCGGCAACTGATCGCTGGCGGCATCTGCGAAGGGCAGGAACCGCTCGGCAAGGCGTTTGGTCTGGGCCTTGGTGACGATCATGCGCGATACTCCAGGCAAGTGGAGATGTAGAAGCCGGATGTCACGCGCTCGACCTCGCGCAGATTACCGCGCGCGCCCTGTTGAAGAGCCGCTTTTGCCAGATTTCCCGGCGCATGCGGGATCATGATGGGCGAACGGTCAGAACGCGGGAAAAGCTTCCCCACACCCCAGAAGGTCATCAAGAATGGTGTCCGCGGCGCGACGGTGAAAACCACACTGCCACGCACCCGGGGGCAGAACCGGGCCAAGGACGCCCCGATATCCTCGGACTCGTAATATATCAGGCTGTCCATCGCGACGACATGATCGAAGTCCCCATGGGTGTCGCAATGCATGTCGCCTGAAGTGAACGTGACCTGCGGCGCAAACCGCTCTGGCAGCCGCTCTTCAGCGATCTTCACCAGCGACGGCGAGATATCGACCGCGACCACATCTGCACCGCGCGCGGCCAGTTCGGTCGTCATCTGCCCAGCGCCGCAACCGGCATCCAAAACGCGCTTACCGCTCAGATCCTCGGGGAGCCGCGACAGCATAATGTTTCGCATCCGATCCCTGCCCGCACGCACAGTGGCGCGTACACGGCTCACGGGAGCGTCTGATGTCAGACGCTCCCATGTCTTGGTTGCCGTGCGGTCGAAATAGTCTTCGACGCGGTCCAGGGTCTGGTCATAAGCTGGCATCAATCGAACCCCAGAAGCTCAAAGATACGACGGTCTTCCAGAGGGGCAGGCGCCAGTGGTTCGGTGCCGTTCCAGAGTGTTTCGGCCAGCTTGATGTATTCCTTCTGGACCTGAACGATGTCCTCTTCCGGGTCCATCTCGAACAGTGTCTTTTTCTTAAGACGGGATCGCCGAATGGCATCCAGATCGGGCATATGCGCGATCCGCTTGAAACCCACTTCATTACAATAACGATCAACTTCATCGGTATCGCGCGAGCGGTTCGCAATGCAGCCCGCAAGCCTCACATTGTAGTTCTTCGACTTGGCTTGCACGGCGGCGATGATCCGGTTCATCGCGTAAATGCTGTCAAAATCGTTCGCCGTCACGATCACCGCGCGGTCGGCGTGTTGCAGAGGGGCAGCAAAACCGCCGCAGACCACGTCTCCCAGGACGTCGAAGATCACCACATCGGTGTCTTCTAACAGATGGTGCTGCTTCAGGAGCTTCACCGTCTGCCCCACAACGTACCCGCCGCAGCCGGTGCCAGCGGGCGGCCCCCCTGCCTCCACGCACTTCACCCCGTTAAATCCGTCGAAAACGAAGTCTTCGGGCCTCAGCTCCTCTGCGTGGAAATCGACCTCTTTCAGGACATCGATCACCGTAGGGATCAAACTACCTGTAAGGGTAAATGTACTGTCATGCTTGGGGTCGCAGCCGATCTGCAAAACGCGCTTGCCCAGCTTCGAGAATGCCACGGACAAATTGGAAGACGTCGTCGACTTGCCGATCCCGCCTTTGCCGTAAACCGAAAACACCTTCGCGCCCTCGATCTTCATCGACGCGTCCTGATGCACCTGAACGGAGCCTTCGCCGTCTTCGCCTTTGAGGACCGGGGGCGCTCTGTCGAGTGGGCTCATTGTGTCATTCCTTGTCTAAAACAGCGCATATTGGTCATTCCGCCGCGATGTTGATGCCTTCGAGCGCGTCCTCGATCTCGTCCGCTGCATCCTGCAGCGCGGCGAGCGTATCGGCGTCCGGTTGCCAGTAGTCCCTCTCGAACGCCTCGATGAGGCGGTTCGCCATGCGTGCGCTTGCCTGCGGATTCAGGTCCGCAAGTCGTTTGCGCATTGCGTCGTCCAGAACGAAGGTCTCGCTCAGGCGCTGGTAGACCCAGGGATCGACCTGCCCGGTTGTGGCGGACCACCCGAGTGTATTGGTGACCTGCGCCTCGATCTGGCGCACGCCTTCATGCCCGTGCTTGAGCATGCTCTCGAACCATTTGGGGTTCAGGCTGCGAGAGCGCGTTTCCAGCGCGACCTGATCCTTCAGGGTGCGCACCTTGGCGCTGCCGCGGGTCTGGTCGCCGATATACACGGCGGGTTCTTCGCCGCCCTTGGCACGTTTGACCGCGCGAGCGATGCCGCCGAGCGTATCGAAGTAGTGATCCACCGTGGTGACGCCCAGCTCGACGGACTCGAGGTTCTGATAGGCGACATCGACGTCGCGCAGGGTCTTTTGCAGAAGCTCCGGGTTCGCCGCAGACTTGCCGGAACGGCCATAAGCAAAGCTCTTGCGAGCCTCGTAAGCGTCGGCAAGCTCATCTTCTTCCCCGAACGCGGAGCTATCAACCAGCGCGTTGACGTTCGATCCATACGCACCTTCGGCGTTTGAGAAGACCCGGAGTGAGGCTGTCTCCATGTCGCAGCCCATTTCCTGCGCGTAGGCCAGCGCGTGGGCGCGGATGTAGTTCTGCTCCACCGGTTCATCGGCGGTGGCACACAGATACGCAGCCTCGGCCAGCATCTTGGTTTGCAACGGCAGCAGGTCGCGGAAGATACCCGACAGGGTCATGATCACGTCGATGCGCGGGCGGCCCAGATCCTCGAGCGGAATGAGTTCCGCCCCGCAGAGGCGTCCGTAGCCATCGAACCGCGGACGGCAGCCCATGAGGGCCAACGCCTGCGCAATGGGTCCTCCATCGGATTTGATATTGTCCGAGCCCCAAAGCACCAAGGCGATGGAGCGCGGAAGTATGTCATGGGTTGCGAGCAGCAAGTCCGCTTGCTTCGTTCCGTCTTGCAGAGCGAACGCCGTGGGCATGCGGAACGGGTCAAATGCGTGAATGTTGCGGCCTGCCGGCAGAACCTCGGGCGAGCGGATCAGATCGCCGCCCGGCACCGGTGCGATGTAGCGACCAGAAAGGGCCTTCATAAGGCCCTGAAGCTCGCTGTCGGCGCGCAGAAGCTCCGCCACATGGACGCGTGTCTCCGAGTCCTGGTCCGGCATAACATTCAGATGATCTTCGATCTCAGCTTCGGTCGGAGCGCGGCCGACCACATGCAACCCGTCGGGGATCAGCGCGTCCTCGGTCTCAAGCAGTTTCAGCCAGAGGCCATCCGGGTCGGACCCATCCATATCTACCGCGTCAGCCTGTTGCGCAATCAGCGCGACAAGCTCAGCGCGTTCCTCGGCGTCAGGTTCCAGTGCCCGGTACCGGGAGACACTGTCCTTCAGCTCCGCCAGCCCCTTGTAAAGACCCGAAGTTGCGAGCGGCGGGGTTACATGTGTCACCGTCACGGCGTTGGACCGGCGTTTGGCCAGCGTCGCCTCGGACGGGTTGTTGGACGCATAGAGATAGACATTCGGCATCTCACCGATCAGCCGGTCGGGCCAGTCACGCGCGCCGAGGCCCGCTTGTTTGCCAGGCATGAACTCCAGCGCGCCGTGCATCCCAAAGTGCAAAACAACGTCCGCCTGATAGGTCTGCTTGAGCCACATGTAGAACTGCGTGAAAGCGTGCGTGGGTGCGAAGCTGCGCTCAAACAACAGTCGCATCGGGTCGCCTTCGTAGCCGAAGGTGGGCTGCACGCCGACAAAGACGTTTCCAAAATTCTGGCCCAGCACGAAGACGCCGCGTCCGTCGGACTGGATCTTTCCGGGTGCCGGGCCCCAGACCTGTTCAATCACCGAGAGTGGTGGGGTATTGGCGACGATGTGGTCTGCTGTGACATGGGCGGCGACATTGGCCTCCTGCCCGTATTGTTTGGCGTTGCCTTCCAGAACCGCGGAGCGCAGGGCATCCACGCTTTCGGGCACTTCCAAGCTATAGCCTTCGGATTTCATCCGGGTCAGCGTGTTGTAGAGGCTTTCAAAAACGCTCAGGTAGGCGGCTGTGCCAACGGCCCCGGCATTGGGCGGAAACCCAAACAGGACCACCGCGACTTTCTTCTCGGCATTCTGCTTGCGCCGCAGGAACGCGAGGCGCAGGGCCTTTTCGGCCAGCACGTCGATCCGTTCCATGCAAGGCGACATGGCCTTGGTATCGCCGGGCGCCTGGCATTGGTACTGGCAGCCCGTGCACCGATCCTCGCCATGGCGGCCCGCAAAAACAGTCGGGTTCGTTGCGCCATCGATCTCCGGCAGCGCGACAAGCATTGTGGTCTCAACGGGGCCAAGCCCACCTGCAGCACCAGCCCATTGGCCGAGCGTCTGGAACTCCAGCGGGTGTGCGGCGAGATAGGGGATGTCGAGCTCTTCAAGGACCTGAACGGCCGCATCGCTGTCGTTGTAGGCCGGCCCGCCCACGAGGCTGAACCCGGTCAGCGAGACCATTGCGTCAATCTGCGTGCCGTTCTCATCGCGGAAAAAGCGGCTGATCGCCGGACGCCCGTCGAGACCGCCTGCAAAGGCGGGGATGACGCGGATGCCCTTGGCCTCAAATGCGTCAATCACCGCCTCGTAATGGGCGCTGTCGCGGCTAAGGATATAGCTGCGCATCATCAGCAGGCCGATGGTCGCGACCGGCCGGGTCGGGCCGGGAAGCTGGGCAATGTCGGTAAAGACCCGGTTCGGATGCGACGGGTGGAACAGCCCGACCTCAGGATACTCGATAGGTGGTTTCGCCTGAATCTCGGACCAGCCCTCCCGGCTGGCATAGGCCGAGATCAGCATCCGCAGCATCTCTTCGGTGTTCTCGTCCGAACCATCCAGCCAGTACTGCATGGTCAGGAAGTAGTTCCGGAGGTCCTGCGCTTTGCCAGGCAGGAACTTGAGGATCTTGGGCAGGCGCCGCAGGATCTTCATCTGACCCTCAGAGGAAGACTTCTTCTTCGTCTTGGGCTTGAGCTTCTTCAGGATCGCCATCGCGCCGGAAGCCGGCTTGGACAGATCGACGTCGCCCATCTTGGTGAGGTTCACCAGAAGCTGATCCGCAATCACGCAGACCATCGCGTCGCAGGCATCACGGCGGGCTTGCAGCGCGGGGAGGATCGCCTTGATGTGATCATCGAGGAACAAGAGGTTCACGACGACGATGTCACCTTGCGCGACAGCCGCCTTTGCGGCTTCGAGGCTGGCGGAGTTTTCTGCCCATTCGCCCGCGGCGTGGACCGAGACCTGAAGACCGGGGAAGTCGGCGGCAAGGGCTGCGTTCACGCGCGACGCCGGGCCCAGCACATGGCTGTCCAGCGTGATAATCACGAACCGGTAGGGCCGGGGCGAGGCCCCTTGCCCGGATATGTTCGAGCTATCGAGCATAATGCGCTTTGGCCTCATAAAGCGTATCGACGCTGATCTCGGTCACGCCCTGTTCGAGCGCGTATTTCTCGGTATTGCGTTTGGCTTTGCCGCGTACGAAGAATGGTATTTTCTTCAGTTCTTTTTCGGCATCTGCCAGCCAGACGGCCACGTCGCTGCCAGTGGAACGGGCGGCCGTATCCTCAGGCATCGAGCCCTCGGCTTCGGCAGCGACTGACGTCGCTGGCGCCTCCTCCAAAGGCTTGGGGGCATGGCCGCCGTGGTGGCTTGGACCAGCCGCATCGTGGAACTCGAAATCCTCCCGGAACATTGCAAGCAGGTGTTCTTCAAGCCCCATCACCAGCGGATGGATCCAGGTGTCGAAGATGACGTTTGCGCCCTCGAACCCGACCTGCGGCGAGTAGCGTGCCGGGAAGTCCTGCACGTGCACCGGCGCGGAGATCACTGCGCAGGGAATGCCAAGGCGCTTGCCGATATGGCGTTCCATTTGCGTGCCGAGGATCATCTCTGGCGCCGCATCCTCGATAGCCTTCTCGACCTCGAGGTAATCGTCAGTGATCAGCGCCTCGAGCCCGAACTCTTTGGCCAGCGCGCGGATATCGCGGGCGAACTCGCGGTTGTAGCAGCCCAGCCCCACAACCTCGAACCCCATCTCGTCGCGCGCGATCCGGGCGGAGGTTTTGACATGTGTTGCGTCCCCGAACAGGAACACCCGCTTGCCGGTCAGATAGGTGCTGTCGACCGAGGCCGACCACCATGGCAGACGCAGTCGTGACTCGTCCGGTTGCCCTGTCAGACCGGTCAGCGCCTGAACCTCTGCGATGAAATCGCGGGTCGCGCCAACGCCAATGGGCACGGTTTTGGTGTAGGGCATACCCAGTTCGCGCTCGAGATAACGGCAGGCCGCCTCGCAGGTCTCCGGATAGAGCATGACGTTGAAATGCGCCTGACCGAGCTTGGTGATGTCGGTGGGCGTCGCGCCCATCGGGGCAACCACATTCACATCCACGCCAATCTCGGACAAAAGACCAGTCAACTCCTCCACGTCATCGCGGTGGCGGAACCCGAGACCGGTCGGACCAAGGATGTTGCAGGTGATGCGGTCCGTCTTGTCCATCTGCCGCGCAAGCGCACGGGTGATCTGGAAGAACGTCTCGTCACAGCCGAAATACTCCTTCCTCTGGTAGCTGGGCAGCTCCAGCGGAATGACTGGCACCGGGATACCCATCGTTTCGGCCAGCCCGCCCGGGTCGTCCTGGATCAGTTCCGCTGTACAGGAAGCGCCGACGATCAGCGCCTCGGGCTTGAAGCGCTCATAGGCGTCGCGGCACGCGTCCTTGAAAAGATGTGCCGTGTCAGACCCCAGATCGCGCGCCTGAAAGGTCGTGTAGGTCACCGGCGGGCGGTGGTTTCGGCGTTCGATCATCGTAAACAGAAGATCGGCATAGGTGTCGCCTTGCGGTGCGTGCAAGACGTAGTGCAGACCCTTCATACCGGTGGCAACGCGCATCGCGCCCACATGCGGAGGGCCTTCGTATGTCCAGACAGTAAGCTTCATCGCGCGACCTCGCGCGTTTTTTGTGAAGGACTGTCAGCCTCCATCTTCAGAAGCTCGCGACGGCGGATCGGGCGCGCAAAGAGCCCGGCCAGGTCGCCGGCCTGTTCGTAGAAATGGACGGGCGTAAAGACGAGCTCGATCGCCCATTTGGTTGTCAGGCCCTCAGCCTCTAACGGGTTGGCAAGGCCAAGACCGCAGACCGTGATATCCGGGCGCGCGGCGCGGCAGCGATCGAGCTGCAGGTCGACGTCCTGACCTTCGGAGATTGTCGGACCCTCCGGGATCAGCTCCAGATCAGCCCCGACAAGGCCCTTGTGAATGTAGGGCGCTCCAATCTCGATCGGCTGCATCCCACATTCGCGGGTCAGAAAGCGCGCAAGAGGCACTTCAAGCTGGCTGTCCGGGAAAAAGAAGATCGACTTTCCATTGAGCGTTTGCGCTGCGGCGGAGATTGCCTTGCGGGCGCGGGCACGCGGGGCTGCGGTGACTTGCTCAAATGTCTCGGGACTAACGCCAAATTCGTCCGCTATAGCCCGAAGCCAGGCGGTTGTGCCTTCCTCGCCAAAGGGAAACGGCGCATCGATACGCTGCGCGCCGCGACGGTCGAGCGCCGCGCATGTTTCCCCAAGGAAAGGCTGAAGAACAGCGTATTTTGTGTTCGGCCCCACGCCGGGTGTTCCATCGGCACGAGGCGCGGGCAGCACCCGAACCGGGCCGACACCGAGCTTTTCCAGAAGATCTAGGGCTTGATCTTCCACTACGTCCGGAAGCGCACCGACCAGAAGCAGCTCCCGGTCCTGCGTTTCCGGCAGGATCGGAACCATGGACTCAAGGCACGCGTCTTCGCCCTGCGTAAAGGTCGTTTCAATGCCCGATCCGGAGTAGTTCAACACCCGCACATGGGGGGCATACTTCTGGGTCAAGCGCTCCGCCGCGCGGCTCAGATCAAGCTTTATGACTTCGGACGGGCAAGAGCCCACAAGGAATAGCTGTTTGATGTCGGGGCGGCGAGAGAGCAGGCGATCCACCTCCCGGTCAATCTCATCCTGGGCATCGGCGAGGCCCGCCAAGTCCTGTTCTTCCAGGATTGCAGTGCCGAAGCGCGGCTCAGCGAAAATCATCACGCCCGCTGCGGACTGCAGAAGGTGTGCACAGGTGCGGCTGCCCACCACGAGGAAGAACGCGTCCTGCATCTTCCGATGTAGCCAGATGATTCCCGTCAGACCGCAGAAGACCTCCCGCTGACCACGCTCCTTCAGAATGGGGGTTTCGCGGCACCCAGAGGATGCGATTTGCGCCGGCTTGTTCATGCGAGCGCCTCCGATTGCAGGCGCGCCATGCGCAGTTTCCAAAGGAACTGACCGGCGTTGACCACGTAGGTCAGATACGCTGCCAGCGCGATGATCATCTGACCTTCGGCTGACACCGTGCCGCTGAGAAGCGCCCATATATAAGCGGTGTGCAGCGCGATCACGATAAAGCTCACCATGTCTTCCCAGAAGAAAGCAGGCGCCAGAAGATACTGACCGAAGACGACTTTCTCCCAAATCGCTCCGGTGATCATGATCGCGTAAAGAAAGGCCGTTTTGATAAGAATAGAGACGGTGGCGGCCAAGTAGCCCTCCCCCGTCATCATGTAGCGGACCACCAAGACCAGAGAGATTGCGAAGGCGATGAATTGAAGCGGCGCCAGAACGCCCTGGATCACTGTCCAGATCGTTTCGTCCCGGCGCTTTCGCTGCTCTGGAGTGTATAGGCCGATGATATTTTGTGGAGCATGCGGACCGTCTGACATCCCGCGACTCCCTCCCCGTGTTGACTTTCTTTCACGAGGCTACATTTGAGGAGTTGAAAGTGTCAACTAAAACTTACACAATCAAAGTTGACAGGGAGATGAGGATAATTAGGGCCCGGGAACCATGAAAGACCTAATAAACAAAGGAAAGTCCGAGAGCGAATCGGCACTGAATGCAGAGCTTTTTGCCTTTCGGGACCTTGTGTCTAGGAAATTTGACAATGCTGATTGGTTCAGCGAAACTGACACCGGGGAAGATGCTAACGCGCCCGGCAGGGCGGCTAGCGAGGAAACTGTGCGCGACCAAGGCCCTGTGGACATCAGGTCGAATGTGCACCTGTCTGACGGAGAGGTTCAACTCCTCGCCGCAAACGCTTTGTCTGTCCTATCAGCGGGCATCGACGGGGTTGACTCAACCACGCCGCTCGCAAGCCTGTATTCCTTGACTGAGGCATATCTTGATCACAACGAATATCGTCGGCACGACACGCTCGCGCGCGTGATGTCAAAAGGGGTTTCCGCCGAAGATATCATCGAGAGCGTCGTGCCAGACACCGCCAGGTACATGGGTGAACTGTGGGCTCATGACAAACTCAGCTTCGCAGATGTCACCATAGGCACGGCCAGACTGCAGGAAACCGTACGGACCATCGGTGATCGCAGCCTTGGCACTGATCTCCATCAAGAGCGGCCGTCGATCCTTCTGGTTGTCCCGCGGGTCGAGCAGCACACTCTGGGTATATTTGTTTTGGCAGAGCAATTCCGGCGGCTTGGCGTGCTTGTTCACCTTACCTTGGGGAACAACCCCGCGGAGATCGTACGTCTGACCAGAAAGCATGGATTTGCTATGGTTGGGATATCCGCGTCGTCGCGCAGAACGCTTGCATCCGTGCGGGAATTGGTCAAAACAATCAGGAGTGGCATTCTGAGCGTGACGCCTATTGTGGTGGGAGGCCCCGTCACTTGCTTAGACGTTGATATCAAAGCAATGACTGGAGCTGACCACGTCACCTCGGATGCCGAAGAGGCGCTGAGCATATGTGGCATTGTAACGACCAAGACACCGGCACAACTACTATAGCCGCACCGCTGCCTCGGAGCAGTAAACAGGAGCCGTGAGATGAACACGCGCGAAAGAGACTTCTGGGACGAGCAATCGGCCCCAAGGATCGATCCGGAGCAATTCAACGAGATCGTCGCAACTGCGGCCGATCTCGCGATCGTTTTGGACCTGCAAGGCACTGTGCAATCACTTGTCGTGAACCCGCTCAACCCGACGATCGGGCGGCTCGACCATTGGGAGAAACGCGATATTCGCGAGTTTCTCGCCGAAGACAGCCTACCTAAACTGGACAAGCAACTGGCCGCCTACAACAGCGGCGATATTCCGACGACGGATGCCATCGAGGTTAACCATTACGACAATGCGAATTGGGAATTCCCGATCCGCTACACGTTGCACCGCACCAGTGATAAGAACCTGATCCTGATGCTGGGACGCGATATGCGTCCGGTGGCCGAGCTTCAGCACCGACTGGTGAAAGCGCAGCTCGCCCTTGAGAAGGACTATGAAAGTCATCGAGATTTTCAAACGCGATATCGCGTAATCATGGACAGCGCACGCGATGCGATGGTTCTCGTCGACGCAGGGTCCGGACGGATCACCGATTTGAACACAGCGGCCGGGAATATCCTGGGCGCGGAAGCGGATGCGCTGACAGGCGCTCAGTTCGGAGCTGAGCTTGACGGGTTCAAGCGAGGTGAATTGCTGGACCAATTGTCTGCGAGCGTCAGCGCTGAAACCAGTGCGCCGGTGAATGCTATAGTTCGCAGAAATGGCAAGGAAATCTCGATTCAAGCGCGCCTGTTCCGCGCTGGTGGAGACAAAACCTATCTTTGCCGCCTTGATGGCCCTGAAACATCAGAGGTGTTTGCCGAAGAACTGGCAGAGGTGCTCACACTTCTTTATCGCGAAGGCGCTGATGCGATCGTGTTTACCGACCGCACCGGAACTATCCGAAACGCCAATGAGGCGTTCCTGAACCTTACAGAAGTTGGCCAGCTTTCAGACATCAAGGGAAAACCGCTTTCGGATTTCCTGGCGCGTGGCAGCGTGGACCTGAAGGTTCTACTCGACAACGCAGGTCGGAACGGGACCATGCCAATTTATTCGACACGCCTCGATAGCGCGTACGGATCTCAGATTTCGGTGGAGATTTCGGCCACACAGGTCGAGGCACGCACAAATGGTGGCTTTGCCTTCGTGGTGCGCGACGCATCCCGCATGGACGTTGTGCGTGATACACCAGCGACGGCGGGGCCTGTCTCTAACGAAGCCATGCAGAATGTGATGGGTCTTGTTGGGTCAGCACCACTAAAAGATATCGTTTCGGCGACTACAGATGTTGTTGAGAAGATGTGTATTGAAACGGCTGTGGATCTGACCCGCAACAACCGGGTGGCTGCGGCCGAGATGCTTGGACTGAGTCGTCAGAGCCTCTACGTGAAGCTTCGGAAGTACGGCCTTCTTAACAAAGGCGGCGACGACTAACGCCGCCTTTGAAGGATTTTCGGCAAAAAACACTGCTGTAAACCTGACTAGACAGATGTCTACGCTTGCGACGACTCATGTTGTAGTGTTTGATTGACACATGAGTGTCAGCTTCGATTTACAGACCAGATCGACGCCTGAGCCCTCAGCGGCTTTGGAACTGATCAAACCCATCACATGGTTCCCGCCGATGTGGGCCTATGCCTGCGGAGTAATCGCCTCGGGCGTGCCCGTTTCCGAAAACTGGGGTCGGCTTATGCTGGGGGTCTTGCTGGCCGGCCCGATCGTGTGCGGTATGAGCCAGGCAGCGAACGACTGGTGCGACCGGCATGTAGACGCGATCAATGAGCCACATCGCCCGATCCCATCAGGCAGAGTGCCGGGAAAATGGGGGCTCTGGATTGCTCTAGCAATGTCCGGAGTTGCTTTGCTTGTGGGAATGGCGCTTGGCATCTGGGGGTTCGTAGCAACAGTTGTCGCCGTGGGGGCCGCATGGGCATATTCGACTGAACCTGTTCGGCTGAAGAAATCAGGCTGGTGGGGACCGGGACTGGTGGGTCTCAGCTACGAGAGCCTGCCCTGGATCACGGGTACTGCTGTGATGACGCTATCGGCGCCGGACTGGCGGATCGTGCTGATTGCAATTCTCTATGGGATTGGCGCGCACGGGATCATGACGCTCAACGACTTCAAAGCGCTTGAAGGCGACCGGCAAATGGGCGTGAATTCGCTACCTGTCACACTTGGGCCAGAACGCGCCGGGCGACTTGCCTGCATTGTCATGGCGATCCCGCAAATCGCAGTCATAGCATTACTCTTCACATGGGGGTTGAGCGACCGCGCGCTGGTCGTGACAGGCCTATTGGTCCTGCAAATCTGGGCCATGCGCGAGATGCTGGAGGACCCGAAAGCCCGCGCGCCTTGGTACAATGGCACGGGCGTGCTCTTTTACGTCTCCGGCATGATGGTCACAGCTTTTGCGCTCCGCGGGTTGGAGGGTCTGTAGATGCTCAGCTGGCTCTCGATCTTCCGATTTGGTCTGGTACAGATGTGCCTCGGCTCGATCGTCGTGCTCACGACCTCGACGCTGAACCGGCTGATGGTGGTAGAACTATCGTTGCCCGCTATTCTGCCCGGCTTACTGGTTGGCCTGCACTACGGCATCCAGATCACGCGACCCCAGTGGGGATACCGGTCTGACACCGGCGGCAAACGGACCCGCTGGATCATCGGTGGGATGGCAGTGTTGGCCCTAGGCGGACTGTTGGCGGCCTATGGCGTGGTACGCATGGAGACGCATTTTGCCATCGGCATGGCCCTCTCCGTGCTCGCCTATGCAATGATCGGAGTTGGCGTCGGTGCCTCTGGAACCTCACTGCTCGCGCTTCTGGCCACAGCGACCGAGCCGCGCCGCCGCGCCGCAGCCGCGACGATCACTTGGCTCATGATGATCGCTGGCATCGCGGTCACGGCCGGTGTGGTCGGCAGTTTCCTTGACCCGTACTCCCCTGCACTTCTTCTCAAGATCGTGGGAACCGTCTGCACAAGTGCGGCGTTGCTCACAGCCGTAGCCGTCTGGGGAATCGAAGCGCGCGTGACATGCCCTGAACCGAAGACTAAGTCCCTGCCTTTCCTCGAAGGGCTGAAGGAGGTCTGGGCCGAACGCAAAGCCCGTAATTTCACGATCTTCGTATTCCTGTCCATGACCGCGTACTTCATGCAGGAACTCATCCTAGAGCCTTACGCAGGCTTGGTTTTCGAGTTCACGCCAGGACAGTCGACTTCGCTCAGCGGCGCACAGAATGGCGGCGTTTTCTTCGGCATGGTCACGGTCGGCATCTGCGCTACGGGCCTTAAATGGGGCTCTCTGAAAGCGTGGGTGATTGGTGGATGTCTCGCCTCGGCTGCGGCCCTCAGCCTTATCACGTTACTCGGCCAGATTGGCCCCAGCGCACCGCTTGTCCCAGCGGTGGTATTCCTTGGCTTCGCCAACGGCGCGTTCGCCGTCGCGGCTATCGGCTCGATGATGCAACTCGCCGGCGAAGGCCGCGAGGCGCGCGAAGGCACACGCATGGGGCTTTGGGGCGCAGCGCAGGCAATCGCTGCCGGGTTCGGCGGGCTTGTCGGTGCGGCCAGCACCGACCTGCTGCGACGTGTGTTTGAGACGGATGCCTCGGCTTTCGGGGCGGTTTTTGTGTTCGAAGCGGCTCTCTTCGTAGTGTCCGCACTATTGGCTTTGCGCGTGGTGGAATCTCACCGCGCATATCGGCAAGCAGATACCGCGCTTGTGCCGGGAGAATGATGGGAGATGTGGCATGACCTATGATGTTGTTGTCGTTGGCGGAGGTCCCTGCGGCGCCACCGCCGCTGAGGATCTGGCCCGCGCCGGGCGCAAAGTTGCACTGATCGACCGCGCTGGTCGGATCAAACCCTGCGGCGGGGCCGTGCCGCCACGCCTCATTCAGGACTTTGACATCCCCGACAGCCAGCTTGTCGCCAAGATCAACACTGCGCGGATGGTGTCCCCCACCGCACGCTCCGTCGATATCCCGATCGAGAACGGCTATGTAGGCATGGTCGATCGGGAGTTCTTTGACGAGTTCCTGCGGGACCGCGCGGCAAAAGCAGGGGCCGACCGCCACACCGGCACTTTCCTGCGGATCGACCGCTCGGAACAGGGAACCTGGGTTATTTACCGGGACAAGACGTCCCGCGAGGAAGTCGCACTACGCACCAAACTCATCATCGGCGCAGACGGGGCCCGGTCCGATGTTGCCCGCGCCGAGGTCCCCGGTGGAGACACGATTCCTTACGTGATCGCCTATCACGAGATCATCAAAGCACCAGATGGTCCGTCCAGCTACGACCCGACTCGCTGCGATGTCATCTATGACGGCGTGATCTCCCCCGACTTCTACGGCTGGGTTTTCCCGCATGGGCCACACGCCAGCGTCGGCATGGGCACGGGAATCGACGGGACTGATCTGAAAGAGGCCACGCGTCTTTTGCGTGAAAGCTCGGGCCTGACCGAATGCGAAACTATCCGCAAGGAAGGCGCGCCGATCCCGCTGAAGCCGCTCGACAAATGGGACAATGGCAAAGATGTCGTCGTTGCCGGTGACGCGGCAGGTGTGGTTGCTCCGTCGTCCGGTGAAGGTATCTACTACGCCATGGAATGTGGGCGTCAGGCCGGGTTGGCCGTGCAGGAATGCCTCAAAACAGGCCGCGCCAAGGACCTCGCGCGTGCGCGTAAGGCATTCCTGAAACAGCATGGGTCAGTTTTTCGCATCCTCGGCGCCATGCAGGACGCCTATTATAAGTCTGACGAGCGACGGGAGCGATTTGTCTCGCTGTGCCACGATGTGGACGTGCAGCGCCTGACATTCGAAGCATATATGAACAAAGAACTGGTCAAGGCGCGCCCGCTGGCGCACCTGAAGATCGGAGTCAAAAACCTCGCCCATCTGACGGGCCTGATCTCTCCGGTATCGGTATGACCGCGATGGTGCCCACCTGGGTCGATGGCGAACTGACTCCCGTTGAAAAACTGGAGGCGCATCAACGCGGCCTGCGGCACAAGGCGGTGTCCGTCTTTGTGATGCGTGGCAACGACGTACTGCTGCAGAAGCGGGCGGATGTGAAGTATCACACGCCAGGCCTCTGGGCGAACACTTGCTGTACGCATCCCCTGTGGGACGAAAAGCCCGTCGATTGCGCGATGCGGCGGCTGAACGAAGAATTGGGCATCAAAGGCCTTCACCCGGTTCATCGCGATCAAGTGGAGTACCGCGCCGATGTCGGTAACGGCCTGATCGAGCACGAAGTTGTCGATATCTTCATCGCCCAGGCGGACAAGGGATTGAAAATCACTCCCAACCAGGACGAAGTGGCCGATATCCGCTGGCTCGACCTTTATGACCTGATGGCAGAGGTTAAACGCCGCCCGGAACGCTATACGCCTTGGTTGCGGATCTATCTGCAGGAGCATGCGGACCGAATTTTCGGGACCTTACTGCGGGTCTGAACTTCAATGCGGACCGTCAAACAGAAGGGGCCTCCACGGCCCCTTTTTGAGCGTCTTTGCAGAAGCTTCAGCCGCGCGTCGCTGAAAGCAAGGCCGTTTCGACACCCAAAACATGCAGCGCCGTGGACATGATGTCATGTGCAGTGAGTCCGGCATCGGCATACATGTCCGTTGGCGACGCCTGATCAATAAAGCGATCCGGCAGGGTCATGGAGCGGACCTTGAGACTGCCGTCAAGCCGTCCTGTCTTCGCAAGCCAATGAAGGACAAAAGCACCAAACCCGCCTTCGGCACCCTGTTCGACCGTGATGAGCGCCTCGTGGTTCTGGGTAAGCTGCGCAATGAGGTCAGTGTCGAGCGGTTTGGCGAACCGGGCGTCCGCCACGGTCACTGAGACACCGCGCGCCTCCAATTCTTCTGCAGCAGCGAGACACTCGGACAGATGCGCGCCGAGCGACAGCAGGGCAACCCGCTCCCCTTCGCGCACAATCCGGCCCTTGCCGATCTCCAAAACAGTGCCTTTTTCGGGCAAATCGGTCCCTACACCCTCACCTCGCGGATATCGGAACGCGATCGGGCCATCGTCATAAGCGGCAGCCGTGGTAACCATATGCACCAGTTCGGCCTCGTCGGCCGCCGCCATGACGGTCATGTTCGGCAAGGAACCCAAGTAACCGATATCGAATGCCCCGGCATGAGTTGGGCCGTCGGCTCCGACAAGCCCAGCGCGGTCGATTGCAAACTTCACAGGAAGCTTCTGTAGCGCCACATCATGCGCGACCTGATCATATCCCCGTTGGAGGAAGCTCGAATAGATTGCGCAGAAGGGCTTCATCCCACTTGCCGCCAGCCCGGCTGAGAAAGTCACCGCGTGCTGTTCCGCAATTCCGACATCGAACACGCGACCCGGAAATCGTTTGCCCATGATATTCACGCCTGTGCCGCCTGGCATCGCAGCGGTTACGGCACATATCCGGCTATCGCTTTCGGCAAGCTTTGTCAGTGTCTCGCCGAAGACCTTGGTATACTGCGGGGCGTTCGGTGCGGATTTCTTCTGCTTGCCGGTCTTCACGTCAAACTTCGCCACACCGTGGTAGCAATCGTCCGACAACTCGGCCGGCGAGTACCCCTTGCCCTTGACAGTGCAGGCATGGATCAGGATCGGCCCCGTCGCCTTTGCACGTGTCGCGCGCAGGACTTGCAAGAGCTGCCGGACATCATGTCCATCAATTGGGCCAATGTAGTCAAAGCCCAATTCCTCAAACAGAGTGGCCGAGGAGCCATGTTCACCCGTCACGAGGCTACGCGCGCGCTGTGCGCCTTCGCGAAGCGGGCCCGGCAGCGCTTTCTCGAAACCCTCTGCCAAGTCCTTCAGGGCGTGAAGCGGGCCGGTGGAAGCCAGATCGCTCAAGTAATTCGACATCGCCCCCGTAGGCGGTGCAATGGACATCTCGTTATCGTTCAGGATCACGAACAAACGCCGCCCCTCATGGCCAGCGTTATTCAGGGCTTCATACGCCATGCCCGCACTGATCGAGCCATCTCCGATCACCGCAATCGCGTCGCCGGTTGGTGCTCCCAGATCACGGCCTGTCGCGAAGCCAAGCGCCGCGGAAATGGAAGTTGAACTGTGCGCCGCACCAAACGGATCGTAATCGGACTCACTGCGCTTGGTGAAACCGCTTAGGCCCCCTTTTTGGCGCAGGGTGCGGATGCGCGAGCGGCGTTCGGTCAGAATCTTGTGGGGATAACACTGGTGCCCGACGTCCCAAACCAACTTGTCGAAGGGCGTGTTAAAGACCGCATGGATTGCGACGGTCAGTTCCACAACCCCAAGTGAAGAGCCTAAATGGCCTCCTGTGACAGATACCGCGCTGATCGTTTCGGCGCGCAATTCATCGGCAAGGGTCGCTAGTTCAGCGTCGCTTAGTTGCTTGAGATCCGCCGGGCACGCCACGCGGTCGAGCGTTGGGGTGTGCGGGCGGGCCTGATCTGGTGATTGGTCGGTCATGGCGGTCTCCTCCGTCGCGGTCTGATGCGAGGTCTCGATAAACGAGCCGATAAAAAAGCGTCGTGCCGGGTTCAGTCCCCGCACGACGCCAGTGTCCTGTAGCCAACAGGAAGGGACAGTGGGGGTAGGACACCCCCGGCGTCCGGGCCCCCGGGAAGAGCGGGGCCCGAAACAGGAAGCCTAGCGGCCTTATTCGTATTCCGGTGGACCCGACTGCGCGAGTTCCGGCCAGTTTGCGATGACGTTCAGACCCTGCAGCGGGCGCTGGTAGCCTTTATGGCAGGTTTTGCATGCCGCCTTGGGCGCATCTGCATGGATCGGACCCAGACGTTCAGCCGGGTACACATCCTTCAGCGGAACAAGCCAATCGTTGTTCAGCTCCTGCACCATGGAGATCCCAAGCATCGCGGTTCCCCACTGCGGGGTGTGCTGTGCCGGGTCATAGAAGGCGCGGGAGTTGTGACAGAACACACAGTTCCGACCGAGCGAGTTGGAGAAGTAGTTCATCAGACTGAACGTCCGCTCCGTATCCTGCCAGGTCGGATCGCCCGGTTGCGTATCAACGCGGCTGTCCAGATCATGCACCGCAATCTGCTCGTAGTTAAGCAGATAGCTATAAAGTGCATCCGATGGCAGCGAGGTGAACTGCGATTGGGAAGTCGTGCGGTTTTGCACCGACGCCCAGCCGCCTGTCGACTCGTTGACCGGATGGATCTGGAACCAGATCTCGGACGGCACGTTTTGCCCGCGGTGACAGGTGTAACAGTTTACGCCGACCTCCGCGTTCGCGTTCACATGCCCATCCCAGTTCTCGTTGATGCTCTGGGTCATCTGGATCATGTTGCGCGCGACCACCTTGGTATAAAGGTCGTCGTCTGCATAGTTCCCATCATCCGCGCCAGCATGGCAGTAGGCACATCCCTGCTCGGGCGCGACCCACTGGGTCATCGCGTTCATCAGGCGATTGAAGTTGGCATCGGTGAGATCGCCGAGAACCTGAACATTCTCGTAGATATCACCGGCCAAGTCTTCGCCCGCTTCCGGGATGAAGGGCTCGTCGGTGTAGTAGTCCGCGATCGTTGGATCGGGCACAGCCAGTTCACTTTTGAACTCGGCCACTTTCATCCCCGTGCCGCGGGGACCGGTTTGCAGACTGTCGGTGGCAAAGGGCTGGCCCCAGGTCACCAGCAGTGCAGTTACGAAAACTGCCCCTCCGATAACCCCGATGATAATGGCCGGCTTGTAGATGTCAGTGGGATTCTTTGAATTCCACTCGTCAAACCACTTGGGTAGCATCAGTTGCCCTCCCCTTGACCGATGAAGCCTTCATAGGTGGTGTAGGCTTCATATCCGTAGTCCTCGATATAGTCGGGCGCGAAGTTGTGCTCGACGGCCCAGAGGAACCAGTTGTCGACAACCGTCCCGGTCAGAAGGATGCCAATCCCGCCCGTGATCGGGGTCAGAACCGCAAACCACCAGGCCCAGCGGTGAATCCCTTCCATCGTGGCGTTGAAGCCCATGGTCCAGCGCCAGAAGAGGCCCGCCCGCTCAGACGCCGTGCCACGGTCGTAAATCTGTTCCAGCTCGCGGTCGCCGCCGAAACGGGTCACCGCAAGGATCGTGGCGCCGTGCATCGCAAAGAGCAGAACAGAGCCATAGAGGAACACGATCGAAAGACAGTGGAACGGGTTGTAGTAGAGGTTGCCGTAGCGAATGGAAAACGCAGTCGTCCAGTCGAGGTGCGGGAAGATGCCGTAAGGTACAGCTTCCGACCAGGACCCCATCAGGACGGGGCGAAACAGACCCAGCACAAGGAACAACCAGATCGCGGCCAGGAAGGCCCAGGCAATATGCTTGCCCATCTTATGTTGCTCAGCGAGGAAGTACGACCGCGCCCACCAGGACATCACCGAGATCAGCAGGAAAAAGCTGGAGATGATATACCAGCCGCCGTCATTCAGCGGAGGCATGGAAAGGCCGTATTCTGGGCTGGGTGGCTCAAGCGCGAGCCAAAACAGCTGCCGGATGAACTCCGGGATGTTCCAGCCCACCTGGGACAGCATGTTGAAGCCGATGATGTTCAGCCACAATGTGCCAGTGGCGAGACTGATTACCCCGAAGAAGCCGAGGTAAATCGGACCAAGTTGCGCGTTGCCGATCCAACCAACAAGCGTAGAGAAGCTTGTTCCCGTGGTGCGCTCCTCAGCCATGTTGTTTTCGTTGTCCGTCCCCATTTCGGCGGGGCCCTGGACCTGCACTTGCGTGAAGATGTTGTAATACTCAGGCATGACTTAGAACCCCGCTTGAGACGGCCAGATCGGCAGTTCGAGCCACCAGTTCCACCACTCAGGCCAGCCCTTAGTCCAGACCGGGCCGGAGATGATGATACAGACAGCGGACCAGAAGCCGGCGTTCAGTGCGAGCAGAAGCCCCACGCGGTGAATGCCGAGCGTACCGATCGAATAGCCGATGAAATCACGGAAGAAGGTGTCTTCATTGTCCGGACCTTTTGCTTCCTCCCCCTTTGGCGGGTTACAGGCCGACAGGACCAGCGCACCGTGGAGGGCAAGCGCCAGTGTCGTGGTGAAGAAGAAGGTCACCGCGATCATATGTGCCGGGTTGTAGTGGAAGTGCAGATAAGCGTAGCCGGTGTTGGACACCCAATCGAGGTGGCTAAAGATACCATAGGGGAACCCATGCCCCCACGCGCCCAACAGGACCGGGCGGAACACCACCAGTGTCACGTAGGCAAAGATCGCGAAGCTGAAGGCGATGGGCACATGATACCCCATGCCGAGCTTACGGCAGATCTCGACCTCACGTAGGGCCCAGCTGACAAAAGCACCAATCGCACAGATCGTGATGATCTGCCAAAGGCCGCCTTCCATCAGGGGCGCCAATCCGAGCCCATAGCTCAGGTCCGGGGGTGCGATATTGATGAGCCAGGGATTGAACGTCCCTTGCTGGGACGCGCCCCAGAAGATTAAAACAGTGCCTAATAAGGCAAAAAAGGCGCCCGAGACCCCGAAGAAGCCCACGTAGAACGGGCCCACCCAGAAGTCGAACAGATCGCCGCCGATCAGCGTCCCTCCACGGACGCGATACTTTCTCTCGAAGCTGAGCAAAGCCATCGTCTGTCTCCGCAAGTGGCGGCGGCACGTGTTCCGAGGCCAGCCGTCAGTTGTCATAAGTCTTGTTGGTTTTGCTGCGGGCGACCCGGGACCGCCCGCAACAGGTCTTGGTTAACTGGTTAGTCCCCTGCAACCGCAGGGGGCCAATCACATGGCGGCTTTGGACGCTGCCAGCTCGAACCAGTTGAAGTGCTCGGTGCTGAGCAGGACGAGGTGAATCATCGCTGCCAGCAAGAAGAGAAACACACCCTGTGCCACGAACACGCGGCGGGGGTCGAAGATGAGCCAGATCTTGTAAAATTTAGCCATTTCTCAGTGCTCCTCAGAACCAAGGACGCCAGATGAACGTGGCGAGATGAGCGACAACGGCAACGGCCGAGAACAGCCAGAGCCCGCTCATATACACCGAATGCAGCTCTTGAGCCTGTTCATCCGTGAGACCTGTGAAGGACAGGTCGGATTTATCAGCCATAAGCATTCCTCCGGAAAGTTAGACTGACACCGCGCACCCCGCGGCCGGGCCCCGGCAAGGGCTCATCCCCTGCCGGCTCTCCACACCGCCCTGGCGGACGGAATGGAACCTCTTTGCCTGCCGGTCTTCAGGCTGAGAAAATCATGGGCGTGATGATCCGCGCTTGACTCCAAGCGCGCTTGATCGGCCCTTTCTTCTGGAAGCGGCCTGCCTTTACCGACGCCAGCGCCCAGCTGAGCGCAGCAACGGGCACAGCGGCCACGAAAATGATCCCGAAATAGGTGTAGAACTCCGCCTTTGGCGGTTTATGCGTCCGTCCAACCGGTGCATCGGTGGTTTGGTCCGTCATGCGTTCTCCCTCCCTTTGATTGTCTCTTTCTCTTCGAAACCCGCAGGCTGCAGTGCGCGTACGGTTTCGATAACGACCCTTTCATCTCCCTGTGAAAGAGCCGCTTTTTCTGCTTCATCCCGCAACTGCTTGGCTGCGGAGATACGTGTCAGAATGGGGTGCTCGGCCACAATCCGGTCGAGCAGGCGCTGCGCGTCGTCATCCCAGGGGAAGTCGCGGCGCAGTGTGGTGGGTGTGGCCGCAGCGCTGTCCATTTCGGACCCAAGCGGCAGAATGTGGAACAGCGCATCGAACAAGCTGTTGCACACCTCCTGGATGAGGTAGGTCGCACCGGCGTATCCCATCATCGGCGTGCCCGTGGCGCGCCGGATGGCGGCTCCTGGGAACGAGGCCGGGATAAAGGCCGGTTTGGGGCCGAAGCCGGCGGCCATTTCGGCCATGTACATCTTTTCGTTGATCGAGCCCATCACGACCAGCGGGCGCTTGGTGTGCATCAACTCGCGCACCTTGTCGTTGTCAGGCTTCTTTCCAGCGACCCGGCCCACGGCGAAGGCGCAGGGCAAGCCCATATCGGTCTCAAGGAAGTTCCTGATCCCGCGCGCATAGGTTTCGTTCGCCACGATCCCAAAGGACGCGGTCGCAAAGAAATCCTGCGTGACCGAGCGCCACAAGTCCCAGATCGGTTTGATGGTAGAGTGTTTCTCGCGCTCGATGAAAGGCTCAGGATCGAGACCCAGCAGGTCGCCCAGTGTGCGCAGGAACTTAGTGGTCGACTCCACTCCAATCGGGGCTTGCAGATACGGTTTGCCGAGGACTTCGCAGAGACCCCGGCCAAACTCGCGATACATGCAGATGTTCACATCCGCGTTCACGAGGTTCCGCATCTCGGCCAGATGGGCGCCCAGCGGGTGCACCATGTTGACCTCGGCTCCGATGCCCTCAACCAGGCGCCGGATTTCGGCGAGGTCCGAAGGCATGTTGAACGTTCCGTACATCGGCCCGAGGATGTTGACCCGGGGTTTCGCGCCTTCTTCGCGCGGTTTTTCCTTCGGCATCCGGCCCTTCGTCATGCCAAATTCCGTGAAGATCCACGTCATGGCACGATCGGCCGCTTCCCACTGATCCTCATCGATGGTACGGGGAAGGAACCGTTGAATATTTGTCCCTTGCGGAGTCACGCCCCCGCCGATCATCTCGGCGATGGACCCGGTGACCACCACAGCGGGCAAAGCTGGATCGAGTGTTTTCCAAGCGCGTTTCATAGCGCCTTCAGTGCCGTCGCGGCCCAGCTCTTCCTCACCCAGCCCCGTTGTCACGATGGGCAACTCATGGGGCGGTAGGGCGTCGGTGTAGTGCAGGACGGACGTCACCGGCAGGTTCTCGCACCCAACCGGGCCGTCGATCACCACTTGCAGACCCTTCACAGCGCAGAACGCATAAACAGCGCCCCAGTATCCGCCTGCCCGGTCATGATCCTGGATCAGCATTTCACACCCCCGTTGGCTGCCATACGGGCCTTCTCGGCACGCTCCAGCTTCTTGAGGTTCGTCGCGCGGTATTCCGGGCGTACATTCGGGTCGCTTTCCCAGACACCGGCAGTGTCACCTTCACCCACGCCTTCGAAGAACGCCTTCATGTGATCCATGCGATCCTTGTTGGCCATGGCGGCATTCACCACCTGCGCGAGGCTGCCTGCCCCTGCGGGACCCATCAGCGGACGCGCCGAGATGAGGTTGGTGAAGTAAAGCGACGGGATGCCCATCTCCTTACCCTTCTGCACAACCGGGGTCGTACCAATGGCGAGGTCAGGTTTGACGGCTTCCATCGCCGCGCAGTCATCTTCAAGCGACGCGCGGTACTGGACTTTCACACCCCGGGCTTCAAGCCATTCGCGGTCCGGATCGGACCAGGGGGTGCGCGGACAGGCGGTGCCAACGTAGGGCACATCAGCACCGCTTTCGACCAAGAGTCGCGCCACCAGGAGTTCGGAACCCTCGTATCCCGACAAGGTCACGGTTCCGGTGATGGGGGATGCTGACAACGCACCCTTGATCGCGGGGAGGAACGCGTTTTGAGCCTCACCCACTTTGTTTGAAGAAATGCCGTACGCGTCTCCGATCGCGGAAAGCCAGGCGGCAGTACCGTCATGACCCACGGGCGCGGAGCCCACGATTTTGCGGCCAGCGGCCTCGAACTCGCGCACTGCGGCAGTGTAGAACGGGTGGATTGCTGCAGCGACGCCGCAATCCAGAGCAGCATAGAGCTCGCGCCACTCACGGCAGGGAACGACCGGACCTGCCGCCAGACCGAGTGGCGCGAGCAATTGGCCAATCCCGATGGGATCAGCCGGGAACATCTCACCTAGCAGAGCTACAGTGGGACGGTCCGCCTTGCCCGAGACCGGCGCCTGGACAGGGCCAGCCTCGATCTCGGCACGGGCGTAATTCAGCATTGCGCCCGCAAGGATGTCTTTGGCTTCGGCATGTGTAGGCACACCAAAACCGGGCACATCGATGCCCACGATGCGCACGCCGTTGATCTCTGACGGCAAGAGCCGCAGAGGAACCCCTGACGCGGTCGGAACGCAGAGGTTGGTAACAACAATGGCATCGTATTGCTCCGGGTCGGCCATCTTGTGGACGGCGTCCCGGATGTCCTCGAACAACTTGCCGGTCACAAGCGTCTCGGAATTGAAAGGAACGTAGCCGACGGATCGGCGCGCACCGTAAAAGTGGGAAACGAAGGTCAGACCATAGACGCAGCAAGCCGAGCCTGACAGCATCGTGCCGACCCGACGCATCCTGAGACCAACGCGCAAAGACCCGAATGCCGGGCACATGGATTGCGGTTTGTCATGGGGGCCTTGCGGATAGTCGGCCGCGTACTGGTCGAGAATTTCGGACATGCCAGCCGCGCGGGCGGCTGCTTCCATTTGTTCGCCCGGTGCATGGCAGCCCATACCATCTGGCTGAGTGTTCATGCCTTCAGGGGCTACTTCACGGGCGGAGCCTTCCTCAATTGGAGTAGCGTCCGCTTCGTCATAGCGGGTTTCGAGATCGGTGCGGTCCATCACAGCCCCCCGATCCGAAGTGATATGCGGCGAGCCTCAGACATCGTCATAGACCACTTCCAGCGATGCTTTCGGCTCGTAGTTCTTGCCGCGCATGTCTTCCATCGTGGCCGGTTCAAGCACGACGCCGGCGCCAGTGTCCTTGCCATCAAACAAACCGATCAGCTCATCCTGTGTCAGCGCAACGGGGCGCAGCGGTGGCGCATCTGCAACGTTGTCGCCAAGCGCGGCAAAGAGCTGGCCCCAAGGACCTTCTGCCGTCCCGACAATCTGGTAGTTCGCGGACTTCTTGCGCAGGTCATCATCGGCTGGAATCGAGGCTAATACAGGAATATCCACCGATTTCGCGAAGGCTTGCGCCTCGCCCGTGCCGTCATCTTTATTGATAACCAGACCCGCGACGCCGACGTTCCCGCCGAGCTTGCGGAAGTACTCCACCGCCGAGCAGACGTTGTTTGCCACGTACAAAGATTGCAGGTCGTTCGACCCTACCAGGATAACTTTTTGGGCCATATCCCGAGCGATAGGCAGACCGAAACCGCCGCAGACCACATCTCCGAGAAAATCCAGGAGCACATAGTCAAAATCCCAATCGTGGAACCCGAGTTTTTCCAGAAGTTCGAAGCCATGGATAATCCCCCGTCCGCCACAGCCGCGACCCACTTCGGGCCCGCCAAGCTCCATTGCGAAGACACCGTTGCGCTTGAAGCAGACATCGCCGATGGCAACTTCCTCGCCCGCGAGCTTCTTCTGAGTAGATGTCTCGATGATCGTCGGGCAGGCCTTGCCGCCAAAAAGAAGCGATGTGGTGTCGGATTTCGGGTCGCAACCGATCAGCAGCACGCGCTTGCCTTGTTCGGCCATCATGTGGCTCAGGTTTGCGAGCGTGAAGCTCTTGCCGATGCCGCCCTTGCCATAGATCGCGATGATCTGGCATTTGCTGGTCGGCTCGCCTTGCGGCACTTCGAGTGTCGGTTCTTCAGACGCCTCGTCACGAAGGCGCTGGTCGTAGTCGTCTTTCAGGTTTGGGACATCGAGTGTCATGCGGTCGCGCTCCAATCCAGGATCATTTTCAGGCAGGCTGGATCATTGAACGCCGTCTGGTAGGCGCTCTCGCAGTCACTGGCCTGAGCGGTGTGGGTGATAAGTCCCTCTAGAGAGAGCGCCCCGGATTCGATCAGGGCGCGGGTCGCAACGAGGTCGTCGCGGTCCCACTCAGCGGCGATACGCAGGCGGGCTTCTTTCATGAATGCAGGCGGGAAGGGGAAGGTGATCTGGTCGTAGAACCCGGCGAGAACGATCTCGCCGCCCTTCTGGATGCGCATGATCAGGCTGGCGATCAGATCAGCACTGCCTGAGGCATCGTAAATGGATCGGTAGTCACGGCGCTCGTCATTATCGGGATGGATGACTTCATACCCCATCGCGCCCGAGATACGGCCTTCAGAGATTTCCCAGACCGTTGGAGCCGGTGCGCCGGCTGCAATTGTCAGACGGGCCAACAAGCGTCCAAGAACGCCATGCCCGACAATCAGATCAGGAACTGATTTGTTTAGCCCAGCCATGGAATGGCGCGCGGTGGCCGCTAGCGCCAGAAGCGCGCCCTCGGCTTTCAAACCCGGGTCAATACGTGTGACGCGGGCGGCATCCGACACCAGCAGGTTCGACGCGCCACCGAACAGCCCGCGAATATCCCCATAGCAATTGGCGCCCGGAACGAAGACGCGGTCGCCCGTTTTATAGGTTGTCTCTGCGCCTGCCGCGACGACTGTGCCCGCGGACTCATAACCGGGCACAAGCGGAAAACCGAAACCAGGGAAGGGCGGCATGTCGCCCGTCCAGATCAGTTTCTCCGTGCCAGTCGAGATACCGGAATGGTCAATCTGAATGACCAAATCCGTCGCAGTAGGGTCCGCCAAAGCCACGGTTTGCAATCCCAGATCGCGCGGACCGTTCAGGACGACAGCTGTGGCGTGCATGGCTAATCCCCGTGTTTTTAGGGCACGACTCGGAAAGAGACTCAATGTCGCACCGTGTTCTTCGCTGTAATCTTACGCTTACAGCATCAAGTGTCAACTTTTTTAGACAGTAAATTTGTGTTGGATCACGCTGGCTTCCGCGCGACCACTACGGATGTGACGAAGTCGCGGTAGGTTGGGCGGTGCTCGACGTCAGCAAAGCCGGTCAGATCAAGTAACTCTGAGATTTGGACCACGGATCGGGCGCACCCTGTTTGCATGGCCATTGTGTAGAAAGCGAAATACGCATCGCCCGCTCGTGTCGGGGTATCACCACCCGCCATCGGCTCGGAAATCACGATGCGCCCGCCAGGTGGTAGAGCGTCGTACACGTTTCTGAGGAGCTGCTTCACCGTAGCATCGGCATGATCATACAAAACCCGCACAAGAGAAATTGTGTCCGCACCCTTAGGAAGGGCGTCCGTTTGGAACGACCCGCCGTGGCTGTCTGCGCCATCGGGAAGATCTGCCTCCTCCAGCACCGCCGGTAGATCGAACAAACGCAACCGAAGAGTGGGATATTCCGCCCGTACAGCGCGCAAGAATGCTCCCGTTCCACCACCGACATCCATAAGGCGGTGGACACCGTCGAATTTGACCGCCCGCAGTGTCTCTTCCGCGACAAGACCCTGGCTTTCAGTCATCAGCCGGGAATACCGGGCGGCAAGATCCGGGTCGTTGGTCCCGGCCTGCCCGAAGACATAAGGCCAGAACCGCGCCAGTTCAGTTTCACCTTCGCCTTTCAGGAAAGCGATCGGATCCTCAAGATCTCGGTATAGCACATCGTGATGCCGGATCATCTCTGACAAACCAGGTACTCCGGGGAGCGCAGCCCCAAGCCGAGCCAATCGATACTCCCCGGACCGCGACCGTTTCAGCAACCCGATTGCCGTTGCCCCCTGACACAGAACTTCCATTCTACGTGGATCCATGCGCGTGCGAGCGGCAAGCCGCCACGCCGGGAGCGGCTCTTTCTTCAACAACTCCGGGAGGTCCAGTTCAACGAAGGCCTTGAGAATCTGACTGTAGACAAAGCCGGACACCAGATCGAACAGGGCTTGGCCGTCCTTCTTTGCCATAAGCCGAGTCCCAGGCACGGCACTGGCGCAACTTTGAAATCCACGAGATCCGGCAAGACGCACCCACCAGCGATAGAATGCATGCCGGTCTGGCAAGAAAGCCGGGCGCCAATAACTGGGAGGGGTCATAGACATGCGCTTTATGCCGTTTTGATGCCAGCGATGTTGGGAATAACGGGTGTCAGGCGCTCGGCCTGTTTGCGAACCATCTCCGCCAGCATCGCCTCACCGGGGCAGGAAGGAATCGAAGATATTGCGCCTGAAAGAATGTCATCTAACCGCGAGATCGCGCCTTGAACCCCAAGTTCTGCAACAGCGTTAGGGCGATTGTTCACCGCGTCCTGGCCTGCCGGCTTCCCTAGGGTGGCTTCGTCATAGAGGGCGTCTCGCAGATCGTCGGCAACCTGAAACGCCTCACCGATTCGGGCACCAAGTTCGGCCCATGGCTCAGGGTCTTCTCCTGCAGCCGCTGCTCCCATGCGCGTTGCCGCGGTAAAGAGCGCGCCGGTTTTCGCACGGTGATAGGCGGAAAGATCCACGATACTTTCGCTTTCCCAGCCCTGGCCCGCACAAATCCCGTGCGGCATGCCCGTAAACCGGGCCAGTTCCCGCACCAGAAGCGCGCCGCGCGCCGAGTCTACCGCTGCCGCTAAGGCGATCTGTTCAAAGGCCATTATGATCAGCGTATCGCCGGCCAATACCGCCAAAGGCTCGGAGTACTCCTTATGAACAGTCGGTTTTCCGCGACGCGTATCGGCATTGTCGAAGGCTGGCAGATCGTCATGCACAAGGCTGCCGCAATGGATCAGTTCAATCGCTGTACAGGCTGCATCGGTCAGGCGAGGTTGATCGTCACCGCAGGCCATCGCCACGCTAAGACAAATTGTAGGCCTGATACGGGCGCCGCCGGGTTTAACGGAGTACTCCAGCGCCGACGCAAGTTTTGGCGGACATGACCCTGCCCGGCTGCGGATCAGCGCCACATCCAGCGCAGTCTCGATACGATTGAGGTTCATCCGGGGCGCTCCTGTGCGAAATGTCATCTTTGAATGACATAAGTATGTAAATTATTCTGGACAGAGCGAGGCAACCTGTCAACAATAATGGACAGTTTTTCAAGGAGGCCCAATGGCAGCCAAAACAGACCGTGTGATCGTGATCGGCGCAGGCATGGGCGGATTGGCCGCTTCCATTCGTTTGGCGCATGCCGGATGCGAAGTGACGGTTCTGGAAAGCGCTGAGAAGCCAGGCGGCAAAATGCGGACCTTACCGAGCGAAGCAGGGCCGATAGATGCCGGACCCACGGTCATGACGATGCGCCATGTGTTTGAAGCACTATTTGACGATGTCGGCGAGAACCTCACCAGTTTTGTTACCCTTTTTGAGGAACATGTGCTGGCCCGACATTGGTGGTCCGATGGGTCCTCGCTGGACCTGTTTGCGGATGTTTCCCAATCGGAGGCCGCGGTGCGTGAAATCGCAGGACCGCAGGAGGCCAAAGCCTTTGGCGGTTTCTGTGCGCAGGCTAGGGCGCTATTTGAAGCATTCGATGGACCGATGATGCAAGCGTCTGATCCGGCGCTTGGCGGCCTCTCGCGCCATGTACTGGCCAATCCCGCACTGATTCCTGCAATGGGCCCGCTCTCAACACTCGCCTCCAGCCTGAATCGACGTTTTAAAGACCCGCGCCTGCAGCAACTCTTCGGGCGGTACGCCACCTATGTCGGCGGTTCTCCCTATTCCTCGCCCGCCGTCCTTGCGTTAATCTGGCATGCGGAAGCGCAAGGCGTCTGGCGCGTGGAAGGCGGAATGCATCAACTTGCATGCGGGCTAGAAGCATTGGCCACGAAACTGGGCGCTCACTTTCATTACCGCGCGCGCGTGGCCCGGATCGAACGTCAGAACGGGCGGGCTTCTGGTGTTCACTTGGACGATGGGACACGCATTCCAGCGGATGCGATCGTGTTCAACGGAGATCCCCGCGCGCTGGCGCACGGTTTGCTGGGCGAGGCACCACGCAAAAGCGTGGCGCAGGCTGGCACAAAGCCGCGCTCCCTCTCTGCAAAGGTCTGGTCCTTCGCAGCCGAACCCCAAGGGCGGGATCTGGTACACCACAACGTGTTCTTCGCCGATAATCCGCTAGACGAGTTCGGACCACTGGCCAAGGGACATCAGCCGAAGGACGCCACGCTCTATATCTGCGCAGAAGATCGCGGCGCAAGCCGCACCCCCAACGGCGCCGAGCGGTTCGAGATCATTATCAACGCCCCACCGGTACCCGACAGCGGGCCCACGCTAAGTGACGAAGAGGAGTTTGCCCAATGTCAGACCACAACTTTCCCGCGGCTGGCGCAGATGGGTTTGCGCTTTTCGAAGCTACCGGGACGCGAGAGCCTCACGCTACCGAGGGACTTCGCCGCCCTGTTTCCCGGGTCGGCCGGATCCCTCTACGGGCGGAGCCCGCATGGGCTGATGGCAGCCTTTCAAAGACCCCGGGCGAGGACCGCACTGGCGGGGCTGTATCTGGCGGGCGGCGGAGCACACCCGGGGGCGGGCATCCCGATGGCGACCCTTTCCGGCAAGCACGCGGCCGCGGCGATCTTGACGGACCTTGCTTCAACCTCGACGTCCCGACAGACGGCTACGCGTGGTGGTATATCGACGGCGTCTCAGACGATGGCGCCCGCGCCATCTCCATCATCGCCTTCATAGGCTCAGTGTTCTCGCCCTGGTACCGCTGGTCAGGCCGCAAAAGCCCAGACAACCATGTTTGCATAAACGTCGCTACATATGGCCCCGGCGGGCGCTGGACCATGACCGATCGCGGGCGCGGCGCGCTCCAACAAACCAACGACACTTTCACCGTCGGTCCGAGTAGCGTTCATTGGGATGGGACCAAACTGGTCGTGGATATCAACGAGGTGTCCACGCCTTGGTGCGACAGGGTCAAAGGAACCGTTACAATTCACCCGCGTGGGCTGACCGACCAAGAAGTACCTCTGACCGGCGATGGCGGGCATATCTGGCGGCCCTTTGCACCGAGTTCCGACATCGAAGTTGACCTCAACCGGGCCGGCTGGACATGGACTGGTCACGGGTACTTCGACGCCAACTTCGGAACCCGCGCGCTGGAGGCAGATTTTGGCTACTGGACTTGGGGCCGCTATCCGATCAACGGCGGCACGGCCTCTTTCTATGATGTGGCGCGCCGAGACGGCTCTGACTGCGCGGTAGCCTTGAGGTTCGATGAGCAAGGTGGCGTTGAAACGATGGAAGCCCCACCAAAGACACGGTTTTCGCGCTCTCTCTGGACTGTTCGGCGGGAAACACGCGCAGATGAAGGCACCCGTCCCAAGCAATACAAGGCCATGCTCGACGCACCTTTTTATTGCCGCGCAGGAGTGGAGACGACCATTCATGGCGAGCGCACGCAAGGGGTACATGAGGCGCTGGACCTCAACCGTTTCCGGGGACCGTGGCTGATGCCGATGTTGGCGGTGCGCGTCCCGCGCAGACCGGGGTGGCGGTTCTAACCTTCCGCCGGGCGAGGCTTGTTCGCCTCCTCAGGATTCAGCCGCCAGACTGACCAGTTAAGCGAGGCAGCGATCGATACCCAGATCAAGTAAGGCACCAACAGTAGGCCGGCGAACGGCTCGACCCTGAAAGTTGCGACCAGACATCCGGCGACCGCAAGCCATAGTAACACGATGATCAGCATCCCGGCCTTGATCCGCTGAAGACCAAAGAAGACAGGTGTCCAGAGCGTATTGAGCGCGATCTGCAGCCCCCAAAATGCCATCGCATAGGCGCTGCCCGGAGCACCGGCGACACGAGAGGCCGATGCGGCGATTAGCAAATAGAGGATCGACCAGACAACGGGAAACACCCAATTCGGCGGATTCCAGGTTGGTTTCGCCAAGTCATCATACCAGCGGCCCGGCATAAACATGGACCCGGTCGCGGCAGCAGCAGCGCAAGCGGCGAGGAACACGCAGAAAAGCCCAAAATCAAATCCCATGGTGGGTCAGGTAGGGCGGCCCCCCGCGGCTTCCAGCCCGCGCATTTCACGGTCGCGCGCTTCGAGTTGGGCAAAAAGCCCTAAAAGCGCCCCTGATTTCCCTTCGCCCCAAACAGAGCGGTCGGCGTTCCGAGCCGCGGCTTCGACAAGAAAGGCGCATTCCTCCAGCGGGCGTGCATGCAGAACAGCGGACTTTGGCATCACCATTGTCACCCCGCTATGGAGGGCCGACAGCCCCACAAGCGTCAATTTCTGCGCTTTCGAAGTACGCGCTCGACTATTGATATTGTCGTAGCGTGCCTGAGCGACCTTGCCGCCGATCGCGGCATAGATGTAGCGGGCGGCATAGATACCTGGACGTGCCGACCGCGGCAGTGCGCCGATCCCGGCTTCGGCCCTGTAATAGAGCCTGTTTGCCTCTGCGAGTACGCTTTTGGTGACCCGCGCAAGTTCCGGGCTCGGATGTGGATCGGCCAGAAATTCTTCAGGGTCGATCCCTTCTGTACGGAGCATATCTTTCGGTAGGTATAACCGCCCTTCAAATGCGTCTTCGCCCACATCGCGGGAGATATTGGTAAGCTGCATTGCAACGCCCAGATCGCAGGCGCGCGCCAGCGCGTCACCGTCCCGAACACCCATCAGAACGGTCATCATCGCACCAACAGCAGCTGCCACCCGGGCGGAATAAGCGCGCACTTCTGACAGGGAGTCGTACTGTCGCTCCATCGCATCCCAGGCAAAGCCTTCGATCAAAGCCTCTGGCAACGCGCGGGGCATGTCGTGATCTTCGACCATCGCGGCAAAGGCCCGGTCGGCGGGCGCGTTGCGGGGGCGGCCCTCATAGACCAGATCCAGCCGGTCGCGCAGCCCCAGAACAGCTGCCGGTTTTTCATGGTGCAGATCAACGGCATCGTCCGCCAGACGGCAAAACGCATAAAGCGCCAGCGCCGGATCGCGCACCTTTGTCGGAAGTAACTTGGACGCCGCATGGAAGGAGAGCGATCCATGACGGATCGCCTCTTTGCAGTGCTCGAGATCAGCCGGGGCAATCATTCCGCGGCCTGCGCAAAAGGTAGCTGCACCGAGACCTCTGGCGCGTCCGGGATAAGCTTTGCCATCACTTCCGCTGACGATATCACGCCCGGCACACCAGCGCCCGGATGGGTGCCCGCGCCGGTGAGATAGAGGTTTTGTATCTCGGTCGGCATGTTGTGCGGACGGAACCAAGCTGACTGCAGGATGCGCGGCTCGATCGAAAAACCGGCACCCAGCGGCGACAGGTACCGGTCGCGGAATGTGTCAGGGGTGAACGTCACCTCGGTCGTGATCTTGTCACGGAAGCCTGGCATGGTTTGCTCAAGTACAGCCGCGACCTTGTCGGTATAGGCCGCCTTCTCGCTCTCCCAATCGACCGGGTTTTCGTGGCCCAGATGGGGTACCGGCGAGAGGACGTAAAACGTGTCGTCGCCTGCCGGGGCGGCGGTCGGGTCGGTCACCGAAGGACGGTGCAGATAAAGGCTCATATCCTCCGCGAGACGGCCGTTTATGAAGATATCCCGCAGAAGCCCCTCATACCGCGGACCGGACAGGATCGTATGGTGACCGACATCGGACCACATGTCCCGCGTTCCCTTGGTCCCGAAGTACCAAACGAAGAGCCCCATCGACCAACGCGCTTTTTTGAGCTTGGCATCGGTCCAGCGTTTTTCCGTCTGGCCACGCAACAGGTGCTTGTAGGTGTGACCCGCATCCGCGTTCGAGACGACCAGATCCGAATGGAGCACCTCACCGCCCTCGAGGCGGACACCCCGTGCCTTGCCGTCTGTGACAAGGATCTGATCCACGGTCTCGAGATAGCGCACGCGCCCACCCTGATCGGTGATGACATTTGCCATCGCGTCTGCGATCGCTTGCACGCCGCCCATTGCGTAGTGAACGCCGAACTCTTTTTCGAGGTGGCTGACCAAGGCGTACATCGATGTCACGTGCATCGGGTCGCCGCCGATAAAAAGCGGATGGAAGCTCAACGCCATGCGCAAATAAGGGTCTTTTACGCGTTTTTGGGCCAGTTTCAGGATCGATTGATCTGCCCGAAGCACGGCAAACTCCGGCATCACCTTCACGGTATCCCACAGCCGGTGCATCGGTTCGGCCACCATGCCTTCAAACCCGACCACATAACGGCGATGGGCGTCTTTCAGGAACTTGCGATAGCCTTTGACATCCTTCGGCGACAGGCGGGCGACCTCTTTCTCCATCGCCTCGGTATCTTGCCGAGCGGTGAAGACGGTACCGTCTGGCCAGCGAATTTCGTAGAACGGGTCGAGCGGACGCAGGTCCACGTCATCGTGGAAATTGCGGCCACAGGCGTCCCATAGCTTCTCGTAAACTTGTGGAACGGTGACGATCGTCGGGCCCAAGTCAAACCGATGACCTTTTTGCGTGATCGACGATCCACGCCCGCCAGGGCGGTCCAGCCTGTCCAGAACAGTGACGCGATAGCCTTTCGCGCCCAACCGCATGGCAGCAGCAAGCCCGCCAAGCCCCGCGCCAATTACAAGCGCTGTGGGCCGAGGATCGTTTATCGTCATAGACATGGTCGGGTCCGGTCGAGTCGTGTCATTGTATTATGACGATAGTACTGTCTAGTATAGTTGACAACTCTTGTGTCAGACCGGCTCCTCTTTTCTGCACCGCCGCGCGACCCTATATTCCTGCGGATCACACCGGAGCGCCCTGATGCAGACTGTCGAAATTTATACATCCCCCCTGTGTGGCTATTGCCACGCCGCCAAGAAGCTTCTGTCCCAGAAGGGCATAGCTTTTTCGGAGATCGACGTGCTGCGTGATCCGTCCCGCAAGCCCGAGATGATCCAGCGCGCCAGCGGGCGCACCTCTGTTCCGCAGATCTTTGTGGGGGAGACCCATGTCGGCGGGTGCGATGATCTTTACGCGCTTGAGCGTTCTGGAAAGCTCGACCCGCTTCTTGCGGCCTGATGCGCTGCGCCCTTCTGCAACTGACCGCGTCGGATGATCCGGCGGAGAACCTTTCCCAGGTGCTGGTCATGGCTGAGGAAGCTGTCGCCGACGGCGCGGGCTTTGTCCTGACGCCCGAGGTGACAAACTGTCTGTCCTCCAACCGAGCGCACCAAAACGAGGTCCTGCGACATGAGGAAAACGACCCGACGCTGGCGAGCCTTCAGGATTTTGCAGCGCGGCGGGGTATCTGGCTTTCTATCGGGTCTCTCGCGCTGAAAACGACCGATCCGGATGGACGATTTGCAAACCGGTCCTTCCTTGTAGGACCCGATGGGTCCATCGCTGCGCGCTACGACAAGATTCACATGTTCGATGTGGAGATATCTGAAACCGAGAGCTACCGCGAAAGTGCAGGCTATCGCCCCGGTGATCGGGCCGTTATCGCCAAAACACCCTTTGGAACCATCGGGCTGAGCGTATGCTACGATCTTCGGTTCCCGGGACTTTACCGCGCCCTCGCGCTGGCGGGTGCGGACATCTTGTTGGTCCCGGCCGCTTTCTCCAGTCTCACCGGACCAGTGCACTGGGAACCCTTGCTCCGGGCCCGTGCGATCGAGAACGGTGCGTGGGTGCTTGCCACGGGGCAAACCGGACAGCATGCAGCGTCCAGCGGCGCGTTGCGAAAAACCCATGGCCATTCGCTGGTAGTTTCGCCTTGGGGAGAGGTGATTGCCGACGCCGGAACCGCGCCAGGGATTGTGTCCTTCACGCTCAATCTTGCGGAAGTTGCCGCGGCGCGGCGTAAAATCCCTTCCCTTCACGCGGGCGAGCCGTATTCTCTACCGAAATGACCCAAGTGAATGATGCCCTTGCGATCTCGCTGCTGAGCGAACTCATCACAGCAGACCAGTTGGCCCGTGCACGACTATCAAAGGCGTTGCCCAAGGGCATGGAGCTTAGCCATTTCTCAGTGCTGAACCATCTGGCCAACACGGCGGCGGAGCGGACGCCTGCCCAACTCGCACGGACCTTTCATGTCACCAAGGGCGCCATGAGCAACACGCTGAACAAGCTTGAGGCTGCCGGGCATGTCCACGTGCGCCCGGACTGGGACGACGCGCGGCGTAAGCTTGTGTCAGTTAGCCCGGCGGGGCGAGCAGCGCGAGACAGCGCCCTGCAAGCCATCACACCTATGATTTCGGAGATGGCCTCAACGATTGGCGCCGACAAGGTCCGAGCCGTGCTGCCCATCCTTAGAGAACTCCGTATCCGTTTGGAAAACGATAACTAACTATGCAGCGCCGCGCTCCAACTCGGCATCGGGGTCACGCAGGTAGTCCAAAATCTCACGCGCGATGACATCGGGGCGCTCTTCATGCATCAAGTGCCCAAGATCCGGGAAGTTCTGCCAACGGGCATTTGGCATCCGAGCCGCGGCATCTCGGGATACGACGGGAGACACCGCTTTGTCGCGTACGCCCGTCAACATCAGCGTCGGTACCGCAATGTCCGGCAAGCGCTTGATCAGGGGCCGCAAGTCCCACTGCGCCATCATCGCGAGCGCACCTGCGACGTGCGCTCGGTCCCGAATCAGCCTGTAATAGAGCCCTAATTGGTCCTCCGTCAGCTCGCTGCCGGTTGCGCCGATCAATTGCCGAACGTTGGCGGGCGTTGTCGTGGCCGAAAAGAACACGCTGGTGAATGGATTGAGAGCAAGCAGCTTGGCGAGCATGGGAAACAGCCATCCGGCCACGCCATCGAATTCCGCGAACGCGCCATTAATGGCGACAACTGCGCCCGGCCCCGGGTTAAGACGCTCGACCAACTCCAAGGCGACCGCAGCACCCGCGGAATGGCCCACGATCGCCTTGGGTTTGATACCTTCACTTTCAAGCATCTCCGCCAGATCTTTGGCAACCGAAGGCAGGTTTGACCGCATGGCACTGCCCTTAGTGGTGAACCCGTGCCCTGGTAAATCGACAGAAACCACTCGGTAGTTCTCTGCCAGCCGGGGCATTAAACCCGCGAAGGAGTGCAACGAGGCCGCCGCGCCATGAAGCATAAGCAAATCGGGGCCCTCCCCCATTTGCTGCACATGCCATTGATGCGGCGTGGAGCGCACGAACCGACTGTGGGCCGCATGAGGCCACTGCGATTTCTCCAAATCCCAGTTCATGGCTCCAGCACCGCGCCGACAGCCGCGGAAAGCCGGCGGCTATCGGCCCGCGGCAGCGGAATATAAGGCGCTGCCAAGTCGTCTGCGAGCCCGCGCAGTTGTGGTTGTGGGCGCGTGCCCATGTCGATCACCACTGCAGGGGTGGCTTGCGCACGAAGGGCGCGTGCCATGGAACTTGCGTCCTCGGTGGCGGCTTTGCGGTCTGCCGTCCCATCAAGCGCAATATTTGCCCTCCCGTCGGTCAAAAGCGCGATCGTGGGCGTCATACCCCGGCCAGAGGATTGGTGAGCAAGCTCCAAAGCGCTTCTCAGCCCCGACGCCAGCGGCGTGCCGCCTCCGCCGGGCAAAGCGCCCAGACGGCGCTTGGTTTGCACAAGGGATCTGGTAGGCGGCAGAAGCAAGTCGGCCTGCGTTCCTCGGAAAGCAACCAAGGCCACGTGATCACGCCGCGCATAGGCTTCCGCCAGCATCAACTCCACTGCCCCTTTGGCTTCTGCCAGACGTGCGAACGCGGCGGATCCGGATGCATCCACTGCAAAGATCAGCAATCGGTCACTTTTCTCCTCGAACCGGCGCAGGCGCAGGTCTTCGGCGCGTACCAGAACCCTCTGAGGCGCATCCGGCGCAAGGTTACGACGTATTCTCTGCCAAGGTGCCGCTGCTCGCAGCGTGGCCACCAAGTCGATGCGAGATTGCCCATCAAGCTGACCGGGCCTTGACGGTAGTGGCCGACCGCGCCGATTCCCCTTGCGAACCGCTCCCGCGCCTGCCTGGGCGGCGCCGTTGCGTGGAGCTTTTTGGGCAGCCAGTTTTGCAAGAAGATCAGGGGGCAACATCGCTCTTGCCGCCTCCAGTAACAACTCATCGGGCAGGCGCTGTATCTCTTCGTGTGGGTCGGTTTCGTTCGACTCTGGGCTGTCTTCCCGCTGTTCGGGTGTCGGATCCTCAGTGGTCTCCTCCGCAGTTTCTTGCTCCGGTAGACGCGTCGCACGAGGGGCAAGCACGAGCTCAGTTGCACTTATCAGATCATCCTCGTCGACGACGGTCCGCCCATCGAGTGCGGCCAAGGCGCGTGCGGCGCGCAAGGCAAACGTCACGGCACGGGGACTGTCGATGCCAAGTTGAGAAGATACGGTCACAAGGGCCGGAATTGCCGTGCCGGGAATAGCGACATCAGGTAGTCGCAATCGGGCCTTTCCGACAGAAAAAGGCTCTAATACTGCACAGTCAGCCTGCGCGAGACCTTCAATGTCGAGGTGAATGCCGAGGCGGTCTGCCAACGAAGCTGGCAGGCGTTCGTCCGGATCCGCGCCTTCGTCAAGCGCAATCAAGGCATGACCGGCACCGGTATCCAAAGATTGTGAGAGCCGCGCCGCAAGGCCGGGGGCCATGCGCTCGGCCATTGGCGCCAGCAAAAGAGCTGGGCCACCACCTAGAAGACCGCTGGTGCGCACGAGGCAACCTGACGACAAGGTGGCAGACAGATCTACGCCGCCAAACAAGTGATCATCGCCGATATTGGGCGGCATGCGCCGCAAGTCCGGAAGTGCGATCCGCAGCGCTGATACCAGCCGGTCCCGGACCGGACCGGAACGTGCACGAATCCATACGCCGCCCAGCGCGGCAGGATCAACCGATAGGACCGCGACCGCTGTCGCGGCGCGGAGCCACGTCAGATCGCGATCGGTGTCGATCTGATCTCTCACCCCAAAACGCTCTCAACAGCGCGGGTGACGCGGGCGGTTGAACCGGCTTCGTCTAACGGATCACGACGCAACCGGTGACGCAGGGCCGAGGGCGCGATCTGGCGCAGGTGGTCACGCCTCACCGCCGGTGCCCCAGCAAACGCGGCCACAGCCCGGGCCGCGCGTAGCAGAGTTAGCTCACCGCGCAGGCCGTCAGCGCCGAGCTCGATACATAGCTGGGCGCAGTCGCGCAATGTATCGTCCGGCGTTTCGATGGCCTTCAGGGCCTCGCGTCCAGTCAGAATACGTGCCCGCAACGTGGCGTCCTCGCCGCGCCAGTGATCCATAAACGTGTCGTGGTCCATCTCGTAGGCATCGCGGCGGCGGATCACCTCGATCCGGTCTTCGATATTGTTCGGGGACGCCACTTCGACGCTCAGCCCGAACCGGTCCAGCAGTTGCGGACGCAACTCACCCTCCTCCGGGTTGCCGGAGCCGACCAAGACAAAGCGCGCCGGATGCCGGATCGACAGACCCTCTCGTTCGATCACGTTCTCCCCCGACACGGCAACGTCGAGCAGAAGATCGACGATGTGATCCTCCAACAGATTCACCTCATCGATATAGAGGTATCCCCGGTTGGCTCGCGCCAGCAGACCCGGCTCAAACGCTTTCTCGCCGCGCGTCAGCGCGCGTTCTATGTCGAGCGCGCCGACAACCCGGTCCTCTGTCGCGCCCAATGGCAGGTCGATCACGGGTGTCGGCTTCTCGTCCATGTCTGTTCCCACGCCCTCGGCCCAATCAGGCACAAGGTCGGGATTTGCAGAGTTACAAGGGCACCCTTCAACTGCCGAAATCGGCGGAAGCAGTGCGGCGAGTGCGCGAACGGACGTGGACTTGCCAGTCCCCCTGTCCCCAAAAACCAATACGCCGCCGATCCCGGGGTCGATGGCCGTGAGGATCATCGCCTGTTTCATTTCGTTCTGGCCAACGATGGCCGAGAAGGGGAAAGGGTGGGTCATTGAGGTCGCTTTCCATCTGTCAAAGCCGAAAGGGGCGAGGCACCGTTCCAATGCCCCGCGTCGCCCAGCACGTCGAAACGTGCATAGAGCTCCTCGGCAAAAAGGTTTCTGTCGCGGACATCCTTTATCGCGGCGGCATGGGGGCCTCCACGACGTGCGAAATTGGCCATCGAATCTGCGTCGGGCCAGATCGAGAAGGTCACCTGCTGCATCAGCGGCACCTCTCCGATTCCGATCTTGAAGATCACATTCGGATCCTTGCCGATCATGGCGCTGATGGCCGGCTCGTGCTTCCAGAACTTGAAGGCTGCGCTCGGTTTGACCGTTGCGCGTGTCAGAGCGGCGAGCGGACCTGATGTCCGGTCTGCGACAGGTTCGAACGGGGTTTGTCCCGACCACGCCCCGCGGGCAGAGGTGGTCGCAAGAAACACTGTCCAGTCTTCCGCGGCCCGCGCGCGGTAACGTTGCCACACAGGGGACTCTGCGATTCTGTGCTGTGCGGTTTGATAGTCGGGCCAGGTCGCCAAGATTCCATAGACCGCTGTGTTGGGCAGGGGTGTAAACCCTTCGCCCGTGCCCGAGCCACACAGCTTCCAAAATCCGATATCCGGTGTCTTCGGAAGGGAAAACCGCGCCGCGCCCATCTGGGCAAGCGCCCAGAGCCGGTCGCGCCACCGGTCAAAACGGAACAGGCTGAGACTGACGGTCTGGATCGGACTCACTCCCGGGACTCGACACATGATGTGTCAATTTAGTCTGACACATTAAATGTCACAGCGGAAGCCCTATTCGATTAATCCATTGAGTCTATGTCCTGAAAGCCGGTGGTGAATTCATCCAGAGCGGAGCGGGCAAAGACAGCGACATCAACTTGCCGCGCGCCTGCGTCCAGGCATGTAATCGCACAAGCACCCAAGGTAGCACCGCTACTCATAACGTCATCGACCAAGAGGATATGGCGACCCGTCAACCCGAACTTGCGTGCACGCGGACCAGAAACTGAAATGGACTTGTCCAGATTTGCAAAACGCTCATCACGTCCCCGGTGGTCCTGCATCAGTGTCTTACGTGTCCTGATAAGAAGGTCCGGGCACATCGGGTGCTGCAGATGGCGGGAGACCTGCCGGGCCAGCAGCACTGCCTGGTTGTACTTACGGCGCAACAGGCGACTCCGGTGCAACGGGACGGGCACGAGGAGCGTATCTGCCTTCAGAAGTGGCCGGGCAGCCTCCGCCAGCCAAGCGCCCATCGGGCGTGCCAGATCGGATCGGTCGCCATGCTTGAGTTGTAAGACGAGCGTCCGCGCCCGGTCGGCATAGGTCGCCGCAGCACGTCCATCCGTCCAGGGTCGGGGTATTTGAAGGCAACTGTCACAAATATCGGTTTGCCCGAACGCCAACCCCGAAAGCGGCACACCGCATGTCCCGCAGATTCCGCCCGAGATGAACGGCATCTCCGGCAGGCAGGCACTACACAACCCGAAATCGCGCGTGACCGGGGACTCGCAGGTCACACAAACCGGTGGGTAAAGCGTGCGCAAGGCGCTTTGCAATTGACCCTGAAACACTTACCTAGCCTCTTAAAAGGAGTATTCATGCAGTCCCCGCCTAAGCTGACCGATGTCAAAGCCCTCGCCGCGCATCGCGCGCGCGCCGATCGGTTTGGGTTTGCAGATTTCCTGCACCGGGAAGCGGCGGCTGAGCTCAAGGAAAGACTGATCGAGGTTAACAGGCGATTTACAAAGGTTGCCGTCGTGACCGGACATCCCGCCTTTTGGGCCGCGCTGTTCCCGGCTGCGACTATTGTGGGGGACGTCAGTACCCTCGACCTCAAGGAAGACGGATACGATCTCGTTATCCACGCAATGGCTCTGCATTGGGCCGACGACCCGGTCGGCCAGTTGGTTCAGTGTCGCCGCGCGCTACAACCTGACGGTTTGTTCTTCGCCGTTTTCTTCGGTGGCCAGACGCTGCGAGAGCTAAGAGTCGCCCTAGCGGAGGCGGAAAGCAGCGTCACGGGTGGATTGAGCCCCAGAATTGCGCCAATGGGGGAAATCCGGGAACTGGGCGCGCTCTTGCAACGCGCAGGGTTCGCATTGCCCGTGGCAGATGTGTCCTCTCGACAAGCGGCTTACGAGACCGCGCTCCACCTCATGCGGGATCTGCGCGCGATGGGAGAAACCAACGCCTTGGCCCAGCGCAACCTGTCCCCACTGCGCCGCGAAGTGCTGCGTCAGGCCTGCGACATCTACGCTCGGGAGTTTCCAGGAGACAAAGGCCGCGTGCGCGCTACGTACGAGTTGGTGTTTTTAACCGGTTGGGCCCCATCGGACGCTCAGCCTCAACCCTTGCGGCCAGGAACAGCGTCCCAACGCCTTGCAGACGCCCTTGGAACCGTGGAATACGACCGGGATCTTAATCCGGTGAACGACCCGACGTCGCGAGACACCCCGTGACGTCAAAAGAGGTTTTGACGACGATGAATATGATGTCAGATACGTCCCTGCCCCACGCGCCGGCCGACCACCCAAAGGTGAAGTTCGGCAAAGTCGGCGTTCTGCTGGCCAATCTTGGTACGCCGGACAACTACGATTACTGGTCGATGCGGCGGTATCTGAACGAGTTTTTGTCGGACAAGCGTGTCATCGACTACAGCCCGTGGATCTGGCAACCGCTTCTTCAGTTGGTGATTCTGACAAAGCGGCCCTTCAGCTCGGGCGCGGCCTACAAGTCGATCTGGAATCATGACCAGGGCGAAAGCCCGTTGATGACCATCACCAAAGATCAGACCGCGAAAATGGCAGCGGCGATGCAGAAACGCTATGGCGACCAGATCGTGGTGGATTACTGCATGCGTTACGGTAACCCATCAACGAAATCCAAGGTGGAAGCGTTGCAGGCGCAAGGGTGTCAGAAGATTCTGTTCTTCCCCCTTTATCCGCAATACGCGGGCGCGACTTCGGCTACAGCCTGCGATCAGTTCTTCCGCTCGCTTGAGCACATCAAGTGGCAGCCGATCGTTCGGACGGTTGAACCGTATTTCGAGCACCCAATGTATATCGAGGCATTGGCGCAGTCGGTTGAACGCGCCTATGCGGATCTAGAGACCCGCCCGGATGTACTTGTGGCGTCGTATCATGGCGTGCCGAAGCGCTATCTGATGGAGGGTGATCCCTATCACTGCCAATGCCAGAAGACATCGCGGCTTCTGCGCGAACGGCTTGGTTGGCCGGAAACTGAAATCGTTACAACTTTCCAGAGCCGTTTCGGCCCGGAAGAATGGCTGAAACCCTACACGGTCGAAGAAGTCGCGCGCCTAGCGGAGAACGGTAAGAAACGGATCGCTGTCATCGCGCCTGCATTTTCCGCAGACTGCATAGAGACGCTTGAAGAGATTAACGAGGAAATCAAAGAGAGCTTCGAAGAAGCCGGCGGCGAGGAATTTACCTACATTCCGTGTCTCAACGACGACGAGGCACATATTTCTGCTCTGGCCCAAGTTGTTGAGGAAAACCTGCAGGGCTGGATTTCGCTAAAGCTTTAAACCCGGTTCTAAGTCAGACAAGAAAAAAGGCGGCTCGAAAGGCCGCCTTTTTCCGAATCTGTCGCTTGTCGCGTCTTAGCTTGCCGCTGCTGCGATAACCGCGATCACGAGAAGGGGAACTACCCAGCCGGTGCCGGTGGTTGCTGCTTCTTCTTCAACAACAACGGGCATTTCAACAATGGGTTCTTCCATGCCGCCAGCGAAGGCGGAGGTTGCTGCGATGGATACGACTGCAGCGAGAGCGAGTTTTTTCATAATTCCCTCCAAAGAGTGCTCTTTCCTAGACACGCCAAAACACGCACACCGCGCTCCGGACTGTACCTCGTGTCAATTTTTAACCTGCAAGTTTTTGATTTTTCAATCCACAGGACGTGTTGTAGCCCTTCAGCGGCAAAATGTCGTCAAATTAGCAACACTTGTGTCCCAACCTTTGAGCGCCCAAACAGGTCGGCAATATCTTCGTTGAAGAGCCCAATACATCCGTTGGACGACCGCCGCCCGATCTTACGCGTATCGTGCGTGCCGTGGATACGATAAAACTGCCAAGTCAAATGCATGGCATGTGTGCCCATTGGATTATCTGGACCCGGGCCGATGAAATCTGGCCATTCCGGATTGCGCTTTTTCATAGCAGGTGTTGGGCGCCAGCTCGGCCCTTCCACCTTCTTTGTGATACTTGTGCGCCCTTTTCGCGTAAGATCTTCGGTCAAAGGCACTGACGTTGGGTATAGTTTGTACTCCGCCTGATCCTCGGACCACCAGTGCAATGCCCTCGACTGAATGTCGACGAGAATCGCCCCGTTCCGGGTGTCGGAGAAGTAAGGCCGCCAATCCAATGCGCGGAAACTAGAGGTGTTTCGGCGCACGGTTTCGGTGATTTCCGCCTCAACTTCCGTAGACCCGGTGTTCGGGTTGGACTGCGCAAAGCCTCTGGTACCTGCCAATCCCGCTACTGCGCTGGCAGAGACCAAAAAGCCCCGGCGGCTCAGGAAAGGGGTTTTTAACTTCGTCATCAGGAGAATCCTCCGGTTGGCATCGAGTCAAAGTATGGCAGCGCGCGCACAGTACGTAGAACGACTGCGTTGCACAAATCAAACAGATGTCAACTCCCTTTGCGGGCTTGGTGCTTGGAGCCGCGAGCAATCCCGGCTAGGGGTGAATACGCTGTGTGAGGGAGACCATAATGGCGCGATACATCAGAACGCTTGTTTTCGGGCTGTTGCCGTTGGTTTTGATGGCGTGTGCGGCACCTGCGCCGCCGGCCCTTGGCCCGGATGGCAAACCCCTTCCCCGTGTCTACGATATCAGCGCCCGAGACGAAGCACGTATCCCATTCACAATGCTCGACTCAGTCAATGCGCTACGGCAAGCTTCCGGAGCACAGGCCCTTGCGCTGAATTCTGAACTCACCGCGGCAGCGGCGACTCATTCTCGGGACATGGCTGTTCAAAATCGCCCTTGGCACTTCGGATCAGATGGTTCCAGCCCGATAGAACGTGTGACCCGTGCGGGGTACGCAGGTGGCTTACGCGGGGAGCTCATTTCAGAAACTTTTGAAACCGAGTTACAGACCCTCTCTGCCTGGATGGAGGATCCGGCGAGTCGCGAAGTGATCCTTGATCCGAGCGCAGAGGATATGGGATTTGCGTGGTATCAAGAGCCAAACGGAAAACTGTGGTGGACCATGATTACAGGTGCCTCAAGACCTGTGACAGATACCATTCTCACAAACTAGCGGATCCTGACGGCCGGATTACGGGAAAATATCGATGGGCGTGCCATCACGCACCATCGCATAGATGTCTTCCATCTCGCGATTGGTGACGGCAATGCATCCGGCGGTCCAGTTTTCCTCAGTCTGAGGCCCCAGTTCATTTGGCTGCCCGTGAATGAAGATGTCCCCGCCGGGACTCTCGCCCAGTGCAGCCGCTTCTGCGACGTCCCATTGGTTCGGGTATGAAATGCCAAGCGAGAGGTGGAAACTGCTGTTCGGGTTGCGCCGATCAATGAAGTACCGGCCTTCGGGTGTTTTCCCGTCACCTTCGACCTGCTTGTCCCCCTCGGGCGCAAATCCAAGCTCGATATCAAAGGCACGCAAGATGTCCTTGTCGTTCAGCAGGTACATGCGCCGGTCGTCTTTCATGACAACGATGCGGGTCACTTCCGGGCCGTCATATGTTCGAAACTTGCTGGAACACGCAGCAAGAGGCGCCAGAAGCGCGGAAAAAAGGAATAGTCGGCGTTTCATCTGCTCGATCGCCTTATTTTGTGTGCCTTTTGGCTTTTGCGGAACCATGCCACAAAACGGGCCATCCCGATAGATGCCTCTGCATCACTTTTTATCGGCAGCGGGTTCAGATTTTGCTAACTGCGTTTCGATCGCGGTCAGTCGGGCCAGAACCTCGTCCCGATAGGCATCCGTTGCCGCGTTGGTCTCTTCGGCATGGGCGTCCTGCATGGAGTTCACGATCAGACCAACCAGCAGGTTCACTACCGCAAAAGTGGTTACCATTATGAAGGGCACGAAGAAGATCCACGCATATGGATAGACTTCCATCACCGGGCGAACGATGCCCATAGACCAGCTTTCCAACGTCATGATCTGAAATAACGAGTAAGCCGAGCGCCCCAAGTCGCCGAACCAGTCCGGAAAACTGGTGGCAAAGAGCTTCGTCGCCATCACTGCGCCAATATAAAAAATGATCGCCATCAACAAGAAAACCGAGCCCATGCCCGGTAGCGCAGTGATGAACCCTTCGACCACCCGCCGCAGACGCGGAGCGACAGAGATCACGCGCAGAACCCGAAGGATACGCAGCGCCCGCAGCACCGAGAGGCCCTGAGCGGCGGGTACCAATGCGATACCGACAATCAGGAAATCAAAAACATTCCAGCCCGACCGGAAAAAACGGGGGCCAAAGGCGAACATTTTGATCGCAATTTCAATCACGAAGATCGTCAGGCAGGCTCTGTCCAGCGCGACGATGAGCGGCCCAGCCGTCGACATCAGCGCAGGTGATGTCTCCATCCCCAACAAAATCGCATTAAAAATAATGATTCCGATGATCGTAAACCGGATTCGCGGGCTTTCGATCCATTCGGCAAGACGTGCGCGCAAGGCTAACATACAGTGGAAGTCCCCTAGTTAGGCAGGGATATGGGCAGGCGAGAAGCTCGCGGCAAGCTCGATATGCGGAGACCAGCGAAATTGATCCACAACCTGCACCCAGTTCAGGCGATAACCAGCCTCGCTGAGTATTTTGGCATCGCGTGCAAAGGTCACCGGGTTGCAGGACACCGCCGCAACCTGTGGCACCTGTGCGCGCGCGATCTCAGCCATTTGCGCCTCGGCCCCGGCGCGTGGCGGGTCGATCACCACGGCCTCGAACCGCGCCAATTCATCGGGCAAAAGTGGGCGACGGAACAGGTCACGAGCTTCCGTGGTGATGAGGGACAGGCCTTGCGCCTTGCGCCAGCCTGCATCGAGCGCCGCAAGCATTGCCGCATCTCCTTCCACAGCGTGAACTTCGGCCCTCTGCGCCAGAGGGAGCGCGAAGGTCCCGCAGCCCGCAAAAAGATCGGCTATCTGAGTCGCGTTGCCGATCGCCTCGGACACCGCCGAGACCAGCGCCTGTTCGCCTTCCCGGGTTGCTTGAAGAAACGCACCCGGTGGCGGCACGACCTGCGCGGGGCCGAAGCTATGCACGGGCGGGCGAAGCGTGACCTGCACATCTCCATTCAGACTCAACCGTGCGAGGTCGAGCTTATAGGCGAGCGCGACCAATTCCTGCAATTGCTCGGGCTCAGGGTCTTTACCACCTCGAATATCCAAGTCGATACCGCCTTCGGACAAGGTTGCCGCAAAGCTGATTTCCCCTTTGCGAGAGCCTAAAATGGCTACGAAAGCGGCCAGTTTCCCCCGCAGCGCAGCAAGCTCCGGTGCGATCACGCGACACTCGGGCACCTCCACCACCGTGTCGCTGGCGCGGGTGTGAAAGCCGACCGCTGCTCCTTTCTTCAACCGCCTCCCGGAGAAGGTTGCACGACGCCGCGAGGCAGGTGGAGATGTGGCAATCTTGCGGAATGGGGCCTCCAGCCCTTGCGCACGCAGAGCTTCCACGACAACCGCTTGCTTCCACTCCGCCACGAAGCCGTCGGACGCATGGAGCAGCGCGCACCCCCCGCACTGGGCGTAGTGCGGACAGGGCGCTTTGATCCGCTGGTCAGAGGGCGTGAGGATACGGGGTTTCTCGACCCGGCCGTCCGCGATCTCGCCGGTGATCTCTTCCCCGGGCAAGGTACGTGGTGCGAAAACCGGGCCGGGCGCGATCCCATCGCCCAGTAAACCCAGTCTTTCGATACGGATCGTCTCGCTCATGGCGCGGGCTTAGCTTCGCAAGCGGCGAGTGGCAACTACTCCGCCGCCTCCATCAACCCGATGAAGCCACCAGATTGCCGCTGCCAATAGCGCGCATAGAGCCCGCCTTTGCGCAAAAGCTCATCGTGGGTGCCATCCTCTGCCACGCGACCTTCGTCCAGCACGACAATTCGGTCCATCCGCGCGATGGTCGACAGCCGGTGGGCAATGGCGATGACGGTCTTGCCCTCCATCACGCAATCGAGTGCATCCTGAATTGCGGCCTCTACCTCGGAATCGAGCGCCGATGTTGCTTCATCCAGCACAAGGATCGGCGCGTCCTTCAGGATCGCGCGGGCAAGCGCGATACGTTGGCGCTGCCCGCCCGAGAGTTTCACACCCCGTTCGCCCAGGTGCGCGTCATAGCCTTCGCGCCCCATATGGTCCTTGAGACCCAGAATGAAGTCGTGTGCCTCCGCCCGCTCGGCCGCCGCGATCATTTCCTCCTCGGTCGCATCCGGGTTGCCGTAGAGAATGTTCTCGTGTGCGGAGCGGTTGAACATGGCGGTTTCCTGCGTGACCATTGAAATCTGCCGCCGCAGGCTGTCCTGCGTCAGCTCCCGCACATCCTGCCCATCGATCAGAACACGGCCCTTTTCAGTGTCGTGCAAACGCAAAAGCAGCCCTGTTAGGGTCGATTTTCCAGCTCCGGAGGCCCCAACCAACCCCAGTTTCTGGCCCGGCGGAACGTTCAGATCAATATGGGAAACACCCCCCGCCTCGCGTCCATACATGAACGAGACATCTTCAAACCGGATATGCCCCTGCGCATCACCCAGATCCTGCGCATTGTCCGCATCTGTCAGCTCGTACGGAACGGTCAGAGTTCGCATTCCGTCCTCGATCTCGCCGACATTGGCATATATCGCCATCAGCGTGAAACTGACCCAGCCCGTCATCTGCGCGATACGAATCGCGATGGTCCCTGCGGCCGCGATGTCACCCGGGGTCGCAGCGCCCTGAGTCCAGAGCATCAACGTCCCGCCGATCAGCAGCACAGGCAGCGCCCCGGCAACAGTCATCAGCGAAAACCGGAAGGCGGAGGCCAGAACGCCAAATTCCAGCGCGCGCTCGCGGAAGACGCTCATCGCATCAAGCGCCGCGCGATCCTCGAACGCAGAATGGCCAAACAGTTTGACCGTCTTGATGTTGGTGACCGTATCCACCACCTGGCCGGTCACCATCGCCCGCGCCCCGGCTCGCGCGGCGGAACGTTTGCGCACACGGGGCAGAAAGAACCGGATCAGCAGCAAGTACCCGATGAACCACAACGCCAGAGCCGCCGCGATCCGCCCGTCGATTGAAATAAGAAGCAAAGCTGACCCGATGATCGAGGCAAGCGCGAACGCGACGACATTAATCAACTCCGAGGTCACATCCGTCACCGCTCGCGCGGTTTGCATCTGCTTCTGCGCGATGCGGCCCGCGAAATCGTTGTCGAAGAAGCTGACAGATTGACCCATGGTCCAGCGGTTCAGGCGCGATAGCGCCAGCGGGTTGATGTTCGGCTGCACCACGATCGAGTTTGCGGCCGCACTCAGCCCAAACACCGCAGGGCGCAGCAGCAGGAAGAACACCACGACCGCCAGCAGCGTGCCCCAATGCTCGGTAAAGAACCCAACCGCGCCTGCGTTCAACGCTGTGTCGATGACGTAGCCGAGCACCAGTGCGCTGAAGACCTCCAGCGTTCCTGCCGCCGCCGAGATAGCGGCGGCCCCAAGCAAAACAGGCAGCGATCCGCTTAGACACCACGCAAAAAACGCCCCCAGCGTGCTCGGTGGTGGGCCATCTGCTGGCTGGAAGGCATTGATCAGATCACCGATCTTCATTCTGCAGCCTCCGTGGTCGTGCCGATGAATCCACCGGACTGGCGTGCCCAGAAACCAGCGTAGATACCACCCCCGGCCAGAAGAGCTTCGTGCGGGCCGTCTTCAACAACCCGGCCTTCATCCAGCACGAGAATGCGATCCATATGCGCGATCGTCGAAAGACGGTGCGCGATGGCGATCACTGTCTTGCCCTCCATCACACCGTAAAGCGTTTCAAGAATGGCCGCTTCCACTTCGGAATCGAGCGCTGAGGTCGCCTCATCCAGCACAAGGATAGGCGCATCCTTGAGGATCACACGTGCGAGCGAGATCCGCTGACGCTGTCCGCCGGACAGCTTCACACCACGTTCGCCAACATGTGCGTCGTAGCCTGACCGGCCCTGCGGATCGCGCAGTCCGAGGATAAACTCATGCGCCTCGGCCCTTTTGGCAGCGGCAATGACCTCATCTTCGGTCGCGTCGGGGAGGCCGTAAAGGATGTTGTCCCGCACAGACCGATGCAACAAAGCACTGTCCTGTTGCACCATTCCGATCTGCGCGCGCAGGCTGTCCTGGGTCACCTGACCAATATCCTGACCATCGATCTCGATTATGCCGCCATCCGGGTCATAAAACCGCAAAATCAGCTTTACGAGGGTCGATTTTCCAGCGCCTGAACGGCCAATCAACCCGACCTTTTCTCCGGGCTTCAGGGTCAGAGTGATATGATCCAGGCCCCCGGCCTCCTGCCCATAATGGTGCGAGACATCGCGCAAAACGATCTCACCTGCGCGGAAGTCGAGCGGCTTGGCCCCCGGCACATCGACAAGCGTGATAGGTTGAGCGATCGTCTCCATACCTTCCTTGATGACACCAAGGTTCCGGAAGAAACTTGAGATCGCCCACATGATCCAACCGGTCATGGCATTCAGGCGCAACGTCAATGCGGTCGCGGCAGCAACGACACCGACGCTGGCGATCCCCTGCCCCCAAAGCGTAACCGCCCAGCCCACGACGCCAACGATCAGCAACCCGTTAAGCACCACTAGGGCGATGTCCATAACGGTGAAGATACGCATTTCATGCCCAAAAGTCTGACGCGCGCGTTCGATCGACTCCTTCGCGTAGTCCAGTTCGCGATCATGATGTGCAAAAAGCTTTACGGCATGGATGTTGGTGTAGCTGTCCACAACGCGCCCGGTCACTTCGGACCGCGCGTCGGATGCTGCCTGCGACGCAGGACCCACCCGCGCAATCGTCCAGCGCACCAGCCAGAGATAGAGCGCAAACCAAATCAACAGCGGGACGGCCAATCGGGGATCCGCCTGCGACAGCAAGATCGCCGCGCCCACCAGGTAGGCGAGCGCGAAACTGAGAGCATCGAACACTTGAAATGCCGCTTCGCCCGCCGCTGGCGGGGTTTGCATGATCCGGTTGGCTATGCGCCCGGCAAAATCGTTCTCAAACCAGCCAACGGACTGCCGCAACACCTGCCTGTGCGCACGCCAGCGAAAAAGCGTGCCGTAATTCGGCAGGATCGCATTGTTGAGCACGAGCACGTCGAGTGCTTGCAGAGCAGGACGCAACAGCAGGATGAAAAGCGCCACGCCGATTAGCTCCATCCCGTGATCGGTCCAGATCGCCTGTGGGCTGGAGGAAGACAGCAGATCAATCACCCGACCCATGTAGTAAATCAGCGCGATCTCCACCCCCGCGACAAGTACGGAAATGGCTCCGGCCAGCCAGAACACGCCCCGAAAAGGCTTTGACCACGCCTTCAGAAACGGCCAGAGCTGCGTCGGGGGGCGATCCGTTTGCACATAAGGGGTGTACGGATCCACCAGAGATTCGAAAAAGCGGAACATGACAGGTCCTTGGGCTGCCCCCAAAATATAGGCATCTGGTCCCACATGGCCATGATTGCAGTGCTTAAAGCCGGCCCAGCAACTCCGCCTTGTCCGGAACGCAACCCTCGGAAAGCCATGCGGACTTCAAGCGTTCGAGGGCCTGACCGATCTCTGGGCCCTGCAAATTGGCGGGGAGATCGGCCGCGCGGACCGGGAAAACGGTGTTCGCGCCGCGCGCAATTTCTTCGAGCGTTTGTTCCGAAAAAAGGCTCTGTATAAGGGCAAATCGCAGCGCAATTACGTCGCGCGCGCCCGCAACACCCAAAAGATGCCCCAGCGCGAGTGGCGCATCCCCGGACTCCACGTGCGATCGGAGCCTTGCGAGATGCCGTGTATCCGCTCGAGACAAGCGCATTCCAGCCTCAGGCGCAGTACCGCCCAGCGCCACAAGACGGCGCATCGGGTCCGGGTCCAAACCTAGCTCTGCCTCGGCGTGCAAAAGCATTGCGATGGCATCTGTCTGAGTGCCGGGAAGGCAACGAACCAGCACGCCCGATTTGTCCATCGCCGCCAAAACCCAAGAAGGATCTGGCGCGGACAAAAGTTTGCGCAACTCGTCCCACACACGTTCCACCGAAAGTCTGGATAAACCATCAGCTAGCTCAGCGCACGCAGACAGCCCCTCAGGCTCAATCCCCTCGGAGGGATCGGCGTACCAAGCCGTAAACCGAAAAAACCGCAAGATGCGTAAGTAGTCTTCTTGGATACGGTGCGCTGGTGTACCGACAAAACGCACGCGTCGTGCTTTGAGATCGGGCAGGCCGTTGAGTGGATCGACCACGGCCCCCTCACCGGTTGCGTAAAGTGCATTCATCGTAAAATCTCGGCGTGCGGCATCATCCGCCACATTCGTCGAGAAAGACACTGTCGCGCGTCGCCCGTCAGTATCAATGTCTTTACGGAATGTGGTGACCTCGAACGGGTGGCTATCTATCACCAATGTCACCGTACCATGGGATATGCCAGTGGGCACCGCTCGGATTCCTGCGCCCTCTGCGACTGAAAGAATCTCATCAGGGACCGCGTTCGTCGCAATATCAATATCTGTAACCGGGACACCTAAAAGCGCGTTGCGCACAGTGCCACCAACCAGAAGCGCCTGATAACCGTCGTTGCGGAACGCCCTTAGAACACGGCGGGTTCGCGGGTCTTCAACAATGGATCTGGGCAGACGAAGCGTCATCTTTCCTGCTGCATAACATCGGCAAGGCTCCGCAGAATGCGGGCTGTTGCGCCCCATATGTAATAGGGTCCAAACGGGACTGTGTAGTAGTGCCGCCAGCGCCCCTGCCAGCGTCGACGCTCCACCTTGAAGTTAGCCGGGTCAGCCACATGAGCAAACGGGACAGAAAAGACCTCGGCGACCTCACCCGCCTCTGGCACCGGAGAAAACGGCGTTTCCACGACCCCGACAAACGACGTCATGGAAAAAGACGTGACGGTTTCATGGACAGGCAGTGTGCCAATTATCCGCGCAGCTCCTAGTGGTAGCCCAATCTCCTCCCACGCTTCTCTGCACGCAGCAGCCTCGGCCGATGCATCACTTGCGTCGACCTTTCCGCCTGGAAAAGCGACCTGGCCAGGATGATGCTTCAGCCGCGACGACCGTTTCGTCAGCACGACTTCAGCCCCATGCCGGCCATCGATCACCGGTACCAGAACCGCCGCCGGACGCAATTTCCGCCCGGGCGGCGGTACAAAGTCGGTGTTTAGATCAAAATCCGACGACGCCGGCGCAGCCCGCGCAAGCGCCTTTGTCAAAAGCGGTTCAAGTTCACTCAGCCGCATCGGAGTGGTCCTCCGCCTCGAACCCCAGGGTCTTGGGGTTTAGTTCATAATGCGCTCCACAAAATTGGCAGTCCGCTGTGACGATCCCTTCGGGGGTTGTCATGTGGCCGATATCGCGCGCGGAATAGATCGAAAGGCTTTCACGCACGCGCTCCTCTGAGCAAGTGCAGCCAAACTTCACTATTTGAGGTTCATAGACGCGGGGGATTTCCTCATGGAACAGCCGGACCAAAAGGTCAGACGGGGCAACCGACGGTCCCACTAATTCCATCTCCTCGACCGTGTCGAGCAGCAGGTTGGCACGTGTCCAGTTTTCCTCGTCTTCACCCTCCAGAATATCGCCAGAGCCCAGAAGCCCACCCTCGCCGCTGCCTTCCTGCGCGGCAAACGGCGAAGCCTTGGGCATGTGCTGCAGCATGATGCCTCCGGCGCGCCAACTTTCCGGGCGGCCAGGCTCCTGCGACCGCCCAAAGCTGAGCGCAAATCGGGTCGGAAGCTGCTCCGATTGCGCGAAATACGTCTCTGCACAGGCGCTCAACGACCCCCCCGCAATGGGTGTGATGCCCTGGTAAGGCACCATATCGCGACCCTGGTCGATCAGGATCGCAAAGTAACCCTTACCGATGAAACTAAAGGGGGCGCCGGTCTCTGGCAGACGATCCGCGTCGAAGCTGGCGTAAGCCCGAATACGCGCGGGCGCGCCTTCTTCCGTCGGGCCATAATAGTCCGTTGCTATCAGCCTGGCCGGGCCGTCTCCGCGAATCTGTAGGGAGAGCTTCCAGCGCAGCTTGATGGTCTGACCGATCAGTGCGGTCAACAGGGCCGCTTCCGCAACCAGAGCTTCGATCGCAGCGGGATAGTTATGTTGCCCTAGGATTTCATCCAGAGCCCCGTCCAAGCGAGCAACCCGACCGCGAATATCGGACCGGTCCAGCTGGAATGGCAGAACAGTATCGTCCCACGCAAGTTTCGTTGCAATGCTCATCGGAGGCCTTCCTGAAACCGAAGTAAGGCGGCATGATCCGCCCAACGTTAGGCAGCATATAGAGGTTGGTTTCGGCCGGTCCAAGTCCGTTGGACATACACAGAAACCTGACCCCGGAAAGGACCGACCCGTGATCCCAAGACTCGGAGAAGCCATACGCAGGGACAAAGTCTATAAACAGCGGCCCGGAGCCTACGCGATTCTGCGGGAGGGCGATGATCTTTTGGTGACGGTCCAATTGGCCGAAACGCCAGACATCCAACTACCTGGGGGAGGCCTGGACCCGGGCGAATCTCCGCTCCCGGCGCTACACCGCGAAATCCGGGAAGAGACCGGATGGAAAGTTAGGATCGATCGCAGGCTCGGTGCTTTTCGCCGCTTCACCTTCATGCCAGAATATGACCTCTGGGCCGAAAAGCTCTGTCATATCTATCTCGGACAGCCGACGCTACGTGTCGGAGACCCAATTGAAGAAGAACATATCGCGATTTTTTTACCTTTGCCGGAGGCAGAGAAAAAACTTGGAAACGCAGGAGACAGGTTTTTTGTTGGCCGGCTTAGAAACTGCATTTGATATGAAGTACTTAGTCAGATTTTTTTTAAGTCTTCTCGTTCTTTTGGCCCTGGCTTCCTGCGAGCCTCGAGGTCAGTTGACGACCATTTCGCCAAGCTCTTCTCTTCCCGAAGATGCAACAACGCATGAAATCTTCGTTGGAACGACGCGCGCACGCAGTGAAGACGGTCAGGTCTTTGGACCAGAGCGCGGGCAGGAAACATCCTTTGCACGCTTCACCGTATCGGTACCGCCGACTCATCAAACCGGTCAGATAGAATGGCCGCCTGAAGGCGTGCCTGATCCGGCGGAGCACTTCGTAGTGCAATCTGGGTCGCTCTTCTCTGACCGAACCACATTTCAGCGCAAACTAGCTGGCGCCATGTCCCAAAGTCCGACGCAGGACCAGGCAACGATCTTCGTGCACGGTTACAACATGAACTTCGCCGAAACGCTGTACCTTATGGCGCAGGCACATCACGATTTTGAAAATCAAGATGTTCCGATCTTATTCACTTGGCCGTCTGCGGCGACAACTGTCGGGTATCTATATGACCGCGACAGCACCATATTAGCTCGCGATCACCTCGTGGAGTTTATCAGAACTGTAAGACAGGCGGGCCCGAACGAAGTTCTGTTGATTGCCCATTCGATGGGCTCGTTCCTTCTTATGGAGTCTCTTAGACAAATCGCACTCACTGACGATCGGAACCTTCTCAACGCAATCTCGGGCGTAATTTTGATGTCGCCAGATATCGATTTGCAGGTGTTTGAGTCCCAAGCCAAAGCCATCGGCACCCTACCCCAGCCCTTCGTCATCTTTTCATCCCAGGCGGACCGTGCGCTTAAAGTCTCCAGGTCTTTGGCGCGAGATGAACGCTTAGGCGCCATCGACAGCGTCGCACGTCTCGAAGATTTGCAGGTCACTGTGGTGGATGTCACAGCACTTTCAGAACCAGGGTCGCTGAATCACCTGACAACGATCACCTCGCCTGAGTTCATCGAACTTATTCTGCAGCTTGAACCGCTAAAGCAGAGTTTAGACAGCGACTTTGCTGTGGAACAAGAGATGACCCTCGTCGATTTCTTCAATCAAGCCAAAGAAGTCACTATCGCGCCATTCAGAAATTGAAATCTACCAGTACGGCAGAAACATCATCATCGAACTGCCTCCGACCAGAAAACTGCGCGAGGGCTTCAAAGAGCTGCGCCAGATACATCTCAGGATCGCTATGCGGCAGTCTCGCCGCTATATGCGCCAGTCCGGTTTCCTCCAGCATATTCCCTGCGGAATCCGTGCATTCCGTCATTCCGTCAGACAACAGCAGCACCCGATCCCCAGGGGAAAGGTCGATTGTGTCGGTGAAATACTGCGCGAAAGGCAACATGCCGATTGGAAATCCACCTTGCCCGAGAAGCTGGCAACCTCCGTCCCCCTGAAGCAGAACGGCATGGGGATGACCGGCGTGGACAAATTGCATTCGGCCGATTGACGTGTCCAGAACGCACAGGAACATCGTAAAGTAGTGCTCAGTCTCCATTTCCTCGAGAAGAAGGGTGTTCAGGTCCGCTGCGATTGACGAGGGGGACCGCGCTGTAACACCGCCATGATGGTTATCACGGATCGCCAAATTCTTTCCGGGAGTCTGACCGGAGAATACGCCCGCAAGGCGCGCGGTCATAAGCGCGGAGCTTACCCCATGGCCGGACACATCGATGGCGTAAGCACAGACCTCAGTATCATTGATCGGAAAAAACCCGACCAGATCCCCCCCGACATGCCCACTCGATTCCAGAAATATGGCGATCTCGGTCGCGCCAAATCGCCCATACTTGTCCCGAACGAGGGACTGCTGAAGCTTCTGTGCCTCTGCGAGATCTGAGTCGAGGGCATTATAGAGTGTCTGCAGTTCGCCAAGAGTGTCGGTCAACAGACCATTTGCGCGCTTTAGCTCTCGCTCAAAGTGAAGAATACGTTGACCGGCCCCCATACGCGCCGCGAGTTCGATGGAATTAACCGGTTTCGAAAGAAAGTCGTCCGCTCCTGCATCGAAACCTTCTGCGATCTCAGAAGATGCCGATTTAGCAGTAAGAAGAATTATATAAATGTAGCGGTCCCGACTAAACGCGCGCAGCTTTTCGCAAAACGCTGGTCCGTTCATTCCCGGCATAACCCAGTCCGAGATGACGATGTCAATCGCATGCGTTTCGAAGACCAGAAACCCTTCCTCGGCGGACCCAGCCTCCACCACGTCAAAGCCTCGCTTCCGTAACGCAACGGACAACAGGCGCCTTTGCAGCTTACTGTCGTCCACCAGCAAAACTCTGAGCGGGACATCCATCCCGGCCGGCGAAACGCAAAGCGTTTCGGTTTCTTGATGTGTTTTCTGAATGTCTATTACCTCGCACTACCGGGAATAGACCTGCAACGAGGTGCTTTAAAAGTATGTAAAATATAGAATTCTAACGTTTTTTCCTTTCCATCTCCGCCGTTTCTTAAGGATGTTGTCCTACCGGTTGGTAGGCGAGACAGAGGTGTGGTGATGATTGATTGGACCAGAGTAGAAGAGCTTATCGCGGAAATCGGTGCAGAAGATTTCGGGGAAGTTGTCGAGTTATTTCTGGAAGAGGTGGATGCCGCCATGGAGGCGCTGGACAACATTCTCGACCCGACTACGGGTTCTCGAACGCTTCATCTTGTTAAAGGGTGTGCGTGGAATCTTGGGTTTGCAGCGCTGGGCAAGCGTTGTGCAATCCTCGAAACAAACGGCGTCCAAATCAACCCACAGGTGGCACAGGACCTGCGAACTGTTTACGCCACATCTCGCACCGCGCTGAAAGAAGGACTCAATGCGCGCAACATTATTGTAGACGCTGCCTAAATCAGAAACTCCGCCAGTAACGCGTCTTCGGTAATATCCCGATAAGGGAAGCCCGCTTCTTGCAGACGCGCAAACAGGCGTTCAAACGATTCCGCCTCTGTAGTCTCGATACCGATCAGGACGGAGCCAAAGTTCCGCGCCGACTTCTTAAGGTATTCGAACCGGGCTATGTCATCGGTTGGTCCAAGAAACCCAAGAAAATCTCTCAAGGCGCCAGGTCTCTGGGGCAGACGCAAAATGAAGTACTTCTTCAGCCCTGCATACCGGAGCGCTCTTTCCTTTACCTCTGGCAAACGTTCGAAGTCGAAATTCCCTCCAGAGGTGACACAAACCACCGTCTTTCCGCGGATTTCGTCGGCCAACGACGCCAGAACATCCACGGACAGGGCGCCTGCAGGTTCCAGAACAACCCCTTCGACATTCAACATGTCGAGCATTGTTTTGCAGATACGATCCTCGGGCGCGATCAACACATCAGCGAGATCAATCGACTTGAGGGCGGAAAACGTCTGCGTCCCAATCCTCGCGACCGCCGCGCCGTCCACGAAATTGTCAACCTTAGGTAAAGTAACAGGCGAACCCGCCTGCAAGGCCGCACTCAGGCTCGCGCCCCCTTTTGGCTCGACGAGTTTCAAACGTGTATCGGAGGATACCTCCTGCAGCACCCGCCGCACACCCGCAGACAGGCCGCCGCCACCTACAGGCAAAATAACTATGTCCGGCGGTGCAGACATTTGATCGAGCAATTCAACGGCAACGGTACTCTGGCCTTCAATCACATCGGCATCATCGAAGGGTGACAGAAAATATGCACCCGCCTCAGTGCAATAGGCTTGCGCAGCCGCAAGCGTATCGTCGAAATAATCGCCAACCAGCTGGATATCGATCGCATCACCACCAAATATCCGCGTCTTTTCAATTTTTTGCCGCGGGGTCGTTACCGGCATGAATATCACGCCATGCACCTTAAAATGCTGACATGCATACGCGACACCCTGAGCGTGATTGCCGGCACTGGCGCAAGCGAACTGAACCTGACCTTCAACAACGCGTTTGGAAATGGCGTTGAACGCACCCCGAATCTTATAGGAACGCACAGGAGACAGATCTTCCCGTTTCAGCCAAATATCTGCCTCGTACTGGTCTGACAAATGCGCGTTGCGTTGCATGGGTGTCGGCGGGAACAAGGGACGCATCGCTGCCTCTGCCCTGCGGGCACGGTCAAGGAAATGAAGGTCTTGCGGCTCGATCATCGGGTACCTGCTTCCTGTAGTGCTTCACGTTTAAGGTCTAAATTGACTTCAGCCAAACAAAACCCGGCCACGGCTTCACCACCTTGTCCTGCCCGGGAAACTTCGATATCGCCCGCCCGACACTCGCCCGCATCTGTTTCAGGAGGATTTCATGTCTGCGCCGAAGAAAGTGGTTCTGGCCTATTCCGGGGGTTTGGACACCTCGATAATTCTGAAGTGGCTGCAGACGGAATACGGATGTGATGTCGTCACCTTCACCGCTGACCTCGGACAGGGCGAAGAGTTGGAACCGGCACGGGCCAAAGCAGAATTGCTGGGTGTATCCGAGATTTACATTGAAGACTTGCGTGAAGAGTTCGTGCGCGATTTCGTGTTCCCGATGTTTCGGGCCAACGCCGTCTACGAAGGGCTTTATCTGCTGGGGACTTCAATCGCGCGCCCGCTGATCTCGAAGCGACTTGTGGAGATCGCGGAACAAACCGGCGCAGATGCCGTTGCGCATGGAGCAACCGGTAAAGGAAACGATCAGGTTCGTTTTGAACTCAGCGCCTATGCTTTGAACCCGGACATCAAAGTTATCGCGCCTTGGCGGGAATGGGATCTGTCGTCGCGCACAAAACTGATCGATTTCGCTGAGAAGAACCAAATCCCGATTGCTAAGGACAAACGCGGTGAAGCGCCCTTCTCGGTCGACGCAAATCTTTTGCACACGTCTTCTGAGGGCAAAGTGCTCGAGGACCCGGCACAGGACGCGCCGGATTACGTCTATCAGCGCACCGTGAACCCCGAGGACGCGCCGAATACGCCCGAGTTCATCGAGATCGGGTTTGAGAAGGGCGATGCCGTCTCGATTAATGGCGAGGCTTTGTCGCCAGCCGCGCTTCTGACCAAGCTGAACGAACTGGGCGGCAAGCACGGGATCGGGCGTTTGGACCTTGTAGAGGGTCGGTTTGTCGGCATGAAGTCGCGCGGCATCTATGAGACTCCGGGCGGGACCATCCTTTTAGAGGCCCATCGTGGGATCGAGCAAATCACACTGGATCGAGGAGCGGGTCACCTGAAGGATGAGCTTATGCCGCGCTATGCCGAGCTCATTTATAATGGGTTCTGGTTCTCTCCTGAGCGAGAGATGTTGCAAGCAGCCATCGACAAGAGTCAGGAACATGTCACCGGGACAGTACGTCTGAAGCTCTACAAGGGTCTCGCTCGGACGGTCGGCCGGTGGTCGGATCACAGCCTCTATTCCGAAGCACACGTGACTTTTGAGGAAGATGCTGGTGCGTATGACCAACAGGACGCCGCAGGATTCATCCAGCTCAATGCACTGCGCCTGAAACTGATTGCTGCCAGAAACCGCCGCTTAAAGGGGTAAGTCCGGTATTCTTCCGTGCATTTTGTAACAAAAGCCGGGTGCACGTCACCTGTGTGTGAGTTCACACACGGGTGACTTGAGGCGACGTGACAGCTTCCGCATGCTAGGACGCATCGAAACGGAGGTGTCTCCCATGCTCAGAACGTTCACCGACATGAAAGCCATGATGCTTGGCGTTGCAATCATTCTTGGCGTGGTGGCCGAGTGCAGCCAGGCCAAGGCTAGCGAAACAGAAACGCTCGTCGTTGCCGGTGGGTGTTTCTGGTGCGTTGAATCTGACTTTGAAAAGGTCAAAGGCGTGATCGAAGTGACCTCCGGCTACGCGGGCGGCACAACAGCGAACCCAACCTACAAGGAAGTCAGTCGCGGGAATACGGGACACCTCGAAGTCGCTGCGATTGAGTTTAATCCGCGCAAGGTTACCCGGGAGGAAATCCTCGATAAGTTCCTGCGCTCTGTTGATGTTTTCGATGACGGCGGTCAGTTCTGCGACCGTGGCTTCCACTACACCACGGCAATATTCGCAACACCTGACCAACGCGCGGACGCTGAAGCGGCCGTGGCCCGTGCGGAGGCAGCGCTTGGCAAATCAATCGTTACCCCGGTTCGCGACGCGGCCCCCTTTTATGCGGCCGAAGACTACCATCAAGACTTCTACAAGGGCGAAACGAGGATTCTTACCCGCTTTGGCCCGAAAACCAAAGCGGACGCCTATAAACGGTATCGCTCCTCCTGCGGCCGTGATGCACGCGTGCGTGAAATCTGGGGCGACGCTGCGCCTTTCGCCGGCAGCTAAAACCGCTTTCCAGACTCCGGGAAAAAGGCTCTTCATCAGGGCCTTTTTATCTATCCAACGCGGCAGGCCGCCAAAACGGCCATGTTCAGAATATCGTTTGCCGTCGATGTTGCAGAACATAGCTGAATGGGTTTACCCACCCCCGACAGGATAGGTCCGATCACCGTTGCCCCGCCCAACTGCTGCAAGAGTTTTACACTAATCGATGCGGAGTGCCGAGCGGGAACCACGAGTACATTCGCAGGACCCGACAAGCGGCAAAACGGGTACTGGGACATGATTTCGGGATCGAGGGCCACGTCCACGGTCATTTCCCCATCATACTCAAAATCAACGCCCCGCGCGTCCAAAACCCGCGGGCCGGCGTTCATCTTCGCAGCGCGCTCAGAAATCGGGTAACCAAAGGTGGAAAAGCTCACAAACGCCACCCTCGGATCTAGACCAAGGGACCGGGCTGTGCCCGCCGCGCGGACAGCGATATCTGCCAGGTCCTCCTCATCGGGCCATTCGTGGACAAGCGTGTCAGCAATCAGGATGATCCGACCCCTCACCAACAAGGCAGTGATCCCGACCGCTCCATCTGCGGCGCTGGCGTCAAAGACAGTATTAATCAGGCCTAAAACATGCGCAGATTTACGAGTTGCTCCGGTAACCAGGCCATCTCCGTGGCCGTGTGCAAGCATCAAAGATGAAAAAACATGCCTATCGCGCTGTGCAAGCCGATTAATATCATGATTATCATAGCCTTTTCTTTGTAAGCGCTGATATAAAAAATCTTTGTACGTATCGAGATGGCGTGTGTTTCGCGCGTTGACAACTTCCAATTCTCGATAAGCATCACCGATGCCGGCCGTTTCCAGCTTCGCTTTCACGTCGTCCTCACGCCCGACAATCAGCGCTTTTCCCATACCAGACCGTTGATAGCTTACGGCCGCTCTCAGAACGCGAATGTCGTCACCTTCCGCGAAAATCATGCGCGCCTGCGTTCCTTTCGCTCGCGCGTACATGCCCTCCAGCATGCTTGCGCTCGGGTCCATCCGCGCGCGCAGACTGTTTTCGTAACCGTCCATGTCCACAATCGGCTTCCGGGCGACACCAGTATCCATTCCAGCCTTGGCTACAGCCGACGGGATCTTGTATATCAGCCGCGGGTCAAACGGCGTCGGGATGATATAGTCGCGTCCGAAACTCAACTTGCGGCCATAGGCCATTGCAACCTCGTCCGGCACGTCTTCGCGCGCAAGCGCCGCAAGCGCTTCAGCACAAGCGATCTTCATTTCGTCATTGATGGCGCGCGCACGAATATCGAGCGCCCCGCGGAACAGATACGGGAAGCCCAAAACGTTATTGACCTGGTTAGGGTAGTCAGACCGACCCGTCGCTACGATCGCGTCAGGGCGAATGGCATGCGCTTCCTCTGGCGTGATCTCAGGATCCGGATTCGCCATCGCAAAAATCACTGGGTTCTCGGCCATGGACTCAAGCATCTCGGACGTTACAGCGCCTTTCACAGACACGCCGAGGAACACGTCGGCCCCGTTCATGGCCTCTTCGAGCGTGCGGCGGTCAGTTCGGGCGGCATGGGCCGATTTCCACTGGTTCATCCCCTCGGTCCGGCCCTGGTAAATCACGCCCTTGGTGTCGCAAACTATACAATTGTCCGGCTTTGCGCCCATCGCTTTTAGAAGTTCGATGCAGGCAATGCCCGCGGCCCCTGCCCCATTCAGTACGATGGTGCAGTCTTCCAGCTTTTTCCCGGTTAGGTGCAGCGCATTGATCAGCCCCGCCGCGGTGATCACGGCCGTGCCGTGCTGATCGTCGTGAAACACCGGGATGTCGAGCATTTCCTTAAGCGTCTGCTCGATGATGAAACACTCAGGTGCCTTGATATCCTCAAGATTTATACCACCAAATGTTGGCGCCATGAGCTTCACCGCTTGAATGATCGCGTCGGGATCTTCGGTGTCGAGCTCGATATCGATGGAATTTACATCGGCAAACCGCTTAAACAGAACCGATTTCCCTTCCATCACCGGCTTTGACGCCAGCGCCCCCAAATTCCCAAGACCAAGCACTGCCGACCCGTTAGAGACAACAGCCACCATGTTGCCCTTAGTGGTGTAGTCGTAGGCGGTTTCCGGATCCTTCGCGATTGCCTCACAAGGCACAGCCACCCCGGGCGAATAAGCGAGACTTAGATCGCGCTGCGTACTCATTGGCGTGGAGGCCGAAACATCCAGTTTCCCCGGCGACGGCTCCAGATGATAGGCAAGCGCCTCCTCGCGGGTGATCTTGGTGTTGGTAGACATGCATCCTCCCCTGCTGTCTGGCCCAATGGTTCTAGCGGAGGCCCGGGCAGGCCTCAACAGATTGGATTTCCGACTTTTCGGCAGAATCCGCAGCCTTTACAGTCAGCCGGAGCGCACCAGGGGGACCAAAGTGGCAGCCGACAAAGTTACGCCGATGATGGCGCAATATCTGGAGATTAAGGATGCGCACCCGGACGCGCTGCTGTTCTACCGGATGGGCGATTTCTACGAGATGTTCTTCGACGACGCGGTGGAGGCTGCGGCCGCGCTGGATATTGCGCTGACGAAGCGCGGCAAGCAAGCGGGCGATGACATTCCGATGTGCGGCGTGCCCGTGCATGCCGCAGAAGGCTATTTGCTCACGCTGATCCGCAAAGGGTTTCGGGTCGGGGTGTGCGAGCAACTCGAAGACCCGGCAGAGGCGAAGAAGCGTGGCTACAAGGCTGTCGTGAAGCGGGATGTCGTAAGGATTGTAACGCCCGGCACGCTGACAGAAGAAAGCCTGCTCGATGCGCGTCGGCACAACTTCCTCGCTGCCTTCGCAGAGATAAGGGATGACGGCGCTCTGGCCTGGGTCGATATTTCGACCGGAGAGTTTCGTGTCATGCCATGCACCCGCACCAGGCTTGGGCCGGAAATGGCGCGCCTCAGCCCGCGAGAGGTGCTTCTTATCGACGGCGACGAAGATCTGCGGGCGCTGATGGAGGATGCAGGCGCAATCGTGGCCCCGCTGGCTAGGGCAAGCTTTGACAGCGCGTCAGGTGCAGACCGTTTGAAACGGTTGTACAAAGTTGCTGATCTCGATGCCTACGGATCTTTTGATCGTCAGGATCTTGCCGCGATGGGCGCGATCATTGACTATCTGGAGTTGACCCAGAAAGGAAACCTACCGCTCCTGCGCCCCCCGGTGAAGGAAAGCGGCGCACGGTTGATGCAGATTGATGCCGCGACCCGCCGAAACCTCGAACTGACCCGCAACCTGTCAGGTGGACGCGAGAATGCACTTCTATCGGTTATTGACCACACCGTCACAGCAGGCGGCGCGCGCCTTCTGGAACGGCGGATCAGCTCGCCCAGCGCCGACCTAGAGGAGGTTTCAGACCGGTTGGAAGCGGTGACCTTTGCATTCGAGGACGTGGCCTTGTCCGAGGATCTTCGGCGAGCGCTGGCACATGTTCCCGATCTGGACCGCGCCTTGTCACGTCTGGCTCTGGATCGGGGCGGACCCCGTGATCTTGCAGCCATCCGGGCCGGGTTGGAGCAGGCGGAAACCCTTGCAAAGAGCCTGTCTGACTACGAACTGGGCCCACTTTGGACCCAAGCCGCGCGAGCCCTTCTCGGCCATGCAACACTCTGCGATCTGCTCCAGGATGCCTTGATCACTGAACCGCCATTGCTGGCCCGCGACGGCGGGTTTATTGCCCCCGGCTACGATGATGACCTGGACGAGTTGCGCCAGTTGCGGGACGAAGGGCGTGGTGTAATTGCCGGGCTTCAAGCGGACTATGCGGACGCAACGGGGATTCCATCGCTCAAAGTGAAGCACAACAACGTGCTGGGCTACTTCATTGAAACCACCGCGACGCATGCCGAGAAAATGCTGGCCCCGCCCTTGTCTGACCGGTTTATTCACCGCCAAACCACCGCGAACGCCATTCGGTTCACAACCGTCGAACTGAGCGAGCTGGAAACCAAAATCCTGAATGCCGGTGGCGCAGCACTTGCACTTGAAAAGCAGTTCTTTGAAAAACTACGACGCGCAGTCTTGGATCAATCCGCTCAGCTTTCTGCTTGCGCTCAGGCCCTGTCGACCCTTGATCTGTTCACCTCTTTGGCGACCACAGCACGGCGGGAAAACTGGGTCCGCCCCAGAATAGACCGATCCCGCGCCTTTGCGGTCACGGGAGGCCGCCATCCTGTCGTGGAGGCTTCGCTGAAGTCCAGCGGATCGGCTTTCATTGCCAACGACTGTGATTTGTCCGAGGCCAGTGCACCAATCTGGCTGCTCACCGGTCCGAACATGGCGGGTAAGTCGACCTTCCTCCGCCAGAATGCTTTGATCGCGATCCTTGCCCAGGCCGGAAGCTTTGTGCCTGCCGAGGGCGCGCATATCGGCTTGGTCAGTCAGGTCTTTTCGCGGGTCGGTGCATCAGATGATCTCGCGCGGGGGCGATCCACTTTCATGGTCGAGATGGTCGAAACCGCGGCCATCCTGAACCAAGCGGACGACCGGGCATTGGTGATCCTTGATGAAATCGGGCGCGGCACCGCGACTTATGACGGTCTGTCCATCGCCTGGGCCACATTGGAGCATTTGCATGGGGTTAACCGGTGTCGTGCCCTGTTTGCCACGCACTATCATGAACTGACCACGCTGGCCGGACAACTTCCTGGCGTAGACAACGCCACTGTCGCGGTAAAAGAGTGGGAAGGTGACGTGATCTTTCTGCACGAGGTCCGCCAAGGTGCGGCGGATCGGTCCTATGGCGTTCAGGTTGCAAAACTGGCGGGCCTTCCGCCCGCCGTAGTTACGCGCGCGCGCGAAGTTCTGGATCGTTTGGAAAAAGGTGACAGGCAGGGACAGACAGCAACTGCCGACTTACTGGAGGATTTGCCGCTTTTCTCGACGGCTATCCCAGAAGCTCCCATCCCTCAATCTTCCGCAAAAGACCCTGTTTTAGAGGCTTTGGACGAGATCAGCCCGGATGAGCTGACCCCGAGAGAAGCGCTCGATTTGATCTATCAGCTAAAGACAATCAGCTCTTCGGCGTAGACGACACACCAACCTGTGCCGGGCGCAGAAGCCGGTCGTGCAACTCGAACCCTTCGACCATGACCTGTATGATGTGACCGTGAGGCACGTTGGGCACCGGCGCTTCGAACATCGCCTGGTGCAGCTGCGGGTCGAATGCATCTCCAACATCGGGCGCGATCGGCCGGATACCGTGCTTACCGAACACGTTCAGAAGCTCGCGCAAAGTCAGCTCTACGCCTTCGATCACGCCACCAGCAACTTCCTTGCTCTGCTCATCCGCCGCATCGAGGGCACGACGCAGATTGTCGAACACCGGGAGCATGTCACGGGCGAGTTTAGAACCGCCGTATTGCTCTGCCTCTCGGCGATCCCGCTCCCCGCGCTTACGAATGTTCTCCGCCTCGGCCAACGCGCGCATCAACCGGTCTTTCAGCTCGTCGCGCTCCGCCACTACAGCGTCGACCCCTGCGGAAGGGCCATCGCCGAGCGCGTCTTCAAGTTCCGCCGCTTCGGCTTCTTCCTCGGCTGCAATTTCTGCATCCACCTGGGCGAAGATGTCTTCTTCGGTCTTGGGATCGCTCATATTGCTCATTCCTTCATGCCCGATCAGCAATCAGCTTACCCATAAGCTGTGCTGTGTATTCCACCACCGGTACCACCCGCCCGTAATTGAGTCGGGTTGGGCCAATCACGCCCACAGCACCAATGATCTTTCGATCAGCGTTCATATATGGACTGACCACCAGAGAGGAACCCGAAAGTGAAAAAAGCTTGTTCTCGGAACCAATAAAAATGCGCACACCTTCGCCGTCTTCGGCCAAAGAAAGGAACTCAGCGATGTCGCGCTTGCGTTCGAGATCGTCAAACAGCTCCCTGACCCTTTCTAAATCTTCAGGATCCGGCCCCTCGCCCAAAAGATTCGCGCGACCCCGCACGATCAGTCGCTCGCTCGAATCGCCCTGATTGTCCCAGATCGCCGCGCCTGTTTCGACCAGCGTCCGCGCGAGCATGTCCAGTTGCTGGCGACGAGTCTCGATTTCTGAACGAATTACTCCGGCCAGCTCGGACAGAGTTCGACCCTCGGCAACGGCATTCAGAAAGTTGGCCGCCTCGCGCATAGACGATGGTGTCTGTCCAATTGGCGGGGTGAAGACACGGTTTTCAACATGCCCATCGGCGAAAACCAACACCACAAGCGCTCGATCCGGGCCAAGGCTCACAAATTCAATGTGCTTGATCGGTGCTTCGTATTTCGGTGCAAGAACAAGACTCGCCCCTTGGGTAATGCCCGACAGGGCCGAGCCGACGCGACTCAACAAACCATCTACATCCGAAGTTTCCTGCGCAGAGGACTCTATTTGAGCGCGGTCGTCATCTGACAGATTCGGAACCTCCAGAAGTCCATCGACGAAAAGGCGCAGACCAAGCTGCGTCGGGATGCGCCCGGCAGAAATATGCGGGCTATCGAGCAGGCCAAGAAACTCTAAGTCCTGCATGACATTCCGGATTGTCGCCGCCGATACCTGCTCCGTCATTGACCGTGTCAGCGTACGGCTTCCAACCGGATCGCCCGTACTCAGATACCCTTCGACCACGCGGCGAAAAACCTCCCGCGAGCGGTCGTTCATCTCGGTGATCAACTTAGCAGTGTCTTTGGTTGTCATTTCGGAAGCCTGTGAAGGACAAAATAGGGTGAGTCCGAAGCGGTGGCGACCATTATTTCGGGTTGGCAAGTGACGTCAACGACTTGCCAAACAGATAGGCACGCGGGTATCTGGCGCAAAGAGCGAAAGGACTATTATGCGACCCTCCGGTAGAGCCACAGACGAGATGCGCCCCGTTTTGATCGAAACGGACTACACCAAACACGCCGCCGGCTCGGTTTTGATTTCAGCCGGGGATACCAAAGTTCTTTGCACCGCATCTATAGAAGAACGCGTACCACCATTTCTGCGGAATTCAGGGTTGGGATGGGTCACAGCTGAGTATGGCATGCTGCCCGGCGCGACCCATAGCCGTGTGCGTCGTGAAGCATCATCCGGCAAGCAATCTGGTCGGACACAAGAAATCCAGCGTTTGATCGGCCGGAGTTTGCGAGCCGGTGTTGACCGGGTCGCTCTTGGCGAACGTCAGATTACGGTGGATTGCGATGTCATTCAGGCTGACGGCGGAACGCGGTGTGCCTCGATCACAGGTTCTTGGGTTGCACTTCGACTTGCCGTTAACAAGCTTATGAAGGCCGGAGATGTGATTTCGGACCCCCTTATGGACCATGTCGCTGCCGTCAGTTGCGGGATCTATGCCGGACAACCGGTTCTCGATTTGGACTACGCTGAAGATTCGGAGGCCGGAACGGATGCGAATTTTGTCATGACCGGAACCGGTGGAATGATCGAGGTGCAAGGAAGCGCGGAAGGTGCGCCGTTTTCCCGTGACGCAATGAACAACCTCATGGATCTTGCGGAAAAGGGTGTAGCTGAGCTGGTTGCTGCGCAAAAGGCGGCAATCGGCTGATGCGAAAATTCACCGGGAGCGAGCTTCTTGTGGCAAGCCACAACACTGGAAAGATCGAGGAAATCGCGCATCTACTGGAACCATTCGGGATCACCGTGCGAGCGGCATCTGAGTTTGGCCTCGACGAGCCGGAAGAGACGGAAACCACATTTGTCGGTAATGCGCGGATCAAAGCTCATCATGCGGCCAAGGCAACTGGGCTTCCAGCCTTGGCAGACGACAGTGGTCTTTCGGTCGATGCGTTGGATGGCGATCCCGGTGTGTATACCGCCGATTGGGCCGAAACCGGTGAGGGCCGCGATTTCGTCATGGCGATGGGCAAAGTTCACGACGCTTTGCTGACACGCGGAGCGAAGCAACCTTGGTCAGCCAAGTTCTGCTGCACATTGGTGCTGGCCTGGCCAGATGGCCACGACAACGTGTTTCCGGGCGAAGTACACGGCACAATCAGCTGGCCTCCGCGCGGTAGAAACGGACATGGTTACGACCCGATTTTCATAGCCAATGGTCACTCGATCACCTTCGGCGAGATGGATCGCTGGGAGAAAAACAAGATGAGCCATCGCGCGGATGCATTCGAGAAACTTACATCCGCCCTGGGAGCGTGATCCATGCGACGTCTGATCTCCACCGGATCTCCGTTTGAAAAAGAGATCGGCTACTCGCGCGCGGTCGTGACCGGAAACCACTGCTTCGTCTCCGGCGTTACTGGGTACAACTACGCCTCGATGACATTGCCCGAAGATGTGGCTGAGCAAACAAGGAACTGCCTCAATACGATTGAGCAGGTATTGTCCGAAGCCGGGTTTGGGATGCGTGACCTGGTACGGATGCGTTACATCATCCCAGACCGGGCTTTTGTTCGGTACATCAAACCTGTTCTTGGTGCGCGACTTGGGGTCATCCAACCCGCAGCCACGATGATCATCGCTGGGCTGATGGAGCCGGAAATGAAGATCGAGATCGAAGCCACCGCCATGAAGGACACCTAAACGCGTGGAAAATTGGCAAATCGGCGGGTTTGGGATCTACATCCATTGGCCGTTTTGCGCCGCAAAATGCCCCTATTGTGATTTCAACAGTCATGTGCGCGCTGAAGTTGATCACGCAGCTTGGAAAAGAGCTTTAATAAATGAAATCAATGGCTTAAAAGACTCCACCGATCATCAGATCGTATCCTCCGTTTTTTTTGGTGGCGGAACGCCGTCATTGATGGACCCCACGACCGTCGCCGAAGTAATCGAAGCAATCCGCGCAGGCTGGCGCACCGCAAATAACCTTGAAATCACATTGGAAGCGAATCCGGGGTCTGTGGAAGCGGATCGATTCAAAGCATATGCAGAGGCTGGTGTTACGCGCGTCTCCATGGGCGTGCAGGCGTTAAATGACACCGATCTGAAGGCGCTCGGTCGGGTACATTCCGTTGCCGACGCGCGCAGAGCTTTTGATATCGCGAAATCTGCCTTCTCATCGGTAAGTTTCGATCTGATTTACGCGCGTCAGAATCAAACCCTTTCTGATTGGCGATCCGAGCTTTTAGAAGCCCTCGAGATGGCGGTTGACCATCTATCGCTTTACCAGCTCACGATCGAACAAGGGACAGCATTTGGGGATCGGTTCAATCGTGGAAAACTGCGCGGGCTTCCGCCGGATGATCTTGCGGCGGACATGTATGAGATTACGCAGGAGATTTGTGATCGCTTCGGTATGCCAGCCTACGAGATATCCAACCATGCGAAGGCTGGGGCCCAATCGCATCACAATCTGATCTATTGGCGTGGTGGCGATTATTTGGGCATTGGACCTGGTGCGCATGGGCGGCTAACCCTCGGCGGAACACGGTTTGCAACCGAAACGCTCAAACGTCCAGAAGCCTGGCTGGAGGCTGTGAGTTCCAAAGGAACCGGCGAATTAGCCCGAACAGTATTGAGCCAAGCCGACATTGCGAACGAATACGTGATGATGGGACTCCGCTTGTCGGAGGGTATTTCGCTGGACCGTTTCAAGAATCTCGCAGGTCAGCGCCTTTCATCAGCGGCAATGGAAAAGCTAAGTCACCTTGGTATGGTCGAATTGATTGATGACAGATTGCGTGTCACACCTCAGGGACGGCTTGTCTTGAACGCCGTTATCAAGGAGCTACTGGTAAGCTGACATGCGATATCTGTGGATCGCATCCGGATTCCTAACGCTCTGCTTTGCAGTGATCGGAATTTTTCTTCCACTCTGGCCAACAGTCCCGTTCCTGCTGCTTTCCGCTTTCTGTTTTGCACGTGGCTCAGCAAGGCTGCATGCCTGGTTGATCACCCATCCGAGATTTGGACCACCAATCAACAACTGGATGGAACGGGGCGCAATTGGAATTAGCTCCAAGATATTTGCTACGGTCTCTCTGATCGCGACGCTGTCCGTCTCCATCGCCCTTGACTTAAGCAGCACCATCTTGGCTATCCAAGCCGTAATACTCGGTGCTGTTGCTATTTTTATCTGGTCCCGGCCCAGCGCGTAATCAGCGGCTTAGCAGTCTGCACAAGCTGTCGAGTTGATCGAAGTCCTTGTAGTCGATGGACAACTTGCCATTCGTGCCACTCGCAGAATGATCGATTGACACTCTCATACCCAACGTCGCCGACAAGTCGGCTTCTAATGCGCGTGTGTCCGCGTCTTTCTCGGATCTGGCTGTATCTTTTGGCGCTGTTGGCCCCTGAGAGCCGGCGCCACCTTTTGCAAGGCGCTCAGTTTCTCTCACCGATAATCCCTGGACGACGACTTTCTTAGCCAGATCCTCCGGATTCTCCGAAGTGATCAGCGCACGCGCATGCCCCACGCTTAGCTCGCCGTTTTGTAAGAACGCCAACACCGAAGATGGAAGCCCCAAAAGCCGCATCATATTCGCGATATGACTTCGGCTTTTTCCAAGCGCTTGCGCGAGGCGCTCTTGCGTGTGGCCGAACTGATCCATCAGCTGCTTGTACCCGCTGGCTTCTTCCACAGGGTTCAGATCAGCACGCTGAATGTTCTCAATAATAGCAACTTCTAGAACTTCAGTATCCGACAGCTCTCGAATTAAAACTGGTACCGTATGGAGTCGGGCACGCTGCGCCGCTCGCCACCGTCGTTCGCCGGCAACGATTTGGAATCCTTCCGTGATCTCAGGATCGGGCCTGACGATCAAAGGTTGAAGAATTCCTTTCTCAGAAATTGACGCTGTGAGATTATCCAGGTCTTCTTCGCCAAAAGATCTCCGCGGTTGATCTGGATTAGCTCGCAACATCTCTATCGGAACTTCTGTTGCCGGTTTCACTTCAATCTGCGCGGCACCTGTTACGTCAGTTGCGGAAATATCCACGTCTGCCATCAAGGCAGACAAGCCACGCCCCAACCCTTTTCGATCTTTGCTCTTCTTGTCGCTCATCACGCGTCCTGCCTCACAGCTGTGTGCCGGGTCAACATCTCGTCCGCCAAGTCCACATATGCGCGCGACCCCAAAGAGGTAGGATCGTACTTAATCACCGGCATCGAGAACGATGGCGCTTCACTGACCCTGACATTCCGTGGAATAACTGTATCAAATACAAGCTCGCCCAGCGTGTCGCGGGCATCTTGCTCAACCTGCCGGGACAAATTATTTCGCCGATCGTACATGGTCAAAACGACACCCTCGATGCGCAGTTTTGGATTTGCGGTTTCTCGCACCTGCCGGATTGTAAGCATCAATTGGGATAACCCTTCCAGCGCAAAAAACTCAGACTGCAGAGGCACGAGCACTGAGTCAGCAGCAACCATCGCATTGATAGTCAAAAGATTAAGCGAGGGCGGACAGTCGATGAGCACATAATCAATATCCAAAGGAAGCCTGTGCAGCTGGGTCAAAGCGGTCCGCAAGCGAAACACACGACGACTGTTTGAGACCAATTCAATATCAGCTGAACTTAAATCAGTTGTCGCAGGGGCGATCATCAAGCCAGTTACGGATGTTTCACGTGAAACATCGCTAAGCGGCGCATCCTCGATCAAGAGATCATATGTTGTCAGCGTGCGGTTATCCGGGAAAATTCCAAGACCAGTCGATGCGTTTCCCTGTGGATCCATATCGAGGATCAGCACATTCTTTCCATGACCGGTCAGTGCGGTTGCCAAGTTAATTGCTGTCGTTGTTTTTCCAACTCCGCCTTTCTGATTGGCGACCGCTATGATCTTTGGCTTCTTTACCGCTCGCTCAGACACGTCGCAGCTCCTTTATGTGCAGAATGACGGCCGCAGGGTCAGTCTGACTAGGCGATTCCGTAACCTCAAACTGCCAGTTTTTTTGAGCGTCGGACAGTTCGGATTTTGCACGTCCGCCCTTTAGGAAAAGGAGAGTTCCCCCGGCACGACAATGCCTCACCGCATAAGAAAGTAGTTTGTCGAGAGGCGCAAGCGCACGAGCAGAAACAACATCTGCGCTCAATGGTCCCAGAGCTTCTATTCGCTGTGCCAAGATTTCGACAGGTGTCTCGGTTTCTCTCGCAACGGTACGGAGAAAGGCGGCTTTACGCTGGTCGGACTCAACAAGCATTATGGACCTGTCCGTTTTTTCGCTTTGAGCCAGAATTGCCACAACCATACCGGGGAACCCACCTCCACTGCCGAGATCTACCCAGCTTTGCCAATCGTCAGGCGCCAGATCTCTCAGCTGCATCGAGTCGAGAAAATGTCTGAACCAGGCGTCTGGAAGCGTTGAAGGCGCAACGAGATTGATCTTGGGATTCCATTTACAAAGAAGGTCAAAGTAGATTTCCAGACGCTCCCGTGTTTCACGTGAAACACCCGAACCCAAATCGGGAACTCGTGACTCCATTACCCTGCCGACCGCAACGTCGTTTTTTTGATAACTGCCAGTAACAATGTCAGTGCAGCCGGTGTCATTCCTTCAATGCGACTCGCTTGAGCAAGCGTTTCGGGCCGCGCACGGTCCAGTTTCGACCTTAACTCATTGGACAATCCGGATATCTGACCGTACTCAAACTCTGTTGGGATACGTACGGCTTCATCCTTCGCGAGCGCCGCTGCCTCTTGTTCCTGCCTTTCAAGGTAATTCGCGTATAGCGCTTCGCGTTCAATCTGCCTGGCGGTCTCAAAATCGATATCCAGTGATGGCCAGAACTGCTGTAGACGGGCATAGCTGATATCCGGCTGCGCCAGAAGATCATATCCGGTGCGTCGCTTACCGTCCTGCTTGACCTGAATGCCGTGATATGCGGCTTCGTTTGGCGTCAACGAATGCGACTTCAGAGTTTCTGTACCCAGTCTCAGTTTATCCATCTTCCCTTCAAACACCCGCTGCCGGCTTTCCGAGGCACAGCCCAACCGGATAGCCTCCGGTGTTAGACGTTGATCTGCATTGTCGGCGCGCAACGAGAGACGGTACTCCGCCCGCGAAGTGAACATACGATACGGCTCCATGACGCCAAGTGTTGTGAGATCATCAATCATAACACCGATATAGGAACTACGGCGCGTTGGTGTGTAAGGGTCTTCACCCAGAGCTGATCGAGCCGCATTCAGGCCAGCAACCAAGCCTTGAGCTGCGGCTTCTTCATATCCTGTAGTCCCGTTGATCTGACCTGCAAGATATAAGCCAGAAACATCTCGCATCTCCAGCGTGCGTGTCAGCGCCCTTGGGTCAACGTAATCATATTCGATTGCGTAGCCTGGCTGCATGATCTCTGCATGCTCCAAACCAACGATCGTTCGGACATAGTCAAGCTGTACGTCTTCCGGAAGCGATGTAGAGATCCCGTTTGGATACACTGTGTGATCTTCCAAACCCTCTGGCTCGAGGAAAATCTGATGAGATGTTTTGTCGGCAAAACGGACGATTTTGTCTTCGATGGACGGGCAGTAACGGGGCCCTACACCTTCAATATGCCCGCCGTACATGGCTGAGGCGGCAAGGTTTTCTCGAATGATTGCATGTGTTTTTTCATTCGTATGTGTGATCGCGCAGGACACTTGGGGCGCTTCTGGCCCCTTTGACAAAAACGAAAACATCGTCGGCTCGTCATCGCCAGGCTGCGCTTCCAGTTTTTCCCAGGCTATTGTTCGGCCATCGAGGCGCGGGGGTGTTCCTGTCTTCAGCCGACCCATTGGTAAACCAAAACCGTCCAGACGTTCTGCCAGACGGGTAGCTGGGGCCTCGCCCATCCGTCCACCTGGGCGGGCTTTGTTCCCAATATGGATGACACCCCGAAGGAAGGTGCCGGTGGTAATGACCACAGCGCCTGCTTTGACTTCACTCTCGTCCGCCAGACGAACCCCGGTCACAGTTCCACCATCCATCAGGAGGTCACTGACCTCTCCCTCCACGATGGAAAGGTTCTCGGTATTCTGGGTCAGCCCGAGCATCTTCTTGCGATAGATCGCCCGATCTTGTTGTGCCCGAGGGCCTTGAACCGCCGGCCCTTTTCGCCGGTTGAGCAAGCGAAACTGGATTCCGGCTGCATCGGCAATACGCCCCATGACGCCATCGAACGCGTCGATTTCGCGTACCAGATGCCCCTTCCCGAGGCCGCCAATCGCCGGGTTACAGGACATCACGCCGATGCCAGATGTCTTCAACGTGACAAGTGCTGTGCGCACACCCATTCGGGCCGCAGCATGTGCTGCTTCAGTCCCCGCGTGGCCACCGCCCACGACAACAACATCGAAGTCGCGATGTTTCACGTGAAACACTCCTTACTTGCCAAGACAGAAGCTGGCGAAAATTTCTCCGAGAAGATGATCTACATCTACACGACCGATCAAAGAGTCAAGCGCCCTGATCGCGGTTCGGAGCTCATCTGCCAAGATCTCTGTGGGAACTTCTGAATCGAGCTGCTCGAGAACCTTGGCAAGGTTAGCGCTCGCCTTTTCCATCGAGACGCGATGACGCAAATGCGTGGCGGTCCCAACCGAAGCAACCCGGTCGGACAAAAGGCGCCCGATCTCATCTGTTAAATACTGCAAGCCCTGCCCCGTTACCGTCGAGATCGCTAAACCTTCTCCCGGAGCACTCAAGTCAGATTTGGTGCGCACAACCAGATCGACCTTTGTTTTTCGAAGTTCTGCGGGCAACTCTCCGGTTTCAGTCAGAACCAAGATCAAGTCAGCTTGATCTGCGCGGCTCAATGCGCGCTCAACGCCAATCTGTTCTATCTCGTCTTCAGTTTCTCTTAGCCCAGCCGTGTCCAGAAGTGTGACCGGCACACCTCCAAGATCCATCCGCACTTCGATAACGTCGCGCGTCGTTCCTGCAATGGATGACGTGATCGCCGCTTCCCGACCAGCCAACGCGTTCAGTAACGATGACTTTCCCGCGTTCGGGGCCCCAAGTATCGCGACTTCAAAGCCCTCCCGAACCCGTTCAGCAACCAGGGAGCCCTTAATCTCCGAGGCCAGATCCGTCGCCACAGATGTCAGCAGGTCTTTAACTTCTGGAGAAACATCCTCAGGAACTTCTTCATCCGCGAAATCGATTGTGGCTTCCAGCAGTGCTGCCGCGCGGATGAGTTTTGCGCGCCAAGCCTCCACCTTGTCTCCGAGCGCACCAGAGAATACGCGTTGCGCCTGAAGGCGCTGGGCTTCGGTTTCGGCTTCAACCAGATCCGCCAAACCTTCCACTTGCGCCAGGTCGAGGCGGTTATTCTCCATCGCGCGTCGCGTAAATTCTCCGGGCTCCGCCAGCCGCAACCCGTCAATTGCCGCCAGAGTTCTCAGAACCGCAGACACAACAGCGATCGAGCCATGCAGCTGAAGTTCAACGACTTCTTCGCCGGTGAAGCTTCGCCCCTCGGGAAATGTCAGAACAAGCGCTTCGTCAAGCAAGCCCCCGTTTTGGTCTCGCAAGGATCGCAAGCCCGCCCGATGTGCATCCGGCAGAGGTCCGGCAATCTGGCGGGCCGCCGCAAATGCATGGGGGCCGCTGATCCGAACGACCGCGACCCCCGCTTTTCCCTTCGCCGTCGCTTGGGCAAAGATCGTGTCCATATCCGTCAGGTGTTCATCGAGTCGAAGAATTCTGAGTTAGTCTTCGTTTGCTTGAGCTTCGAGATCAGGAACTCGATGGCATCGGTGGTCCCCATCGGGTTCAGGATACGGCGCAGAACGAAGGTTTTCTGAAGATCTTTCGCATCGACCAGCAGATCCTCTTTCCGGGTACCGGACTTGAGAATGTCCATCGCCGGGAAGACACGCTTGTCCGCCACTTTCCGATCAAGGACAATCTCAGAGTTACCCGTGCCTTTGAATTCTTCGAAGATCACTTCGTCCATCCGCGACCCGGTATCGATCAGCGCGGTTGCGATAATGGTGAGAGACCCGCCTTCTTCGATATTTCGCGCAGCACCGAAGAAACGCTTCGGCCGCTGGAGCGCATTCGCATCCACACCACCGGTCAGAACTTTGCCCGAAGATGGAACCACAGTGTTAAAGGCTCTACCAAGTCTTGTGATCGAGTCGAGAAGAATAACAACATCTCGTTTATGCTCGACCAAACGCTTGGCTTTTTCGATCACCATCTCGGAGACAGCCACGTGGCGCGTGGCGGGTTCGTCAAAAGTCGACGAAATCACCTCCCCCTTCACGGAACGCTGCATATCCGTGACTTCTTCCGGACGTTCATCGATAAGCAAAACCATCAGGTAGCATTCTGGATGATTGGTCTCGATGCTGCGCGCGATGTTCTGAAGCAGGACAGTTTTACCTGTCCGCGGCGGAGCCACGATGAGCGAACGCTGCCCCTTCCCGATTGGCGCGACGAGATCGATGATCCGTGCAGAGCGATCTTTGATGGTGGGATCCTCAATCTCCATCTTCAGTCGTTCATCCGGATAAAGCGGTGTGAGGTTGTCGAAGCTCACCTTGTGCTTGGCTTTTTGCGGGTCGCCGAAATTGACCTCGCTCACCTTGGTGATCGCGAAATAGCGTTCGTTTTCACGCGGCGCCTGGATCACGCCTGAAACCGTATCGCCGGTTCGCAGGCTGTGCTGGCGGATCATATCCGGAGAAACATAGATATCGTCGGGACCAGGCAGGTAGTTCGCTTCGGGAGACCGCAGAAACCCGAACCCGTCCTGCATCACCTCCAGAACGCCATCACCGGAGATCTCCCAACCTTCTTCTGCGCGTTCCTTGAGAATGGCGAACATCATGTCGCCTTTCCGCATAGTCGATGCGTTTTCAATCTCCAGCTCCTCCGCCATTGGCAGAAGATCGGCAGGGCTCATGGCTTTGAGGTCAGCCAAAGCGAGTTGCTCTTGGGACATTCGGTGCGTCTCCGGGGCGCTGGGTCAGCGCGATGTAATTCAGATGGAAAGTCCCCACCGGACGGTGGGTCGGCGTTCAATAGACGAAATAAGGCGGTAAAGTCAATCAGAGGTCAAAACGGCCGTGCGATTACAGAAATCACGATGACAATCATGAGAAGCGTCGGGACTTCATTCATAATTCGGTAGCCACGGCCGGACACAGTCGAGGTTCCGTCGAGAAGACCTTTGCGTTCCTTGGCCAACCACATGTGGAACCACGTCATCCCCAGAATTGCCGCAAGTTTCGTGTAAGGCCAGACTGCCGACCAATCGACAACGCCGGGTGTCAGAGCCAGCCAGACCCCGAAGATCCAGGCAGCAATCATCGACGGGTTCATGATCGCTTTCAGAAGGCGACGCTCCATCGTGAAGAACATCTCCTTCGTGGGTCCTTCCACTGCTTCCTGCTCAACGTGGTAAACGTACAAGCGGGGCAAATAGAAAAGCCCCGCCATCCACGCTATAACCGAGATGACATGAAGCGATTTGATCCAGAGATACAGGTCGGCCATGTTTTTTTCCGTCTTCTCTGCTCTCTATCAATAATAAAGAAAGAAAAGAAAAGAGATGATGTTGTAGGTGGTGGGGATAAGTAGAATTCTTTGTTTCACTGAATTTATCCACGCGGTCCTGTGTGCAAACGCTGGTATCAAGTAAAGATCATTTAATACATATAAATCAATATCTTAGTGTGTTCTTACTGTGGAGAACTTGTGTATGAAATGTTGGCGCAAAGGTATATTAATCGCGTGTGAAAGTGTTCACACGACTTACCCAGAGAAGATAAATCCACTGGTCGCGGGTGACACTTCGCGTATTGTCCATGTCCAGTGGACCGGGCTGACCTGTCCCCAGATTCATGCGCAGGGCTTGGTCTGTTTTTTCCACAAGGTTGTCCAGTGACCTCGAAGATCATCCTCGCCTCTCAGTCCCAGATCCGCGCCGATCTACTTCGTAACGCCGGGGTCGTAATTGACAGGGTTCCAGCGCGTGTCGACGAAGAAGCGGTGAAAGCGTCACTGGTGGCTGAGAGCGCTACGCCGCATGACATTGCGGACACTCTCGCAGAGTTAAAAGCACAGAAGGTTGCGGCAAAACACCCCGATGCGTTTGTTATCGGCTGTGACCAGGTTCTCGATCACAAGGGTTTATTGCATTCCAAGCCGGCAACCGAAGACGCAGCGATCGAACAGCTAACTACTCTTTCGGGAAGCACGCATCGTCTTTTATCAGCGGCAGTCATCTATCATGAAGGGCAGCCGGTCTGGCGCCAAGTCGGAACCGTTCGTCTAACGATGCGCAAACTGACTCCAGGATATATAGAGAGCTATGTCCGGAGAAACTGGGTCAGCATTCAGACTGCGGTCGGGTCTTACAAACTCGAAGAAGAAGGTTCCCGACTGTTTGCCAAGGTAGATGGCGATTATTTCGTTGTGCTTGGTCTCCCGTTGCTGGAGATTCTAAGCTATCTGACCCTGAGAGGAGAAATAGAGGGATGAGCGCGGAACGGATACCGTTGGCAGGTGTTATTGGAACACCGGTGGCGCATTCTTTGTCTCCAAAAGTGCATGAATACTGGTTGGCGGAACATGGACTGCCGGGCCACTACATTCCCATGGATGTTGGCAGCGATGACCTTGGACGCGCTTTTTCAGCGCTTCCGCGCCTTGGATTCAAGGGGGTTAATGTCACAATTCCGCACAAAGAGCGGGCTTTATCACTAGCTGATAGGGTCTCGGACAGAGCGGCGGTGATTGGCGCCGCAAACACAATCACGTTTCAAGCTGATGGGTCAATCCACGCGGATAACACGGATGGTGTAGGTTTTATTGAAAACCTAAGATCTGGAGCGCCTGATTGGGATCCAGGGCAGGGCCCTGCCATTGTTCTCGGGGCTGGTGGCGCATCTCGCGCGGTTTTGGCCTCATTGCTCGATTCCGGTGTTCCGGAGATAAGACTTGCCAACCGTACACGGGTTCGTGGAGAAGCTTTGCGCTCGGACTTCGGGCCAAAGGTTACTGTTATTGACTGGCATCGCATCGGCGAAGCGTTGGACGGTGGAGCGTTGGTAGTCAACACGACCTCCTTGGGAATGCAAGGAAATGCTCCACTGTCGATTTCGCTTGATCCGTTGCCGACATCCGCCGTTGTCACTGATATTGTATACGCGCCACTTGAAACCCAGCTACTTGCGGATGCGCGCGTGCGTGGGAATGAAACCGTCGATGGCTTGGGCATGCTTCTACATCAGGCAGTGCCTGGATTTGAGAGATGGTTCGGTGGCAGACCACAAGTCAGCGATGGTCTGCGCAGGGCAGTACTTGGGTCATGATCACCCTTGGCCTAACCGGTTCAATCGGGATGGGAAAGACAACAACGGCGCAAATGTTTCGAACTCGCGGTGTTCCAGTTTGGGATGCAGATGAAGCGGTGCACCGTCTCTATAGTGTAAACGGTGACGGAGCGGCAGCGATCGCTAAGCTTTTCCCAGAAGCAGTCGGCCCCATGGGTGTTGAGCGTTCGGTGCTAAAAAAGATCATTGGTGAAGATCAGAACGCACTAGGAGCGATTGAGAATGTGATCCATCCGCTCGTTGCGCGAGATAGAGAGGCTTTTCTGAAATTGTATGCAGATGAAGACCTTGTGCTTTTTGATATACCGCTTTTATTCGAAACAGGAGCGGACACATGGCTCGATAAAACTATCGTTGTGTCGGCATCCGAAGATATTCAACAGAGCCGTGTTATGGAGCGACCCGGTATGACCGAGGAGCATTTTAAGGTTCTCCTTTCCAAACAAGTTCCTGACGCAGAAAAACGTAGGCGTGCGGATTTCGTAATTGATACGACGGATATGGACACGGCAGAACGAGGTGTGGATCATGTCCTCAGCCAAATAAGAAGGGCAGGCAATGCGTGAAATCGTATTGGATACAGAGACCACCGGTTTTGACCCTGAAGGCGGTGATCGAATTGTCGAAATTGGCGCGGTTGAACTGCATAACCACGTTCCGACCGGCAAGGTTTACCACCAGTACATTAATCCGCAAAGATCAATGCCGCAGAGTGCTTTCGAGGTTCACGGCCTTGGCGATGAGTTTCTCGCCGATAAGCCGCTATTTACCGAGATCGCGCAGGCGTTTCTAGAATTTGTCGGCGATGCGCACCTGGTGATCCATAACGCTGCCTTCGATATGAAGTTTCTGAATGCTGAGTTGTCTTGGGTGAAGAGGCCTCAGATTCCTTGGGAGCGTGCGATCGACACCCTAGCCATAGCACGGAAAAAGTTTCCTGGATCTCCGGCTTCTTTGGATGCGCTCTGTCGTCGGTTTAATGTCGATAATTCGGCGCGTGAAAAGCACGGAGCGCTTCTCGACAGTGAAATCCTAGCTGAAGTGTATCTGGAATTGATCGGTGGACGACAGCCGGATTTCATGCTGAGCGCATCTAGTTCTCAAGCGCGATCAGACGGGCAGGCGACGAGTACCCAGACGCGTCAACGAGCACAGACGTTGCCGCCCCGAATCACCGAGGCGGAAGCCAAAGCTCACAGGGAGTTCGTTGCATCCCTTGGCGATGATGCCTTCTGGCTAAAGCTGGCCTAGGCTTGCGCTGTCCCACCGGCAGGCTGCTGTGCGGCCGCTCGACGTGCAATTTCCTGACGATAAAGCGCAACAAAATCAATCAGATCAAGGTTAAGTGGCGGAAAGCCTCCATCCCGAGTCACGTCGGATACGATGCGGCGTAGAAACGGGAATGTCATACGCGGGCATTCAATCAACAGAAACGGATGCAGTTGTTCGTCGGGTACGTTGTCAATCTGAAAAACGCCAGCGTAATCAATTTCCAACGCAAAGATAACATCACCGTTCTCTTTGGTTTTGGCAGCGATGTTCAGCTTGGTGGCAACTTCATACTGTTTCTCAGTAGCCCGTTTTTTCGCGTCGAGGTTCACCTGAACTTGGATGTCCGGCTGTGCGTTGCTTTCCGTGCCTTTCTGAGCGGCGATATTCTCAAAGGACATATCCCGGATGTACTGTCCAAGAATTTTTAGCTGCGGCATCTGAACTTCAGTGGCAGCGCCGTTCTGCGGTTGATCGGTCATTTTCGGATCTCTTTACTTCCAACGGTGTGTTGGGAGCGGTCCTAACAGGAACCGGCTTTCCCCTCAACCGAGACTCATCGACCGTTATTTTCTTCGGTCCAGCGAGACGGACCTTTTCTTGGACGGGGCGGGACTTCTTCCACTTCTTCGAATTCACCTTCAATTGTGGACCCTTGTGCGCTGCGTTCAGATCCATAGCTGAACTGCTGCACTTCAACACGGGATCTAAAGTATCTGAAGACCGCGCTGCGCACGCCCGGTACCAAGAGCGCAAATCCGACAGCGTCGGTGAAAAACCCAGGTGTTAGCAGAAGTGCGCCAGAGAACAGGATCATCGCGCCATGCGCCAAGGGTTCGGTCGGATCCCCGAGTTCCGAGAAGCTGTTTCGTAAGTTTTCCAGCGCGCCGAGACCCTGCGAGCGGACAAGAGTTGTGCCCAGAATCGCTGTCAGAACCACGATCAGTAGCGTTGGCCAAAGACCAATAAGGCCCCCGATCTGGATGAAAAGAGCTATTTCGATCAGCGGAACAGCGACGAACAAGGCAAAGAGCCACACTTTCCAGTCCTCCTGTGTCATGCCGGTGGTGGACTTGCCACCGGCTCGACCTTACATAAGCAGTCGAGTGGCAAATACTACAAACACGGGTGTCGAGGCCGGAATGAACCAACCCATTATTCAACTTCTGGTACTGCTAGCGGTCGCTGTATTCCTGATCCTGCGACTTCGCAATGTCCTGGGTACCCGAGAAGGTTTTGAGAAGAAGCCAGTTCCGATGTCTGAACGGGACTCCATGCCGCGCCGCGAGTTTGAGGTGATCGAAGGGGGTCCTGACAAGGACATCACGGATCACGTTGAAGACGGAACGCCTGCAGCCAAAGCGTTAGGCGCGATGAAAATGGCAGAGTCGGGCTTTAATGTCTCCGAATTTCTTGGCGGTGCCCGCGGAGCCTACGAATGGATCCTGATGGCATTTGAACGCGGAGAGCTGGAAGAAGTTCGCGATTTTGTGTCTCCTGAGGTTTACGAGGCTCTCGATGGTGTCGTTCAGGCAAGGGCTGCCGAGGGACTGACCGTTGAGGCCGAATTCGTTGGCGTTCGGGAGACCTCGTTGGTTGGGGCCGATTTTGACCGAGATACGAAAGAAGGTGAGATCACCGTGCGTTTCGTCGGGGAGCTTGCCTTTGCTGTGCGGAATGCTGCCGGTGACGTGGTCGAGGGCAACCCTGGCGAGATCAAACGCCAGCGCGATGTTTGGACCTTCGCGCGCGAATTTGGATCGAACGATCCGAACTGGCGTCTGGTGGCCACTGGCGAGTGACCCGTGTGCACGCGGGCATTCGCTTCTGCCTCGTGGCGCTCGTGATAGGCCTGTCTTCCCAAGGGGCCAAAGCCAACGGGCCTGCGAATGCCAAGCTGTTAAGTTTCGAAGATCTCGATGGCTGGGCCGAAGATTCCCACGAAAACGCGCTTGCGGCGTTTCTGGAAACCTGCGGCGATCTCGACGGCTCGGATTGGGTGCCGATCTGCGGCATCGCCAAAAGCAGTCAGGATGCGCGTGGGTTCTTTGAGGCGCTTTTTCTCCCAGTTCGGATTACGGATGGCAAAGACGCGCTCTTTACCGGGTACTTTGAGCCCGAAATACGGGCATCCCGCTCGCGGGACGGCGCGTACCAGTACCCGATTTACTCGGTGCCAGAGGAAATGCCGCGCGGGCGTCCATGGTTGACGCGGGCCCAGATAGATAGCGGAGCATTGGCGGGCAGGGGGCTTGAGATTGCCTACGCCGCCGATCCTGTTGATTTGTTTTTCCTGCAGGTTCAGGGCTCTGGCCGGTTAAGGCTGCCAGATGGATCCGTTATGCGGATTGGGTTTGCAGCCAAGAACGGGCACGAGTACCGCTCGGTCGGCCGCGAACTTGTACGGCAAGGGCATCTACCTCAGAATCGTGTCTCCGCGCAGGCAATCCGGGCTTGGGTTCGAGCAAACGGGGAGCTTGGCCGTCGAGCGTTACATCATAATCCGTCGTTTATCTTCTTCCGGGTGGTCGATCATATTGCTCCGGAAAAAGGCCCGCTTGGAGCGATGAACCGCTCTATCACGGAAGGTCGTACGATCGCAGTTGATCCAGCCTTTACTCCGCTCGGGGCTCCGGTCTGGGTAGAGAAAGACGGTCGTAAACCTCTGCGCAGACTTATGGTGGCGCAGGACACCGGTTCCGCGATCAAAGGCGCTCAACGTGCGGACATATTCTACGGGACGGGGGCGGATGCCGGCGCTGAAGCTGGGCTAATTCGTGACCCCGGTCAGATGATAGTACTCCTGCCAGTGGAGACAGCGCTGAAGCTGACACGTGAGGCCGGGTGAGCCATGTCGAAGCGCAAAACCCGTGCTCTGCGACCAGAGGAAGAAGCGCTCTGGCAAAAGGTCATTGAGCAGGCCAAGCCCCTGCATACGCGTGGAACACCGAAGCCCGCGCCAAAGCAGAAGCCAAAACCACATAAGCCTTTCGAACGTGAAACCAGCGCACCTTTGCCCGGATTGGAGTCGCTTCGTGTTGGATCAAAGGCAAAGCAAAAAGTCGCCCATGATTTCGCGCCGGATCTTTCCGAGAGCTTCGCGCGCGCTCCGGTGCATATGGGCCGGAAGGCGTTTCAGCAACTCAAGCGCGGTAGGCTTGAACCAGAAGGGCGACTTGACCTGCATGGCATGACACTCGCGCAGGCCCATCCAGCACTCAACCGGTTCATTTTGGGCGCGCAGGCGCAAGGAAAGAGACTAGTTCTGGTGATTACCGGCAAAGGCAAGCATCGCGATGATGGTGGGCCAATTCCGCAGAAATTGGGTGTTTTGCGGCATCAGGTTCCGCATTGGCTGCAAATTCCGCCACTCAATAGCGCCGTCCTGCAAGTCACGCCGGCGCATCTGCGGCATGGCGGGGCAGGGGCCTACTACGTTTATCTCCGTAGGCGTTAGAGGACGTAACGGCTGAGATCGGTGCTCTTCGTTAGTTCGCCCAGGTTTTTGTCCACGAAACCGGAGTTTACCTCGATTCGTGCACCCGCGCACTCGGGGGCGGAGAAGCTGAGCTCTTCGAACACCCGTTCCATCACCGTGTAGAGCCGCCGTGCGCCGATATTTTCAACGCTTTGGTTCACATCCGCTGCGATCTTGGCAAGGGCGGCGATCCCGTCTTCCGTAAATGTCACGGTGACATCCTCGGTCTTCATCAGCGCGGAATACTGGCGGGTCAGGGCATTGTCGGTTTCGGTCAGAATGCGGACGAAATCGTCCTCGGTCAGGGCCCGGAGTTCGACGCGAATAGGCAGACGGCCCTGAAGTTCCGGAAGCAAATCGGAGGGTTTCGCAATATGAAACGCGCCGGACGCTATGAACAACACATGGTCGGTCTTTACAGGACCGTATTTGGTGGAAACGGTTGTTCCCTCGATCAAAGGCAGCAAGTCGCGCTGCACACCTTCGCGGCTGACATCGGCTCCGCGTGCGTCTGACCTGGCACAGACCTTGTCGATCTCATCAAGGAAAACAATGCCGTTTTCTTCCACAGAGGATAGAGCGGCCTTCTGTACGGTTTCATCGTCCAGAAGTTTGTCTGCTTCTTCTCCGATCAGGATGTCGTAGCTGTCGGCGACAGTCATCCGCTTCCGAACCGTACGTCCACCAAAAGCTTTGCCAAAAATATCGCCGAGGTTCATCATGCCACCGCCGCCCATCGGACCCATCCCCGGCTGGCCGGGCATTTCAAACATGCTCATCGGGTTGGACGTATCGGCGACTTCAAGCTCAATCATTGTGTCGTCCAACTCGCCGGACTTAAGCTTCTTACGGAACATCTCGCGCGTGGCTTCGCGCGCATCGGACCCAGCAATGGCTTCGATCACCCGATCTTCCGCAGCCGCATAGGCGTTGGCCTTTACGTCCTCCCGCATATACTCGCGGGTTTGCGTGATGGCTGCTTCTACGAGGTCGCGAATAATCTGCTCAACATCGCGTCCGACATAGCCGACTTCGGTGAACTTCGTGGCTTCGACCTTGATGAACGGAGCTCGGGCGAGCTTTGCGAGCCGGCGCGAGATCTCGGTTTTGCCAACGCCGGTCGGGCCAATCATCAGGATGTTTTTCGGATACACCTCTTCCCGCAGGTCATCGCCAAGCTGCTTGCGCCGCCAGCGGTTGCGCAAGGCGACGGCAACCGCCCGCTTGGCGTCCTTCTGGCCGATGATAAACCGGTCAAGTTCCGAGACGATTTCGCGAGGGGTCAGGTCAGTCATTTTGGCCTTTCTAGGAGGGATCAGGCGCTAGCCGCTGATCGACTCCACAGTCAGATTTCCGTTGGTATAGACACAGATATCGGCCGCAATCTGCATGGCTGAGCGAGCGATGTTTTCCGCGTCGTCTCCGGCGTCATACAGGCCGCGTGCCGCGGCCAGTGCGTAGTTCCCGCCCGAACCAATCGCCGCAATGTTGTGCTCGGGCTCCAGCACATCACCAGCGCCGGTGATAACGAGTAAGACATCGCCATCCGTGACGATCAGCATCGCTTCGAGCTTCTGGAGGTACTTGTCCGTCCGCCAGTCCTTTGCCAGCTCAACCGCCGCGCGGGACAGCTGTCCAGGCGTGGCTTCCAGCTTGGCCTCGAGTCTTTCCAGTAAGGTGAACGCATCAGCAGTCGACCCTGCAAATCCAGCAACCACGTCATGCCCACCGGGGGATAGACGCCGCACTTTCCGCGCGGTGCCCTTAATTACGGTCTGTCCGAGGCTCACCTGCCCATCGCCGGCAACCACAACCTTGCCGCCCTTTTTGACGCCAATGATCGTTGTGCCATGCCATCCGGGGAAGTCGCTGTTCTGCATCGGGGTCTCCGTTCTTCTTTCGTCTATATGACCGTACGCACTGGGCATCACAAGGAGGCGGGGAGAAAACAGCAAAGGGCGCCCGGAGGGCGCCCTTTGTGTCTGTGCAGGTCCAGCTCAGATAGCTTCGTCAATCCAGCTTTGAATCGCAGCCTTCGGAGCTGCGCCAACCTTGTTGGATACGACCTCACCATTCTTGAACAGGAACAGGGCCGGTATTCCGCGAACGCCCATTTGCGCGGGCGAATTCGGGTTTTCGTCGACGTTTATTTTGGCGATCTTAACCTTGCCGTCATACTCGGCGCTCAGTTCTTCGAGCGCGGGGCCGATTTGTTTACAGGGGCCGCACCATTCTGCCCAGAAATCCACAACAACTGGGATGTCGGAATTGCGCACTTCGGCGTCGAAGGTGTCGTCAGTCACGGCAACGGTGGCCATCGGGTGCCCTCCTCATCAGGCTTGAAACTCGGACCGCCAACGTATGAACGAGGCTGACCAAGGTCAAGAACCCCCGACACTGATTGTTGCGTTGGCGAGTGCGGCGCGTACCAAATCTGCGGGCAAATCCATGCGTTCGATGGTACTTGTCCAGATAATCGCCACTCCGACTTTTCGATCCGGATAGATGGATTCGAGTGCCACCTGATACGCTCCCATCTGCCGCAAGATCCCGACCGGCGTGTCTTCGGGTCTCGCAGGAACAGCAGCGTTTGATTTGAAATCAACGGCGATGACTTCGTCGGGCGAAACTATCAGCCGATCAATAGTGCCGATCATTGTGCGGCCTAGCTCCGGCAAGGACGCTGTAACATCGACTTCCGCCAGCGCTGTCGGCTCAAAGAGGGGGCGCAGATCTGGGGCGCTCAATACCGCGATGGCTTCATCTACCATCGCGTCTCGTTCAGCGTCATCTTCGACAAGAGGGTACAAAAGGGTCTCAGCTCTGGTCTTCCACTGCGTTTCATCGGTATTCGGCAGATGCTCAAGCAGAAGGTGCAGCTTCGTTCCGCGGTCCATCGCTGATTCGCGCTCGAGCGCATCTTCAGCGCCTGCAATCGCCTTGGCTCCATCCAGCTGTGACGGAGAGATCGGTTCGGGCCGTGGCTGTGGGGTGGTGAGAAATGGAAGAACCAAGGGCTGTTCGTCTCGGGGCTCCTCCGGTCGTCCCGCCGTTGCCGCGCTGGGCCATGGACCGAACGATAGCCTCTGGCCGGTACCCGTCGGGCAGTCAAGTTCCTCGCTGTCGTTTCCGAAGCGGTCCATTGCGGTTGATGCAATGGAATGCCAACTGTCCACGCCTGTTCCCGTCTCCCCGGCGGCAGCCAGGATCAGCCAGCTTTCCGCTCGGGTCATGGCAACATAAAACAATCGCATGCGTTCTTCTGCGGCGGCGATACGTTCTTCATCGATGGCTTTAATACAGACCGGGGGCGCATCGGAGCGGCTTGGCCGCAAACTTGATGGATTTGGAGGCAGAGCAAGCAACTGGTTTCGATACGTGCGATCAGAGGTCTTCGCACAATCCGGCAGGATAACGATGGGTGCTTCCAACCCTTTGGACCCGTGAACTGTCATCACCCGGACTTCGTCGCGCTGCGTGTCCATCTGGCGCTTGATTGTCAGATCGTCTGATAAAAACCAGGATAGGAAGTCAGTAAGACTTGGAACATTCGCGGCCTCATAGGACAGTGCCTGGCCTAAGAGCGCATCGATACCGTCTTCGGCTTCGCGACCAAGCCGCGCCAAGAGCTTTGCGCGCCCACTATGGCGCGTGAGGATGCGGTCCAGAAGCTCGTGTGGTCTTAGAAAGTCAGACACGTCACGCAGGTCTTGCAGGACCTCGACAGTTTCCGGGTGTTGGTCAGCAGCATCTCTGAGCGCGGCGAAGAGAAACTGACCTTCGCGCGGTTGGGCGAGGCGGTAGAGCCTGTTTTCGGACCAGCCAAAAAGCGGTGACTTCAGAACAGACGCGAGTGCGAGGTCATCTTCGGGTGTGGCCAGAAAGGAAAGAACCGCGACAAGGTCCTTGACCGCAAGTTCAGCTCCGACTTGCAAACGGTCAGCGCCCGCGACGGGTACGCCGAGGTCTTTGCAGCTTCGAATGATCTCGTGAAAGATTGGCGAGCGACTTTGCACAAGGATCAGTATGTCCTTGGGTTGTACCGGCCGCGTCTCGCCGCTCGCAGTTGTTAGCTGTGTACCGGTTGCCAGCATGTCCTGCACTGATCTTGCCACACGGCGGGCAAGTTCCAGTCTGTGATCATTCAGGTTGTCCAGATCCACCGGATCGTACCACGGGGGTTTTTCAGGTTGGTCGGGCTTCGGCAGGACCGGCCAAAGATCCACGCGACCCGGTAAGGTTTCCCGGAAGGCGCGATGGTCGGACCTGTGGCCTAAACCAGTATGGCCCGTCGCTTCGAAACACTGATCTACAAAACCAAGTATGCCGGGCGAGGACCGGAAGGAATACAGCAGTGCATGTTCGGCGAACGGCGCCTGAACTTGTCCCAGCGCCTCGCGAAAGAAGACGCGCATGCGGTCGAAACCGCTGGGATCCGCGCCCTGGAAAGAATAAATCGACTGCTTAGGGTCGCCGACAACGAACAAAGTCCGGTTCCGGTCTGTCGCGGCACCCTGTCCGGCGGTGAACTCTTGCGCCAGCAAGCGGATGACGTCCCATTGCGCGGGACTCGTGTCCTGTGCCTCGTCGACCAGAATATGATCGATTCCACCGTCGAGCCGGAACAGTACCCATTGGGCCACACCCTGATCTGTCAGAAGATCGCGGGTTCGTAAGATGAGATCGTCAAAATCGAGAACGCCCATAGCCTCTTTCGCTGTCTGTAACCGGTCCAGATAGGCACGGGCAAAACTCAGAAGAACTTTGTTACGCGCCATCAGATCCAGCGCCAGCCGTTTCGGGCGGGCAGCCTCCACTCGCCGCATCAACGCATCAAGCGGGGCCTCCAGTGGCCCAAGGTTTTCGCGGGTCTTCTTGGTTGGGAAGCCGGGTATCTTCGCTACGAAGGCTCCTTGTTTGGCCTTCTCGCCAGTTAGAAGAATCTTCTCCAGTCCCACAAGAAAAACCGGGTCACGGGGAGCTTGCAGCAGCGCGCGCAACGCAAGGCTGTGCTTCATATCGGTTGTGGAACCGACGGCCAGCGCCTCGGCCAATCGCAACAGCAGCGCGTCGTCGCCGGGCTGAATGACTTCGGCGAGCAGGTTATTGAAAGTGTCATCAGATGACAGACCGAACTCCGAGAACAACTCGGCCTCGGCCTTCGGGTTGCGGAGCGCTTCGGCATGACTTGCCATCTCTGATAGGAAGCTATCGAAATTAGCCTCCGCTACGACGCTAGCCATTGCCTCCAGTGCAGTAACGTCGGGGCCGGAAGCTAGACCAGCCAGAACGGTCTGCCGAAGTGCGCGTGTTCCGGGTTCGTCCAACTCTTTGAACTGTGGGGGGAGGTCCGCTTCCATCGGGAAGCGCCGCAATAGGCCTGAACAGAAAGAATGGATCGTTTGGATCTTCAGACCGCCGGGCGTTTCGATAGCACGGGCGAAAAGGGTCCGGGCCCTGGAGACAAGCCGATCTGACAATTCTGTTTCGGCGAGGCCCAGCTCGAGTAGCCTTTGGCGCAAGGCTGCCTCTGGGAGCATTGCCCACCCTCCGAGCCTTTTGAAGAGCCTGTTCTGCATCTCGCTCGCGGCGGCCTTGGTGTAGGTCAGGCATAGGATACGTTCTGGTGAAACACCGCGCAGAAGCAGGCGCGCAACACGGTCGGTCAGAACCTTGGTCTTGCCGGACCCGGCATTGGCCGACAGCCAGACTGACCCTCCCGGGTCTGCCGCCGCATGCTGGGCGCGCGTTGCAGGATCCAACCCGGTCATCCTACATCCTCTGGCTTTGGCTCTTCGGAGATCTCCCATTCGCCGTGTCGACTAAGATGGTCATAATCGCTGGGATCGCCGGTGTTGCGCATCATGCGCCTGGCCGTAAAGCCCGCGCTTTCGCTTTGCCAATGCGCAATCAAGTCACAGAATTGCTGCCAGGTTTCGTGTGGCTCTTCCGGGCCTACTTCAATCGAAAGGTCGGACTTGGAAGCGCTCAGAGACAAATAGGCAAGCTCCGCAATCTCTACCGGCCCAATCTCGTGGACGCCGCCGGCCTCTGCGATTGCAGCTTCAAGATGCAATTGAAAGTCAAAGATCTTCAGTTGCGAAGGGCTGGGCGGCGTCGATTTGTAGTCAAAAATACGCAGCTTGCCGTCGTGGCCGAGATCGAGTCGGTCCGCGCGGCAGGTCAACCGAAAGCCATCCCCGGTTGTGCGAATGCCACGCGTTTCAGTTAGGATGTCAGCCGCCATCTGTTGTCGGGGCGCTTCACGGGCAACAATTGCCTCCGCAATCCGGGAAATATGCGCGCGCCAGAAGGCGGAGATTTCGGGCGAGAACCCGGCGTTTGCGATTACCTCTTTCGCAACCAGTTCCAGATCTTCAGACCGTAGTGTGAGTCCGCCCCGAAACACCTGAGGAATGAAGGTCTCCATGATCTTGTGAAAGATGCTGCCGCGATCGCGCGCGTCCGGGGCCTGACCCAGCATCGGAAGGGTTCGCAGACGCAGAATATGGCTGGCGTAAACGGCATAGGGATCACGCACGAGCCTTTCAATAGATGTGACCGGCAATTCGGTTGGGCGATGCGACTTTGGTGGCCGGGGGGCAGGGCGGTGCGCTGCCGGTGTGCGTGTAGCTGGCAGGTCGAGACGTTCCGCCTGCGCGATCAATATGTTTCCTGCCTGGCGCATTTTTCCGAGTGCGGCTTTGCTTTCGTCGTTCAACCCGTCGAGCAAGTTTGTCAGTCGGTTCAGCCAGCGCGAGGGGACAGTTTCCGCCTCGTCTCCGCGGATCGCGCGGGTCAGGACGACCTCTTGCGCTCCGATAGCTTGCTGGAAGTCATGTGCGGAAAGACCGATCTGCCGCTCCGGAAGTAACAAACCTGCTTGTGCGCGCATAACGCGGTTCATCCAAGGGTCTGCTGCCGGTAAAGGTGGCCATATACCGTCGTTCAGCCCGCCTAGAATTGCCACGTCAACGGTTTGGACACGAGCTTCCAATGTACCCCAAATCATGATGTCGGGGTGGGAGAAGACAGGTTCGCGTACGACTTCTGCGGCCAACGTACTGTCCAGAAGGATAGCATACTCATCCAGCGAAACGGTCCCGCCCGATGGCGCCGCTGCCTTGATTTGGTCCATAACGCTGAGAGCTTCCTCGCCTGCAGCAAGGTCCCAGAGAGTGCCGCTTCCTTCTGGCTGGTCTCCGCGCGCCAGGAGTTCAGCAAGGTCTCTATGTTGAGCCTCCAAAACGCTCAACTCATCGGACTTGCAACCAGCGATTTGCTGCATAAGTGCAGCGAGCCAATTTCCCCAAGCCTCTGCCTCGGGCTCTGGCCGCGCCCCTGCCCAGCTTCGAATGGCGTCCGATGTGGGTTGCGCTATGTTCCGTTTCCGCAAATGAAGTTCGAGATCGCGGGCAAGCTTCAGATGGGCGCCCCGTGTATTCGCAGAGGAATGAGTAAGTGGGTGCTTGAGCAGAGCGATAAGAGCGTCTGCGCGTACCGTTTGTCCCAACTCCCGCGCGAGCTGTCTCAGAAAGCGCCCCGGTGGGGACAGATTGAGTGGGCGACCCGCACTGTCATCGGGTACAATGCGCCACCGATCGAGTGCTGCCGCTACGCGCCGGCTCAGAACCCTGTCAGGGGTAACGAGCGCAGCCGTCTTCCCTGCGTCAGCTGCATTGCGCAGGCAAAGTGCGATGGCCTGTGCTTCTATCCGCTCGTTTGGAGCCTCAACAAGCGCCATCCCTGCGCAAGCGGCCGTCAGATCAGACAGGTCCGGTCCCTCGCTAAGCCATTGGTCGGTCACTGGCGCAGGTCGCAGCGCCAAGGAGACAAGCGCGTTGCGGCTCGAGGCAGCAGGTGCGGTCGCCGTCCATGGGTCAACATCCCGGTGCGTTAGCCCGTTTCGATCGAGTAGACGTGCAAACCGGAACTGCGGATGATCTTCGCTCGTCAGTGCATCTTCTAGCGCGGTCCAGACTTTGCCGGGCTGATCGAAGTCAAAACCCGGGAGGATAATCGCGCCTTGTGGAAGTTGGGCGACAGCATCCATTAGCAAGGCCGTTGTGCCACGCGATCCTGTCGATCCTGCGAGCAAGACCGGATGTTGCGGAGGAGCTTTCGCCCAGTCTGCAATCAGAGACACAATCCTGGTACGCTGCAGAGCTTCCGGGCCCGTATTCTCCGGTTCCGAAAGGAACGGCGCGATAATGTTGATGAATTTCAGCGCTTGGGACCAATACTCCGAAAGCTGCCCTACATCGATGGTCTGCAGTGCCTCCAGCGGGACAGCTTCGCCTTCGATTTCATCCAGCAAACGCAGCAGACTATCGGCAAGGTCAAAGACAGCTGCGCGGGGAGCGAGTTTTTTTTCCCGTTCAAGCAGGGCGCGGACAAGCTGGCTGAGCTCCAGTTTGCGTAACAGGCGTGATGACTTCGATGGGTCAACTGGGGGTCCAAGCTCGGTCAGCAGGCGGATTCGCGGAAGGAAACCTGCGCCGCGATCAGTATAAAGCGATCTTAGTCTGCGCCGCATTCGGGTGGTGTTCACAATAAGCTCTACGCGAGCGATTGCTTCGGGGTCTTGCCCGGTCAGACGCGTGTCAAGTCCGGCGATCAGTTCGGTCGAAAAATCGACGCCCATCGGAAGGCCAAACACGCGTGGTTGCGCGCTGTTTGGAAAAAGGCATTCCGTCAAAACCACTGATCCCAGAGTTTGTTGGCTAGCACGAGGCCCTCCGGATGGCCGACATCGACCCAATGCCCTTGATACTCGAGTCCAAACAGTCGACCACGCTGGGAAGCTTTGTCCCAAACGCTGTTCAGCGAAAACACACGGTCTTCTATTTCGTCCAGCGTGGCAAGCGACAGGATTTGTGCGCCGGTATAGACGAAATCCCCACCACGGGAGAGCCGGTTGTCCGGTTCCAAAGAGAAATCGCCTGGAGCTGCGCGACCTTCGGCCCGGGCCAGCGGTACTGTCAACAACAGAGCGTCCATCTCCGTTGCATCCCACGCCTCAGCCAAAGGGCGCAGTACGTTCGGATCGGACCAGATCGCGTCGGAATTCAGAGTGAAGGCAGTGTCGCTCTCAAGATAAGGGAGAGCTTTCTTCAAGCCGCCGCCGGTGTCTAGAATTTCGGCGGTTTCGTCTGCAATAATGATGTCGGTTCGAGCTTTTATGGCGCTCCTGATCTGATCGCCAAGGTAGTGGATATTCACCACTTTCCGTGCGACGTGCGCATGATCCGAAATTCTAAGTGCATGGTTCAATAGAGTCTGGCCGCCCACTTGCAGCAAGGGCTTCGGGCAGGACTGGGTCAACGCCCCCATTCGCGTGCCGAATCCAGCCGCAAAGATCATTACAGCCTCGGGCATGTTCCAGCTCTGGCTTTAAGGGATGCAAGGTGCTCCGCGCTTGGCTTAGGTAAGCACTCTGACGTCAACTCCGCCAAGTCCCGAAGGGACGGATGCTGGAGATTGGCTTGTAACTGGCCCCAGACCCTTGGGATCAAGTCGACATAGTCGGGTTTGTTGAAATGAAGCGAAAGCCGCGCAAACACACCAAGAATTCGCAGTGCGCGCTGCGCTCCTAAAACGGCGGCCGCATGATCAAAAACCGCTCCGGTCATGCCCGATCCGGTTTGATAATGCATCGCCATAGCGCGAGCCACATTCGCTGGCACATCTCGACGTGCGTCCTGCATTAGTGAGATCACGTCATAGACTGGGTGGCCCCGTGCAGCGTCCTGAAAGTCGAGAAGCCCGACGCGGTCCAACCCATCCGCGTTGTCAATCCAAAGCAGGTTCTCCGCATGATAATCGCGCAAGACCAGAACCGGCTGCGACCAGTCAAGCGCGGTGAGCGCCGTTGTCATACTTGTGGCCAGCGCTTCCGCCGAAGGCAGGTCATCCGCATACCAGATTGCGGCCAGCTTTGCGGCCTCCGCCATGGGAAAGGCGGTGTAGTCAGGAACGTCGCCTGGTGGTAACGGGCCTGCGTGAAGGCGCAACAGAACGTCAATTGCGCTTTTGTAGAGCCGATTTTGTGATTCAGGCTCGATCTCAAACCGGCGCACGAACAGCCCGTCTCCAAGATCCTCCAGAAGTACCAGCCCTGCCACCGGGTCGCTTGAAAACACCGCTGGAGCATGCAGGCCGACAGCGCGTAAATGGGCAGCGATTTTCAAGAATGGCCCTGTGTCCTCGCCGCGCTCCGGCGCTGCATCCATCAGTACCGCGCGGTGACCGTTTCGCGACACACGCATATAGCGCCTGTTCGAAGCATCGCCCGCCAGAGGGCGCACCTCGGCGGATGCCCAGCCTGCCCCAGCAAGGAAGTCAGTGTAGTCCGTCATGACCGAATTGCCTCAATCACCGGGGGGAGCCGCTGCATCCAGTCGCCGGACTCATATGAGATTACCACGTCGCGACTGTTCTCTTGTGATGCAGACGCGTTCAAAGCGATGAACAACGCGTCCTCCGGCGTCATATCTTCCAATCGATCCGGCCATTCCACGAGACAGATTGCGGTTTCGAATGCTTCCTCTAACCCCAGTTCGAGGACCTCGTCCACTGAGGTGAGCCGGAATAAGTCGCAATGCCAAATGTCGACATCGGAGAGCTCATAGACCTGCACCAAAGTAAAGGTGGGCGATGGAACATCCTCGAACCGCCCCTCGGCCATAAGGCGGGCTTGAATAATGGCGCGGCTGAGAAAGCTTTTACCAGCTCCGATGTTTCCAGCCAGTAGAAGTGTATCACCCGCACGTAAGACAGGCGCCAGAGACTTTGCGAATGCCTCTGAATGAGCGGGGTCGGTGAGCATGAAGCGGAAAGTTCGTGGCGCCTGCATGCCTCAGTTGTACCGCCGCGCCCGGCCTCTGCAAGCACACAAACATCCAGAGCTGTACAAAAGCGGCGACAGCTCATTCCGCGATGGTTTCTGTTAGGGTCTACCTCGCGGTTTCAACCTCTGCCATCACGGTTTCCGGCTCGAAAATGATCAGGGTCATCGCGCCGGGCAGCGGTACAAAACGGCATGTGTAGAGCTGGCCGCTCGCTCTTTGGCGAACAGTATCTTCCCAGGGTGAACGCGGCTGCTCCGATCTTCCAAGCTCACGGATATCTCCCCAAATCGGGGATGGGTCGAAGATCTCTTGCCAAAGCTTCGTTGTGTCCGCGATGGCTGGTGTGCTCAGAGTGTTACCATCATTCAGGTCAAAAAGTACGTCGTAGGCTTTGCTTGTCAGAACCAGCTGGCCGCGTTCATTGAATACTGCCAAAGCGGGTCCAATCTCGTCGATTACCGTTTGCCCCAACTCTAACTCGGATCGGAAACGACGTGTGAGCGACAACTCTGACGATACATCCTCAAGCGTGATTGCGATGCCACCATCGAAGTGCGGCCTGGCTTGCATCCGATAGGTCTGCCCGCTGGCTAGCGCCCATGTTTCTTCAAAAAGCCCCTGATTGGCTGCAGCTTCCAACGTGCTCAAGCGGTCGCGCCAGTCTTTGTAGTCCCTTGGCTCGGGCAGCATGTTTTTGTCCCGTAGCCTGTCTAGAACTTCTGTCAGCAGAGGCCGCGAGCTCAACCATTCCGGTTCAAGAGTAGTGAGGTCGATCAGAGCCGGGTTAAACAGAACAAGCTGACGTCTTTTGTCAAAAATCGCCAGTCCGACCTGCAAATGGGCAAAAGTACCGGTCAATGTCTGTACAAAGCTGCGCAAGCTGCGTTCAGCTTTGATCGTCATGTCGATCGGGACAGCTGAATACAGGGCCTCATCCTCAAACCGGAACGCATACACGTCAAACCAGCCTTTGTTGTCTTCTGCGATGTCTACCGCCATTCGTCGAGCACCCGGACTACCGGGTTGGGCAAGCGAGGTCGCCTTGAACACGGGAGCAAGCGGCCATGTCCCCGTACGGTCTGGGTGAATTTGATCTGCAAGATCCATGTAGGCGCTGTTCGCCCAATTTATTGCGCCCGATTTTGATTGGAGCCACAGCAATACCGGAACCTGAGCTGTGATTACGCGCAAACGTTCGAGCTCGGTTTCGACATCCGGTGTCAAAGTGCGATTGGCGGACTTCTGGATGGTGGAAAGTTGGGTTCGGTGACTGTCCCCCGGATCTGCGTTCAGATACCGCAAAACTCCATAAGCCATACTCGCTGCGAGAAACGACACGCAGGCCAAGGCCAAGAAGCCCACGAAACTCAGTTCCAACATCACTTACCCCCAGGCTGTGCCTGAAAAGCGTGGAAGACTTTGGTTAATCGGGAGTTAACGATCAGGGGCTGTGCCTAGGCTTCGATCCTTTGATTTTCGCCAAGTGCCCGGCGTTCGGCGTCTTCCGGCCGCGCGACAACTTCCCGTGGCCAGATCGCTTCGACGATCGCGCCGGACCTGACGGGTCGTTCTTCTTTCGGTAAGAAAGGGTCCGATCCATTAGCGAAGCTCAACTCCGCGCCTGTGCGCTCCAACAACGTCTTCGCAATGAAGAGACCGAGGCCCATCCCCTCATATCCGGGGCGTCTGGAATCGGGCGGGCTGCGGCGTTTGCGCACAAACGGATCTCCGATCCGGCCCAGAAGATGGTTTGGATACCCTTCGCCGTCGTCGATTATGCGCACAAGGACCACTTCATCGGTCCAATGCACATCGATCCAGACATTAGCCTCAGCAAAATCAACGGCGTTCTGGACGAAATTGCGGATGCCATGAATGATCTCCGGCTGGCGGCGGATGGTGGGCTGTTCGTTATCGCCTCCCGGGGCGGGCGAGACATCGAAATGAAGGGATTTGCCGCGCTGCGCATGGGGCTCGGCGGCTTCGCGAATGATCGCGCCCAAGGGCGCGGTCTTGAGATGCAGATCATCCTTTCCGGCACGGCCCATATCCCGCAGAATATCGCGACATCGATCCGCTTGATCCCGGATCAGTTGCGCATCTTCGCGGAGGATTTCGTCATCAAGCTCCTCAGCGAGTTCCTGACTGACCAGCTTGATCGTGGCCAAAGGCGTGCCGAGTTCGTGGGCCGCAGCCGCAATGACCCCGCCAAGATCAGTTAGTTTCTGCTCTCGGGCCAAGGCCATTTGCGTGGCCAGCAAAGCTTCGGACATTGAATGCGTCTCGCCAGTTACACGGTAGGCGTAGCCCCCTAGGAAGAGTACGCCGATGACGATGGCAATCCAGAAGCCGAATGCCAGAATGTCTGGCATGCGGAGAATGAAGCCATCGGCTGTACGCAGCGGTATGTGGTAGAACCCAACTGCTGAAATCAACGCTAGGGCCATAATTCCCAGCAAAAGGGTCGATTTCAGACGCAATGTGGCGGCTGAAATCGTCACAGGAGCAAGGATGAGGAGTGCGAACGGATTGTTCAGTCCGCCAGTGAGATAAAGCAGAAAGGCCAGTTGTGAGACGTCAAACATCAACGTCAGCATTGCTTCGTTCTCGGACAGGCGCTTGTTTTCCGGGTAGACGAACATTGCGATGGTGTTCGCAATGAAAGATGCTCCAATCGCCAGATAGAGAAGCCCGTAGTTTAACTGCAGTTCGAGGATTTGAGATGCAACGGCGATCGTAATGATCTGACCTGTGATCGCCATCCAGCGGAGAAGGATAAGCGTCCGCAGTCGCACCCAGGTGGCGCGGTCCTCTTGTCGTGTCTGGCTCGCGAAACTGTCAGTCATTATATCGGGCGAAGTGTCACAGACGGCTGGTTATTCAACATAGAGTTACCCATCCTTCTGACAGAAGAACAGGTGCGACAGGGAAACCGACATGAAGATTTATGCTTTGACGGCAGTAGGATTGATATCGGCCATGCTGGGCGGGTTGATATATCTTGCGTTCTTCAACACCCCTGAGGATGCTTTGGCACAATGCCGGGGCGGCGTTGTTGCTTCGGGGAACGCGTCTATCGGCGGACCTTTTGAGCTTGTCAACGAAAGCGGCGCAACGGTTACGGATGCGGATGTGATCACCGCACCGACACTTGTTTATTTCGGATACACCTTCTGTCCGGATGTCTGTCCTTTGGATGCATATCGTAATGGAGAGGCCGCCGACTTGCTGACGGCTCAGGGGTATGACGTGCAAACCGTATTCATCACCGTGGACCCAGCGCGGGACACGCCAGAGCAACTTGGATTTTTTACTGATGCCATGCACCCCGATATGATCGGACTGACAGGAACTGAGGAGCAGGTGGCGGCAGCCTCAAAGGCTTACAAGACTTACTACCGGAAGCAGGATGGGGACCCGGAGTACTATCTAGTGGACCATTCAACGTTCACATACCTTATGCTTCCACAAACGGGTTTCGCCGACTTTTTTCGTCGGGAGGACAGTGCGCAACAGATCGCAGAACGCACAGCATGTTTTCTAGATGTAACCAGCTAAAGCGATGTTTGACCGCAAGAAAGTTTCTCACTAAACAAGAACTCAGATAAAAAGCGGATATTCGCCGTACCTTTAGGGGAGGACCCCATGAACGACCGACCAGCCCGTGATATCGGGCCAGATGCTTCCTTGCTTTTGGTTGACGATGATGAGCCGTTCCTGAGGCGGTTGGCGCGGGCGATGGAAAAGCGGGGGTTCGAGCCAGAAATGGCAGGCTCCGTAGCCGCTGGCAAAGCGATTGCCACAGCGCGCCCCCCCGCCTACGCGGTCGTGGATCTGCGTCTGGAAGATGGGAACGGCCTCGACGTAGTGGAGGTTCTGCGGGAGCGACGTCCGGATGCCCGGATCGTTGTTCTTACAGGTTACGGCGCGATTGCAACAGCGGTCGCGGCAGTGAAGATCGGCGCGACGGACTATCTGTCTAAGCCTGCCGATGCGAATGATATCACCGCTGCTCTTCTCGCTTCTGAGGACGAACTTCCGCCGCCGCCGGAAAACCCGATGAGCGCGGACAGAGTCCGGTGGGAACACATTCAGCGCGTTTATGAGCTGTGCGATCGGAACGTTTCTGAAACAGCACGGCGCCTGAACATGCACCGCCGGACGCTACAGCGTATCCTGGCGAAACGTAGTCCACGTTAGTTCCTACCGAATGCAATCTTTAAGACCCGCGCTTGCGGGTCTTTCTTGCTAGTCGAGATCGAAACGCATCCTGACCCTGTCAAAGCGTGTGGTGTTTGAAAGCGTCTGGCTGGCCTCGCGGATGTAAAGTTCGAAGCCGCGGCTCTGATAGTAAGCTAGACCGCCCGTATTATCTGCATGGAGTGTCGCGTTAATCCACCGATACCCCAATTCGCGGGCAGCACGTACGGTTTCCGCAAATAGGCGGGACCCGATCCCGAGACCGGACCGCCCGTTGCGCACGAAGGTCGCGATATCGCAGGCCTCAGGTGGGAGGTCTTCATGTGGCTCAATCGACTGAAAGCCGAGGATTCTACCCGCCTCGGTTTCCGCCACGTGTCGAGCTGAGTGCCCTGAAGCCTTGTAAAGCCATTCCAGTACTTCGGCTTTTGAGATGTCGTGCGTTTGCGCCGTTCTGACCGTATTCCTGGCGATTTCGTTCAGTAGACAGGCCACGTCCGCCGCATCAAGGGACCCGGCCCGACGGACAATCACCTTCATAAAAGGTCAAGCAGTGCGGCGTGGCGTGCTGAGAACGCGGTGCGCACCTCGGTGGGCGGACGTAGTTCGATCTGCAGACCTTCCGTAATCTCGGATTTCGGCTTCCCGAAGAACTTGTCGGCCTCCGTCTCAGAGAATCCTGCAATCTGGGTAGCTTCAAGCCACGCGCTGACCTTGTCAGCTCGTTTGATAGCTGCCTTTACCGCCTTCGGCAGCACTGCCGGCAAGCCAAATCGTAAATGAATTGCGGCTGCCAATCGGTCATCCAGAGCTTCGTATCCAGGACCAACAGCGGCCTTAACCGGGCTGATCATGTCGCCGATTACGTATTCTGGTCCATCGTGTAGAAGGGCCGCGAGCCGCCATTTCGCGGGTGCTTGCGGGATCATGCGGGTGTACAGGGCCTCGACCAGCAATGAGTGTTCGGCGACCGAATACGCATAGTCTCCGACAGTCTGTCCGTTCCAGCGCGCGACAAAGGCCAGTCCGTGGGCAATATCCTCGATCTCGATATCGACCGGGGTTGGATCAAGCAGGTCCAGTCTGCGCCCGGACAACATGCGCTGCCAGGCCCGGGGTGGTTTTGACATGTCGCTTCATCCAAATCCTTGCATACGGCACCTTGAATAGGCGGGCAGGGTTGCGTTCACAACGTCTTGTGGACTCAGGATAGGCTTATTGTACCGAAACAGTCTTGTGTTACGATTTTCATTAGGCAGTGTTTTAAGTCGTGGATAACGTTTTTTAACTGATTTTTAGCATATGGCTGAGAGAGCGAGAGTTTTAGGGGTTAGTATCTGAACCGGGGTCGTTCGGTTCTTGGAGTGTTTTGAATGTTTAAGTGGTTCTTTGTTCTTTTTGCCCTTCTTCCCTTTGCCGCTGTTGCGTCTGACGGCTGCATGCTTGCAGACGAGATGGATGCGACCTTGGTCGATTGGTACGGGGAGCGCGTTGTCGCCCAGACGCAGAATGGGAACGCCGCCCTTTGGCGCAACGAACTGACCGGTAGTTGGACCATTGTAGAGTATTTTGAGGACGGTTTGGCCTGTGTGCTCGTGTTCGGGGATCCAGATACGACCGACGGGCAAGAACCCGAACTATTGGCGCAGCTTTCTCTCTGACCCGTTGTTTGTCCGCGGCGAACCTGCTAGGCGCGCGGTAAACAATCTCAGAGGTCGGATAATGGCGCTCGATTACATCGTTAAAGACATCTCGCTGGCGGCGTTCGGCCGTAAAGAGCTCGATATCGCAGAAACTGAAATGCCCGGCCTGATGGCCCTGCGCAAGAAGTACGGTGACAGCAAACCGCTCAAAGGTGCACGCATCGTCGGATCCCTACATATGACGATCCAGACGGCTGTTTTGATCGAGACTCTCTCAGCCCTTGGCGCGGACGTGCGCTGGGCGTCCTGCAACATTTTCTCGACGCAGGATCATGCTGCTGCGGCCATCGCTGACGCCAGCATCCCGGTCTTTGCAATCAAGGGCCAGACCCTTGAGGAACATTGGGATTATCTCGATCGCAGTTTCATGTTTCCGGACGGGCCGAACATGATCCTCGACGATGGCGGAGACGCGACGCTCTATATTCTTCTTGGCGCGCGGGCCGAGGCGGGAGAGGACATCATCCCGGTTCCGCAATCCGAGGAAGAAGCGGTCATTAAGGCTCAGATCAAGAAGCGGATGGAGGCCAGTCCCGGCTGGTTCACGAAGACGCGCGACCAGATCAAAGGCGTTTCTGAAGAAACGACCACGGGTGTGCATCGCCTTTACGAGTTGATGCGCGAAGGGCAGCTCCCGTTCCCGGCGATCAACGTGAATGACTCCGTCACCAAGTCGAAGTTTGACAACAAGTACGGCTGCAAAGAATCACTGGTTGATGGAATTCGCCGCGCCACCGACACTATGATGGCCGGCAAGGTCGCTGTCGTCTGCGGCTACGGGGATGTGGGCAAAGGTTCGGCGGCATCGCTACGCGGCGCGGGCGCACGCGTAAAAGTCACCGAAATCGACCCGATCTGTGCGCTTCAGGCTGCGATGGACGGGTTCGAAGTGGTCACTTTGGAAGACACCGTCAAAGAAGCAGACATCTTCATAACCACCACCGGCAACAAGGACGTGATCCGCATCGAGCATATGCGCGAGATGAAGGATATGGCGATCGTCGGCAATATCGGCCACTTCGACAATGAGATTCAGGTGGCCGCGCTAAAGAACCACAAATGGACAAACATCAAGGACCAGGTGGACATGATCGAAATGCCGTCTGGCAATCGCATGATCCTGCTGTCGCAGGGCCGCCTGCTGAACCTTGGCAATGCCACGGGCCATCCGTCTTTCGTGATGTCGGCCTCTTTCACCAATCAGGTTCTGGCACAAATCGAACTTTGGACCAAAGGCGAAGAATACAAGAACGAGGTCTATGTCCTGCCCAAGCATCTCGACGAGATGGTGGCCAAGCTGCATTTGGAAAAGGTTGGCGCAAGGCTGACCGAGCTTCAGAAAGAGCAGGCGGACTATATCGGCGTGACCGTGGAGGGCCCATTCAAGCCTGAACACTACCGCTACTGATCGCAGTGGTTTAGGCTCTAAAAGGGGCTAATCGGCTTAGCAGGGTGCATGTCGCGCATGGTTTGCGCGGCTTGCTCCATCGCGATCTGGGCCTCGCTTGGGCCGAAGCCACTCCCGAGTTTATCGGAGCAGATCTCGATCAGTGTCATCGCAGACTTCATCGAGATTCCAGAGTCGGTAGCTATTCTGAGCGCAGACCCAAAATCACTGCCGAACACATTGGCTGCAACCAGTCCGCCCGTGCCGCACATAAGCGGGACAAGCGCCATCAAAGCGTAGGGGCGGCGCTGGCGCCCGGTACCTTGCTTGTTGGTCTTAAAATCATCCGGAGGCATACGGCCAGTCCGTTCGACGTAGATGCGTCGCATACGTCTGTCGAAACCTGATTGGCCGGTGATCATCTTCTCGCTTCCGTACAATTTCCCCGACAATCAAAGAGCCTGACCAAAATGGTCAAATGATGGCATCACCAAGAAATCCTGATGCTGTAATCAAGATCACCACAGGGAAATCCAAAGTGAGCTTAGGGGATTGCAAGTCCGCCAAGCTGCTCTGCTTCGGTAATCAAGCAAGAGGACTTGGCGAAGGCTTGGCTCTGCTACCCGACCAGCAACGAACCGCTCTGTCTAAACATCCTGTTCACGAAGTAGCCGCCTCAATTTCAAACTTGTAATCCGACCAGCCGCCGGTAACCTCCTCCACGCTGGGCGCAGAAATTGGCGCTGCTGGCGCGATAAAAACCCAACCGGGAGGAAAGGCGACATGGGCAAAAGAGACGACCTTATCGCACAATATGCAGATGATCTAAAAAACAAGATCGGGATGGATCCCGACATGGATCTGCTGACGAAAGTAACCATTGGCTGCGGGCCGGCGATTTATGACGCGGACGCCTCGACAGTTGCCTCTTCGCAGGAAGGTGAGTTGGAAACCGTGAAGCAGAACTTCCTGATCAAGAAGCTCGGCCTGTCCGATGGGCCCGAGTTGGATGACGCGATCGCAAAGGTCGTCGAGGCCTATGGCAAATCCGAGCGCAACAAATACCGTGCGGTGGTTTACTACATGCTTACCAAGCATTTCGGGAAAGAGAGCGTTTACGGTTAACTTTCTGTAAATGCGAGAATTTTAGCAGCTTATTTGTTGCCTGCTACGCGCCACACGCGCTATAGCTGAGACGTCCCGGCCAGTAGGGCAGGACCCGAATTCAGTTTCACGTGTGGTGCAACCAGCAGGTGGCACGTGGGGTGGCAAGAGGGTCCTGAGGGGTTGGGACCCTCTTCCTTTTTTAGGGCGATCGGTCCGCGTGGATTGCTGCTCAAAACTCTTGAAAATCGCTATCGGAAAAACGTCGGTTTTTCGCCGGACTTTAGTATGGCAGCTGAATGGGCCTCGTATCGAAGGCCGAGCGCCATTCAAGCCGGACCAGCAAGCAGAACCTCACCCGGCAAATAGAAGTGACGGCGATGGAGGTTACAGACAGGACCGGGCAAAGGACGGTTGTGAGCCTAACGCGTACCTAATCCATCCTCTCCATGTCGTTCAGTTCAAAGCTGCTGTCCAGAAGACTTGGTTCGGGTCCATAGAAGCGCGCCAGAAGGAAGAACCGACGCTCGGGATCAGTAGGCAGCCAGTTGCTTTCCTTGCCCTCCGGTGCCGTTGGACCAAAATAGATGTCGACCGATCCATCGTCATTCGCAACAACGTCAGGCATCGTGGAGTCGATACTACTCGGTACAATGTCGCGCAGGTAGGACGCCGTCTCCAGATCGTACGTCGTAATCGCCCAAAAATCCCGAACCGGCACCTCGGGCGGCATCGTCAGTTTGTAGTTCCGGCTTCCGTCGAGCCATTCCCCGTCAGGTGTTTCCGCAAGGTCGAGGTAGTAGGTCGATGTCCCGTAGTTTTTCACGCTCGTGATGATCGCGTAAAACAACGCACCCCGAGCGTGGTAGTCATAGTACGAAGGATACTCGTATGACCATTCGGTCTCTCGCGATCCATCGGGTACCAGCGCAGACCACCTCTTGCCTTCGAAAACAAACGGGTTCAGCACACGGTGATACTGATCGATCATGTATTCCAGTGCCTCTGGACCCGCGGCGTCAAAAACCGCCTGCATATCGGCATCCGGCGCAAACGCCTCGTTCCGATTGATCCCCAGCCGGGCCAGAAGACCCATCATCACAAGATCGCGGTCGAGAACGACTTCCTCGCGGATCATCTCGTGGATTTCAGAGTAGATGCTTCCATCTAGCTTCGGCGTCATCTCCAGCAGTTCGCCATAAAGATCGACATACTTCGTTTGGAAGGTGTCCGCCTCAGACAAGGGGTAGATTTTGAGTTGCTGTGTAAGCTCCGTTGCTTTGGCAAGGTTCTCTTCCGTTGCGCCACCTGAAAGGATCGGGCGCAGCACGGCAAAACCGAAGTTGGTTTCCTGTTCATAGACAAGGGCATTCGGCAATAGAGGACCATCGTAGCCGGGTGGCACAAGGATGTACTTCGTTCCCAGTCCCCGATCTCGTCCATTGGCACCAACATCTTCAAGCGGTCGCTGCCAAGCGTCCATGATCGTCCCAAATATCCCGATCCCATCCGCGGACGGGGGCATTTCTACCACGACCGGACCGTCCTGAATGTTCCAATAGGTCATGATGTAAGGCGTGGTATTATTCGGCGTCGCGGTCTGAAACCGCCAGTCTTGGAGTTGCGAGAAGTAGCCGACATCGTTGGGACCGACGCCGACATTTGCGAGCGCGTCTCGGTAGAACTTGAAGTTCATAAGAGGCATGGCCCAAACGGCAGCATCCACCGCGCGATGGTACGTCATACGCTGGTCAGTTGTCGCCTCTCCGAAATCGAAGCCCTCTGCGTTGGCGGAACCGGCTACCACTAGCGCGAGCATAAGCCCTTTGATGCTTCGCAATCCCATCGCTCCGTTCATATGATAACTCCTGCAAGCGCTTGATGCGTCGCTGACGACCTTAGCTAAACACCTGAACTCCGCAACTAAAACAGAGTTACGACGAGCGTCCGCTTTGTCCGCATAGCTGCCCTTCACTACGTCCGAGGCGCTTTTGAACCTGACTAGATCGGTCAGGTGACTGCTGCGATCCGATTGTGTTGAAAAACTCTTCTTGAGCGACGCGTTGGCTGCTGCTTCACTTCCTTTGAGGCAAGGGAGGTCTGACGATGATGGGGCCGCGGCAGGTGGCGCAGGGTGCGCTGTTTTA
>JASJAW010000041.1 GCA_030066795.1 Dinoroseobacter sp.
CAGATACCGCAGGCCGGACTGCGCGGCGTACAAACCGTCGCGCCAAGGTCCATAACAGCCTGCGCGTAATCCCCCGGACGGGTTTCCGGTGTGAGCTGTCCCGCGAGTTCTGTCAGCTCGGCTTTTGCAGGCGGCAGCGGTGCCTCAACCGCATAAAGCCGCGCCATTACCCGTTCGACGTTTCCGTCCACCACGGTCTCCGCCCGATCGAAGGCGATCGCGGCAATTGCTGCTGAGGTGTAGGGGCCGATCCCCGGAAGCTTGCGCAACTCTTCCGCCGTATCCGGAAACACACCGCCATAGTCCTGCACGACAACGCGGGCGCATTTGAGCAAGTTCCGCGCGCGGGCGTAATACCCGAGACCCGCCCATGCTGCCATGACGTCAGAGTCTTCCGCGGCAGCCAGATCGGTAACGGTGGGCCATCGGGACGTAAACTTGCGGAAATAGTCTTTGACCGCAGCAACAGTGGTTTGTTGCAGCATCACTTCAGACAGCCAGACCCGGTAGGGATCGGGCTGCACGCCTGCTGCGCGATCCTCCGGGCTAACCCGCCACGGCATTACGCGGGCATGGGCGTCATACCACTCCAGAAGCGGTGTACTGAGCGCAACGCCGTGAGTTTTTTCACGCATTCTTGAGATTACCTGATCACTGACCACTAGCCGCCCCCTGCAACTCGTCTAGAATAGAGCGAGCGAACAAATAAGCGAGGCGCAATGGCAGTGTCCCCAAGGCAACGTGGCGGCGGGTTCAAGCAAACCGGCAGACTTCTGGAGGTACGTATTCGCGAAGCAGGCGAAGGGCGTGGTTTCGTCGTGGCACGCCTGTTGACCCATTGGGATGAAATCGCGGGCCCTGACCTTGCCACCCAATGCCGCCCGGTCAATGTGGGATATAGCAGAAAGGGGTTTGGCGCGACGCTTACGGTGCTCACCACAGGTGCTTTTGCCCCACTGCTTCAGGCGCAACTGCCGCGCCTGCGCGAACGCGTGAACGGCTGCTACGGCTACAACGCCATCTCGCGGATCCGCATAACGCAAACCGCGCCAAGCGGGTTTGCGGACGCACCCGCGCAGTTCGACCATGCTTCGGCCAGACCCGCGCCGAGTGCCACCTGTACTGCGCGGGCTGTTGCCCAAACCTCTGATATACAGAATGCGGAGCTTCGGCAGGCCCTCGCACAACTTGGTGCTCAGATCCTGTCAAAAACGCCTTCAAGAACCTGAAAGGAGCCTCAATGGCACGCCTTCTTTTAAGCGCCGTCTTTGCTTTCGTGCTTGTCGCGGGCGGAGCGTATCTCTGGAACTCTCAGCACAGTGGACTGCCCGAGGTGTCATTGAACCCCGTTTCTGCGGCTGATGCGCAAGAAGTGGACACCTCTGGTGTGGTTGAGATGGCGCTTGGCGCCGAAGACGCACCGGTGACCGTGATCGAATACGCCTCGTTTACCTGCCCGCACTGCGCGACCTTCCACAACTCAGTCTTCAAGGACCTGAAGGAAAACTACATCGACACGGGCAAAGTGCGTTTCGTGTACCGCGAGGTTTACTTCGACCGGCTTGGCCTTTGGGCGGGTATGACAGCCCGGTGTGGCGGACCGGATCGCTACTTCGGCATTACCGATCTTCTTTTTGAGCAGCAAAGCGAATGGGTCGGCTCAGGTAATCCCGGGGAGGTTGCAGAAAACCTGCGCCGCATTGGTCGGGTTGCGGGCCTGAGCGATGAGGAACTCGACGCCTGCCTGCAAGACGCCGAAAAAGCGCAGGCGCTGGTTGCAGCCTATCAGGAGAACGCAGAGGCGGATGACATCAGCTCGACGCCTTCCTTCGTGATCAATGGCGAGAAATACTCCAACATGAACTACCGCGATTTCGCGGCTGTTATTGATGGTTTGATCGACAACTAAGCTCCGAAGACCACATCCAGCGCTGCCTCCAGCGGCGCTGGATCTTCGAACTCAAGCCGCACCGGCAAGCTCAGGACCTGCGACCGCAGGGCGTGCGGAAGCCGCACTGCATCTTTTTCGGTCGTCACAAGCTGCGCGCCATGCGCCTTAGCATCCGTAAGCAAGCGTCCGAGTAAGCGGTCATCGAGCGGCTGATGATCATCCAGCGCATGGGTCTGAATTATCTCTGCGCCTAAGCTGCGGAGCGTCTCAAAGAACTTTTCAGGGTGTCCGATCCCGGCAAACGCAACGACACGAAGACCCGCCCAGACCATCCCAGTCGGCAAAGGGCTGAGCGCTCCTCTGAGGCGTGGAACAGGTCCGAGCGTGGAACCCCAAGTACTGTCGAAGCGCTTCTGCGCCGCCTCTTGCCCGATGCTGAGAAGGAAATCGGTACGCGCAAGACCAGTGGCGACAGGCTCGCGCAAAGGCCCGGCGGGCAGCACTCGGCCATTTCCGAACCCGCGCCAGGCATCAACTACAACAATCGACAGCGTTTTTTTCAAAGCAGGATTCTGAAATCCGTCGTCAAGAAGGATGGCTTGCGCTCCCACGGCCACAGCTGCGCGCGCCCCTGCTGCTCGGTTTTTGGCAACCCATGTCGGGCCGAATGCAGCAAGCAAGAGTGGCTCGTCCCCAACCTGAGCTGCTGAATGAGTGCCTTCGTCGACCTGAACTGGCCCGCTAAGGTTTCCGCCGTAGCCGCGGCTGACCACATGTCCCGTAATCCCACGCGCAGAGAGCAGCATTTGCAAGGCAATAACGGTTGGCGTTTTTCCGGTGCCACCTGCGTTGATATTCCCGACGCAGATCACCGGCACCCCCGGATCGAACGGTTGACCGCGTTGCAAACGCCGGGCAGTTGCTGCGGCGTAAAGCGCCCCAAGGGGCGACAACAATCGGGCACGCAGACCCGGTGCGTCCGGCGCGTTATCCCAAAACGCTGGCGGACGCATCAGACCGCTCCGTTGTCGGACAGAAGCGCCTTCGCCTCTGCATCCTCAAGAAGCGTAAGCACTTCATTCAAGGCAACATCCGTCACTTCTGCGCCCCGGCTCGAAACTTCCCACGCCGCATGGGCCATACGCGCAGCCTTGTCCGGCGACAGTAGGTCCTCGACAGACGCAGCCAGTCCCTCAGGGGTGCTTGCCAGCCGTGCGGCGCCGACCTCCGCCAGGCGTTGGTAAATATCGGCGAAATTCTTGACATGTGGCCCGTGCAAAATGGCGGAGCCCAGCGCCGCGGGTTCAAACGGATTGTGCCCGCCGATTTCTTCCAGTGATCCGGCGATAAAGCTGATTGGTGCCACGCGGTACCACAATCCCATCTCCCCCAAGGTATCGGCCACATAGATCTGCGTATCGAACTCGATCGGCTCATCAGCGCTGCGCAGGGCCACCTCCCACCCATCTTCGCGAAGCATCTTTGCGACTTCGGGCCCACGCTCCGGGTGACGCGGTACGAGGATGAGAAGCAGGCGGTGCATCTTGCGCACAAGAAGTTTATGCGCCGCAGCCACCACAGCTTCTTCGCCCGGATGGGTCGAAGCTGCGAGCCAGCGAGGTCGCGTGTCAGTAGCCTTGATAAAGGCTTCGCGGTCTTCTTCGCTGCACGGTAAAACCTGCGCGCCTTCTTTCAGGGTACCGATCACCTGCATACGGTCGTCAGGCGCTCCAAGAGCGCTCAGATGCTTTCCAGTCGCCTGATCCTGCACGAGTATGATGGAAAAGTACGACAGCAATGTGCGCGCGGTCCCCTTCATCCAGCGCCACCTGCGAGCGCTTTCCTGCGACATGCGCGCATTGATCAAAGCCATCGGAATGTTCCGTGCGGCCGTATCGTGGATCAGCCGTGGCCACAGCTCGCTTTCCACCCAAATCGCCAGATCAGGTCGCCAATGATCGAGAAACATGTTCACCGCTTCACCGGTATCGACAGGTGCAAACTGATGGATGGCCTGAGGCGGCAAGCGCGTCGCCACCAGATCAGCCGAAGTGCGGGTGCCCGTGGTGAGCAGGATCGTTACATCGGGGCGTTCTTCGGTTAACCGGCGAATGAGTTCCTGAACCGACAGGGCCTCCCCCACTGACGCAGCATGCATCCAGATCAACGAGCCTTCCGGGCGCTGCGTGTCGGTTTGCCCCTTCCGTTCACCCAATCGATCGGGATCTTCCTTGCCCTCAGCAAGCCTTTGCGCGAGTTTGCGATCCGCCCAGCGACTGGCCCGGGCAGTTAGCGCCAAATAGGTGGAAAGGCCTGGAGGACGCGCCACAGCTCAAACCACCCTCTCAGTACCGGAGAAGCCTGTTTGGTTGCCACCAAGAACGAGATTAGGGCATTGAGGCATACAAAACTCCGGTTTCCACGGCATTGCGGGCACCCTATCTGCGCACCCGTCCCCGTCAAGATGCCCAGTTCAGCCCGCAGCGCGCGCCTGACGCTTGCGCTCATGGGGGTCAAGATACCGCTTACGCAAACGGATGGCGTTGGGCGTAACCTCGACCAATTCGTCATCGTCGATATAGGCGATAGCTTCTTCCAGCGAAAAATCGACATGCGGAGTGAGGCGGACAGCTTCGTCAGACCCTGAGGCCCGGACGTTGGTGAGCTTCTTGCCCTTGAGTGGGTTCACCTCAAGGTCGTTGTCGCGGGAATGCTCGCCGATGATCATCCCCTGATAAACCTTCTCCTGAGGACCGATGAACATCCGTCCCCGCTCTTCGAGGTTCCAAAGCGCATAGGCCACTGCCTCACCGTCTTCCATCGAAATCAGGACGCCTGCCCGGCGGCCCGGAATAGCCCCCTTGTGTGGCGCCCAGTCGTGGAACACACGGTTTAGCACGCCGGTGCCGCGCGTGTCTGTCAGAAACTCGCCGTGATAGCCGATCAGACCGCGGGACGGGACATGCGCAATGATCCGAGTTTTGCCCACACCGGCCGGCTTCATTTCCGCCAACTCGCCTTTCCGGGTCCCCGTGATCTTCTCGATCACAGCCCCGGTGAATTCGTCATCGACGTCAATCGTGACTTCCTCAATCGGTTCATGGCGCGCCCCATCGATCTCGCGGAACAACACCTGTGGGCGAGAAATGGACAGCTCAAAACCCTCGCGGCGCATGTTCTCGATCAGGACACCCATCTGAAGTTCTCCGCGACCGGCGACTTCGAATGCTTCGCCGCCGGGCGTATCCGAGACCTTGATAGCGACGTTCGACTCAGCCTCCTTCATCAGCCGATCCCGGATCACCCGCGACTGAACCTTCTTGCCGTCACGGCCTGCGAGCGGACTGTCGTTGATCCCGAAGGTCACGGTGATCGTGGGTGGGTCAATCGGTTGCGCATCAAGCGGCTCATCCACCGCCAGCGCACAAATCGTATCAGCTACGGTCGCCTTCGACATGCCGGCGATTGAAACAATATCGCCCGCCTGCGCCTCTTCGATGTCCTGCTGCTGCAAGCCTCTGAAAGCGCGGATTTTCGTAACCCGGAACTGTTCGATCTTCTGCCCGATCCGCGACAGCGCCTGCACGGTCGCCCCCACCTTAAGCGTGCCGGATTCCACGCGCCCGGTCAGCAGGCGACCCACGAAAGGATCAGAACCCAGTGTCGTGGCGAGCATGCGGAAATCGTCATCCTGACGCGCAGTCTGTTTGGGCGCTGGTACGTGACGGACAATCAGGTTGAAGAGTGCCTCCAGATCCTTGCGCGGCCCGTCCAGTTCGGCATCTGCCCAGCCCGACCGCCCGGAGGCGTAAAGATGCGGGAAATCGAGCTGGTCATCATCGGCGTCGAGATTCGAGAACAGGTCAAAAACCTCGTCCAGCGCCCGGTCAGGTTCGGCATCTGGTTTGTCGACCTTGTTGAGCACCACAATCGGACGCAGGCCCAGCGCCAGTGCTTTCGAAGTCACGAACTTGGTCTGTGGCATCGGCCCTTCGGCGGCATCTACCAGCAGCACCACGCCATCTACCATACTAAGGATCCGCTCCACCTCACCGCCGAAATCGGCATGGCCGGGCGTGTCGACAATATTAATCCGCGTTCCGTGCCATTCCACGGACGTGGCCTTGGCCAGAATAGTGATGCCGCGCTCGCGCTCCAGATCGTTGCTGTCCATAGCGCGCTCAGTCGTGGCCTGGTTCTCACGGAACGTACCGGACTGCTTTAACAGCTCGTCGACCAATGTGGTTTTGCCGTGGTCAACGTGCGCGATGATCGCGATATTGCGAAGGTCCATTTCAGTGGCCTTTGGGATCAGAGATAGGATTGCGCGCGCCCTACCCCACGCACGACGGTTTGGCCAGCGCCAAATGCACGCGGTTCAGCGATACTGGGCCGCCGTGATGAACTCGGAAAACGCTTCACACCAGATCAGGACGGTGTTGTACGCCTCAAGATCTACGTCTGCGGGCACATCAAGGATGAAGCCGTCGAAGGTCTTTACATCGCCGATGCGTAGCGCCGTTTCCTTTATTGGCTCAAACTCGTCCTCGTGCTCCACGAACTCGGGAACGAGATAGAGCTTGTAGTCCGGCCCGGGGGAGAGCGCGCCTTGGTGCACAATCTGGGTCTCGGTCAGGCTGATCATGCCCTCGCCCCAATGCAGGCGGTCGGAGCCGCGCAATTCACGCGTCAGTTCGGCGTTGAACATTGCTTCCTGCGCACGTTCCTCCAGCAGCGCGGCATCCGGCGCCGGGGGAGCCGTCAGGATCGGTAGAAAGTAGATCCCGGCCGCAAACCCAATGGCCACCGCCACGCCGTGCGAAAACAGGAACAGGATCAGGCGTTTCATGAATTCACCTTAGCCGCTTCAGAATGTCGAGAGAAGCATAGCCATCCGGCTCCATCCCGATAGAGGCCTGGTATTCACGCACCGCCTGTATCGTGTTCGGGCCGATGATCCCGTCGACTTTGCCTACAGAGAAACCGCGGTTGCTCAGCAGGCGCTGCATCTCTTTCTTTTCTGTGAACGACAGCCCGCGGTCTCCGCGCGGCCACGCGGCCTGGATTGCAGCCCCCCCCTTGATCCGATCTGAGAGGTGGCCCACAGCAATCACATAAGCGTCGGCGGTGTTGTAGCGCTCGATCACGTGGAAATTGTCGAAGATCATGAAGGCCGCCCCACGCGATCCGGCGGGCAGAAGGATCGAGGCGCGACCGTGATTGGGCACCTGACGTCCGGACATGTCGCGAACGCCGAGGCGCGCCCACTCACGTGGGCTTTTCTTGATCTTTTCGCCAGTGACCGCGTAGTTGAACCCTTGCGGCAGCTGCACCTCCACGCCCCATGGCTGGCCCTTTGTCCATCCGAAGTTCTTCAGATAAGCCGCGGTCGAAGCCAATGCATCCGCCGGATTGTCAGACCAGATGTCTCTGCGGCCATCACCAGTAAAGTCCACCGCGTGTTCGAGATACGAGGTCGGCATGAACTGAGTATGCCCCATCGCTCCGGCCCAGGAGCCTCTCATACTTTGTGGTGTTGTATCACCTGCCTGCAGAATTTTCAGAGCGGCGACCAGCTGGGCTTCGAAAAATGAGGCCCTCCGGCCGTCATAGGCCAGCGTCGCCATTGCCGAGATCGTGGGTGTGTTGCCGCGGTAACCGCCATAGGCGCTTTCAAGCCCCCAGATCGCGGTGACGATTTCGGCCTCTACCCCGTAGCGCTGTTCGATACGCGCCAGCGTCTGGCGCTGATCGGCGAACGCAGACTTGCCATTGCGGACCCGCGTAGCCGAGACAGCTGTGTCCAAGTACTCCCAGAGTTGCTTGGTAAATTCAGCCTGGTTCCGGTCGCGCCGAATGACATCAGGCAGGTAGTCCACCCCGGCAAAGGCCCGGTCAAACGTTGCCGGACTGATGCCCTGCGAAAGCGCCCGGCGGCGGAACCCGTCAATCCAATACTCGAAACGCGCGGGGCGATTGACCGTCTGGACCACTGGCACATCCGCGCGTGGAGCGGGGCGTAAGCTCAGGAGCGGGGCCGCACGACTGACGACATCCCCGCCGCCAAAAGTGCTTTGTGCGGCCGCGGGCACCGCGAGCGATAGCGTCAAAACAAGCCCAAGGGCCTTCCGTTTCATCGTCATTCCATGGCTCCTGCTCGATTGCCATTTTCCATAAGGGTAGCGCGAATCCGCGATTTCTCAAAGCCCGCACATCTGCTGGGCATTGACCAGTCGCGAAGTCCCGCCGAAGCAAAGCCTAGGCGCGCTTTCGTTTCAGCTTCTTTTTCAGCTTGGCTTTTTTTGCCTTGTTGGCCGCGATTTTTCGTCTGACCGGGCGCGACTTGCGACGCGGCCCGACAGGTACCGCTGTGTCCTCGACCGACAGGAGTTCAAGCATCAGACCACCAGTCACCGGCACAGCTTCTGCGAGCCGCACGACAACACGTTGACCCATGCGCAAGGTAAACCCCGTCTCCGATCCGGTCAGGCTTTGCTCCTCCGCGGAATAGTGGAAGTACTCCGCCCCGATGGACCTGATCGGTATCAGGCCATCGGCTCCGGTCTCATCAAGCTTTGCAAACGCCCCAAATCGCGTGACACCGGAAATACGAGCTGCAAACTCATTTCCCACCCGGTCTTGCAGGTAGGAGGCCAGGTACCGGTCAATCGTGTCCCGTTCCGCCACCATCGAACGGCGCTCGGTATCCGAGATATGCTGCGCCGTCTCGTCCAGACGCTCGATCTCATCCCCGCGCAGCCCATCCTCGTCCCAGCCATGCGCCGAAATCAGTCCGCGGTGCACAATCAGGTCGGCGTAGCGACGGATGGGTGAGGTGAAATGCGCGTAATTCTGAAGCGCGAGGCCGAAATGCCCGAAATTCTCGGGGCTGTAATAAGCTTGCGTCATCGCCCGCAAAGTCGAGATATTGATCAATTCGGCTTCGTCATGGCCGACCGCCTGTTCCAGCAGACGGTTGAGATGCTTTGTGCTGAGCACCTGTCCCTTCGCGAGCGTCAGGCCCGAAGCTTGCACGATCTCGCGCAACGCCTCTAGCTTTTGCGGGCTGGGTTCTTCGTGCACACGGTAGAGCAACGGCGTCCGGTTCTTGGCCAGTGTCTCTGCAGCGCAGACATTGGCCAGAACCATAAACTCCTCAATCAGTCGGTGTGCATCGAACCGGTCGCGGAACGCAACCGAGGTCACTTCACCTTGATCCGAGAGCACGATCCGCCGCTCGGGCAAGTCGAGATCAAGGGGTTGACGTCGCTCGCGCGCGCGCGAAAGGGCGGCATAAGCGCCAAACAGCGGTTGCAACACAGGTTCCAGCAGCGCCTCAGTCCGAAGCGTAGTCTGGCCGTCAACAGCGGCCTGCGCCTCCTCATAGGACAGCGAAGCCTGTGATCGCATAAGCCCTCGATAGAACCTGTGCCCGAGCTTGTTGCCCTCAGCATCGATTACGACACGCACCACAAGGCAAGCCCGGTCTACATCTTCATGCAGGGAACACAGATCGCCAGACAGGCGATCCGGGAGCATCGGGACGACCCGGTCCGGGAAATACGTGGAGTTTCCGCGTTTGCGCGCCTCCCGATCCAATGCGGATCCCGGCGTCACGAAATGCGCGACATCTGCGATAGCGACCCAGAGAATAAACCCACCATCGTTCTTCGGGTCCGGATCGGGCTGCGCACAAACCGCGTCATCATGATCCCGCGCATCGGCAGGATCGATCGTGATCAGCGGGATATCCCGCAGATCCTTGCGTTGCCCGAGTCCAGGGGCCTCCGCGCTGTCAGCTTCCGCGACAACGGTGTCCGGGAAGTCATCGGGAATGCCATGTTGGTGTACGGCGATCAAGGATACAGACTTGGCCGCCATCGGATCACCGAGGCGCTCTGTCACCCGCGCGAGCGGCAAACCCATGCGCGACCGCGGTCCCGCCTGTTCCGCCTCGACGAGCTCCCCGTCTTTTGCGCCGTGGGTCGCGCCCGGGCTGACCCGCCACTCGCGGTCGGCTCCCTTGTCGATGGGCACAATCCGGCCGCCCTCGGCACCTTTGCGATAGACGCCCAATATCTTACGCGGCCCGCTCCCAATGCGTCGGATAAGCCGCGCTTCGTATTGATATTCCGGCTCTTTTACGCGGGTCAGGCGCGCAAGAATGCGGTCCCCCTCTCCCAAACCCGGATCGCCCTTTCGCGGCAGGTAGAGGATGCGCGGCTCGGCGCCGTCGCCCTCCCACTCAAGCGGGCGTGCAAACAGATCACCATCTGGATCCGCAGGAAGCACCTGCAAGACAGAGACAGGCGGCAAGCTTTCGGGATCGCGGTAACTGCGCTTGCGTTTTTCCAGATGTCCCTCGGCCTCTAACGCGCGCAAAACACGCTTCAGCTCTATCCGGTCGGCTCCCTTGATCCCAAAGGCGCGCGCGATATCGCGCTTGCCGGTCTGGGTCGGATTGTCCTCGATCCAGGACAGGATTTCATCTTTTGAGGGAATACGGGTCATGTTCGCGACGTAGCACGCCGGCGGCGCGACGTCGAACGCTATTCAGGCCTGAGATCGGCGATCGTATCGACGTCGCGCAACAAGTCAATCTGCGCGATGCGCAGTCCCTGCAGCGAGCGCTCTGTATCGCTCCGCGCGTACTCGGTCGACCAGCGTACGCCTGCGAAAATCTTTGCGGGAACAGCCTGTCTTCGGGCCAAACCGATCAACCAGTAGCCCCCATCGGGCGCAGGCCCCAGAACCGCGTCTGCTGACCCCAAAGCTTTTAGCGCGCGTGCAATGTGGTCCGGTGAAACGCCCGGAATGTCCGCACCTATGATCACCACCGGGCCCGGAGGCAGCGATCGGAAGACAAGCCCCATCCGGTCCCCCAGATCGCCCACACCTTGCGGAAACCGGGGCACACCGGCGGGCCAGACGCGGCTGTTCAGGCCTTCCATGTCGGGGCTCACCGCCAGCACCATGCGCCATCGGGGATCCTGCAATCGACGGATAAGGCGGTGCGTCTGGTGGCGGAACCACCATGCTGCGCCCACCATACCAAGATCCCGACCAAGGCGGGTTTTCACCCGACCGGGCCGAGGCTCCTTGACCATAATGACCAAGGTTGGGCGCGCTCTCAAAAACGCAATTCCATATCGCGATGGGGAATGCCCGCATCGTCGTATTCCGCGCCATAGGCCGTGAACCCGAGATTGGCATAGAAGGGAATGGCATGGGTCTGCGCACCGAGCTTGGCGCCTTTGAGCCCCCCAACGCGGCGCAAGGTCTCGACCGCGGCTTCCATCAAGGTTCGGCCGGCGCCCGTCCCTCGTGCTTCCGCAAGAACACAAACACGTTCGATCTTGCCCATGTCCCCCACTTTGCGCAGCCGAGCGGTGCCAACCGGCTTGGACCCGGAGAAGGCAAGCAGGTGCAAAGCTTCGCCATCGCGCCCATCCCATTCCTCGTCCTCGGCTACATTCTGTTCCTCGATAAACACCTTGCGTCGCAAATCGCGGCATACATCCAGTTCCGCGGGGCCGGCGATTTCCCGAACCGCGATCATGAAAAATAATCCCGTAGGATACGGCTATAGATCGCCTTCAATTGCGGGATCTGTGCAACCTCTACGCGCTCGTCGACCTGATGCATCGACTTGCCCACCAAGCCGAACTCGACCACCGGGCAGTGATCCTTCACAAAACGCGCATCAGACGTGCCGCCCGAGGTCGACAAGACGGGCATAACACCAGTTTCAGCTTCAACCGCGGCGGCGACCAGATCTGACAAGGCGCCCGGAGGCGTCAGAAAGCTTTCACCGGAAACCGAGACACGATGCGTGATTTTTACACCGGTCTCGGCCGCGACGGCCTCCGCTTCGTTCAAGATCATTGCAGTCAGACTGGCGGAAGTATGCGCGTCATTAAACCGGACATTCACCGTGGCCCTACAGGAGGCCGGGATCACGTTGTTGGCCGGGTTGCCAGTATCGAATGTGGTCACCGCCAGCGTGGAAGCATCGAAATGATCCGTACCAGTATCGAGCTCCAGTTTACTCAACCGATCGACCAGCTTTGCCATTGCCGGCACCGGGTTCTTGGCACGGTGCGGATAAGCCGAATGCCCCTGCACTCCGGTCGCTTCAAAGTAAAAAGTCATTGATCCACGCCGACCGATCTTGATCATCTCGCCCATGGTCTCGGGACAGGTAGGCTCGCCGACAAGACAGACTGACATGGCTTCGCCGTTGGTCTGCATCCAGTCGAGAAGCGCGCGTGTGCCGTGATGAGCGTCGCCTTCCTCATCACCTGTGATAGCCAGAACGACCGCACCCTCGGGCGGCGTATCCCGCACGAAATCCATGGCGGCCGCCGCAAAGGCCGCAACGCCGGATTTCATGTCGACCGCGCCGCGCCCGTACATGAACACGCCGTCCCGCGTCGCCCCAAACGGATCAAACTGCCAGTCAGTACGCTGCCCGATGGGCACTACGTCCGTATGTCCGTTAAACCCAAATGTTTGGGCGTGCCCCTTCTCGCCCCAGCGGGCGAAGAGGTTGGAAATCCCTTCACGGTCGACCCGGGTGCAACAGAACCCCGCCTCGGACAGCCGCGCTTCAAGCATCTGAAGCGCGCCGCCTTCCTCCGGCGTGACAGACGGGCATCGGATCAAGTCGGCGGTCAGGGCCACAGCGTCGGTTGTCATCTCAGCCTTCGTCATAAAATGCTGTCGTCTGGGCCACCACGACCGAGTTTTCCTCCAGCGCGCGCGCCATCAGTGCACGCTCCTCCTCGGGAATGTCGTGGCCTTCCTTAAGGCGCTCTTCAAGTGAGCCGTAGCCCGACACATCAAGCGGGTTCAGACCGGCCTGCTTCAGAATCGCGACGGTCTCGCGCACGGCTTCAGCTTCGTCCACGCCAGAGGCGTAGCACATCAGCGCCGCGCCAGTGGCGGTCTTGGGCAGGCCATCGCCGTCCTTGCGGCCGACCTCAACCAGCAGCGTGTAGACCGAATGCGGTTTCTTGACCTTCGACATCGGCGCTCTCCCGTCGCGAAGGTCAGGTCCCCCGCCGGTGCTGGACTCAGTCCCGCAGCAATTCGTTGATTCCTGTCTTGGAGCGGGTTCTTTCATCGACCCGCTTGACGATCACCGCGCAATAGAGACTGACATCGTTTTTTGAAGGCATGGACCCCGCGACCACCACCGAATAGGGCGGCACTTCGCCATACATGACCTCGCCGGTCTCCCGATCCACGATCTTGGTCGACTGGCCAATGAAAACGCCCATGCCAAGCACGGAGCCCTCGCGCACGATCACGCCTTCGACCACTTCCGAACGCGCACCGACAAAACAGTTGTCCTCGATGATGGTCGGGCCTGCCTGCATCGGCTCCAGAACGCCGCCGATCCCCACGCCGCCCGAAAGGTGGACGTTCTTGCCGATCTGCGCACAGGACCCGACGGTTGCCCAGGTGTCCACCATCGTGCCGCTGTCGACGTAGGCTCCAAGGTTGACGAAGGACGGCATTAAGACGACGCCCGGCGCGATATAGGCGGACTTGCGCACGACGCAGTTCGGCACGGCGCGAAAGCCCGCTGCACTCCATCTGTCTGCGTCCCAGTCAGCCCATTTGCTGTCGACCTTGTCCCACCAGGAGCCGCCTTGTGGCGAACCCGATTGCATCTCCATGTCTTTCAGACGGAAGCCCAGCAAGACCGCCTTTTTGGCCCACTGGTTGACATGCCAGCTACCGTCCTCACGCCGCTCTGCAACCCTCAGACCGCCCCCATCGAGCGCCGCAAGCGTGCTTTCGATCGCATCGCGGGTCTCACCGGTTGTGGCAGGCGTGATCGTGTCACGGGCCTCCCACGCGGTTTCAATCGCCGTTTCAAGTTGCGCGTTCGACATATCGCCCCCTCAGCTACGCCAACTACAGTGTCGCGGCTGGCTATACCCAAGCCAGCCCATGGCTGCAATCATTGGAGGGTCCGAAAACCGCTTAATGCGGCCGAATACTCGAGCCGTGGCGACCGCTCCCGGACATCATATCGAGAACTCTGTCTGCCAGTGTCGTGGTTTCGGGCGCAATGCTGGCACCAACCACGTGAACTGTTTTTCCGATACGCCGCCGGGACAGAACAAAGTCTGTTGCGACCGTCAAAAGCGCCCAGTCATTCACGCGCCCAACCGGAAACCGCAAAACAAAGTGATAAAATCGTGCTTCGCCGAACACTTGCCAGGAGTCGGATGCACGTGCGGCCTCTGGCACAGCATCCGCCGCATCGAAAGTAAAGGAACTTGCAGGAACCGTGTCTTCGATTGCAGCTTTCAGCTGCGGAAGCGAAGCGCCAAGTCCTTCAAGAATCCTTCCCAGCTTTGCTGCTTCAGCGGCTTGATCGCGCACTCCGAACGTGTCGATGCTGAAACACTGCAGAGCCGGTGCGATTTTCAGTTTCTTGCGACCAGAGCGGCGTGACCACTGCTGGGAGACGTGATCCCACGACGTCAACAGCGCTTTTCCCGGCACAATACTCCCAGCCCATTTTTCGGAGAAGGCTGGAAAATCATCAAACTGTTCGAAAGACACGCCGTAAAAGTCGATGTCACCGATCCGAAACTCGATACGCAAACTGCTCACCCCCGATACACTACCCCGTCAAAGTGACGTATTCAGTTCCCGCATGCAATCAGATAGCCACCGCTATGCGCAGAATTCTCTGGTCAAGCCGAAGGGGCGGCTTAGGGTGACGTCAAAAGAAAACGCAAGGGTTCTTGGAACGCAAAATGAAAGACAACTCCAAACATCACGGACCGTTTCGGGACGCTCAACAGGACGTTGAAACCGCAGACAGCATCCCAGATACAGCGCAAACACGCGCCCCGGCCTACCGCCTCGCTTTTGACGATCCCGATTTCCTCTGCCGAGACGAATTGCGCCCGGTCAGGCTGCAGCTTGAGCTGCTGAAACCACAAATGGTTTTGGACGAACGCGGCGTTGAAAGCACGGTCGTTATGTTCGGCGGCGCACGTATACCAGCCCCGGAAGACAAGGAAAAAGCACGCAGCGCCACGCTCCGGGATTTGTCGGGGTACTACGAGGAAGCCCGAAAATTCGCCTTTGCGATGACGCAAAAAAGCATGGAGAGCTACGGCCGGGAAAATGTCATCGTGACCGGCGGCGGGCCAGGTGTGATGGAAGCCGGCAATCTGGGTGCGCATGAGGCTGGTGGAACCTCGATCGGTCTGAGCATCGTCTTACCGCATGAAAACGCCCCGAACCGCTATGTCACACCCGACCTTTGCTTCAACTTCCACTATTTCGCGATCAGGAAGATGCACTTCCTCATGCGGGCCAGCGCCATCGCGGTATTCCCGGGTGGGTTTGGGACGCTCGATGAATTGTTCGAAACGCTGACCCTCATTCAAACCGGACGAATGGAGCAAGTGCCCTTTCTGCTTTTTGGCAGCGACTTCTGGAAGAAGATCATAGACTGGGAAGCTCTGGCGGAGGCTGGCACGATTTCGGAAGAAGACCTGCGTCTTTTCCGATTTGTTGACACCGCCGACGAGGCTGTCGCCCTGATCGACAGCTGGGAACCTGCACCGCCCCGCAGCAAGCTTCCGGGGCGTTAAAGCCCGGCTTCTGCCGCAATCTGCGCCTTGCTCTTACGTGCACGTTCGGTCTCGGACTTCAGCTGCCCACAAGCCGCCATGATGTCCTCGCCCCTTGGAGTGCGGATCGGGGACGCATATCCGGCCTTGTAAATGATATCGGCGAACCTGCGGATGCGGTTGTTGCTGGAGCGTTCATAAGGAGCGCCCGGCCATTCATTGAAAGGAATAAGGTTGATCTTCGCGGGAATGCCTTCGATCAGTTTGATCAGACGGCGTGCATCCTCGTCGCTGTCGTTAACGTCCTTCAGCATCACGTATTCAAACGTAATCCGCTCCGAATTCGACACCTTCGGATAGCTGCGTAACGCCTCCAGCAGGACCTCGATATTCCAGCGTTTGTTGATCGGCACGAGCTTGTCGCGCACCTCGTCGGTGGTGGCATGGAAACTGATGGCCAGCTGACAGCCGATCTCAGCTGCGGTGCGGGCGATCTCCGGCACAACACCCGAGGTCGACAGGGTAATCCGGCGACGGCTTAGCGAAATGCCTTCCGGGTCCATCGCGATTTTCATCGCGTCGCGAACGTTGTCGAAATTGTAGAGGGGCTCACCCATCCCCATCAGAACGATATTTGACAGCAGCCGCGTTTCATCTTTGGGGTTCCGACCCGGGGCCGGCCATTCACCCAGATCATCACGCGCGATCATGACCTGCCCAACGATCTCGGCCGCAGTGAGGTTCCTTACCAGCTTTTGCGTTCCGGTATGGCAGAAGGAACAGGTGAGTGTGCACCCGACCTGGCTCGATACACAGAGGGTTCCGCGGTCTGCTTCCGGGATATAGACAACCTCCACTTCGTGCCCGCCTGCAATTCGGACAAGGTACTTGCGCGTGCCGTCCTCCGAAATGTTCCGCACCACAACCTCGGGCACAGAGATCTCGAAATTCTCACCCAGCATAGCCCGGTATGGCTTGGCAAGATTGGTCATGTCCGCAAAATCACGGACACCCTTTTGGTAGATCCATTGCCAGATCTGACCTTCCCGCATCTTAGCTTGCTTCTCGGGTGTACCTGCTGCGATCAGCGCTTCCCGCAACTGAAGACGGGTCAGGCCGACAAGGTTACGTTTGCCCTGCGCAGACTCTTTGCGAGGGATCGTGAGCACGTCCTGTGTGATCGGCGCTGTAGGTGCGGCCTTGGTCATCGAGGGCTCCGAAGTGGATTGGTTCGGCTGATATAGAGTGTTGCACCGCATCTGGGAAGAGGGACACTGGTTCCGGACGCGCTGGCTCGGAAGGCCAACGGCTCTCTATAGATTGTCAGGGCAGGTCTGGCTGCTTTGGCTCTCGCCTCAGGCAGAGTAGCCCGGCGTCAGCCGTTCGCATCTATGCGTCTGTTCACGCCAAAAGGGATTTGAAGTGCTGCTCGTACGGACTTGCATCTTCGCGCCGCGGAATGCCGGGGGCCGGATCAATCTCGGAAAGTTCAGCCCCCAAGAACCTCTCTAGATCGTTGGCAATGCCCGTGCGTCCGCTCACCAGATCTTTGTATCGCACAGTTAATGCGCGAGACCCCATCTTCTCAGCCAGAATGCGCCCCGTTTCGCGGTACCAGCGTACATACTCTATTGTTTCAGACGCGCTCCGCGCGAATGGCAGATCACTCTTATAGCCTCGCACGAATATCTCGGCTGCAGTTCGTGTTTCGTCACGCTCGACAAAGAGGAATAGCGCGTTCTTAAAAGTATCATGGATCAGGTGAGCGACATTCAGAATGAAAGGATTGGTGGAGGTCACCAACCGAACGCCATTTGAATCGAGATCTTCCTCGGAAACGTGAAAAAGCCGGGTGATGTCTCCGCCACCATCAAGACCACGGCGCTTGCTTTTGCGCAGGTACTCAGTCGCGCTCTCCTCTTGCCAGTTCTCCCGAAATGGCCGAACAATCGCGCTTTGCGACAATAATTTTTCGACTGTTGTTTTTCCCGACCGCGACGGGCCGAGAATAATGAGAAGCCGGGTTTCATCATGCTCTTGCGAAGCGCCTGTTCCAGGCGTCCACTCGTCCACTTCCTGAGACGTACGACGGCAGCTCTCTCGCCAAGCTTCAATTGCGCAAGGATCATTGAGAAGCTCATTGGCCGAGCAGCAGGACTGAAAACTCTCGTCAAACTCGCCGAGATGCTTCAAAGCCCCCGACCGGATCATCAACAGCTGAGCCGCGTCTGCTTTGTCCGCCTCCGTGGAAGCAAACTCCTGAAGTTTGTTCGCCATCTCTGTGGGAAGCGCGCCCATGGGCGCATTCGCGAGTTGAAGAGCTGCCTTCATGTTGGAAGGGTCGATTTCAAGAGCCTTCATACAGTCCTCCACCGCGTCCGGGATTTGACCCAGCTCGAACTTGGCGGAACTCAAACTCACAAGCACATCTGGAGACGTCGGCCACAGCTCCACGGCTTTTTCGTAACACACGACCGCTTTTTCAGGCGCGCCACACCTGTTGTGAGCGCCACCAAGATTGGCCCAGTACTTTGCTTTAGCCGGATCTATCTCGAGAGCTTTCTCGAAGACGAAAGCTGCTTCTAGAGGTCGTTTTAACTCCAGCAGTACGACACCAAGGGTATTATGAGCCTGCGCATCCTGTGGGCGAGCCTGAAGGCCAGCCGCGAGCCATTTTTCCGCCGCCTCGTAGTCTTCTTGCCCCATCAAGGCAGTGCCCAGCGCAATCTGCGCTTTCGCGAAGTCTGGCTTCAGCGCGACGGCTTTGCTCAAGCACGGGATCGCATCCGCGTGTTTCTTCCGGGCTAGCAACAGCGCCCCCAATTTGTAATGCGCGTCCGACGAGTTCGGGGTCTGCGCCACAACTTTGCGAAATGCCGCCTCGGCCTCATCAAACTTGTTCAGAGACGTGTGTGTAACGCCCACGAAATCCCAAAGCTCAGCGGAGGTTGGATAGGTCCGGGTTAACTGAAGCGCCCGCGCCGCCGCCTGTGGGAGACGCCCTTGCTGTGCCGCAGCTCTCAGTTTGTTCATAATATCGGATAGCGGTGCGTTACGGTGAGTCGACGTGGAAGGCGTATCGAGCGCTTTCAAAGCAGACTGCACGCGTGCATTTTTGGGAAACTGTTTAAGAAAACCCGCCAACGCGGCCTTGGCCCCCGCAATATCCCCCGCTCTCTGCAGAGCTTTTGCACGTTGCAGCGCTTGCTGGGCGGAGGCTTTTTTCATCGCGTGCCTTTTGCCGGAAGGTTCCGAGGTCTTCCGGAGACCTACTCGGTCCTAAGCCGATATGTAAGCGCCTTGTGGCGGTTCAGGGGACAAGGGCTTTGGCATGAATGCGCGCCTTGTTCAGAAGGTCAAATAAAAACAATGCAGTATGCCCATTACACGCCTCTTTAGACTTGCCAACTGGCACTGTGCTGGGCCAGTAGCCGCTGTGCCAATTGCAGTCAGAGGGGAAACACAGAGCAAGCGTCGCAAAATGCGATAACATGAAGTTAAATGGGTAAGCGGAAGGCGCTCCGCTTCACGATAGCAGACAACTGCCAACGTGGGGTAAGCCTCCTCTGCAACCTCGGATCAAGGGAGTATGTGGAGTGGAATCAATCGCGTTGACCTATCCGATGATGGTTGTGCTGGGTCTTCTGGTTTTCACAGTTGTTCTGTTTGTCTCAGAGGTTGTTCGCATCGACTTCGCCGCAATCCTGGTAATGGTGATGCTTGGCCTTTTCAGCCAGTTACCAGGGCTCGAGTCACTTGCTGACGTCAGCCGCCTGTTCGACGGTCTCGCGTCAAATGCTGTCGTCTCGATCATCGCAGTGATGATTATTGGCGCTGGCTTGGACAAGACCGGTCTGATGAGCAAGGTCGCTGGTCTTATCCTGCAACGAGGCGGGAGTTCCGAGGCACGGATTGTGCCAATTATTTCGGGGACCGTGGGCGTCATCTCGTCATTCATGCAAAACGTCGGGGCCGCGGCGCTGTTCCTTCCGGTGGTCAGCAGAATTTCTGTTCGGACCGAGATACCGCTGAGCCGGCTTCTCATGCCAATGGGCTTTTGCGCGATCCTGGGCGGGACGATGACAATGGTTGGATCTTCACCCCTCATCCTTCTGAACGACTTGATCCTGACCGCCAACCAATCACTTCCCGAGTCAACTCAAATGGGGACCTTCGGGCTGTTCTCGGTCACGCCTGTCGGCATCGCGCTGGTTACAACCGGCATCCTTTACTTCATGCTTTTTGGTCGCTGGGTCCTGCCGGGCGAGCAAGAGGACGGCGACGCGACCAGCGGACAGTCAATGAGCGAGTACCTAAAGAAGATCTACGGGCTGAAGACAGACATATTCGAGATTTCAATCCCCGCCGGGCATCCGGTCGAAGGTCAATCCTTCGATGACGTTATCCAGCGCTACCATGTTTACATCATTGGCAGCGCCTATCAGGGCAAAACCTGGTTCGCGCCGGTCATCCAGACAAAGATAACACCACCGTGCAGACTGGCCGTGCTTGGACGCAAAAAGGAAGTCGAGCACATGGTGAAGAATGCAGGCTTCACCTTGCACGACGGGCTGGACGTCTTTGCAGAAGACTACGCACCCACCAAGTCAGGTGTGGCCGAAGTGGTCATCCCCCCTGGCTCATCACTCATCGGAAAATGTGCGCACGATGTGGTTTTCCGAACCACCTATGGGGCGAGCATGCTTGCCATTCATCGCGGCGAAGAGACGTTGAGCCTTGTCTCGACAGAAGACCATGAACCGACCCAGATCGCAGAGGTGCCGTTCCGCGCCGGGGACACGCTGGTCATTCTCACAACCTGGGAAGGGCTGACGAGGCTAAGCCGCAATCGCGATTTCGTCGTCGTAACAACGGATTTCCCGCAGGAGGAACTGCGCCCCAAGAAGGTTGGCTGGGCCCTGCTGTTCTTCGCGCTCGCCTTGTCGCTGATCTTGCTGACCGACCTTCGGCTGTCGCTGTGCCTACTCACCGGGGCCGCGGGAATGATACTGACCCGCGTTCTCGATATCGACGAAGCCTACGAGGCCGTGAGTTGGAGTACGGTTTTTCTGCTGGCCAGTCTGATCCCGCTTGGACAGGCGGTCCAAACCTCCGGAACTGCCGCCTGGATTGCCCAACAAATCCTGGTGTTTCTGGATGGGTGGCCGCTGTGGTCCTTGCAGGTGGGGCTGGCTGTCTTGGCCACCGTTTTTACGCTGATCATGTCGAATGTCGGGGCCACGGTTTTGCTGGTTCCGCTCGCGGTGTCGATCGCGGTCGCGGCCGGAGGGGATCCGGCGCTCTTTGCCCTGACGGTGGCGATCTCAACGTCCAACTCGTTTCTCATCCCGACACATCAGGTCAATGCCCTGATCATGGGGCCGGCGGGTTATAAAGTGACCGATTTCATCAAGAGCGGCGGCATTATGACCATCCTTTTCCTGATCGTGTCGCTGCTGGTGATGAACCTTGTGTTCTGAGAGGGGACGCGTGTTTTGGGCCGGTCGCGGGTGGCTCTGCCCGGGTTCGGACGCGCGTGGTCTTAACCCGAGGGGGAGACAGCACCCCGCCGTTTTGTACACATTGCAGCAAGTCTGGAGGGGCCGTTTCACATTTTGTAGCAAAACTCTGGCGCACCAAACCCGCCTGCCACAGCCGGTCGCGCCGCCCCCTGGTGCGGGGGATGGTCTTGTCCTCTCGGCAACTCGCGCGCGTCCGGGTCGATTTGCGCGGCGCCCGGACCTCGGCGGCGTCCTCTGCCCACCGTCCGAGCTCGCCCCCAACCTGCGGGACCGCTGGCCGCAAGAATCGGTTTATAAAGAGGACGGCGAGAGGGGCCTCGACGCGCTGCGACATTGGGTGGTTTGAGGGAACTGTCTCACTTCGACCGTCCGCGAAGAATTGCTGCTCTGAGCCCAGACGCGACTTCAGTTCTTAGAGCAGCATTAGTCAAGAATGGCGGGAGCAGTCATTCTATGCATTAGCGAGACCAACAGGTCTCTATTCAAAAAGCTGACAACTGGGTGGCACTCGAAAAGGAAGGTATGCTGCGAAGGGGCAGAGGGCCCATTTGCCCGAAAAGCCTTCGCAACTAGCTTACCTGAACAGAAGTATACGGGGAGGTTGTTTGCATCAGTACCGGAAAATCGAAGAGGCCGAGCAAACGCGAGTCAAACCTCCCGCCCGGCTAAATCCGCGTTCTGTCTGACGTAGCCGTCCATGCATTCAAGCACCGTCAGTGGGGCGTCTTGCTCTCGCTCCATCCATCGTTGACTCAATAATCGCGCTTACTTACCATCTAAAATAAGAGGAAAACATGCCAAAACTCATTGGTGCACTATCACTCGCGGCAGCACTCGTTTGTTCGAGCGCCGCGACGGCGGGCGATGCGGACGCGGGCGACAAGCGTTATCACGAGTCTTGTCACGCCTGTCACGGGCCGGCGGGAAAAGGGGTCTCAAGCTATCCCAAGGTCTCCGGCAATCCTGTCGAATACACGCGCGAAAAACTCCAAGGCTACAGGTCCGGGCAGAAGTTTGGCCCGAATTCTGCGCTTATGATCATGATGGCCAAACCGCTATCTGATGAAGAAATTGAAAACTTAGCCGTTTATCTGAAGGACGCGAAATACGAGTAATAACCAGTTCAACGAGTTAAGAAATACAAGTCAAACCTGGGAGGAGTTTGGAATGAAGTATTCAACATGTAGGTCGCTAATCGCATCCGCGGTGTCGGCCATTCTTATGAGTAGTTCCTTTGCGTCAGCGCAAGGAATGGACATACCTGTTATAGAAGCGACGGCTGTACTTGAAGGTCTTGAATCGCCATGGGACATGTCCGTTCATGCTGACGGTACAATGTTTTTCACAGAGAAATGTAAAGGTTTGTCAATGCGTTCCCCAGATGGAACGGTGACGAATATTTACGGAATGAAAGGCTCTGAGGGATACTCTGGGACCGGCGAAGACCTGTTCTGTGAAGGTCAGGCGGGTATGATGGGCGTAGCTCCCGATCGTAATTTCGATCAGAACCGCCGACTTTACGTTGCATCAACATCCGATAAATACCACGGCGACGGATGCAAAAGTAATTTTGAACGCTGCGACGGAAACATTGTGATGCGCCTCACTCTAAGTGAGGACATGAGCAGTGTGGCCGACAGAACAGATATTGTTACTGACATACAGTACAAACCGTTCGAGTCTGACCAACCCTTTGGCGGCCCTGGTGCGCACAACGGAGGGCGTTTGCGTGTTGGTCCGGGCGGCTACCTTTGGATCGCTGGTGGTGACCGCCACAGAGGTGAATGCCCACAATCCCCAGAGTTGCTGTGTGGCAAAGTACTGCGTGTCGATACTGATGGAAACGCCCATCCTGATAACAACCCACCGGACGGGTTTGATAAGCGCATTTACACTTATGGTCATCGTAACGTGCAGGGAATTGACTTCCGCCCCAGCGACGGGAAAGCGTTCACGGCAGAGCACGGGCCATGGCACAGCGATGAAATAACCGCACTTGTGAACGGCGGAAACGCTGGGTGGGATCCTCAAGAAAACACTGCGGGAAGAGGCGCTTGCCCTGACCAGTACTGCGGATACGAGCCGGAGCAAATGGATGGGATGGATCCAGCAGTCCGCGCCTCCTACATGCCAATGAGTGACACTCGCTTTGAAGACCTGATGCCACCAACTTGGAACAACAATGGTTGGTCACAAGGCACCTCGTCTGCTGCCTTCCTGAAGGGCGAGAACTGGGGTATCTATGAAGGCCGACTTGCGACAGGTGTCCTTGGCATTGGCTTTGGAGGCACTCCAATTGGCCAGCGGATAGATATGGTCTCAATCACACCTGACGGATTGGGCATCAATGGGATTACCCGCATGCCGCTCGGCTTTTCAAAGCGTTTCCGCGGTTTGGTAATGGCACCTGATAACTCACTTTATGTCGCGACTGATGAAGGAGAAATTTATCAGGTTACGGCAACTATGCAGTAAAATCATTTACAAAGCATAGCGTATGGTAGCAGAAGGGCGGGCAAGAAAAACACTTGCTCGCCCTTTCCTTTCGAGGCTTTGCTAATTGAAAGAGTAGGTGATGAATTTCAATTCAAACAAAGCAGCTGGAAAGCAAAAAGGAATGGTTACAGGGGCTATTTCTGCTTTCTTGTTTTTGGCAATGGCATTAGCGCTTCCTGCAAAGTCTCAGGAAACTTGGACTTGCGAAGAAACCGCTTACTACAGTGTTTACGAAGACGTCGCGCGCACCGAGGGCAAAAGTAAGTCGGATATAAAAACTTTGAAATGGATTGATGAAAACACCGTCGGAATAGAGTCGCTTTCACTTAGCCGAATTGATCCAAACTCAGAAACGTATTTCAATCAGAGCTCAGGAAGCTCCCTGTATATAAATAAAGCCGAAAGTCCGTACATAGTGGTTCTCACGCAACCCCAAGTCTGGATGAATAAGTTTGGAAATTTGCGAGTTCGTTTCTACAGATGCACGCCCTAGAAACCAAACCGCAACAGAGAAAGGGCGTCTTAGGGTCAGGATTCATAACCAGAATATAACCACTGCAGTCAAGGCGCACGCGGATAGGAAAGCTGTCGGGCATCTGTCATCGCGGGGTGCAACCCTTCGCAAATCTCCAAGGCAGGCAAAACTGTACGCGATCTTGTGGCGCGTTTTGTAGCTGGCTTCGTCCCGCGACCCGGACCTCGACTTATACGGCAACCGAGTGCTTGCCGCGAATGACGGCAAGGCGGCCTGTGACTGCGGCATTCACAATAGATGGCAAATGCCTGCTCAGGGCCGATAGCGCCGACTGAACCGAGACGGACGAAGGTCGGAAAAGACCTCAAAGCGGGCAGTGTTTTCGAGCCTCACCGCAGATCCAGAATTCGCACCGCCTTCCCCTGTGACCGCGCGACCTGCCCGGTCTCGTGGAGCTTCACGGCGACGCTCAACCCCACGTAGTCCTTGATCCGGCGCTTCAGCTCGGCGGTCAGATGCACAAGCTGTGCCGCATCCGTGACCCCCGGCAGGGGCTCGACATGGACGGTCATGTCGTCCATCCGCCCCTCCCGCGTCAGCTCCAGCTGGAAATGCGGGGCGAGGCCCTCGACCGCCATCAACTGCTCCTCGATCTGGGTGGGGAAGACGTTGACGCCGCGCAGGATGATCATGTCGTCGGAGCGGCCCGTGACCTTCTCCATCCGCCGCATGGAGCGCGCGGTGCCGGGCAGCAGGCGGGTGAGGTCGCGGGTGCGGTAGCGGAGGATCGGGAACGCCTCTTTCGTGAGCGAGGTGAAGACGAGCTCGCCGAGTTCGCCCTCGGGCAGGACCGCGCCGGTGTCGGGATCGATGATCTCGGGGTAGAAATGGTCTTCCCAGATGTGCAGACCGTCTTTGGTTTCCACACATTCGTTGGCCACACCCGGGCCGATGACCTCCGACAGGCCGTAGATGTCGACCGCGTGCATGTCGAAGGCCTGCTCGATCTCCGCGCGCATGGCGTTGGTCCAGGGCTCCGCGCCGAAGATGCCGACCTTGAGCGGGGAGCGGCGCGGGTCGAGGCCCTGCGCGCGATACTCGTCGAGGATCGAGAGCGCGTAGGAGGGGGTGACCATGATGGTGGAGGCGCCGAAATCCTCGATCAGGGAGACCTGCCGCGGGGTCATGCCGCCGGAGACGGGGATGACGGTGCAGCCGAGCTTTTCGGCGCCGTAATGGGCGCCGAGGCCGCCGGTGAAGAGGCCGTAGCCGTAGGAGACGTGGACGACATCGCCCTGGCGGGTGCCCGAGGCGCGCATGGAGCGGGCGACGACACTGGCCCATGTGTCGATGTCGCGGGCGGTGTAGCCGACGACGGTGGGTTTGCCGGTGGTGCCTGAGGACGCATGGATGCGGGCGATCTGCGTGCGCGGGACGGCGAACATGCCGAACGGGTAGTTGTCGCGCAGGTCCTGCTTGGTGGTGAAGGGGACTTTCGCGAGGTCTTGCAGCGTCCGGATGTCGTCGGGGTGGAGGCAGGCCGCGTCGAATGCCTGGCGGTAGAAGGGCACGTTGTCATAGGCGTGGCGGACGGACCATTTCAGGCGGTCGGTCTGCAGCGCGGTGATCTCGTCGCGGGAGGCAATCTCGATCGGGTCGAGGCTGTCGCGCGGTGGTGTGAGGTCTTCCATCCTCAGCCCTCCCCTTCCCGGAAATGCCGCCCGTCGAGTTCACGCGAGGCGCCCCGAAATTCGGCGACCTTGGTCTGGCCGTCCCAGACGCCCACGTCGTAGAGGCCGGAGCGCCCGGTGCGGGAGACCTCGACCGCTTCGGCCCGCAGCGTCGCGCCGGATTCCACCGGGGCGATGTAGGTGATCATGTTGTGCTGGGCGACAACGCGGCGGTTGTAGGAGTTGCACGCCACGGCGAAGGCGGTGTCGGCCAGGGTGAAGATCACCCCCCCATGGCAAATGCCGTGGCCATTCAGGTGCCAGTCCTCCACCCGCATGGTCATCGCTGCAAAACCCGGCGCGACATGCTCCAGCGTAATGCCGAGCGCCCGGCTGGCTGTATCATCGGCCAGCATTGCAGCGGCGCTTGTTTCGGCCCTGTCCTGCGGTTTCATGTCCCCTCCAACGACGTGGGGGCAGCGTGGGACAGAGCCGGGATCGGGTCAAGCCGGTTGCGCGCGCCCCGGCCCCGGCCCTAGGCTGCGCCCGAGGGGGGCGCCGCATGCTGGACTTGGAAAGCTATCTGGAGGGTCGGTGGATCGCACCGGGCACACAGGCCCGCGAGATTCGCTCGGCTGTCACCGGCAGACAGGTGGCGCGTGCGGGGGGCGTATCATGGGACGCTGGCGCGGTTCTGGCCTACGCGCGTGATGTCGGGGGGCCTGCGCTGCGCGCGATAAACTTTCACCAGCGCGCCAAGATGCTGAAGGCGCTGGCACAGTACCTCGATGCCGAAAAAGAGGCGCTTTACGCCCTGAACCCGATGACCGGCGCTACGCGCAAAGATGGCTGGATCGATATCGATGGTGGGATCGGGACGGTGTTCGTGTTTGCCTCCAAAGGACGGCGGGAGATGCCGGAGGGGGATGTCTATCTGGATGGTGGCACGGAACAATTGAGCCGCGAGGGCACCTTTCTGGGACAGCACGTCGCCGTGCCCCTGCGCGGCGTCGCAGTGCAGATCAACGCCTTCAATTTCCCGGTGTGGGGCATGTTGGAGAAGCTCGCGCCGGCGATCCTCGCCGGTGTCCCGTGTCTCGTGAAACCCGCAACGTCGACTGCCTATCTGGCAGAAGCGGCTGTGCGGCTGATCCTCAAGTCAGGCATCCTCCCCGAAGGCTCGGTGCAACTGATCCTCGGCGGCACAGGGGATCTACTGGACCGGCTGGGGCCACAGGACGTTGTGAGCTTCACCGGGTCTGCGGAAACAGCCCTTGGGCTGCGCGCGCAGGTAGCGCTTGGCGGGGCCCGCTTTATCGCGGAACAGGACAGTCTGAACGCGTCGGTCCTTGGGCCGGACGCAGTGCCGGGCAGTCCGGAGTTTGATCTGTTCGTCAAGGAAGCCGCGCGGGAGATCACCACCAAAGCGGGTCAGAAATGCACGGCGATCCGACGCCTGATTGTGCCGGAGAACGCGGCGGAGGCCGTCGGCGACGCTCTGACTGCGAAGCTCTCGAAGGTGCGCATCGGCGCGCCGGAGGCCGAGGGCGTGACGATGGGCGCGCTTGTCTCCACCGCGCAGCGCGCAGACGTGTTGGACAAGGTCGCTCTGATCGCGCGCGAGGCAACGCGCATTGCTGGCGACCCCGAAGCCTTTGACTGCACCGGCGCAGATGCTCAGGCGGGTGCGTTCCTGCCCCCGATGCTCTATCGCTGTGACGACCCGGATGCGGCCACCCATGTGCACAGCGTGGAAGCGTTTGGCCCGGTTTCAACCCTGATCCCCTATCGCGATCTTCCCCACGCCTGTGCGTTGGCCAATCGAGGGGCGGGTTCGCTTGTGGCGTCCCTTTTCACCCATGACCCGGCCGTCGCGCGGGACGTGGTTCTGGAATGCGGCGCTTGGCATGGCCGCATTTACATCAACAACAGGGACAGCGCGGGCGAAGCGACGGGCCACGGGTCCCCCTTGCCGCACATGACCCATGGCGGGCCGGGGCGCGCGGGAGGCGGCGAGGAGTTGGGCGGTGTCCGCGGGGTTCTGCACTACATGCAGCGGGTTGCCGTTCAGGGTAGCCCGGAGATCCTGACCGGCATCACCAGACAATGGCTGCCCGGAGCTGTTGAGAAGACCCCGCCGCGCCACCCTTTCCGGCTTTCGTTTCATGAAATCGATGTTGGCCACACGCTCTGGACCGGCTCCCGCGAAGTCACGCTGGAGGATATAGAAACCTTCGCGCAGTTCACTGGCGACACCTTCTACGCGCATATGGACGAGGACGCAGCACGCGCAAATCCCTTTTTCCCCGGACGTGTGGCGCATGGGTACTTGCTGCTTTCCTTTGCGGCCGGCCTGTTCGTGCAACCTGATCCCGGGCCAGTGCTGGCGAACACGGGACTGAATAGTCTGAGCTTTCAGCAGCCGGTGTCACCGGGAGACACGCTCCGCGTGCGGTTGGTTGCGCGACGCAAGACACGCCGGACCGAGGAATATGGTGAAGTGCGCTGGCAGGTTACGCTTTACGATCAGGAGAACGCACAAGTCGCAGAATACGAACTTCTGACCATGGTGGCCTATGAACATCCCGAAGGTTGAACGCGACCCCCTCGGCCCGCTGATCGCAACACTGCACGTCAACCAACGCCCGCGCGTTTGGTCTCTGATCGTGACGGTCTTTGGGGACGCCGCCCTCCCACGGGGTGGGGAGTTGCCGCTCAGTCGGTTGCAGGTTTTGTTAGGGCGTATTGGTATCGAGGCCGGAACGATCCGGACGGCCTTGTCGCGCCTTGGGCGGGACGGTTGGGTGGAACGGAGACGCGACGGTCGCAACAGCGTCTATCACCTGTCGGATCACGCCGCGTCGGAAACGCTCGACGCCATGCAGCAGATCTACGCGCCCCCGGTTGAAGTGGATCGGTGGGGACTGCATCTGGGTCATGCGCCAAATGGGCCGGCCCTGGCGATTGGGCCTGCTGCATGGCTGGCCCCGGCACGCAAGGGGCAGTCCGCCTTCCTTGCGGCGCCCCCCCTCTCGCCCCTGCCCCGCGAGGTTTTAAGCCCGGAGCATCAAGACGCCCTCACGCTGCTGGAGCGGGACCTGGCAGTGCTTCCCCCTGCCACGGCCGTTCACTTCAGCCCACTTGACGCCGCCGCGGCACGGATTTTGCTGATCCATCGATGGCGCCGGTTCGCATTGAGGTTTCCGCAACCACTGCCCGGGGCGGACGCACGCGCGGGTGTGGCACATGCCTATCGCGCACTTTGGGACGCCTCGGAGGCGTGGTTCGACAGCGACGCGGACGGGCTCTCGCCACTTCCGCCGCGCAAGGCCCATGATTTATCGCGCTTCTGAAACGGCCCCGGAAACTGAAAAGACGCCCCGCCGGTTGGAGCGGAGCGCCTTAAAGTGATTAACCACCCCCGGGGTGATGTGCTGGGTGGGGGCTATGAAGAACACCGGCCCCGGGGGATGGAGCATCTCTGCTCCCGATGAGTTCAAGATGAAGGTGCACCGTGGCGGGGACGGGGGCAGTACGCGGCTATGCAGGGGTGTTTTTGCGGCAATTTCAGGGCATTGTTTCCTGAAACGGCAAAGCCTTGATTTATCCGCCCGATAACCCCAACATTTTGCGTATGGTTGTCCATACCCCAATTCCATTTTCTCGCCCCGCCCCGCCGCCCGAACAAATCTCTTTCGACCGAAGGGAACTTGGTGTGATCCTCTCGCTCTATGGCCGGATGGTGGCCGCGGGGGAGTGGCGGGACTACGGGATTTCCGCCTTGAAGGAAGTGGCGGTTTTCTCGGTCTTCCGGCGAACGGCCGAAAACCCATTGTACCGGATAGAAAAACGTCCGAAGTTGAAAGGCCGACAAGGCCAATATGCCGTGATCAGCATGGAAGGCCGCGTTCTGAAGCGCGGGCATGATCTGCGCACGGTCTTGCGCGTGTTGGAGAAGAAGCTGATCCGCGCTGTGGATTAGGGTTTGAGCTAGCCCAGACCTTCGACGCGGCGGATCGACGTGACAGCGCCGAACTCTTTCTGACCAATCCGCGTGCGGGCTTGTGCGAATGGTTCGATCGCGACGGCCATATGGTGGGCATTGGCGTGGATCAGGTCGGTGTCGGTCAGCATTGCGCCAACATGCCCTTTCCAGAACACCAGATCCCCTTTGCGCGGCGCGTCAACCGCTGTTCCCAGCGCGGTTTCCTGCTGGTCGCTGTCACGCGGGCATGCACGCCCCGCCAATCGGAAGCCAAGCTGGATGAGCCCTGAGCAATCGATCCCGAGATGGCTGTTGCCGCCCCACAGATACGGCGTCCCGACCAGCGCGAAGAGCGTGGTCAGGAACGGTTGGGACTGGCCGACCGGGCTCAGATGTTGATGCGGGACAAACCCGTCGCGCGTTTCGGCGAACCCTGCGACCTGTCCGGTAACGGCGATTTCCGCTCCCATCGACAGCGCCATCCGCGGCGTCGATTTGATGTTGGCCTTGCTGTAGATATGGCTCGCTGGCGCAATGACCCTATGTGACGCTGTCACCGGTCGCGCCAGTGCGACCTCGGGCACATAGCCAACATATCCATCCCAACTGGACCTTACGAAGGCAATTGGCGCGTCCTCGATGACCGTGACGGTTTCGCCATGCAAAAGGATCTTGTCGACCCCGCCATCCGGGTTGCGCCAGAGCGGCACTTCGGCCACTTCGACCGTCGCAGGCGCGCCGGGTACGAACACCTCCGCCTCCACCTGACCCCGCAGGCTTTCGAGCGCAAAGCGACCGTTTGAGGCCAGCAGGCGCCGGTCGGCGATCATAGCCCGAGCATCTTGGGCAAGCCTTCCAGAATTGCGCGGGCGCCTTGCCCGACACCCCCTTTTGGCCGGGCAGGTGCCGCAGTCGGCTGCCAGCCATAGATGTCGAAATGCAGATAGGGCAGATCTTTGGTGAACCGTTTCAAAAACAATGCCGCAGTGATGGACCCTGCAAACCCCCCAGACGGTGCATTGTCGAGATCGGCTATGCCGGGCTCGATCATTGCCTCGTAGGGGGTATGGAACGGCATTTGCCAGACCGGATCGCGAACCACAGTTGCCGCTGCGGCCAAAACCGACGCATGGGCCGGATCCGTGGCGTAGAACGGCGCCAGATCGGGGCCCACCGCAACGCGAGCGGCGCCGGTCAGGGTCGCCATGGACACGATCAGGTCCGGATCATCTTCGGAGGCAAGCGACAGCGCGTCAGCCAGCACCAATCGCCCTTCGGCATCGGTGTTGTTGATCTCGACCGTCAGCCCGTTGCGCGCGGTCAGGATATCGCCCGGACGGAAGGACGATCCACTGACCGCATTCTCGACCGCCGGGATCAACACACGCAGCTGCACGGGCAAACCTGTCGAAACGATCATGCGCGCCAGCCCCAAAACCGTTGCGGCGCCGCCCATGTCCTTCTTCATCAAGCCCATCGACCCACCGGGTTTCAGGTTCAGCCCGCCTGTATCAAAGCAAACCCCCTTGCCCACCAGCGTCAGCCGCGGGCCGCTGCCCGGCCAGCGCAGGTCGATCAGGCGCGGACGCCGGGGCGAGGCGCGGCCGACCGTATGGATGAGCGGCAGATTTTCGGACAGAAGATCCTCATCCCGCGTCACGTGGCAGGTTGCGCCGGTGTCATCCGCCAGCGTTTGTGCCACCGTTTCCAACTCCTCGGGACCCATGTCGTTGGCAGGCGTATTGATCAGATCTCGCGTCAGCGCCTCCCCGGCGGCAATCGCCTCGATCCGGGCTGCGTCAAGGCGCGGGTCCGCCACAAGGCGCGCAAGGTCCTTTGCCTTGCCCGCATAGCGCTGAAACGTGTAGCCCGACAAAAGCCATCCAAGGCTTTCTTCGGCCAAAGCATCAGCCTCCTCAAGACCTGAAAGCGAATAGACCCCCGCCGGAAGCTTGCCCGCGACAGCGGCCAGAGCGAAGCGTTTGCGGGCACGGGCATCCGACGTGCCGTATCCCGCCAGAACGGCCTCGGTTACACCGTCCGGACCTGGCAGCAAGAGCGATTGCCCAAGCTTTGCAGCAAAGCCTTGCATCTTAATCAAAGTCCGCCACGCGGCTGGCGCGGTGTCTAACCATGCCTCAAGCGCGTCCTCCGCCAGTACGTGGACCGGAATCGCGTCAGCTGTGGACGCGGCGAAGGTAAGGGCAGTCGAGGACATGGCAGCTCCGGCTCTGGAATGCTCCACAATTTACGGGAAGCTTGATCGCCCGCAAGGCCCGGTACGTTCCGCAGCTAGCCTGATAGTCCTTGCATACCCCAATTGGCAGGCCCGGGAACCGCACAGATCCGGCTCAGACGAGCCACAAGCGCCGGAATATCATTTGCTCTCTGGGCGGTGGCACACGCAATCGTTGCGTCTGCCGCCAACTGACAGGATACGAAACCGATAGAGCCTGAAAGCGCAGAAACTTCTGTCGCAAGATCAATAAGACCGCGCCAGGTTCCCTTTGCATACTCGCCTGACATCTGGTCGACCCGACCGCGAATATCATCCAGCGTCGCCGACACGGTTTGTTGTGCGCCGAGTTCGCCGAGATCTACGAACAACTCCACCACGCGATCCTGATCGAGCACGATCGGTTCGCTCGGTTGGAGAACGTATACGTGATCCCGCCCGCACGTGTACCACTGCTGCGCAGCTTTTGCCTGTCGCATTGCACCCTCATCTCAACTTTACCCACGAGTCTCATCGTGAAGTAGCAACCTGAACACCGCGTTTCCTGATAAGGTTTTTATGCAACGGATTTTTGGCAAACCGTCCCTATCTACACCTTTGGAACAAGCAGGTTTTGCAGCGTAGGCGAGAAGACAGAGTTTTTTACTCCGCTCGGCAAGGCCAGCGCTGGCCAAGGTCCTGTGACATCCCTATACCCATCGGGAATTTCTGACAGGAGTTCCGTGAATGGACGGCATTCTGGCGCTTGCGGCAGCGAACCTTGGCTCGCCGATCATCCTGAGCTTCGCCCTCGGGCTTGCAGCCTCGCTGGCCCGATCCGAGCTGACGGTGCCTGAAGCTGTCGCAAAGGGCATGTCAATCTACCTGCTCTTTGCCATCGGTTTCAAAGGCGGGGCGGCAGTTGCGGCCAACGGTCTTGACGCTGCCTTGATCGGCGCGCTTCTTGCAGGCGCAGTACTGTCTTTCGCGATCCCCTTTGTCGCATTTGGCCTGCTCAGGGTGATGACCAAGCTCAGCACGCTGGATGCGGCTGCGGTCGCTGCGCACTATGGCTCGATCTCCATTGTTACATTCGTTGCCGCCACCTCAGTTCTCAATTCACAGGGCATTGCATCCGAGGGATACATGGTCGCTGTCGCTGCGGTCATGGAAGCGCCTGCAATCGTGGCGGCGCTTTTCCTTGTCAGCCGCACCACAGGCGGATCCGGTCGCATGGATGCGGAGCTTTGGCGCGAGATCCTGCTCAACGGCTCCATTGTGCTTCTGGTGGGCTCTTTTGCAATCGGATGGATCACCGGGGAGGATGGCCTTGCACAGATCTCCAGTTTCATCATCTCGCCGTTTCAGGGCGTACTCTGCCTGTTCCTGCTGGACATGGGACTGGTCGCAGGTCGTGGACTACGGCAAGCCCGCGGCGTGATGACTGCGCCTGTGTTCATGTTCGGACTTCTGATGCCACTGCTCGGGGGCAGTTTCGGACTGGTGACGGGGCTGCTTCTGGGCCTGTCGACAGGCGGCGTGGTACTGATGACAACGCTTGCGGCGTCCGCGTCCTATATCGCCGTCCCGGCTGCTATGCGCGTGGCTTTGCCCGAGGCGAACCCGTCCATTTATCTGACTCTGTCGCTTGGGGTCACATTCCCTTTCAACCTGACGCTCGGCATTCCGATCTATGTTGCCGTGGCGTCCGCCCTGACCGGAGGCTGAATCTATGGAAACGCACAAGGCCAAGCGTGTGGCCATCATCATTGAAGCCCCGATGGAACGTCGCCTGAGCGATGCTTTAATCAGCGCAGGCGTGACGGGGTTTTCAATCCTGCCAGTCTTGGGCGGATCCGGGCGTTCCGGAAAGTGGAGCCGCGAGGGTCAGGTTAGCCGTGCAGGCGGAATGGTCCAGGTCGTTTGCATCATCCGCCCGGAGCGGCTGGACGCGCTTCTGGACGCTGCGTTCAAGGTCGTTGAAAACCACATCGGCGTGGTTACGATCGGGGACTGCGAAGTGTTGCGTGCGGAACGGTTCTGACACGCTATCCTGCGCGGGGCCGGTCGCGGAGACCGGCCCTCTGAGCCAAACACTCAGGCCTTTTTCAGTACCCGGTTTCCAAGCGTCTCGGCAATCTGCACCGCGTTCAGCGCCGCGCCTTTGCGCAGGTTATCGGACACGCACCACAGGTTGATCCCATTATCAATCGTGCTGTCCTGACGGATCCGACTGATGAAAGTCGCGAAATCTCCGACACATTCGATCGGCGTGGTGTAGCCTCCATCTTCGCGCTTATCGACGACCATAATACCCGGAGCTTCCCGCAGGATGTCGCGGACCTCATCCTCGTCGATGAAGTCTTCGAACTCGATGTTGATCGACTCCGAGTGTCCTACAAAAACCGGAACGCGCACGCAGGTTGCCGTCACCTTGATCGACGGATCGACAATCTTCTTGGTCTCGGCGACCATTTTCCACTCTTCCTTGGTGGACCCGTCTTCCATGAACACGTCGATATGCGGAATCACGTTGAACGCGATCTGCTTCTGAAACTTGTTCACTTTCAGATCATCGGTCGGGTTGTAGACAGCCTTGGTCTGGTCCCAAAGCTCATCCATCCCTTCTTTCCCCGCGCCCGAAACAGACTGATAGGTCGAAACAACGACGCGCTTGATCTTGGCGCGGTCATGCAGCGGCTTGAGCGCCACGACCATCTGCGCGGTCGAGCAGTTCGGGTTCGCGATGATGTTCTTCTTGGCGTATTGCTCGACAGCGTCCGGGTTCACTTCCGGCACGACCAGAGGAATCTCCGGGTCGTAGCGGTAGAGCGAGGAGTTATCGATCACCACGCAGCCTGCTTTCGCGGCCTTGGGCGCGTACTGCTTGGTCGCGGTCGAGCCAATGGCAAAGAGCGCCATGTCCCAACCGGTGAAGTCGAAGGTATCCAGATCCTGGGTTTTGAGAGTTGTGTCGCCAAAGCTCACCTCGGTGCCCAGCGAGCGACGGCTCGCCAGAGCGGCGATTTCATCGACGGGGAACTGGCGTTCAGCCAGGATGTTCAGCATTTCGCGGCCCACATTGCCCGTGGCGCCGGCGACGACGACTCTGTAGCCCATTTTCGGGTCTCCTCAGGATTAACGGAGCGGTCCATAACGCAAGGCGCGCGCCGTGGAAAGAGGCGCTGCGTCGCGGCGGTCAGGTGTCACCCAAGAGTCTCTCGTAGACCTCGATGATCCGCGCCGCTTCCCCCTCGATCCGGAAGTTGTCGACAACATGGGCGCGGCAGGCCGGGCGCGCCGCCGCCAAGCGTTCGGGATCTTCAAGCCAGCGCGCCATGGCCTCTGCCAACGCCCCCACGTCACCAATCGGCAAAATCTCTCCGGTGACGCCGGGCGCAATGATCTCGTTGAATGCGCCGGCGGGCGTTGCGAGTACAGGAACGCCGCTGGCCATGGATTCAAGCGGCGTCAGGCCAAACCCCTCCCACCTCTGCGGAGCGATATAAAGATCGAGCGCGCGGTAGTGGGTCACAACCTGCTCCCACGCGACTTCGCCTTTGAAGTGGACCCGGTCCGACAGACCTGCTTCAGCCAACTTCGCTTTCAAATCGTCCAGAAAGGCTTGCTCCTTTGGCACTGCCCGCCCAAGGATCACAGCTTCCGCCGCGGGATGCGTTGGCAACAGACCGCACAATGCATCGACCAAAACATCGGTGCCTTTCTGGTGGCGAATACGACCGAAACATCCAATGAGTGGGCCGGGCCCGAACCCCAGTTCCGCCTTGAGCGCGCGTTGGTCCTGCGCAGGCGCAAAGACCTCGGTGTCGACCCCATGCATAATCACGGTGGATGGATGTTCGAGATAGGACGCGGCCTTGCCCGTGGTCGCGATCAACCCGTCCATGCGCGCAATCAGGGACTTGGTGAACCCGGTGTGCTCTCGCTGTGCAGCCGAAGTGAAAAGAAGCTTCAGTTTGCGGCGGAACAGGCTGCGCAGAATGAGCCCCAGCGCCATCTCGGTATTCCGTCTGGCATGCCAGACCCGCCATCGGTTGCGGGGAAGCGTGAAACACCGCGCCAACGGAATATAGGGTACATCTTGCGGCAGACCCGGACCTGTTGCGCGAATGGGAAAGGTCTGCGCTTGCAAGGGCACAAGTCGGACAATCGTGGAGGTCACCCCAGACAGGCGGCGCTTGAGATTGGGCGCAATCGCCTTTACCTCACTGATGGGCAATGGATCATTCATGGCATGTGCCTAAGCCATTGAGGGATAGCGCGCAATTTCGTTTCCCACACGACCTCCCGACAGCGCGCGTTTTTTAGGCAAGGCGCTAAATCTTTAGGCGCGCCTGTCTGGCCTCGAGTCCCCTTCGGACCGGGCACGACAGACGGTTGCAGTCTCTTCAAAAGCCGTTAGCGTCGGAGCATGGGAGACAAAGACCTTTTCGATGAAATGATGGGCAGAGGCGCCGAAGCGCCGCGCGGCCCCTACAAGGGCTTTGGGACTTGGTTTGACGCCGAAGACCCGACACGCCTCCGCAAGAAAGCCCGTGAGGCGGAAGACGTCTTCCGCCTGACCGGCATCACCTTCAATGTCTACGGGCTCGAAGAAGCCAATGAGCGCCTGATCCCTTTTGATATTGTACCAAGGATCATCTCCGCACGTGAATGGACCAAACTGGAGCGCGGGATCGAACAGCGCGTCCGTGCACTCAACGCGTTTCTTCATGACATCTACCACCGACAGGAGATCATCCGTGCGGGCCGCGTCCCGGCGGAGATGATTGCCAGAAACGAGGCTTTCCTGCCGAAAATGATCGGCGTGTCGCCACCCGGTGGCGTTTATACCCATATCGTTGGGACAGACCTGGTGCGCACGGGCGAAGACGAATTCTATGTTCTCGAAGACAACGCGCGCACACCTTCGGGTGTGTCTTACATGCTGGAGAACCGCGAGACGATGCTCCAGATGTTCCCGGAGTTATTCAGCGCAAACCGCGTGCGGTCTGTCAGTGACTACCCGCAGAACCTCCGAAGGTCGCTGTCGGACTGTATGCCGCCGGCCTGTACAGGCAGGCCGGTTGTCGGCGTACTGACCCCGGGCATTCACAACTCCGCCTATTACGAGCACGCCTTTCTGGCCGACCAGATGGGGGCCGAGCTTGTGGAAGGTCACGACCTTCGGGTTGTGGATGGACGCGTCGCGATGCGGACGACGCAAGGCTATACGCCGATCGATGTGCTGTATCGCCGTGTAGATGACGACTTCCTCGATCCGCTGAATTTCAACCCGGACAGTCTTCTGGGCGTGCCTGGCATACTGGATGTCTATCGCGCCGGCGGCATCACGATCGCAAATGCACCTGGCACGGGCATTGCCGATGACAAGGCGATCTACTCTTACATGCCCGAGATCGTCGAGTTTTATACAGGCGAATCCGCGATCCTGAAGAACGTCCCGACCTGGCGCTGCAACGAAGCCGATGCGCTGGCCTATGTGCTCGACAATCTCTCGGACCTCGTGGTCAAGGAAGTGCATGGATCGGGCGGCTACGGCATGCTGGTCGGACCTGCCGCAAGCAAGAAGGAGATCGCCGCCTTTCGTGCAAAATTGATCTCGAAGCCAGACAATTACATTGCCCAACCCACGCTAAGCCTGTCGACCGTACCGATCTTCACCAAGGCCGGGCTCGCCCCGCGTCACGTGGACCTGCGGCCCTTCGTGCTTGTCTCTCCTCGAAAGATCCACATCACGCCTGGCGGCCTGACGCGCGTGGCGCTGAAAAAAGGCTCGCTCGTGGTGAACTCCAGCCAGGGAGGCGGCACCAAGGACACCTGGGTGCTGGAGGACTGAGTATGCTGGGAAAAACTGCTGGTGGCCTGTTTTGGATGTTCCGATATCTGGAGCGCTCGGAAAACACCGCGCGCCTTATCGATGCCGGCCATCGTATCGCTTTGACCAAGAGCGGCGCGGGAAACAACGAGTGGACATCGATTCTGGCGACGTCTGGCGCACGGCCAGCGTTCGACGCAAAGTACGATGCGCATTATGGACCAGACGTTGTCGATTTCTTGCTGCGGGATCGCGACAACCCATCGTCCGTTTTGTCAGTTATCACCGCAGCTCGAGACAATGCCAGAATGGTCCGCACCGCGCTAACCCGTGAAGTATGGGAAGCCGTAAATGAGTGCTACCTTGTTTTGAAGGACGCGCTCGCACGGAAGGTTCCGGATCGCGATCTGCCGCACGTGCTCGGCACAATTCGCCAACGGTCAGCGTTTGTGCGCGGCGCATTGCATGGGACTATGCTGCGGAATGACATCTACGACTTCGCACGGATCGGGACCTTTATCGAGCGCGCGGACAATACGGCCCGCATTCTGGATGTGAAGTACTATGTCCTGCTGCCATCGGCGCATTTCGTGGGCACATCATTGGACAACGTGCAGTGGGAGACGATCTTACGCTCCGTATCTGCCGAAAGCGCCTACCGGCACACGTATGGCCCCGATATCGGGCCCTCAGAGATCGCGGAGTTTTTGATTCTGGACGGGCGCTTGCCGCGATCTTTGGCCTTCTGTGCAGGCAAGATTGGCGACAATCTGGGCTACCTGCGCGAGCAGTACGGCACTCATTTGCCATGCCATGACACCGCTGAAGCGGTCTGCACGCGTATGCGCGCCAGCACGATCCAGATGGTGTTCGACGGGGGGCTGCACGAGTTTTTGCAGGACTTCCTGCGTTTTAATGGCATGCTGGGACAACAAATCGAGCAGGATTACCGGTTCTATGGCTGAAACGAGGCACCTGAAGATAACGCATCGCACGTCGTATCATTACGACGAACCCGTGCCCTATGCTTTGCAGCAAATTCGCAAAACACCCAAAAGCCGCAGCTTCCAGAATGTCTTGTCGTGGAACGTGTCCCTCGAGGGCGCAACAGCGCAGGTCGAGTTCGAAGACGCCCATATGAACCATGTCAATCTGGTGAGCTTTGATGACGGCGCAACCGACATCATTATTCACTGTGAAGGCGAGGTTGAGGTGAGCGACACCCACGGTGTGATTGGGCAACAAAGCGGGTTTATGCCGCTTTGGATGTTCCTGAGATCTACCGAACTGACACGTGATGGACCGGCAGTGCGTCGCTTGCTCAAGAGCTTCGAGACCGACGGCTCAGTCCTCGACCAACTCCATCGCCTGTCGGCACACATACTCGAACATGTCGATTACACGCCGGGGGAGACAGATCCCGGAACGAGCGCCGAAGAAGCAATCAACAGCGGGCATGGCGTATGCCAGGACCACGCGCATATTTTTGTCTCCGCCGCGCGCGCACTGGGAGTGCCGGCACGCTACGTGTCTGGCTATCTCTTCATGGAAGATCGTGTCGAACAGGACGCGACCCATGCCTGGGCCGAAGCCCATGTCGATGGTTTGGGTTGGGTGGGCTTCGATATCTCCAATGGGCAGTCGCCGGATGCGCGCTATGTCCGGGTGGCAACGGGCCTGGACTATACCGACGCCGCCCCGGTGTCGGGGATGCGCCACGGCACGGCGAACGAGGAATTGAAAGTCACATTGCAAGTGCAAGCGCAGACACAGAGACAAGTGCAAAGCCCGGCAGGATAGCTGGCGGCACCTGAAGAAGAGGGACGAAGGAGCAGATGACCTATTGCGTTGGGATGAAGCTCAACCGCGGGCTTCTGATGATGTCGGATACCCGCACAAATGCGGGTGTGGATAACATCTCGACCTTCCGCAAGATGTACTCCTGGGAGAAACCGGGCGAGCGGGCCATCACGGTTATGACGGCCGGCAACCTGGCCACCACACAGGCTGTAATCAGCCTGCTTGACGAGCGCATGAAAGCGCCGAGCGACCGCAGCCCGTCTGTGTTCGAGGCTCCATCGATGTTCCAGGTGGCGCGGCTTGTCGGGCAAACGCTTCGCGAGGTCATTCAGGAAAACGCCGATACTGGCGCGCGCGCAGACAGTGCCTTCAATGCCACTTTGATCGTGGGCGGGCAGATTGCAGGGAGCGAACCGCGGCTGTTCATGATTTATCCCGAAGGAAATTTCGTGGAAGCCAGCACTGACACACCGTTCTTCCAGATTGGGGAAACGAAATACGGACGGCCGATCATCCTGCGTGGCTTTGAGCCCGACTTACCCTTCAATGATGCAATCAAGCTGCTGCTGCTGAGCTTCGATTCGACCATCAAGGCAAACCTGTCCGTTGATTTGCCAATCGATTTGCAAGTGATCGAGGAAGACACTCTTGAACTGGGTTATGCTGCCCGGATTGAGCGTGGAAACCCGTATTACGACGAGATTTCGGGCAAGTGGGGCGATGCCCTGCGCGCGGCGTTCCACAGCCTTCCGAACTATGTGCCAGAAAACGGCGACACCTGAAGTGTCAACTTAACTTGACATATTGAGATCAACGAGGCAGGCTGGGGTTACAGACCACAGGAGCCCGGATGCTCGACCAATCCTCTGATGCCGGCTTGATTGCTCCCTCCTCACAGCCGGCAGCACAACGCAATATGTGCACGGATTGCGGGTTGTCCCGCACGTCGCGCGCCGGGGCCTGTGGGATTGCCTGCCAGTTTATCCAACCTGACTACCCGACCATGGAGGCCCGTGTACATGGGCGCGCGCGTGACCACGCGAAAGGTGACGAGCGTTTCTTCGGCCCTTACCAATCAATGTACCGCGCCGCGCTGACCCCGCCCGCACCGGGTGCACAATGGACCGGGATCACAACACGGCTCGCGCAGAAACTGCTCGAGGATGGGGCAGTAGATGCGGTCTTGTGCATTGGGCCCGATCCCGGGGACCGCTGGCGTCCGCGCCCGGTGATCGTCACCGACCCCGCACGCATGGCGGAGGTGCGCGGGATGCGCATGGGCTACGCGCCGCTGCTTGCTGCGCTGGAGCCCGCGCAAGCCGCCGGACATCGGCGCATCGCCGTTATTGGCATTCCTTGTCAGGTCTATGCCTTGCGCGCGATCGAGGACGAGCTCGGGCTTGACCGGTTATATGTGATCGGCACGCCCTGTTCCGACAATACGACCACCGAGAACTTCCATCACTTCCTGTCGCGGCTGACCGATGCGCCCGACACCGTGTCGTATCTGGAATTCCGCGCCGATTATCATGTGGAGATGCGGTTCGATGACGGGCGGATGCAGGAAGTTCCGTTCCTGAAGCTCCCTCTGTCAGATCTGCCACGCGACTTCTTCCCGCTGACCTGCCGAACTTGCGTGGATTATACCAATGCGCTTGCCGACATCACTGTGGGTTACATGGCCGGAGAAGGTGCGCAATGGCTGGTGGTGCGCAACGCGCGCGGACAGGAGCTGCTGGACCGGATCGCCAGCGAAGTGACACTCTCCGCCCCGGGAAGTTCGGGAAAACGCGCAGGCTCCGTGAAAGGGTTTGCCGAGAACACCAAACGCGCGGCTGGCGGGTTGCCACTGCGCAAAATGCCCGACTGGGCGCGTGGGATTGTTGGATGGCTGATGCCCAAAGTCGGTCCTAAAGGACTGGAATTTGCCCGCGCGCGGGTGGAGATGAAAGCGGTTGAAACCATCCTGCATCTGCGCCGCGAGAAGCCCAAGAGGATGCGCGCAATGGTTCCCGATCACGTCTGGGACTTGGCGGCGGCCTATGACCTTACCCCGGAGAAGGGCGAACGCTAACTCTGCGATTTCGGAAGAACCGGGGCCGTTTTGTCTGACGCCAGCTCGGCGTCTGAAAACTTCCATGGGCCACGAATGCCGTCGACGCCCTCGGGCATGATCTTCATCCCGCGCGCCTTGATCTGGGGATTGTCAAACACCTGATCGATCGAATTGATTGGACCAGCGGGCACTGTCGCCGCTTCCAGCTTCGCCAACAAGTCTGCGGACGGCCAGGCTCGGATCAACGCTGCAAGCTGCGGTACCAGCACATCGCGTGCCTCCACCCGCTGCTGGTTCGTCGCGTATTCCGGAGTAACCTCGATGCCCAGCACCGCGCAGAGCCGCGCGTACTGACCATCATTCCCAGCGGTAATGATCACATGCCCATCAGCCGTCTCGAACACCTGATAGGGCACGATATTCATATGCGCGTTACCATGACGCCCCGGAGCCTCCCCCGTGGCGAAGTAGTTCATGGCCTGATTGGCCAGCAGGGCCGTTGCGCAGTCTAGCAATGACATATCCAGATGCTGTCCCCGCCCTGTGCGGTGGCGCTGTTCGACCGCCGCCAGAATGCCGATCGTGCCGTAGAGTCCGGTCACAATATCGGTCACCGCAACACCGTATTTTTGCGGCATCCCGTCAGGCTCACCGGTGATCGACATCAACCCGGACATGCCTTGCAGCAGAAAGTCATAGCCCGCCCGGCTGGCATAGGGGCCGTCCTGTCCAAACCCGGTGACGGAGCAATAGATCAGACGCGGGTTGAGCGCGCTTAATGCAGGATAGTCGAGACCATATTTTGCCAGACCCCCAACCTTGAAATTCTCGATCAGGATATCGGCATCCGCCACCAGATCGCGCACGATCTTCTGCCCTTCTTCGCTTCGGAAATCCGCCACCACGCTGCGCTTTCCGCGGTTGGCGGCATAGAAATAGGCGGCTGTCCGGTCGCCGTCGCGCTCAATGAACGGAGGCCCCCAGTGCCGTGTGTCATCGCCGTTGGGGCTTTCGATTTTGACAACCTCCGCCCCAAGATCCGCCAAAGCCTGGCCGATCCATGGCCCTGCCAGCACTCGCGCCATATCGACGACCTTCAATCCTGAAAGCGGTGTCATCCTCATCCTCCCCGGCGCCAGACCCTAGCGCATGGGGCGTCAGAGGCAACCGGATCAGGCGGCGCGGCGCGCGGTACCGGCGACGGTTAGCAGGGCCGTACGGTCTTCGATGACAAGGCGGCTTGGCGAGCGCAGAGAGATCGCTCCGGTATCCACAAGCCCCTTGATCTTGCGACTGAGAGTCTCCGGCTGCATACCAAGGTACCGTGCCATATCGTACCGGCGCATCGGCAACTCGAAACTCATCCGGTCGCCGTCGGTCACGGACATTTCCGCGACCCAGACAAGGAAAGCGGCGAGCCTGTGCTCCGGCGTTTTACCGGTCAGTTCCGCGACATGTTCCCGTAGATCATGGCACTGCCGTTTCAAACGCGTTGTCACCTCATGCGCCAGCGCCGGATGTTTGCGCACCGCCGCGTGAAAGCCAGAGGCCGGGAATTGCAGAACCTGCGCGGGACGCAACGCAGCCAGTAAATCCTCACCGTCATTGGGCAGCTCTTCAAGATCAATCAGATCGAATGGGAAATAGAGCGCAGTGACAGCCGCGTCTGACAGATCGCGTCCGCGAAACGCCCCCATGACCCCTTGCAGGACAATGGCGACATGCCCTTGCAGTGGTGCATCCTGCGCGAGTTGCACAACCGACCCAATGCTTAACAGGTCTTCAAGACAGGCCTGCGGCAAGCGCGCCCAACCACTGTCGGACAAAAGCCTGCGGACAGCAATTTCTTCCACCGATCCAAACATCGAAACCCCTCTCGATAATGCTTGGAGCTATCAATGCTGCAACTGCAAAAAATCGCCTTGACTTGAGTCAATAAAGCAACGCCGGAGCCTCAAGTATTTCGATTGCGGCCTTCCTGCCACAGGCCGAGAGCCCTAGCCGATGTTGCCACGCGGTCCATCACCGACCTGACCACGATGAAGCAACAGGTGATCCAGAAGAACACAGGCCATCATCGCCTCGCCGACTGGCACGGCGCGAATGCCCACGCAAGGATCATGGCGCCCCTTGGTGATGATCTCGGTGTCTTCACCGGATTTGCTGATCGTCTTGCGCGTGGTCAGGATGGAGGAGGTTGGTTTGACGGCAAAGCGCACCACCACGTCCTGCCCCGTCGAGATCCCGCCCAAGATACCGCCGGCATGGTTTGAGCTGTAGACAGGGCCATCGGGGCCCATCGAAATCTCGTCGGCATTGGCTTCCCCGGTCAGCGCCGCGGCCGCCATCCCCTCCCCGATCTCGACGCCCTTAACTGCATTGATGGACATCATCGCGGCTGCAAGATCGGTATCCAGCTTGCCATACACCGGCGCGCCCAGTCCGGCGGGAACGCCGCGAGCGGCCACCTCGATTACAGCCCCAACGGAGCTACCGGACTTGCGCAGAGCATCGAGATATCCCGCCCAGTCCTCTGCCGCCTGCGCGTCAGGGGTCCAGAACGGATTTTGCTCAATCTGCGCCCAGTCGAACCGCGCCCGGTCGATCCCGTGCGGCCCCATCTGGGTCATATATCCCGTGATCTTGATACCAGGAACGAGGCTATCCAGCGCTGCGCGAGCGACACCACCCGCCGCGACGCGCGCGGCTGTCTCCCTCGCGCTGGATCGCCCGCCACCACGGTAGTCCCGCACCCCGTACTTCTGCCAATAGGTGATGTCGGCATGGCCCGGGCGGAACTTCTCGGCGATGTCACCGTAGTCTTTTGAGCGCTGATCGGTATTGCGGATCATCAACTGTATAGGCGTACCGGTACTGACGCCTTCGAACACGCCCGACAGAACTTCCACTGCGTCGGGCTCGCGCCGCTGCGTCGTGTACTTGTTCTGTCCCGGTTTGCGCCGGTCCAGCCAAACCTGCAGATCCTCGGCGCTCACCGGGACACCCGGCGGGCATCCATCCACGGTGGCGCCGAGCGCGGGCCCATGACTTTCCCCCCACGTGGTCACGCGAAACAAATGGCCAAAACTGTTGATCGACATGGGAACTCCCGAACGGTGCGCGCTTTGGTCTATCGGCCTGACCCAACCGGCTCAAGGCTTCTTCGTTCTAAAAATCGCTCAAGACCGACACACGCGCTGGACGTACGCTGAAAACGAAAACGCGCCCCGTCAGTGCCGGGGCGCGCCTATCGTCTTCAAGGTGCCGGACTTATTCGGCCGGCTGGCCCTTGACGCGTGCCTTGATCGGCGCCCAAAGGCGCTTGTTGGTCAGGTAGAGCAGCACCGAAAGCACGATCAGGAACATGACGGCGGTGAAGCCAACTTCCTTACGCGCGTTCAGCTTCGGCTCTGCCGTCCACATAAGGAAGGCCGACACGTCCTTAGAGATCGACTCGAGATCGGTCGGTGCGCCGTCCGCGAACTCCACATCATCGCCCCAGAGCGGCGGTGCCATGGAGATCCAGCCACCGGGGAACGCGGTATTCTCATAGAGAATCGTGCCCGCTTCTTCCTTCTCCTCGCCGGTGTAGCCAGCCAGAAGAGACGCGATGTACTCCGGTCCGCCCATCCCGTTGACGAGCTGGCTCAGGCCGGTGCCGTATGGTCCGCTGAACCCTGCGCGTGCCTTCGCCATCATGCTCAGGTCAGGTGCGTTTTCGAGTGCCGAGAGCGGAAAGTGGTCAGTCGGCTCCGCGGTCCGGAAATCGTCGATCGTGGGATCGAAGACTTCATAGAACGCTGCGTACGCCCGCATCTGATCCTCTGGCAGCATCGGGCCACCTTCATCGGACAGGGTGCGGAAGGGAACGTAACGCAGGCCATGACAGGCTGCGCAGACTTCCGTGTAGACCTGAAGGCCACGCTGAAGCTGCATCGTGTCGAAGGTACCGAACGGCCCTTCAAACGAGAAGTCGTAGTCGTAGACTTTGCCCGCTTTCCCGGCTGCCATAGCGGCTCCCCCGGACAGGGCGAGCGCCATGACTGCGATTGCGAGTTTCTTGATCATTGTTTGATCCTCTCTCTCGCCCGGTTACTCGGCCGGTGTCGGCGCTGTCGCCGAACCGTCGGCGTCAGACGCCTTGCCGTAGTGGGCTTTGAAGTCGTCTTCGATGGTCGCAGGCTGTGCGGTCGGCTTCTCGATCACACCCAGAAGCGGGAGGATCACGAGGAAGTAGGCAAACCAGTAGGCCGAGCCGATCAACGCGATGATCGGGTAGATGCCTTCCGCTGGCATAGCGCCGACCCAGGTCAGAACCACGAAGTTCACGATGAAGAGCCAGAACCACCACTTGAACATCGGGCGATAGCGGCCGGAGCGGACGGTGGAGGTGTCGAGCCACGGCACGACAGCCATCACCGCGATCGCGCCGAACATCGCCAGCACGCCGAAGAAGGCCGCGTCGATGATGCCGCCGGTGATCCAGCTGGCGAACATGACGATCCAAACGTCAGGCGTGAACGCGCGCAGGATCGCGTAGAACGGCAGGAAGTACCATTCGGGCACGATGTGCGACGGTGTCACCAGAGCGTTCGCTTCGACGTAGTTGTCCGGGTGGCCGAGGTAGTTCGGCATGAAGCCCACCACCGCGAAGAACACCACCATGATCACGGCCAGCGCGAACAGGTCCTTGATCACGAAGTAAGGCCAGAACGGCAGCGTGTCGCGCGCGGCTTCCTCTTTCGATGTGCGGCGCACTTCAACACCGGTCGGGTTGTTGTTGCCCGTGGTGTGGAAGGCCCAGACGTGCACGATGGCAAGGCCAAGGATCACGAAGGGCAGCAAATAGTGCAGCGAGAAGAAGCGGTTCAGTGTGGCATTGTCCACAGCCGGTCCGCCCAGCAGCCAGGTCTGCAGCGCGTCGCCCACGAACGGGATCGCGCCAAACAGGCCGGTGATCACGGTTGCACCCCAGAAGGACATCTGACCCCAGGGCAGCACGTAGCCCATGAACGCTGTTCCCATCATCAGCAGGTAAATCAGCATGCCGATGATCCAGGTGATCTCGCGCGGCGCTTTGTAGGAGCCATAATAGAGACCACGGAAGATGTGCAGGTACACCGCCACGAAGAACAGCGACGCGCCATTCATGTGCAGATACCGCATCATGTAACCGCCATTCACGTTGCGCATGATGTGCTCAACGGAGGCAAAGGCCATGTCCACGTGCGGGGTGTAGTGCATCACCAGAATGATGCCGGTCACGATCTGCAAAATAAGGCAGAACATCAACACGATGCCCCAGATCCACATCCAGTTCAGGTTCTTGGGCGTGGGGATCATGATGGTGTCGTAGATGAGCCCGACAACAGGCAAACGAGAGTGAAGCCACTTCTCGCCGCCGGTTTTCGGTTCGTAATGGTCGTGCGGGATGCCAGACATTAATTTCTTCTCCCTTAACCGAGTTGGATTGTTGTGTCGTCGAGGAACGCTACCGCTGGAACAGGCAGGTTCTCGGGCGCCGGACCGCGACGGATGCGGCCGGAGGTATCGTAGTGCGAGCCGTGGCAGGGGCAGAACCAACCACCGAAATCGCCGGCGCCGTCGCCCAGAGGCACACAACCAAGGTGTGTGCACACACCCTGCATGATCAGCCATTCACCGTTCTCACCAAAAGAGCGGTTTTCGTCCAGGGCGTCGGCTGCTTCGTCGTTTGCGTTACGCGCAGATTGATCCGGCAAATCGTCGATGCTCACCGCGCGTGCGTCTTCAACTTCAGCGGCGGTACGACGCCGGATAAACACGGGCTTTCCGAGGAACATCACTGAGATTTGCGTACCTTCCGCAACTCCGCTGATGTCGACCTGTATCGAGGACAACGCCTGAACATCCGCGGACGGGTTCATCTGGTTGATCATCGGCCAGATCGCGGCGCCTGCTGTCACAGCACCCGCCCCGGCCGTCGCGTAATACAGAAAGTCTCTTCGTGTACCTTCGTGATCTTCTGCGTGGGACACGTGGTTTCTCCTTCTCGGGGCGCGGGATAGCGCCTAAATACCGAAGGGCCGCAGACAATACGGCCCAACTCAAAGGTGGTTATAGGCACGGTCGGCCGACCGTCGAGGGGACATAGGAGCGCAGTTTTGTCGCAGGTGGACGTTGAAAGGCGGATTCACCTGAATGTTGCCGCTAACGGCCGAGATGCCGCAGCCGAATTGCGCTCTGTCGCACCGCTCCCCCCTCTGGACCGTCGCGACGAGCACGTCATTTCAGGGAATCGGACCGGGATCAAGCTGAATCACAGACACAGATTGTTGCGGCGAATGCCTCAGCCTTCTGGAGCTGTGGCCACCATAGCGGGACGGTCCAGAAAGGCTTCCGCCCAGGCGGCCAGTGCCGGGCGGCCCTCTCGCCAGTTTCGCGCGTCTAAACGGAAGTCCAAATAGCCAAGTGCGCAGCCCAGCGCGATGTGACTCATATCGACCGGACCGGACAGGTTACTCATCCAACGCGCTTCCAGTGCATCCAGTGTTCGGGTGATCTTGCGCCACTGTCCTTCTAGATACTCTTCAAAAACGATCTCGTCGGGCCGCAAGCGGCGCTCATAGACCATCTGGATACCGGCATCCATAATCGCATCAGCGGTCGCTTCGAGCGTCAACATTTCAAACTTGCCGTGATCAGGATACATGCCCAGATCGAAAGTATCATTCAGGTACCGGCAGATCACGCGGCTGTCGTAGAGCGCGGGACCATCAGGCCGAATAAGCGTCGGCAGCTTGCCGGCAGGATTAGCCGCGATCAGGATATCATCCACCGGGCCAATGGCAGCCGCGGTCACATCCTGCAACGCGACGTGGTCCGCATGCCCGGTTTCGGCGAGCAACGCCCGCACCTTCCGGCCAAAGGGCGACGCAGGTGAACTGAGCAGCTTCATCACGTGCGGCGCACCCTGATCCGCCCGAGAAAGCTTGCGTCCAACTCGATGCCCGGCCCTGTGCGTCCGGCGCGGATCACGCGGCGATAGCGGCCCCGCGAGTTGATCTGGCGGCCTTCATGGGATCGGGACGCCTGCATCCCCTCGCCTACCTCGTCGAGCAGGTCTTCCGCCCGCTGGTCGGCATGCCCCGGTTGGGCGCGCAGATAGGCCAGCGTGGCAAGGCCCGCCACGGCCAAGGGTCCGTATTTGAGAACGGCCCCGGCAATTGGGACGATTGGAATAGCCATTTTGGTACCTCCTGGGTGTTAATGTAGGGATGCAGGCCAAGCCTGTTAAGGCTGAAAGCTTCTGCACGCGGCTTGCTTGACACTTTGCGCGCCAGCGGCCCTATTGGCGAGCGACGGGAAAACCCGACTTTCCCGGTCAGCTATGCGCAGCGCGGGGGGAGCATGAGCACAGCGGATCCGATCAGCGACTACATAATCGCACCCGACCCGGAGAGAGCGGGGCTGACCCGCGCGGTCGATGGTATCGACCAGTCCGGCGCTTCCGGCCGCGTCAACGTGGTCGAGGAGCGGCCGTTGACGATCTTCCTCAACAGCCGTGAGATCGTGACCGCAATGACAATCGGGGACTATCCCGAGTATCTGGCGCTCGGCTTCCTGCGCAATCAGGGGATGTTGTCGGACGCCGAGACCGTGATCGGGGTTGAGTATGATGACGACCTCGACGTTGTTGTAGTCCGAACGGAGGTCGAAACCGACTACGAAGAAAAGCTGTCGAAGAAGACCCGCACCTCGGGCTGCGCGGTCGGCACTGTCTTCGGGGACATCATGGAAGGCCTGGAGGACGTGCGTCTGCCGGAGGCGACGCTAAGAACGTCGTGGCTTTATACGCTTTCGGCCAAGATCAACCGGACGCCGTCGCTCTATCTCGAAGCGGGCGCTATCCACGGCACGGTGCTGTGCGAGGGCGACCGGCCACTGGTCTACATGGAGGATGTTGGCCGCCACAATGCCGTGGACAAGATCGCTGGATGGATGCGGGCCGAGGGTATCTCGGGCGACGACAAGATCCTTTATACCACCGGGCGTCTGACTTCCGAGATGGTGATCAAAACAGCTCTGATGGGTATTCCCATCCTCGCGTCGCGCTCGGGCTTTACAGCCTGGGGTGTCGAGATCGCGCAGCAGGTCGGGCTCACTTTGATCGGGCGGATGCGGGGCAAGCGTTTCACTTGTCTGTCAGGGTCAGAGCGGTTGATCTGGGATGCGGACCCTGCCGCGGCCGATGAGGAAGACCCGCGTCACCGCCGTAAGAGCGCACGTGTATGAATGTGCCGGGCGTCATCTTGGCCGGTGGCCTCGCCACCCGCATGGGCGGCGGCGATAAGGGTCTGCACGATTTGGGCGGCAAACCGATCTTGCGCCATGTCGTTGACCGGCTCGCCTCACAGGCCGCCCCTCTCGCGCTGAATGCCAATGGGGATCCTGACCGCTTTGCAGAGTGGGGTCTGCCCGTTCTTGCAGACAGTATCGAGGGCTATGCCGGGCCGCTCGCAGGGGTCTTGGCGGGCCTTGACTGGGCTGCCGAGTCGGGCGCGGACGCCATTGTGACCGTTGCGGCCGATACGCCTTTCTTTCCGTCCGACCTTGTGGCGCGGCTGCAAGCTGCCCGCGAAGAAACCGGCCATCCGATCGCTCTGGCGGCCTCGCCCGACACCGGGCGCAAAAGTGGCTTGGGCCGCCACCCGACTTTCGGTCTTTGGCCGGTCGCGTTGCGCGACGATCTTCGCCGATCTCTTCGGGACGGTCTGCGGAAAGTCGTGCTCTGGACCGACACGCATGGCTGCGCGACGGCCTTGTTCAACGAACCGGGCCCGGACCCGTTCTTCAACGTCAACACCCCCGAGGATCTGGAAGCCGCGCGCGCGCGTCTGGAGGCAGAACAGGCATGAAGGTTTTTGGCGTCGTTGGCTGGAAGAACTCCGGCAAGACAGGCCTGATGGAACGGCTCGTCGCCGAGATCAGTGGGCGTGGTTTCACCGTGTCGACTGTGAAGCATGCGCACCACAATGTGGATGTCGATCAGCCCGGCAAGGACAGCTATCGCCACCGCGAGGCAGGCGCTGTCGAAGTCGTTCTGGCCTCGCGCAAGCGCTGGGCGATGATGCATGAGCATCGCGGCGCGCCGGAGACGGAACTCGAGGAATTGCTCACCAAGATGGCGCCGGTCAATCTGGTGCTTGTTGAGGGTTACAAGCGCCATAACCACCCCAAGGTGGAGGCGCACCGCACTGAGACCGGAAAGGACCTGCTGGCACGCGAAGACAGAACCGTGCGCGCAGTGGCCAGCAATGCCCAGCCAGACGGACTGCCGGTGCCCGTACTGAACCTGGACGATACTTCGGGGATTGCCGATTTCATTCTTTCGGAAACCGGCCTGTCGGACACGCCTTCAGCTACACCTGATATCGCCCCGCCGAAGCGTCTCAAGAATGACTGCTTCGCCTTGCCCCCGGGTGTCAACTGGACGCCGGTGGACGACGCGCTTGATCGGCTTCGCGACAGTCTTGCACCCGTTGTCGGCACCGAGGTGATCCCGTCCCACACCGCCCTGGGTCGCGTTCTGGCCGCCGCGCCGGAAGCCGCGCGTGCGAATCCGCCCGCCCCAAATTCCGCCGTTGATGGATACGGCTTTTCGCATGCATCCATCGGATCCGGCGCCCAGACCCTGCCTTTGGTGAACGGGCGCGCCGCGGCAGGCGCACCGTTTAAGGGCAGCGTACCAGACGGCATGGCGATCCGCATTCTGACCGGCGCAGTCATCCCACCCGGCGTAGATACCGTGGTTCTGGAAGAAGATGTGACCCTCGGCGAAGGTCATATTGCCTTTGACGCAGGCCTGAAGCCCGGCGCCAATACCCGCCGCGCCGGGGAAGATGTGGATGCCGGCACGGAGTTGTTTGAACCGGGCCACCGCCTGCGTGCGCCTGACCTGGCACTGCTCGCGGCAACGGGGTTGGCGGAGGTATCCGTCTACCGGACGCTGCGCATCGGAGTTCTGTCCACAGGGGACGAACTTGCGGCCCCGGGCAGCACCATGGACCTGGGCCGGACGTATGATGCGAACCGTCCCATGCTTCTGGCACTGGCGGCCGGATGGCACGCGCAGCCGGTCGATCTGGGCCATGCGCCCGATGATCGGGACGCCTTGCGCAAGATCCTCGACCGCGCCGTCGACGAGGTCGACATCATCCTGACCTCCGGTGGCGCCTCCGCGGGTGACGAGGACCATATGTCGGCAATTCTGCAGGACGAAGGCAGCCTAGCCGCGTGGCGGATCGCGTTGAAACCCGGTCGGCCACTTGCGCTCGGGCAGTGGCAAAACGTACCGGTGTTCGGCCTGCCGGGCAATCCGGTTGCAGCCCTTGTCTGCGCGCTGATCTTTGCCCGACCCGCCGTCTCTGTTCTTGGGGGCGGGCGCTGGCTGACACCGACCGCAACGACGCTTCCTGCTGCCTTCGGCAAAGCCAAGAAAGCCGGTCGCCGCGAGTTCCTGCGCGCGCGTCGGACGGAGACTGGCGAGGTGGACGTGTTTAAATCCGAAGGCTCAGGCCGGATCAGCGGACTGAGCTGGGCGGACGGGCTTGTGGAACTGCCTGACCCTGCCCAGGACATAGTCCCCGGCACATCGGTCAATTTCATTCCTTACACCGAGCTATTCAGCCTCTGAACTGGCTTTTGGCCTCGTCCCAGCTGGTGTGTCCGGGCGGCTGCGGCGCCCTGCGCCGCGCGCCGCTTAGTCCAGCCTAACGCTTGACGGGTTGGATCCTTGCGCCGCACTGGAGAGCCCCACCTCTCCAAGCACAAAATACGCCCCGACGGAAATTACGGCTGTCGCCGCAAACGCCAGTACCATTGGTTTCATTGCTCCCCTCCCACTGGTGTCGTGTGGTCCCGCAGATAGGCGATGAGATCCAGCCTGTCCTGCGTTTCCGTGATCCTTTGCATTGGCATCTTCGATCCGGGGGTAAACACATCCGGTCCCAGATCGAAGAGTTTGTCAATCGTGTCATCGCCCCAGACGATCCCTGTCCCAATCAACGCGTCGGAATAGGCGTAGTCCTCAACGGTACCAGCCGGGCGGCCAAACAGCCCGTGCAAGGACGGCCCTGCCCTGCGTTTTCCGTCTGGTGTCAGCGTGTGGCAGATCGCGCATTTTCGCTTGAATTGCCGCTCGCCATTACTGGCCATTTCGGTGCCTTGCAGGAACGGTTTGCCCTCGACATCCATCTGAGGGCTGTCCGATGCGCGGTCCGCGGGCCACGAATACATCGCCTCGTCCAAACCACCGGCGTGCACGTTGCCCCCATCGGCCGAAAACGCCAATGCCCAGATCGGGCCGCGTGTCGTCGCGAGAAAGTCGGTCGCGACCGACCAATTATCTGTGTTGAAGACAGAGATATACCCTTCGCCGTCACCGGTCGCGAGCTGTTCACCCGAACGGCTCAGCGCCAACGCGAGGATTGGGCGGCGCCCGAGTGTCAGATCAATGATCTCGTCCTCGCTGACGAGATCCACGACCCTGGTGACACCGTCGACCGAGCCGTAGGCGAACCATCCCGCGTCTTCATCCACCACCAGCTTATTCACGCCAAAACCATGGCGCAGGACCACCCGGTCCTCTGTTCCGGTGACCACATCCCAGCGCCGGATCGTTCCGTCGATGGAAGCCGACAGCAGGGTCGTACCCCCTTCCACAAACGCAAGGTCGTTCACGCCGGCGTCATGGCCGGACAAAAAGACAGGCTCACCGCCATCGACCGGCCATAGACCGATTGTACCGTCCCAACTCGCCGCAGCGACCAGAGACCCGTCGGGTGCCGAAGCCAGGCTGACAATCTTGCCCTTGTGCCGTCCAAGTTCACGCCCTTCGCCGGTTGCGACATCCCAGACGCGCACAGCAAAGTCGTCGCCTGCCGAGGCGATCATGGCCTCGGAAACGAAGACAACTGTTTTCACCGCGGCCTCGTGACCGTCGAGCCAGCGCGGCTCGCCGTCTTGCCAATAGCCAAGAGCGTTATCGAAGCTTGCCGTAGCCACCACGCCGGACGGCGCAACGGCAATTCCCATAATGGGGCCGCCATGCCCCTTGAGAGTGTAAAAGTCGCCTGCCGGGGACATCCCCGGCAGCGCAATTGTCACGGCTGCAATCAGCGCGCGTATGGACATTTAGGGACTACTCCGCAGGTGTGGCCGCCGCGCCGCCTTTACCGGCATCACTCGCTTCTTTGGCCTTAACCTCCTCGACCCAAAGTGAATGGTGCTCTTTCGCCCACTGCTCTTCGACCTGACCGGAGCCCATGGCGTCATAGGCACCCTCCATACCGACCGAGCCGATGTAGATATGGGCAATGATGATCGCCATCATGATAAAGGCGACGATCGAGTGCCAAAGCTGCGCGTACTGCATCTCTTCATGCGGCGCGAGTTGTTCGGGAAGAACACCAAAGCCCAGCATCTGAGGCAAGCCAGTTGCGTTCAGTTTCTCGAAGGTGGCTGCGAACATCGGCAGTTCGAATGGGAAGAGAAGCGACAGGCCGGAGACGGAGATCGATCCACCCAGGATGATCACAGACCAGAAGATCACCTTCTGGCCGGCGTTGAACTTCTTGGCTGGCGGGTGCACGCCCTTTTTGAAGATCCCCCCACCCTGCGCAATCCACTTGAGGTCGGTCCTGTTCGGGATGTTGTGCTTGATCCAAAGGATCGTGACCATGACGATCGCAAGCATGAACGCCCAGGAAATGTTGTTGTGGACCCATTTCGACGCGCCAGCGAGCACAGCGTAGCTATCTTTGCCAAGCACCGGGATCAGATAGAGACGCCCGAAGAGCGAAATAAGCCCGGTAATGCCGAGGATGATGAACGACCCAGCCAGCAACCAGTGCGAGAAGCGTTCGATGGAGGCGAACCGTTCGATCGTGCGCCCGGTCTTCTCGCCATCGATGCGGATCTTTCCGCGGATCAGGTAGAAAAGGACCAGTGCGCCTAGCGTACCAAGCAACAACCAGCCGCCGTATTGCAGAAGTGGCCCTTCGCGGAACTGCCACCACCACATGCCGCGGTCCTGGATCAGAACCCCGGCCGCCGGTGATCGGGACGTGACTGTCACGTCAGCAGTGCCATAACGTAGCGCCAGGTAAACATCGCTGTCAGACGCGCCGCCCAGCGTTCCGAGCTGTTCGGATATACCTGCAGATGCGGTACCGGTTTGATCCAGCCGGTAAGACAGATCGACCTCCTCGCCACGTTGACGCGCAAGAATATCTTCGAGCGTCGGTGCACCGCCGGTTGCAGAGCGGTCAGTTGGCGCTGGCTCTGTCGGCTCGGCATCTTGGGCCAGTGCGGATGTCGCCACGAAAACGGACATCAACAGGACAAGTAGACTACGCAGGATCATTTCTGTCTCCCCAGTTGGCTTTTCACGGGGCATAAGCTGCCCTCTAGAGTCATCTTTTCGTTGTGCGACATAACATCAAAACAGACGCTACGAGGCAAGGTGCTGACCGTGCCGGAGCACGCGCTTTTTCCTTTATTTTGCTAAAAAAAATAGATCGATGTTCGTGTCTGACCAGACACGTCCATTCCCCACCTTTTTTCACCCCCTAGATGCAGGACGCCCCGGCCAAAAGCCGGGGCGCTGCAAGGTCGTTCAGATAGCTTTAGCCATCTTTCTGGTCGTAGGCCGTTCCCCAGCCCCATGCGCCGGAGCCGAAACCACGGGCCACCACACGCTCGCGGTAGATGCCCGAGACGACGTCACCGTCACCGGCCAGAAGCGCCTTAGTGGAGCACATCTCGGCACAGATCGGCAGTTTGCCTTCTGCAACCCGGTTGCGTCCGTACTTGGCGAACTCTGCCGTGGAGTGGGTTTCTTCGGGACCACCGGCGCAGAAGGTACATTTGTCCATCTTGCCGCGGGAACCGAAGTTGCCAGCCTGCGGATACTGCGGCGCGCCGAAGGGGCACGCGTAGAAGCAGTAACCGCAACCGATGCAGAGGTCCTTGGAGTGCAGCACCACACCGTCTTCGGTCTGGTAGAAGCAGTCCACGGGACACACCGCCATACAAGGCGCGTCAGAACAATGCATACAGGCGACGGAGATCGACCGTTCACCGGGCTTACCATCATTGATGGTAACAACCCGACGGCGGTTGATGCCCCACGGCACCTCATGCTCGTTCTTACAGGCCGTGACGCAGGCGTTGCACTCAATGCATCGTTCCGCGTCGCAGAGAAACTTAGCTCTTGCTGCCATTTTCTCTTTCTCCTCCTTTACGCGGCCCAGATCTTGCAGAGAGTGGCTTTCGTCTCCTGCATCTGGGTCACTGAGTCATAGCCGTAGGTCTGTGCCGTGTTGGTGGATTCACCCAGCACATACGGATCGGCGCCCTCAGGATACTTGGACCGCTGGTCCTCACCCTGATAATGACCGCCGAAGTGGAAGGGCATGAAGGCGACACCTGCGCCGACACGCTCGGTGACCATGGCCATCACTTTGACCTTGCCACCTTCGGGACCTTCGACCCAGACATCGGCCCCGTCACGAATACCAAGGTTGTTGGCATCACGCGGGTTGATCTCCACGAACATGTCCTGCTGAAGCTCAGCAAGCCAGGGGTTCGAGCGGGTCTCGTCACCGCCACCCTCGTATTCGACCAGTCGACCGGAGGTAAGGATGATCGGATAGTCCTTAGAGAAATCGTTCTTCTGGATCGATGCGTACATCGTGGGAAGACGATAGAACTTCCGGTCCTCGTAGGTCGGATAGTCGGCCACAAGATCGCGGCGGTTGGTGTAAAGCGGCTCGCGATGGAGCGGAACCGGATCCGGGAACGTCCAGACCACGGCGCGCGCCTTTGCGTTGCCGAACGGAGCACAGCCGTGCTTGATGGCGACCCGCTGGATCCCGCCCGAGAGGTCGGTTTTCCAGTTGGTCTTCGGACCGGCCACAGCGTCGATCGCGGCTTTTTCGTCCGCGGTCAGGTCACCGTCCCAACCCAGGTCCATCAGCATCTGCATGGTGAATTCCGGATATCCATCCTGGATTTCCGAGCCCACCGAGTAGACGCCTTCGGCCAGCAGGTTGTCGCCATCCCGCTCCACGCCGAAACGCGCGCGGAAGGTGAGACCACCGTCGGCGACAGATTTCGACATGTCATAGAGGTTTGGCGTGCCCGGGTGCTTCATCTCGGCAGTGCCCCAGCATGGCCATGGCATACCGTAGTAGTCCCCGTCTGCAGGTCCGCCCACAGCTTTCAGCGTCGTCTTGTCGAACGTGTGCTGGTTGGCCATGTGCATCTTGATCCGCTCTGGCGACTGGCCGGTGTAGCCCACCGTCCACATGCCCGCGTTGAACTCCCGCGTGACACTTTCGATGTTCGGCGTGTTCTCGTCGTCCATCTCGATGTTGCGGAAGAAGCGGTCAGCAAAGCCGAACTTGTTGGCGAAGAGGCCGATGATTTCGTGGTCCGTCTTCGACTCGAAGAGCGGGTCCATGATCTTATCGCGCCACTGGATCGAGCGGTTGGACGCTGTCACCGAGCCGTAAGTTTCGAACTGCGTCGCGGCCGGCAGCAGGTAGCAGCCATCGGTCCGGTCATGCAGCACCGCAGAGACGGTTGGGAATGGATCGATCACGACAAGCATGTCGAGCTTTTCCATCGCCGTCTTCATCTCGGTCATACGCGTCTGCGAGTTCGGCGCGTGGCCCCAGAGCACCATGGCGCGGACATTGTCCGGCTGATCCATGTTCTCTTTCTCTTCAAGGATACCATCGATCCAGCGGGACACCGGAATGCCCGTCAGGTTCATCAGGTTCTTGTCCTTGCCATCGGCGCCTTTGACGGTCTGGAACTGACCCTTCAGCCAATCCAGATCCTCGCCCCAGACCCGTGCCCAGTGGGCCCAGGACCCGGCGGCCAGACCATAATAGCCCGGCAGCGTGTGGGAGAGAACGCCAAGGTCCGTTGCACCCTGCACGTTGTCGTGGCCGCGGAAGATGTTGGTACCACCACCCGAGGTGCCCATGTTGCCCAGCGCAAGCTGGAGCACGCAGTAGGCGCGGGTGTTGTTGTTGCCGTTGGTGTGCTGCGTACCACCCATGCACCAGATCACGGTGCCCGGACGGTTGTTTGCAAGCTGCATGGCCACACGACGAAGCTGGCTGCCCGGCGTACCGGTCACGCGCTCAACTTCTTCAGGCGTCCACTTGGCAACTTCTTCCTTAATCTGGTCCATCCCCCAGACACGGGTGCGGATGAACTCTTTGTCCTCCCAGCCGTTCTCGAAGATGTGCCACAGGATGCCCCAAACCAACGCCACGTCGGTGCCGGGCCGGAAGCGCACATATTCATCGGCGTGTGCTGCCGTACGCGTGAAGCGCGGGTCGCAGACGATGAGCGGTGCGTTGTTTTCTTCCTTCGCCTTCAGCACGTGCAGCAGCGAGACGGGGTGTGCTTCCGCCGGGTTGCCGCCGATGATGAAGATGGCTTTGGAGTTGTGGATGTCGTTGTAGGAGTTCGTCATCGCGCCATAGCCCCAGGTGTTAGCAACACCTGCAACTGTGGTGGAGTGACAAATCCGGGCCTGGTGATCCACGTTGTTCGTGCCCCAGTAGGCGGCGAACTTGCGGAACAGGTAGGCCTGTTCGTTGTTGTGCTTGGCTGAGCCGAGCCAGTAGACGCTGTCAGGTCCGCTTTCGTCGCGGATCTGCATCATGCCGTCGCCGATCTCGTTGATCGCCTGTTCCCAGCTGATGCGCTTCCACTCACCACCCTCTTTCTTCATCGGGTACTTGAGTCGGCGCTCGCCATGGGCGTGCTCGCGCACGGCTGCCCCTTTGGCGCAGTGGGCACCAAGGTTGAACGGGCTGTCCCAGCCGGGCTCCTGACCCGTCCAGACGCCGTTCTGCACTTCGGCGATGACTGTACAGCCAACCGAGCAGTGGGTGCATACGGATTTTACGATGTCGACGGCGCCTTCAGCCGCTGTCGCTGCGTTCGCCTTTGTCACTGTCCCGCCGGTCGCGCCAATCGCGGCGAGGCCACCAATGGCCAAACCGGATGTGCGCAAGAAGCTCCGTCTGTCGACGGTCTTCTCGGCGATGTTGGACAGGAGGGTCGTCCGCTGGGGGCGTCGCGCAACCCCGTTGGTCTTCTTCCTGAGCATTTTAGTTCTCCTTGCGTGCGTCGCACGGTCTGCGTGCGGGCTAGCTTGGGCTTCGTTTGGCTCCAGTCAGTCGGGCGTCACGCAACCAGTCGCTGGAACAGTCGTGCTATCGTCCGGCCAATGCCCGGGCGGCAGCGAGATGGTGCGCCTTAGAAGCGGGCGCTGTCGAAATACGCGCGCGTGTGCGCCGTATCACGCAGGCCTTCGCCCGACGCCGTGGCCGTGTCTGCCTCAGCTGCATCCGGTGCGATCGCCACCGCCGCAGCCGCTGCAGGAACCGATGTCGACGCGAGTTTCAGGAAATCGCGGCGGCTTGCGGTTTCGCCGGCCTTGGGTGATTTGGTCATCTCTCTCCTCCGTGTGTCTTGGCCGGGGGACGCCCGGCAGGTGGTGCCTGGTCGTTCAGTCCGGTGTCATCCGGAAGGCTTGGGTCTCAATCTCCATGAATGCTTTGCCGGTTGCACCGACGGCCGCATAGAAGACCGAGTTCTTCGCCGCCTCGAGATCGGCGAAGAAATGACCGGCCCAGAGGCCGATATGCTTGTTGAAGAATTCTTTCTGCTGGGCGAGGTCGGCGGGCTTGCCAAACCGGCCTCGGATCATCCCGCCCATCATCTCCATCAGACTGGCGATGTTATCCTCGGGCTCATACACGTTCTCTGCGCGGGTGATTGCGAGCCGCGCCATGTCTCCGCGGAGTGTCGCCAGGGGCTTCTCGTTCAGGAAGCCGGTCAGGTAATAGCTCGCGTAAGGAAGAAGTTCGCCGCGACCCAAGCCGATAAAGAGCGTGTTGAACTCAGATTCGACACTGCGGGGCTTTGCGACCTTCGAGATGCGGGACAAGGCCTGGATCGCCTGGCCGAGGTCGCTGTCATCGCCGGACAAACTCTGTGCTTGCTTCATCAAGTCCGCTGACGGTGGTTTGGCCAGAAGAAGTCCAAGAAAATCATAGAGATCGGCACGCAGAGCGTCCTCCTCGGCGATCTGAATGTTTTCGGCAGCTGCGGTCATCTTACTCCTCTCTGGCATACGCTCGTGATCTGTCATTCTGCAAAGGCAAAGCGCATGCGGCGACGGGGCGGCAGAGCCTCCCCCTCGTCCAAACCTTCGGCGCTAATATGGGTTTGTTCAACTACGACCAAGGTCTCAGGTTCTGCGACATCGGCCTCGGCTTTCTGAGCGTCGTGGGCTTCTGCCAACTCTGCTGTGTCCTCAAGCTGCGGCGCATCCTCTGCCGGCGCGCCCTCCGCGTCAGCCTCCGCCTCGGCCTTCTGGCGCTCCAGCTCCAGAACATGCGCCATCATACCCTTACCGACCTGATAGGCGGTCGACAGGTTTTCGACCAC
>JASJAW010000042.1 GCA_030066795.1 Dinoroseobacter sp.
GCCAACACGCGAGCGGCCAGATCGCTTTCAAAGCCCTTTTGCGAGGGCTGCGCCTCAGCGTAGCCGCCCAGAACTGAGCCGCGGTGGCGTGCCATGGTTTCAAGGTCGAGAACCTGCCAACCCAGCGCTGGGAGCTTCTGCAGAATATCCGTCTTGCCGGAGCCGGTATCACCGTCCAACAAAAACACCGGGCTCGGAAACAGCTGCTCATAAAGAGTTTCTTTGACCTTTCGGCGATAGGTTTTGTACCCACCATCCAGTACCTCCGCCCGCCACCCGATCTGCGACAGAATTGACGCGAACGCGTTGGAGCGTTGACCGCCGCGCCAACAATAGACCAAGGGGCGATAACTTCCGGGCTTGTCGAGCAGAAACGTCTGCAAGTGCCGCGCGGCGTTCTGAGCAACCAGAGCTGCGCCGATCTTCCGGGCCTTAAAGGGGCTTTCCTGCTTATAGAGTGTGCCGACCTCCATGCGTTCTTCGTCAGACAGGACCGGCAGGTTGACTGCCCCCAAGATATGGTCTTCGGCATATTCCGCAGGGGAGCGGACGTCGATGATCTCGTCGAACTCCAACTCTGCGAGGTCTTGAAGGGAATTGAGGGCAATCGGCATGGCCGTGTACCTAGCCTGACCGGGCTCTCGGGGGAAGCAAATCAGCTTAGATGTTCTTCGCCGCGCGCGCGGGCGAGCAGGATCTGGTGCTGGCGCTCGCGGAAGCGGGCGCGGTCGGCCTCCGAGTATTCGGCCTTGCAGCGGTGGCACTGCACGCCGGCCTCATACTCCGGTCGCGCTTTGTCCGCCTCAGACAAAGGACGCCGGCAGGCATGACAAAGGTTGTAAGGTCCGGGCTTCAATCCGTGGCCTACCGACACGCGCCGGTCGAACACAAAGCATTCCCCCTGCCACAGGCTGTCTTCCTCAGAGATTTCTTCGAGATATTTCAGGATTCCCCCCTTCAGGTGGAACACGTCCTGTACACCCTGGCTTAGCAGATAGTTCGTCGATTTCTCGCACCGGATGCCGCCCGTACAAAACATTGCGACGCGCTTGTTGTGGAACCGGTCCTTGTTGTCTTCCCACCACGCAGGGAATTCGCCGAAGCTCGCTGTCTTCGGATCAATCGCGTTTTGGAATGTGCCAATTTCAACTTCGTAGTCGTTGCGGGTATCGATCACGACGACATCGTCCGCTGAGATCAGATCATTCCAGTCCTTCGGCTCTATGTAGTGGCCCACAGCCGCAGTCGGATCCACATCTGGCTGATGCATCGTCACGATCTCGCGTTTCAGGCGGACCTTCAGCTTTCCAAAGGGCATGGTCTGGGCCGTGCTCTCTTTCCACTCAAGATCGGCGCAGCCCGGCAGATCGCGAATATGCGCCAGCACGGCATCGATCCCCGCACGTGGCCCGGCGATCGTCCCATTGATCCCCTCTCGTGCAATCAGAAGAGAACCTTTTACTCCCTGCGCACAAGCGAGTTTGGCCAGAGGCGTCTTGAACGCTGCTGGATCGTCAAAACGCGTAAACTTATAGAGGGCTGCAATCGTAACCATGCCGGGCATATACTGTGGGATGGGGCCGGCTGCCAAGCGCGCGCCATTGACGCGGTAGCGCGCGCTGCGTAGCCAAGTTGCTCAACAGAAGGATCTTCAGATGTCTGACGCCCTGATCGTGATCGATGTTCAGAACGACTTTTGCCCCGGTGGCGCGCTGGCTGTGCCGGAGGGGGACGCGATTGTGCCCGGGATCAACGCGTTGATGGAGCGGTTCGATGCGGTCATCCTCACACAGGACTGGCACCCCGCCGATCATCTGAGTTTTGCAAGCCAGCATCCCGGGAAGGCCCCTCTTGAGATGACGGAGATGCCCTATGGCCCGCAGGTCCTCTGGCCCGATCATTGTGTTCAGGGAACCCGTGGCGCAGAGTTTCATGGAGAGTTGAACACGGATCGGGCAGACCTGATCATTCGCAAGGGCTTTCGGCGACAGATCGACAGCTACTCCGCCTTCTTCGAAAACGACCAAACCACGCCGACGGGGCTTGAGGGATACCTGCGCAGCCGTGGTCTGACAGCACTGACCTTTGTTGGTCTGGCGACAGATTTTTGCGTGAACTTTTCGGTACTGGACGCGCGCAGACTTGGTTTTGAGGCAACCGTGCGCACCGATCTCTGCCGAGCGATTGACCTTGATGGATCCCTCGCTGCCGCCACTCAAGCCATGGCGGAGGCAGGCGCGGACCTGAGTGCCGCCTGAGCCCACCAGCCTGTTCCCGGCGGACAGGTTTTGCGTCATTTAAACTAATCGGATATCAAACTGCGGTGATCGCAGCCCCGAAGCTGAGGATGCAGGTTTGGACGATATCGCAACACGCGTTTACAATCACAACTGGAAGATCGACCCGATCATCCGGTCCTTGATCGATACCGATTTCTACAAATTGCTGATGTGTCAGTCGGTGTTTCGCAACCGCCCCGATACACGCGTCGAGTTCAGCCTGATCAATCGGACCAAAGATATCCGCCTGGCAGAGCTGATCGACGAAGGGGAGTTGCGCGAACAGCTCGACCATATCCGCTCCCTGTCCCTGAGTCGCGGTGAAAGCACTTGGCTGCGCGGCAACACGTTTTATGGCAAGCGCCAGATGTTCCGCCCGGATTTCATGGAGTGGTTCGAAAACCTGAAGCTCCCGCCCTATGAACTGAGTATCCGTGATGGACAATATGAACTGAGTTTCGAAGGAACGTGGCCAGAGGTCATGCTTTGGGAAATACCCGCACTGTCGGTTCTCATGGAGTTGCGCTCCCGCGCGGTCCTTCGCGATATGGGCCGGTTCGAACTTCAAGTGCTTTATGCGCGCGCAATGACGAAACTCTGGGAAAAGGTCGAGCGCCTGCGCAGGATTGACCCGCTTAGACTCGCCGATTTCGGGACCCGGCGACGGCATTCCTTCCTTTGGCAAGACTGGTGCGTACAAGCGATGATCGAAGGGCTTGGCGAGAAGTTTGCCGGAACCTCGAATTGCCTGATCGCGATGCGCCGGGAGGTCGAAGCGATCGGCACAAATGCACACGAGTTGCCGATGGTCTACTCGGCGCTGGCCGAGACCGACGCTGAACTTGCCGATGCGCCGTACCGCGTCCTGGCTGATTGGCACGAAGAACATGACGGAAATCTGCGGATCATCCTGCCAGATACCTACGGGACTGAGACGTTCCTGAAACGTGCGCCCGATTGGCTGACGGGGTGGACCGGCATTCGCATCGACAGCGGCGATCCAGCCGCAGGAGCAGAACTCGCAATAGCGTGGTGGAAAGAACGCGGCGAGGATCCTTCAGAAAAACTCGTAATTTTCTCGGACGGTCTCGACGTGCACAAGATCGAAGAACTATCGGCACAGTTTTCCGGACGCGTGCGGGTTTCCTTCGGCTGGGGCACGCTTCTGACGAATGACTTCCGGGGACTTGTTCCAGACGAAAGCCTCGCACCATTCTCTCTGGTGTGCAAAGCCGTCAGCGCGAATGGGCGCCCAACGGTGAAGTTGAGCGACAACCCGAACAAGGCGATGGGACCTGAGAGCGAGGTTGAACGCTATAAGCGCGTCTTCGCGATTAAGGGACAAACAGCGCAACCGGTGATGGTCTAACGCACTAGTCGAGGTCAATCTTCCCGCGCAGCGACTTGACGGCGCCGCGCCGCGCCTTCGCATCGAGCCGTCTCTTCTTCGAGCCCAGCGTCGGTTTGGTCGGGATACGCCGTTTTGGCGCCTGGAGGGCGCGGGTGATCAGTTCGGCGAGACGGTCTCGCGCGATTTCTCTGTTGCGGGCTTGGCTACGCGTCTCATCGACCTGAAGGATAAGCGCGCCGTCTTTGGTCCAGCGCCGTCCGGCAATCCGTTTCAGGCGTGCTTTTACTGCAGGGGGTAAATTTGGCGAGCGCGCAGCCTCAAACCGCAACTCGACCGCGGTGGCGACCTTGTTGACGTTCTGTCCACCGGGCCCAGACGCGCGTACAAAGCTTTCCGTTAGTTCCCAGTCTGCAATTTCGATATCGTCTGAGATCTTGATCATCCGAGTGCTCCAATCGAAAGGGCCGCCCTAGATCGGGGCGGCCCTGCCGAAAGTTCTGGAGGTGGGGTCGGTTAGATGGGATGAAACCGATCCACCGGAGTGGCTCTTCCGCCAGAGATTGCCCTAGCGGCGCGCTCCTCCGGTTGTCCCGACACCTCTCTCCAACACCTTTCTAGACACTGGATCACCTCCTTTCATTTGTTTCCGTTGAAAAGGAGCGTGCCACATATTTTGTGTTTGTCAAAACATTTTATGCAAGGTTTGGACGAAGTCGCGCGACAATGACCCGAAATGGCACCAAAGCAAGCAAGGCAAGCGATAGCTTTACACCCCAATCGGCAATCGCAAGCGACACCCACAGAGGTGCAATCGGCCCGACCCCAAGGATCGGCAGCGCCTCGTTCGCCCAGGACACATCATTCGCCGTTTCGAGAAACGCCAACTGCGCCGAAAATGCGATTGAGAAAAACAGGGCCGTGTCGAGCGTTGAGCCGATCAGCGTGGAGGCCAGCGGTGCCCGCCACCACGCGCCACCGCGCAATTTATCAAACACAGCGACGTCGACCAGTTGCGCGACCAGGAAGGCAAGACCCGAGCCAATGGCGATCCGCAATGTCACAAGCGGACCAAACTCACCCATAATTTGTGTTCCGATCAATGAACACCCCACCCCTGTCAGGAAGCCCGCAAACACCACCTTGCGCGCAGCCGCCGTGCCGTAGACGCGGTTCATGATGTCGGTGACCAGAAAGGCCAGCGGATAGGTAAACGCACCCCAGGTCAGCCATTGGCCAAAGAGGAACTGCACGAGGATGTTCGAGGCGACGACAATCGCGGCCATGGCAAGAATGCCGGGCAAGTGGATGCGGGTCATTGATCTGTTCCGTTTTTACAAGGTTGCGGAGACTTGGCGCAGCGCGCGAATTGCGTTCGCTTACAGACAAGGCATGTCGAGATCAAGCCCTAAGGCAGGCGATATTCGACGATCTCTGTCCGCTGGAAAAGGTTGTAATTATCATCTGATATGAGCGAAATCCGCAACGCGCCAGTTTTGTCTGCCCATACCGAAATACCTTCAAGATTATCATGGGTCCCGCTTGGTGTTTCGATTAATGTGCGCTCATCCGAAAGCGTGTCGCCGTCGAGCGCAAAGCTACGCACCCGAGTGGCAAAAAAGACAGTGCGCAACGCACGTTCCAGAACGTAGAGACGCCCGTCAGGCCCAAAATCCATTCCAGAGAGAAGGAAATCTCCGCTGCGGGGGATCGCAAACGGTTGACTCCATGTTCCCCCCTCAAGGCAATAGGCGGGGAACGGGCGCTCCCAGCGTCCCGATCGCTCGGGCGCCGTACAGAGCCGCCCGGAGTCATCGATCGCCAAGGATTCGAGACTGGAATTAAGCTGCATTGAGGGAAAATCAGGATGACGGAGAAGACCATCTGACACCATCCGGCCTGACAGATCAAATTCTGCTACGCCGTGGATCGCTTCAAAAGAAATGAACACGCGCCCACCCGGAGCCAGCGCGAGACCTTCCGCATCGCTCTCTTCTTCTGGCAAATCTCGCCCGTCCGGATCGGTCAGCGGTACGATCCGGGCCAGTTCTACACTCTCGATCCGCTCTTCCGCCCCATACCGGACAATCCGCGCTGATACGAGAAAACCGCGATCCCCGATCCCGAGCAGTGCAGCGCCATCGTCGAGAATCTCGAAGGCGGACAGCCCCCCAAAATCTGCATCAGGGGAGGACCAGACGAAGGATCCGAGATACTCGGCCTGCTCTGCGGCAACAGCGTGGGCCACAGACAGGAGTATGGCTAGCGCGAGGCCAAGACTTGAGCGCATTGTTGAGGTAGGTCCGCCATTACAAAGTCCCTTGCTCCGCGTTTTTTAGGGGCCGGGGCTTTGGGCTTAGCAGCCGTCTTCGGCGGGTTCAACGCATCAGTCACCCACCAGTTCAGGGAAGCATCGCAACCGGTCCCGCCTTTCGACAGCTCTTTGACCGTTGGGGTCTGCGTCCTGCAGCCTCGGTTGCCTTTCGGGCATTTTAGGCGGACATGGAAGTGGTAATGATGCCCCCAAAGAGGCCGGATTTTCTGAAGCCATGCCTTGTTGCCCTTGGCGCTGTTGCACATCGCGATCTTGGCCGGCGCAGTGACGAAAACCCTATCGACCGCCGGATCCTTAGCCGCTGCTTTCAGCAACTCCATGTGCTGAGGCGTCCAGTTTCCATTAAGACGTTTTTGATCTTTCGACCGCACCGAGATCGAGCTGATCTTCTCCCGCTCGGCGCGGCTCAGGTTGAGGCGCTTCGGAGGCAGCATCCAGATATCAATATCCAGTCCCATCTGATGACTTTGATGACCACTGGTCATCGGCCCGCCTCGCGGCTGGCTGATATCGCCGATATAGAGACCTTCCCATCCCGGAAGGCGCGCAGCAAATCCAGAGAGCCTTTCTACAAAGGCGACCGCATTGGGATGGCCCCAGTTTCGATTGCGACTAAGGCGCATGGCCTGCCATGTGGGGCCGGTTTCCGGAAGTTGAACTCCGCCCGCCAAGCATCCCTTGGCATAGGTACCGAAAGCCGCCGGTCGTTGCGATGACGCCTGCGCCTTTGATCCGAACAATTGGTTCGCCTTGGTTTCTGCCTGTGCCGCGGGCCCCGAAAACACAACAAGAACCGCTGCTATGACTGTGGTTAAGAGTACTCGGATCATTGCCTGCTCGCTTCTTTGTCCGATTGCACCCACCGTAACAGAAACAGACCACAAAGAAAGAGCACGATTAGCGGAAGAAGACCGGCGCGCTGTGACCCGGTGGCCTCCGTTACAACGGTAATGAGGAACGGTGCTACGAAAGCTGTCGCCTTGCCAGCCAGAGCATAGAGCCCGAATGCTTCGGTCATCCGCTCGGGATGGGCCTGATGCACCATCATCGTCCGGCTGGCCGCGTGCAGAATGCCGCCTGCCGCACCGATCAGGCTTCCACAGATATAAAAAGCGATATCAGGGAGCGCGCTTTCGGGCGACACGGCGATGCCAAAGACGCTCTCGCGCGAGATCATGACCACAGCAATGCCAACGAGCGTGAGCACGGCGATGCAACTCGCGATCACCGGTTTAGGCCCAAACGCCCGGTCAGCGAAACCGCCCAACCATGATGCGATCGCTGCAGCGATGGCGGCAATGATCCCAAAGACCCCTATCGACACGATGCTCCACTCAAGCACGCCACGCGCATAAATCCCGCCAAATACGTAAAACGCTGAAAGAGCGTCCCGGTACAGCATCGACGCACCCAAGAACGCGAACAGGCTCGGACGGCTTGGCAGACCTTTGATGGTGCCCCAAAGCTCGCCGAGGCTCTTACGGACATCTGGGCGCTTCCGCGCGGCGGTTTCGGTCACCCAGATGGCAAAGGGGATCATGAAAACCACAAACCAAATCGCAACAAACGGGCCGACGCTACGGGTGCCTTGGTACGTTTCCGGATCGAGGCCAAGGGCTGGCGGGTTCCCTAGAAGCGTCACGCCTGCGTCGTTCTCAGCAAGGAAAAGCAACATGATCAAAAGCGAAACCACACCGCCTGCATATCCTACCGCACCGCCAGTGCCGGAGATGCGCCCAATCTCCCTTCGCGGTCCAAGGTCGGGCAACATCGCATTGGTGAAGATCGTCGCGAACTCCATCCCGATCAAACCGATGCCGAAAAATACGAGGATCAGAACGACATTGTCAGCGCCCGGCACGGCTATCCAAAGCCCAGTGGCACCAACTACATAAAAAAGCGAGAAGAGACCGATCCATGGACGCCTGCGGTTGGTTCCATCAGCCACCGCGCCCAGTACTGGCGCCAGACAGGCGATGATTACGCCGCTTACCGACATCGCGTAACCCCACATGATCTGCGCTTGCACGGGGTCGCCAACGACAGTTGTGAAATAAGGCGCGAAAATAAAGGTCAGGATCAGCGTTGCATAGGGCTGGCTGGCCCAGTCGAACATCATCCAGCCCCAGACACGTTTTCGCATGCTTGCCATAGGGCGCCTCTTACCTGCACGTTGCTGACAGTAGGCGGCGTTACCGACCGGGACGCAAGAGGCTATTGGCGACTAGCCTGTAATCTGCGGTGGCCAGGCCCGCTGATCCTCAGCAGCGATCCAGGCCAGTACCCATTCCGGCAGCGGTGGAGAGCAGAGACCGGGCTTGATTGCCTCCGCAATAAGCGGTGCGGGAACAATACCGTTCTTGTCGGTAACAGCACTGCGATAAACGATATGGCCTGCTGCCTGACCGCGCACGATCATTGCCTGCTCGATATACATAAACCGGTGATCCCAACCCAATAGACGGGACCGCATCTCAAAGGTCTCGAACATCCGGATGCGGCGTCGGTAGCGCACCGCGGCTCCGGCCATTGTCAGGCTCCACTTTTTTCGGAGCAGCAGCCCTACCAGGCCGGTACGTTGCGCCAGCGGCAATCGTCCGAGATCGTAGAGTGTCAATGTTCTTCCGTTGTTGAGCTCGGCAAAGACATCTAGGTCCCACGGCCAACAGCGATGGAAGCTAACATGCGTGTCGAACGGATCGAGCCCAGGGCTGCTGCGATGCACAAAGAACTGCCAGAGGAGGCGCAAGAATGGATACATGGAATCTTCCTTTGACGCGCATACCTCCATCGCGCCAAAGCTGCGTCAAGCGTGACGGAACGGCACTGACTTGCACGCGCTACGTCAACCGCATAGGTCTGACCAAAGACAGTTCCGGAGACCCAGATGCAGTCCCTTCTTCAGATCCTTCTGCTCATTCTCGATGTGGCGTGGTTCATCATGATCGTACACATCATCATGAGCTGGCTGATCAACTTCCAGGTCCTCAACCTGCGCCAACAATTCGTAGCTCAGATTTGGTACGGATTGGAACGCCTGCTAGAACCTCTCTATAGCCGCATCCGACAGATACTGCCCGCAATGGGCGGTCTGGATCTTGCGCCGCTGGTCGCGCTGATCGGGGTCTACGCGCTACGGATCATCCTGATCAACAACGCGGCTGCATTTTACTAACCATAGCGGCCTTCTGGGCTTGTTACGCAAGCAGTGGTGTGGGAGTGTGCTGAAAACAGAGCAGCGCCAAACTCACATCGCCTATGGAAAACGCAGATTACCTTCTGTCGTCTGTCTTCGGGTTCGAGGCATTTCGACCCGGACAGGAAGAGATTGTCGACGCAGTTGCGCAAGGTGAAAATGTCCTCGCGATCATGCCCACGGGCGGTGGGAAATCCCTATGTTACCAGTTACCTGCGTTGATTCACCACGGGGTGACGGTGGTCATCTCTCCCCTGATCGCTTTGATGCGAGATCAGGTACGCGGGTTGCGGGAGTCAGGAGTCAACGCAGGTGCCCTGACATCCGGCAACACCCCAGAGGAAACCGACGCAGTGTTCGAGGCGCTGGAACAGGGCGTGATGCCACTGCTCTACATGGCACCGGAACGGCTTGCACATAGCGGCACTGTGATGATGTTGCGCCGCGTTGGTGTCACCGCCATTGCGGTGGACGAAGCGCATTGCGTCAGCCAATGGGGGCACGATTTCCGCCCGGACTATCTGCGCATTGGCGAGTTGCGGCGGGCCTTGGACGTTCCGCTGTCCGCGTTCACTGCAACCGCAGACGCAGAAACACAGCAGGAGATCGTCAATCGCCTGTTTGACGGCCACGCCCCGCGCACTTTTCTGCGCGGGTTTGACCGGCCGAATATCCATCTGGCTTTCGCGGCCAAGGACAATCCTCGCCGCCAGATCCTCGACTTTGCAGCCGCGCGAAAGGGTCAGAGCGGCATCGTCTATTGCGGGACGCGCGCGAAGACGGAAACGCTCGCCTCGGCGTTCCGAGAAGCCGGTCATAGCTCGTGTCACTATCACGGGGGCATGGAAACCGAAGCGCGTCGCGCTGTCGAGGCCCGTTTTCAGGCAGAAGACGGGTTGATCGTGGTCGCCACAGTCGCCTTCGGAATGGGCGTGGACAAACCTGATATCCGATGGGTTGCCCATGCGGACCTGCCCAAATCAATAGAAGCCTATTATCAGGAAATCGGCCGCGCGGGTCGGGACGGTGCGCCTGCTGAGACCCTGACGCTGTTTGGCGCCGATGATATTCGACTGCGCCGAACCCAAATAGACGAGAGCCTGGCGCCGCCCGAACGCAAGCAGGCAGACCACGGCCGTCTGAACGCGCTTCTTGGCCTTGCAGAAGCGCTGCGGTGCCGGCGAGAAGTTTTGCTTGGCTATTTCGGCGAGGAGAGCGGGCCCTGCGGGTCTTGCGATCTGTGCGCGCAGCCGCCAGAGACATTCGACGGCACCGAAGCCGTGCGCAAAGCTCTGTCCGCCGCGCTCCGCACTGGTGAGAGTTTCGGTGCAGGTCACCTGATTGATATTCTACTGGGCAATGAGACCGAAAAAGTACGCGCTCGCGGACACGAGGACCTTCCAACTTTCGGCGTGGGGCGCGATCTGGACCGTCGGACGTGGACCGGCGTGTTCCGGCAAATGATGGGGCATGATCTGTTGCGACCCGACCCCGAACGGCACGGGGGCTTGGTAATGACTGCTGCCGCGCGCCCGCTACTGCGCGGCGAGGACACCATTACCCTGCGCAGAGATACCTTGCGGCGCGTCTCGGATCGCGCGTCCGTTCGTGCACTTGTGTCCGAGGCAGACGCACCTCTGCTATCTGCGCTGAAGGCGAAACGCCGGGCTCTGGCTGAAGCCGCGGGGTTGCCAGCTTATATGGTGTTCAACGACCGGACACTGATCGAGATGGCCGAATGCCGGCCCGAAACACTTGATGCCTTTGCGCGCATCAGCGGTGTCGGTGCAAAAAAACTGGAGAAGTACGCTGCTGCTTTTTTGGAAGTGATCTCCGGGGACGCGCCAGAAGCAATACACCCGGCCCGGCGGCGGCTCGCCGGCCGGGAATCCGGGTCGCTTTTTGATCAGCTCACCGAAGCACAAAACGATCTCACGCGCGGGACATGTGGCACCTTGAAACCCTTGAGTTGTTCGGCCTCGCTGATCTCGAAACTGGCCGAGCAGCGCCCGCAAACCGAACATGCGTTATCTCATCTCCTGGGGCAGCGGCGCGCGGAGCGCTTCGGGGATGCATTTCTGGAAGTTCTGCGGCAAGACTGAGGCCCATGGACGCGGGCAAGTGAGCGACTAAGTACCCAAGAACGCTGAAGACGGGAGGACCGAATGCTTGTTGTGATTTCACCGGCCAAACGGCTGGACTGGGACGTGGATGCTCCGATGTCCCCCACTCTTCCGGAATTCGAAACACAAGCCGCCGCGCTCGCACGGGAAGCTCGGAAGCTCGATACTGAAGCATTGCGCAAGCTGATGGGCCTGTCAGAAAAACTGGCGGAATTGAACAAGGACAGGTTCAAAGCGTTTCGCCCCAAAACGATAGACGGCAATCCCCGACCGGCGGCTCTGGCGTTTGCCGGAGATACCTATGTCGGCCTTGAAGCGGCCAGCCTGTCGGTGGACGAATGGCGCTATGCGCAAGACCATCTGCGCATCCTGTCGGGCCTTTACGGTGTCTTGCGCCCGCTCGACCTGATGCAGGCGTATCGCCTTGAGATGGGAAGCCGATTGGCAACAAAACGCGGGAAATCGCTTTATGACTGGTGGGGGGCGCGCATCTCAAAAGCGCTGAACGCGCAGGCGGACACATTGGGTAGCAACGTTGTGGTGAACTGTGCATCGCAGGAATACTTTGGCGCAGTGGACCTGAAAGCCTTGCGCCCCGCAGTGATCACCCCGACCTTTCTAGAAGACCGGGACGGTACCTCCAAGACGGTGAGCTTCTTCGCCAAGAAAGCGCGCGGCGCAATGGCGCGTTTTATCGTGCAGAACCGGATCACAAGTCCCGAGGGTCTCATGGATTTCACGAGCGGTGGTTACCGCTTCGACCCCATGCGCAGCGCAGAAGCAACGCCGGTATTTGTACGCCCTTATCCGGAAACAGCGGCCGAAGCGGCCTGAGGTATCTGCAGCTACTCTGCCGCGGTATCCAGCCGCAGCGGTGCGCAGTCCTGGGGCATCAGTTCCTCGATCTTGGCGCATACGTCCACCTTCTTGAGCGGCTTGGTCAAATAGAAATCCAAGCCCGCGGCCAGAATTCTCTCGGCGTCGCCGTCCATGGCGTGTGCTGTCATGGCGGTGATCGGCACAGTTCGCCCTGTGGACTTCTCTAATTCGCGGATTGCGCGGGTCGCCTCCATACCATCCATCTTTGGCATGGAGATATCCATGAATACGATATCCGGTGAAAAGCTTTTGTAGAGCTCTAACGCTTCAAGGCCGTTCCCGGCAAACTGGAGATCCAGGTTGAGACTCCGCAGCATCTTTCGGAACACAAGCTGATTTGTTCGGTTGTCTTCGGCAGCTAGCACCTTAACGCGGCGCGCCGTCATATTGCTGGCCTCTGGATCTGCATTCGCCGGCTCAAAAGCTCTGGAGGAGGAAACCAGAACCACAGGGTTTGCCTCAGTGTCCGGTTTGCTATCGTGCGCCAGTTCGGACGCTGGAAGAAACCGGCGGGCAAAGAAGGGAGGCGCGGGCTCAATCTCAACCATCTCGGTATTTGAAAGTGGCTCGGAGGCGGGCCGCTCGATCCGGGTTTGGGAGCCGTTGCGTTTGCGGGCCGACGAAAATGGGCCAAGTTCTACAATCGGCTCATCGCTAGCCTCTTGCCCCGCAACACTCAGCGCCGCATCTGTGTTGGTCACGTCACGCAGAGGCTTTTCCAGGACAAGGGGCGCCGGGCGGGGCAGAGTTGCGAGCGTCCGCAACAGATCAGACCTGAGAACAGGCTGGGTAAGAGACGCCGCAAACAGGCTGCGGTCTTCGGCACTCATGTGCCCCACGAGCGTACGGCTTACCAGAACCACCTGTCGGGACTTTCCACTACACTGAACAGATCGCGCCAGCTCAACGCCACTTGCATCAGGCAATGTGTAACCAGTCAGCACGAGATCGATTTCCTTCTCCGCGCCCAGTCGATCCTGTGCTTCAGAGACCGTGTCGGCCTGAACCACCTCAAGCCCTAATCTAATCAGCTGTTTCACAAGCATGTCCCGCGAGAGGTGGTCATCATCCACAACCAGTACCTTAGAGATATGCTCTATGCTGAACCCGGGATCCGAAGTAGCTTCTGTACAATCGATCGGAAGGTCGACGCGGAACGAAAAGCATGAGCCTTTTCCAAGCTCGGACTCAACCCAGATATCTCCGCCCATCAAGTCGACCAGGCGCTTGGTAATCGCAAGACCGAGGCCAGTTCCCTCAAAGTTGCGGTTGCGTTCATCCTCGGCCTGATTGAACTCTCCGAAAATGAACTCCGTCATCTCAGGCGCGATGCCGATGCCAGTGTCTTCGATATTAATAATGACCTGCTGGACCTCGTCGGATTTTGGGAACCCGACCACGCGGATTGCGACGTGCCCTTCTGCAGTGAATTTCACAGCGTTGCCTATGAGATTGGTCAAAATCTGGCGTAACCGTCCCTGATCACCTATGAAGCGCGCGGGCAAGAACATATCGAAGTCCAGAGCGATCTTTACACCTTTCTCCTGCGCGCCCGGCAAGGACAGCAGCACGACCTCGTGTACCAGTTGCTCAAGATCTAAGGGTTGCGGATGCAGTTCGAGTTTCTCAGCTTCCATTTTAGAGAAATCGAGCACTTCATTGATTATTTGAATAAGCGCCTCTCCGGATTGGCGGATCGTGTCGACGTAGAGTCGTTGTTCTTCATCCAGCGGGCCCTCTAACAAAAGCGAGGCCATACCGACCACTCCATTCATCGGCGTGCGCAATTCGTGGCTCATATTCGCAAGGAAAGCCGATTTGGCTCGGCTCGCCGCCTCGGCGCGATGGCGCGCATCCGTCAGATCGCCTTCTTTGCGAATGGTCTCAGTAATGTTCAGAGCTAACGTAACGATGTCGCCATCTTCGCCGCGACGCTCTACGAGCTTGATCGAAAAACCGTTCCAAAGCCGCACCACGATTGGTTCTATCTCGGTTGAGGCCCAACGCGCCTGCATCATCGCACACCAGTCTTCGCGGCTCAGACCTTCTGTATCGACAATCCCTTCGCCCACCGCCAATTCAAGTAATGTGGCAAACTCAATACCCGGCTTAACTTCTTCAAGTCCGTCGAAGACAGACAGGTAGGCCGGATTCGCCAGAATTAGCCTTCGCGCGCTATCGAAAACAGCAAAGCCGTCTTCGATCGTCTCGACAGAAGTCCACAACCGTTTCTCAGCGCGTTGCAGATCGGATCGGACCTGAAAGTTCTCGTCCTTCAGTTCCTCGGCTTCATGACGTTGTTCTACGATCTGATCGGACAATGCGAAAGCGTGCTTGGATAGCTCGTCATTAACTGCACGCAGTTCCTGCTGCTTCTGTGCCAAAAGCCGTTCGGCCGCCAGCCGCGCTCTTCGTTCCCGTGCCAGACGGTTCTCAATCTCTTCACTCAGCATGGCGCGCCAACCCTGTTTTTGGGATCACGCGAATCTCCCCGACCACGTGACGTGAAGCCAACAGTGAACCGGTTTGGTGAACGCTGGATTAATCCGGTTTAAGGCCTTGCACAGGGCAGCGCGTTGGTCTGCCAACGCAGATACAGAGCTGAAACGGCATGCGATTTCTGCTAATGCCCTCGAACGCGCTTAGGATCTTTACCGCTAAAATGGCGCAGTTCGAACGGACGGGGCGGCTTAATTCGGTTGCCCGATTGTCAGGATCTGCCCTTCTCCGGTTTGCCTTGGGTCACGAGTTTCACCTAACGATAGAGCGTCGGCGAAGCGTCCCTTTATAAACGGGCCTGCAACAACACATGCATCAAGTCGCGGAAGTTCGCAGCGTCATCTCTCAAGAGGTTATTTATTTCCGCCTGGTATGCGCGCGCGAGGATGACGAGTTGCGCCATCATCTCCTGTCCCTTGGGGGTTAGTGTCAGTTCCACCAACCGGCCGTCATTCTGCGATGGGCGCTTAGTAATGTATCCGGCCGCCTCCAAACGCGAAGCCGCGCGTGAGACTTTGGATTTGTCCATGTCCGCACGCTTATGAATTTCGCGAACACTTACGGCCCCGGCTTGATTCAGGTGAGCCACGACACGCCACTCAGCGATCGAAATCCCGAACTGTGACTGGTATCGATCGGCAAAGCCTCGGCTCAGGCGACCTGCGATAACATTAAACTGGTAAGGTAGGAAGTCTTCCAGATCGAAGTCGTGGTCTCTCAAGGTGCATCTCTGGGCTTCTCGCTCGTGAGATGGCCTAGCATACTTCGTACAACCGAACCATGTGACCGAACGGCTTACAGCGCGATACATCGGATAAGACGTGGCGACCCCGGCAGAACGCCCAGAAGTCGGAGAAAAACAACCTAAATCAAATGAGCGGCTGGGACACACCAGACTTATTGCGGCCTGTACAGGCCAATGGGTTAGCACCCAGATTGGGACACTCTTCGGCAAATAATAACCCCGGCGCGACGGCAATTACGACTGGGGTCAGTAATGTTTGCGAAACCGGTTTCCCCCGCAGTCACAGATTTTTTTCTGCTATCCGGTGTTTTTGCAGGCTTCCAAGGACTGACGAGGAGTAGCGGATTACTTTTTTACTTAAAATCAGAGGGTTAGATTTTCCCAAGCGAAGATGTTCTGGCATTCATGATGTTTTTTTTGGTCATGCCCTGGTAAGGGAAGAAGTGAAGCGTGACCCCGTGTAGCGCCCCTACCCTTTCAAGTTGTCACGCGACGCAAAAAGGAACCAGCCAGACCTTCGACAAAGCGCGTTCCGGCACAAGTAGCGTTTTTGTACAAGTTCAGATCAGAGCAAATGATAAGCGCCAGGTGTCTGCTTTGCGGACAATGCGGCCACCAACAGAAACCAGCGCGTCGCTGTGAAAGCTTGCATGCGGCTGGTTTTCAGACCTCAGAGCGTGCAGAAGCTGACTGCTTCCTGTTGCCAGCCGATGGTGCGTTTTCAGTGAACGAAGAAAAGCGAGATCGCGCCGACAAGAATGAGGCTTAATGCCCAAAGCAAATCCAGATTGAACCAGCTCTTGGACAGAAATCGCAGCCCGAGCCATTGGTATACACCCCAGGCAACCAAACCACCTGAAATCGTCATAGCCATTGTGTGAGCAAGGGCAACCGAAACGGCGACGCCGGCATTGCCTGCCATGAGACCAGACGCTGCTGCGTGCCCGGCGTCGGTTTCGATTGTGCGGCAGATGCCGAGGTAGATCGGCACCAGCATAAGGCCTGCGCCATGCGCAATGGCTGCCAGAAACGACCACAGGGCCAGCCGTGTTGGCGGCACGCGCGCCAGAAACCGTGGATGGCGCCGATTGAAAAGAAGATAGACCCCCAACCCGATCACGAGACATGCTGCGCCGATTTGTATCTCGCGCTGCCATTCTGCCAGGAACAAGAGAGCTGTGAAGGGGAACAGAATCGCGGCCATGGCCAGGAGATGCCCTGCTGCCAACGCCAGCAACGCCTTGAAGAAGCTACCCTTCTTTTGATCCATCAAAGCCGCAGACACCGCCAGTGGCCAACCCATACCCGGATTGATGCCGTGATATATGCCTGAGGCGACAACGGCCCCCCAGAGGGCCGTTGCGGTATCAACTCCTTCCACGCGTCAGACGGAGGGGAAGCAGAAACTGTCGGTCGAGCAATCTCCGCCCTCGAGGCGGATCTGATGGCTGCGATAGCCTTTTGGAAATTCGATGTAGAAGTCCTTGTCCAGCTCCAGACCGCCGTTTTCCCCGACATTGGCCATGACCATTTGTCCGCCCTCGTCATCGGGGTAGAACTGGTCGTCCCAGGTCGAGTAGAGCGAGTTCGTCCAATAGACGCGTTTGCCATCGCGGCTGATCTCAACCATCTGCGGACCGTAGACAAAGTCCTTGCCATTAGGATGCTTGGCCCCTCGGGCAATTCCCCCGATTTCAACCTTGCCAGTCAGTTTAGGGTTCATCGGGTCCGACACGTCGTACTGATGCATCTCTCCCTGGCCCCAGCACGCGACATAAAGGTATTTGTCATCAAGGCTGAGGTCGATGTCGGTGACCAGCGGCGGGACTGCTTCGAAGCCCTGCAAGAGCGGTGGCAAGTTCTCGGCTTTCTCCGGGCGTGGATCGATAGTGATGGTCTTCTTGGCTTCGAAAGTTCCATCGTCCTTCCGCCACCAAGTGAATATGGCGCCTTGCAGGTTGGTGGTATCCACCACAACACCGCAGAAGCCGTAATCCTTGGCAGGATCATGGGCAGGGCGGATCTCCAATGCCATCTGGTGGTTTTCACCCAGATCGATGGTCTGGACGTTGCGCCGTTCCCGCAGGTTCCAGAAATGGATTTTGTGGCCGTACTTGTTGCTCAGCAAGTCCTCGGCGACCAATCCATCTTCGAATTGCGGTGGCAGCCCCCATTCGGAGCTGACCATGTAGTCCCGCGGCAGGTTCCACCAGAAATCATAGTGTTTATCCTGCTCGCCCCGATCCATTTCGTAACGGCCAAGAATCTCGAAGGTTTCGCAGTCCATGATGAAGATGCCCGGCGGCCCGTCGGTGCCGTCCTCGCCTCCGCCCCCGAGCGTCGAGACATAGATCCCCTCAGGACCGCAATGGATCGTGTGCGGCCGCGAGTATCCCGTTTTCTCGAACACCTCCTCAGGCTCGATGATCTTGTGGATCTTGGCCTTCAGCGGCTCTTTCACATCCACAACATAAATCCGCGAAGACCGAATGCCGGGGATGATCAGGTAACGGCGTTCAAGAAAGGCGTGCCCGGTCAGTGGTGACAATGCCGAAGAGCAGGCATTCCAGCCAAAATGGTGAAACTCGTCGCCCTTGTTCGGCATGATCAATTGGTGAACGATCTGACTGTACGTGTCCGAGGTTGGGTCAACATCCACAACCGCTAAGCCGTCGGGCTGAGAGCCATCCGGGCTGAGCATCAACGTGAAGGCGAGCGTCTCTGCCGGGGCCTCCATGGCAAGTTTTGGTGTGGCGTGAAATGTCGGATCAGGTCTTAGATTCATTGTTGGCTCCTCCCAGGCCGTGGGCGCCAAACAATCCAAACTACTACTATTCTCGTTGATCTGGTGTCGCCCTCACGCAGCCTGCCACAGCTTCGAGATTCGGGTAAACAGCCTCGCTGCGCGGAGGCGCAACGTTCGCAGTCTGGAAGATGCGCTGACCATGTCTCAGCTGTCCACGGCTTACCAGACCAGGTCTCTTCTGTGCCATGCGCAGGCGCTTTGCGGTTGCGCCGGAAAGCGGGCTCATATCGTTGCGAGAGCGGTCACTCGATCTTGCGGGCTTCGTCCACGATCATGATGGGGATGCCATTGCGGATCGGGTAGGCAAGGCTTGCAGCACGCGAGATGAGTTCATGCGTGTCTGCACTGTAGCTCAGCACCGCGTGAGTTTGAGGACAGACCAGCGCCTCGAGCATTCGGCGGTCGAAGGCCTGAGTTTCCGGTTCTGTCGGGTCGTCTATCATTGCAACATCTCTTCATTCGCGCCGCCTCGCAGAGCGAATTCAATCAAGGTCACCAAAGTCTCACGACGCGTCGACAGGGAGGGGGCTTCCAACAGTGCCTGCTTGTCCTCTGGCTCGAACGGGCAAAGCATGGAAAGCGAATTAATCAGCAACTCGTCTTCCGCTTCATCAAGGCTGTCCCAATCCGTGCGCATTTCCTGCGCCTCAAAGTATCGCTTGAGCAAAGCCAGGAAGCGATCACGGTCAAAGCCCGGATCCTTCTCGGTCGGGCCCTGATCCCGATCAAAGCCTTCCCAATCGACATCGGCCTTCAGGTAAGGAGTGAACCCGGCGACCTCGCGCGTGATGCGGTAGCGCGAGATACCGGATAGCGTAATCATGTACCGACCGTCTTCGGTTTCCGAGAATGCGGTTAAACGCCCCGCGCAGCCGATGGCATGCAGACGCCGATCCGCAGATCCGGGAACATCCCGCGGCTGCACCATACCGATCAATCGATGCGAGGTCTTCAACGCATCATCAAGCATCGCAAGATAGCGCGGTTCGAATATATGCAGGGGTAGGCGCGCCCGCGGTAGAAGCAGCGCACCAGGCAATGGAAACACCGGGATCGTTCCGGGCAGATCAGCGGTGGCGATTTTCATAAGAGTCTAGCTAGCCCGTTCCACGCCTCAGGCAAAGATCATCGAAGACAGCTTGCGCCGGCCATTGAGCGCAATGGGGTCTTCTGGCTTCAGCGCCTCGAAAATTGTGAAAAGCTGCGCCTTTGCCGCGCCGTCGTTCCATTCGCGGTCGCGACGGAAAAGCTCCAGCAATTCGGCCACGGCTTCCTCGATCTGCCCATCCGCGTGAAGCGCTTGCGCGAGGTCAAAGCGCGCCTGATGGTTGGAAGGGTCCGCCTCCACCTGCCCGCGCAGGTCTGCGACCGGGCCCGCATCAACGGCCTGCTTGGCCAGTTCGAGCTGCGCCCGCGCAGCCTCCACTTCTGCGGACTGCGCAATGTCGTCGGGGACATTGGTCAAAAGAGCTTCGGCCTGGCCGGTTTCATTCATCGCGAGATGCGCACGAACGAGCCCACCATAGGCCGTGGCATTCGATGGCTCCTCGCCAAGTATGGCCGCAAAGGTCTGGGCGGCATCCACGGCAGCTCCCTCAGCCAGCATCGCCTCGGCGGCTTCGACGGCTTCACCAAGTCCACCGTCACCGGACAGAGCGGCAAGCTTGTTGATAAACTCTGTGATCTGGCTTTGCGGGACGGCGCCCTGAAACATGTCCACCGGTCGTCCCTGAAAAAATGCGACCACCGTCGGAATGGACTGCAACGGCAGACCCTGCTGCGCGAGCGCACCTGCAAGGCGCTGCTCGGCATCGACATCGACCTTGACCATCCGCACCTTGCCCTTTGCGGCTTTGACCGCGTCTTCGAGCATCGGGCCCAGTGTCTTGCAGGGCCCACACCAGGTGGCCCAGAAATCGACGATCACCGGTATCTCCTGGCTGCCTTCGATGACATCCGCCATGAAGGTGGCTTCAGTGCTGTCCTTGATCAAATCGCCAGCGGGTGCGGCATCTGCCGCTTGTCCGAATTCGAGCATGGGTTCCTCACATCTCTCGCTTGGAATTGTATATGGAAGCTGCAGGCACAGGAGCCAAGGGCGAAAACGTGCAAGTTTGATCTGGGAGGCACAGATGGGCCTTTTTCGCGGAGCAGAACGATTGATGGGGATGGACGACGCCGCCTGGGCGCGCCACGCCAACCCTTGGAGCGGCTACAGCCGGTTCACGGTCTTGCCACTGCTGGTTCTGGCGATCTGGTCGCGCGTCTGGCTGGGCTGGTTCGCGCTTGTGCCGATTGCGGCCTGCATCCTTTGGGCCTGGATCAATCCGCGTGCTTTCCCGCCGCCCGAGTCCGTCGAAGCATGGGTGACCCGTGGTGTTTTCGGGGAACGCGTCTTCTTGAACCGGAGCGCCGTTCCGGTTCCGTCTCATCATGTCACCTGGGCCTATCTGCTGACCACAGTCTCCGCCGTGGGCGTGCCACCGCTAATCTGGGGGCTCTGGGCGCTTGATCCGGTGTGGACGTTGCTTGGGCTGGTTCTGACCATGGGCGGCAAGGTTTGGTTTGTCGACCGGATGGCCTGGCTTTGGGCGGATATGAAGGACGCTGATCCGACCTATCAGGCCTGGGCGCGAGGCGAATTCCACTAGAGATCAAAACTCGCAAAGACCGGAGCATGGTCGGATGGCTGTTCCCACCCGCGCGCGCCGCGCAGGATACGCGAGCTGTGCCCGGAGTTTGCGATATCCTTGCTGGCCCAGACATGATCAAGTCTGCGGCCCTTGTCGGCGGCATCCCAATCCTTCGCGCGATAGGACCACCATGAATAGAGCTGGCCGTCGGGAATATCAGTACGGGTTATGTCGACCCAATCACCGGCTTCCTGCGTCTCTGACAGTTGATCGACCTCAACCGGCGTGTGGCTCACAACCTTCAGGAGTTGCTTGTGAGACCAGACGTCATCTTCGCGCGGAGCAATGTTAAGATCTCCCACGAGGATTGCTTTCTCTGGCGCGCTATCCCGGAACCAGTCGCGCATCTCCGTGAGGAAATCGAGCTTGTGGCCGAACTTGTCGTTCACTTCACGGTCAGGAACATCGCCCCCTGCAGGCACGTAGTAGTTGTGGATCGTGACACCGTTTTCGAGCGTTGCAGCCACATGGCGGGCATCCCCCTTTTCACAGAAATCCCTGTGACCGGCATCCGCAAGCGGCAGGCGCGACAGGATCGCAACGCCGTTGTAGCCTTTCTGTCCGCGCGCAACCATGTGCCCATAGCCTAGGTCTGCAAACACCTCTGCCGGAATTTTCTCAACCGGGCTTTTGCATTCCTGCAGGCACAGGACATCCGGGGCTTCCTCGGTCAACAGCTTTGCGACCAAGCCTGCGCGCAAGCGTACGGAATTGATATTCCACGTGGCGATTGTAAGCGTCATCCGGTCCCCCACCAAACTCGGTGCACCCTAGGGCAAGCAGGCACCGGGCACCAGCGGAGATCAGGCCCGCACGATCAGCCGTGTCGAGAGCCGGATACGCGGTGCAAGCCAGCGCAGAACCTCGGGCGCCAGCGCGACACAGCCTTCGGTTGGTTTGCCAGGAGCGCGCCAGCGATGCAGAAAAATCGCCGATCCCGCCCCGCGGTCTGCGCGTGGCCAATTCCAGTCGGTTAAAATGACAAGGTCGTAAAGTGGGTCGGACCGCCAGAGCCGCTCGTGACTGAAGGCGTGGGGCCGCGTGATCATCAGGTTATAATCCTCGTCCGACGGATCGTCTGACCAGCCGTCCCGGGGGCGGATCGGCAGCGCCCAATCCGCGGGCGGCGCCATCCGGTCTGGCCGATAAAGCATTCCGATCAGGCGATGTCTGCCAACGGGCGTCGCGCCATCTCCTTCCCGCTTGTCTACCCGGATGCCGCCGCGGCCAATCGTGCAAGGCAAGCGCGTGTTCTGAAACCACAGTCCCTGCGGGCTGAGGATTAGATCGTGGACGTTCACAACAAGTGCCCGGACTTCGCGGCCTTTGTCGCCAAGTAGGCCGCGTTCTGCGGTGTTTCACCGACCTTCAGAGGCACACGCTCTGCGACCGCGATCCCGCAGCTTTCCATCATTGCGACCTTGGCCGGGTTGTTCGTCATCAGCCGCACCGAAGAAAAGCCGAGATTGCGCAGGATGTCAGCCCCAAGCCGGAAATCTCGCTCGTCATCTTCAAACCCCAGACGATGATTGGCCTCCACTGTATCGAAGCCCTGCTCCTGTAAAGCATAAGCCCGCATCTTATTGGCCAGACCGATGCCCCTTCCCTCCTGATTGAGGTAAAGGAGGACACCCGCCCCCTCGGCACCCATCTGTCCAAGTGCGCCGCGCAACTGCGGACCACAATCACACTTCAGGCTTCCAAGCAGATCCCCGGTGAAGCAGGCGGAGTGCAAGCGTGCCAGCACCGGCGCGTCTCGCTTGGGCGCGCCGATCTCAACTGCATAGTGTTCCTCTCCGCCATCCTGCGGCCGAAAAACATGCACACGGCCCGCCTCTGACACCGACAAAGGCACGCGTGCGGCCACCACCGAGTGCAGCGCTGCGCCATGGCCCAGATGCGCGCTGATTTTGTCGAGGTGCAGAGCTGTCAGATCATGCGCCTCGGCAAAGCCCAGATGAACGGGCACGACCAGTGCTGCCGGAAGCAGACGGGCATCCTTGGCAAGTTGCAGCGCCGCGCGTTCAAGCCGGACATCTCCGCCCCGCGCCATGCGGAACGGGCCTTTCATGGGAGTGCCCAGATCGTCCTTCGGTTCCGCAACCGCACGCACCCAACGGCAGTCTGCATCGCTTGACAGAGCGATACGCGCCAAGTCTCCGTCATAGGCCGGTGCTTTGAGCGTTTCTGCCCGCCGTGCGGTAATCGCCAGCTGTGGGGTTTCTTCGAGAGCACACATTGCAGAGAACCGCTCCGGACTAAGCGTCTCGGCGGCAAGCGCGAGCACCGCGCGGCCATCCGAAATCAGCACGACCGGCAGCCCCATGCGCAGATCCGCGCGGGCGCGGGCAAGCTTTTCAACCGGATCTGGACGCAGCGGCATGGGCTGACCTTGTAACATCTTGAGCCCTTCCCATAGCCCGGAGTGCCGGAAATTGAAACATATCGCGCGGTTCTGACACGTGCCCGTGAGTTTCCGTTTCGAAACCTTGCTGAACGCCCCCCCCGCTCGCATCTGTGCCTCACGAAAACCGGAGGACCCTATGGCAACGCTCAGAAAAATCCTGCTAGTGGACGACGACGAAGACCTGCGCGAGGCTCTCTCAGAGCAACTTGTAATGACCGAAGACTTCGACGTGTTCGAGGCGGGATCCGGCGCGGAAGCGATGGAGAAGGCCAAGGCCGGCATTTACGATCTGGTCATTTTGGATGTTGGTCTTCCCGATACCGACGGCCGTGAACTCTGCCGCCTGATGCGCAAGCAGGGCGTGAAGTGCCCGGTTCTGATGCTCACCGGCCACGACAGTGACGCGGACACCATATTGGGCCTCGATGCCGGTGCGAACGACTACGTAACCAAACCGTTCAAGCTGCCCGTCCTTCTGGCGCGTATCCGTGCGCAGCTGCGCCAGCACGAACAGTCCGAAGACGCGATCTTCCAGCTTGGGCCCTACACCTTCAAACCAGCGATGAAGATGTTGGAAACCGAGGATGACCGAAAGATTCGTTTGACCGAAAAGGAAACAAACATCCTCAAATTCCTCTATCGTGCCACAGATGGCGTGGTTGCCCGCGACGTTCTGTTGCATGAGGTCTGGGGCTACAACGCTGGTGTGACCACCCACACTCTGGAGACGCATATCTACCGTTTACGCCAAAAAATCGAGCCAGATCCGTCGAATGCGCGCATTCTGGTGACCGAAAGTGGTGGCTACCGGCTGGTGGCATAAATGCCACGATAGCGCAAACCGTGTCCGAAAGTCTCATTTGGGACGCAGGGCCGGACCGATAGTGTGCGACTATGAGATATCCCAACGCCGTGACGGGATTGATGACACGGCAACCTCCCTGTTGGACTTGCCGGGCTTCACGCCCGGCTTTTTTTCTGCCGCCTCACTGAGCTGCTGGCACACGCTCTCCAAAAATCGCGGAGCCAACGCGAATGTGCGTCGCCCCTTGCGCAATCGCGCTTTCAAAATCGCCCGACATCCCCATACTGAGCCCCTCAAGACCGTTGCGAGCGGCGACTTTCGCCAGCAGAGCGAAATGGAGACTGGGTTCCTCATCGATGGGTGGGATGCACATCAGGCCTTTCAGAGGCAGATCGAGGTCGCGGCAGGCCTGCACCAGCGTATCCACTTCAGACAGGGCACAGCCCGCCTTTTGCGTTTCATCACCAGTGTTGACCTGCACGAAGATATCGGGGCTTTTGCCAAGTTCCTGTGCGTGATCGGCGAGGCGGCGCGCCAGTTTCAGACGGTCAACCGTGTGAATGGCATCGAAAAGCTCGACCGCGGGGCGCGTCTTGTTGGATTGCAGCGGGCCGATCAGGTGAAGCTCAATGTCCGGGAAACGCGCTTTGAAGTCGGGCCATTTGCCTTGCGCTTCCTGCACCCGGTTTTCCCCGAAGACACGATGGCCTTCGTCAAGAACTGCCCCCACCCGGTCCAGCGGTTGGACCTTTGATACAGCGATCAGCGTAATCGCTGACGGGTCGCGCCCGGCCTTTTCGGCCGCTGCGTTAATCCGATCCTTGATGTCCTGCAATCCCATGGCCGCCTCCCGCATACCCCAAAGGCGTCATCCCAAAAGAAAAGAGCGGGCACAAGGCCCGCTCTTCATCCAATCGATTTGGGTCGATTAGAAGCTGAAGGTCATACCAAGCGACGCAACAACTTTGTCGTCGGTGTCGCCGGTTGCCGCATCTTCGATGGTCCAGATGGAACCGATACCTGCGTCAAGGGAGGCACCGCCACCCAGGTCGTAGGATACACCGATACCGTAGTCCCAACCGTCGAGGTCAGTGTCGTCGATTTCGACGTAGTTGGCTGCGAACGCGATGGAGTAGCCACCGAGGTCATAGGACAACGAACCACCGTAACCGGTCACGTCGGTCGTCATGGTCGGGGTGCCCTTCGCAACCAGCATCAGGCCGTCGTTTTCGTGGTCAGCATAGTACAGATCCCAGTCGAAACCTGCAGTCGAGCCGCCAACGAAGAGCGACCAGGACTCACCGCCACCAAGCGTGAAGTCGTTGTCGCCGTTTGCGTTCTCGATGTAGTTCTCGATGTTCACGTAGCCGACGCCTACGTCGACAACACCGAAGTCATAGGACAGCGCAGCTGCGTAGTTTTCTTCGAAGCTGTCTGCAGTGACTGTCAGGTCGAAACCACCGGTGCTGAACTCGTAACGGATGTTCGAGTCAATTTCACCGTCGCCGGTCACGATCGTGGCCGGGTCAGCGAAGATCAGAGCGTCGATCTTGTTGTCGATGCCGATGCCGTCATAGCCCGGGTCACGGGTTCTGCCGCCAAACGCGCTGTCGGTTGCAACGTCGACATCACCAATGGTCAGGACGCCGAAGCCACCGGAGACGAAGATCTCCGGGTCGAAGCCCTGGTCGGCGGAGTCTGCGAAGGCGTTCGAGTCGTTCTCGAAGTCAGCAGATGCGCCGAAGGTCAGGCCGCTGTCGGTTGTGGTGGAGCCGGACAGGTCGAACTGCAGTTCGTAGTCCAGGAAGAAATCGTCGTCGACGCGCTCGCCTGTCGCGGTGACGTCTCGTACAGTGCGATCCTCTTGATAGATCACACCGAACTGGGCAGAACCGCCGAGCGTGACTTCAGCCGCGGCAAAGCCGGACGTTGCCACCAGAGCGGTCGAAGCGATGAGGAGTTTTTTCATCGGTTTTTCCCTCGTGAGTTAACAGTGCACCCCAGCGCAGTGCATCCGGCTGGGTATGCTTCTCTTTCGATCTTTCGCCTTGTGAATGCAAGCGGCGCAGGTCGGGACCCGAAAGCTGCCCAAAAATTGGTGCAACAAAGACACACTGTGACCGGGCCCGGGCCCGACCTATGCGCGGCCCCAAACAAACAAGGGGTTTCCTGCTTGGCAGACGCGTGACGCCGGCGTGCTCTTGTCTCGTATCATCCACTCCGCTAAGACCTTGCTACAGCCACGACCCATGGACATGACCAGATGCTTTCGATCTTGCCACGCACGCTTGCCTGCTTGCTGATATCGGGTCTTGTCGCCTCGTGCGGCGACTCCGGGTATTTCGGACCTTCCGAGGGACAGATTGAAGCGCAACAGCGGCTGGAAGAGGACGAAGAGACGATCTGGGATCTCTTCGAGAACAACCTCGATCCGAACACGACCGTCGCGGTGAACAAGTACATCTGGAACGCATCCCTTGAAGTTCTGGACTTTCTTCCGATCCAAACGGTCGATCCGTTCACCGGCGTCATCGTGACCGGGTTTGGAACCGCGCCGGGATCGGGCCGCGCCTATCGCGCAACGGTCTACGTAAACGACCCCGCGCTTGATGCCCGCTCGCTTCGGGTGGCGCTGGCCACACGTTCCGGCCCCGCAGACCCGGATACGGTTCTGGCAGTTGAGGATGCCATCCTCACCCGTGCACGACAGCTGCGGCTTGCTGATTCCAACCTCTGAGCCGGTTGCTCGCGCACCGAGCTGCTTCTGGCGCCGACATTTTTTCGCAAAGAAGCCCGTCACAGGCCAACATAGGGTGGACGAGGCGCTAGACCTTGCGCGCGCAGGCAGCTACACCGCTGCCGGTCCGGTCCGATGCCGTACAAGGTTTGCTGACAAGAAAGAGATGCCTGATGTCCCGCTACGCCCCTCGTGAAGTCGAAAGCAAGTGGCAATCCGCCTGGGCTGAGGCTGGTACGTTTACGGCGGCCGAGGACACTTCCAAGCCAAAATACTACGTGCTGGAGATGTTCCCCTACCCATCCGGACGGATCCATATGGGGCATGTGCGGAACTACACGATGGGCGACGTGATCGCGCGCTACAAGCTGTCAACGGGTCACAACGTTCTGCATCCGATGGGATGGGATGCCTTTGGTATGCCTGCGGAAAACGCCGCAATGGCCTCCGGCGGACATCCCGCCGAATGGACGTATGACAACATCGCCGTGATGCGGGACCAGATGAAACCGTTGGGCCTGTCGATCGACTGGAGCCGCGAGTTTGCGACCTGCGACCCGGAATATTACGCCCAGCAGCAGGCGCTGTTCATCGATATGCTGGAGGCCGGGCTGGTCTATCGCAAGAACGCGGTTGTGAACTGGGACCCGGTCGACATGACCGTGCTTGCGAATGAGCAGGTAATCGATGGAAAGGGCTGGCGCTCCGGTGCGGAAGTGGAACGGCGCGAGCTGACGCAGTGGTTCTTTGCCATCTCCGAGATGGCCGAGGAATTGCTCGACGCACTCGATGGTCTGAAGGACTGGCCGGAGAAAGTGCGCACCATGCAGGCCAACTGGATTGGCAAGTCGCGCGGCCTGCAGATGGGGTTCGAGATGACCGCGCCTGTCGGCGACCACAGCATGGTTGAGGTGTACACGACGCGGCCCGACACTCTTATGGGCGCGTCCTTCGTCGGCTTGTCGCCCGACCACCCGATCACCAGAGAACTTGAGAAAACGAACCCGGATCTGGCGGCCTTCTGCGCGGAGGTGCGCCGGGGCGGGACAACGGAAGAGGCCCTGGAAACGGCCGAGAAGCGTGGGTTCGACACCGGGCTGACTGTGCGGCACCCGCTTGATCCCAGCTGGGAACTGCCGGTCTGGGTCGCGAACTTCATCCTGATGGATTACGGAACAGGCGCGATTTTCGCCTGTCCGGCCCACGATCAGCGTGATCTCGACTTCGCACGAAAATACAACCTGCCGGTGATCGACACCTTTGTTGCCGCGGAAGGCGGCTCCCCCGTCGAGACCGAGGCGTTCGTGCCGGCAAAAACTGAGAAGGTGAAATACATCAACCATTTCGCCGATCTCGATCTGGCGACCGGGGACGAGGGAATCGCCGCAACCATCGATTTCGCCGAGAAAGCGGGCTGGGGCACCGGGGTGACGAAATACCGGCTGCGCGACTGGGGGGTCAGCCGCCAGCGCTACTGGGGTTGTCCGATCCCGGTCGTGCATTGCGACACCTGCGGCGTCGTCCCGGAAAAGAAGGAAAACCTGCCAGTTGAACTGCCCAAGGATGTCAGCTTCGACAAACCGGGCAACCCGCTCGACCGGCATCCGAGCTGGCGCCAGGTGCCCTGCCCGAAGTGCGGCACCGCGGCCACACGCGAGACGGACACGATGGACACCTTCGTGGACAGCTCATGGTACTATGCACGCTTCACCGCGCCGCGCGCGACCACGCCCACCGATCTGAGCGCAGCTGATTACTGGATGAATGTGGACCAGTATATCGGTGGGATCGAGCACGCGATCCTGCATCTTCTCTATTCTCGGTTTTTTGCGCGAGCGATGCAGAGGACCGGGCACCTGCAGGAAAAAGCGATCGAGCCCTTCAACGCGCTCTTTACGCAAGGCATGGTGACGCACGAGATTTATCAGACCCGGGACGCCAATGGCCGTCCGGTCTATCACCTGCCGGAAGATGTAGATGCCGAGACCCGGATTCTGAAAGCATCCGGAGAGCCAGTCGAGGTCATCCCGTCGGCTAAGATGTCGAAATCGAAGAAGAACGTAGTGGACCCGGTCTCGATCATCGAAAGCTTCGGCGCCGACACCGCGCGCTGGTTTGTGATGTCCGACAGCCCGCCCGAACGCGACGTTGAGTGGACGGCTGCTGGTGCGGAAGCGGCGTTCAAACACCTCGGCCGCGTCTGGCGGATGGCTCAGGATCTCTGCCAAAGCGCAGCAGAGACAGGTCCCGCAGCAAGCTCCGATGCTGCGCTGGCCCGGGCCACCGCGCGTGCAATTGATGAAGTCACCAAAGGGATCGAGGGGTTCGCCTTCAACAAGTCGGTGGCGAAACTCTACGAGTTTACCAATACGGTCGCGAAATCACAGGCTCCTGCGCCGGAGCGCGCCGCGGCGCTGCGGACTATGGCGCAGCTGATGTCGCCGATGACCCCGCATCTGGCGGAGGAAGTATGGTCGATGCTCGGCGGTGAAGGCCTGGTAGCCGACGCACGCTGGCCCGTAGCGGACCCCGCCTTGCTGGTAGACGACACGGTGACACTGCCCATACAGGTCAACGGAAAACGACGCTCGGAAATCTCGGTTCCGAAAGACATGCCAAAGGAAGAAGTTGAAAAGCTGGCCCTTGCTGATGAAGCTGTACAAAGGGCGCTCGCCGGAGGTGCTCCGAAAAAACTGATCGTCGTACCAGGCCGGATTGTAAATGTCGTCGTCTAATCTGAAGCGTCGCACAGTGATCGGAGCGCTGTCTCTTGCAGCACCGCTTGCCGCGTGCGGGTTCAGCCCTGTTTATGCGCCTGATTCTTCGGCAAATAGTCTGCGCGGCACTATTCAATACAGGGCGCCCAGCAATCCCGATCAGTTCGATATCGCGCGCCATGTGGAGCAGCGCCTTGGCGTTGCGACCAATCCGAAGTTTGAGCTCGTGATATTACCGACCGTTGTTGAGGAATCGCTGGCCGTTGCCGCAGCCGAAGACATCACAAGATTTGACCTTGTTGGGGTGGCCGATTTTGCGCTGAGCGATTTGCAGAGCGGGGAAGTGCTGCTGAATGGTCAGGTGAACACCTTCACGTCCTATTCTGTGACCGGCAGCACCGTGACCGCACTGGCCTCCGCGCGCGATGCGCAAAGCCGCCTGATGGTGGCGCTGACGGATCTGACACTTACCAGGATCATCGCTGCGGCGGATACGCTTCCGCTATGAAGCTCTCGCCGGCAGCCCTTCCTGGCTACGTGGCGCGGCCAGAACCTGACCGGGCCGGAATCCTGCTCTATGGCGCAGATGCGATGCGGGTGGCGTTGCGCAGGCAGTCCTTGTTGAAAGCGCTGGTGGGCGAAAACGGACCCGAGGAAATGCGACTGACGCGGATCGCCGCTGCCGATCTGCGCCGCGACTCCGCCGCCGTCGGCGATGCCATGCGCGCGCAAAGCTTCTTTCCGGGCCCGCGGGCAGTATTTGTCGAAAGCGCCACAGACCAGAGCGTACCGGCGATCCTCACCGCACTGGAAGACTGGCAGGAAGGCGACGCCACTTTGGTTGTCACCGCGGGGACCCTGAAGAAGTCTTCCAAGCTGCGCAAAGCGTTTGAGGACCACGCCAACGCTTATGCCGCTGGCATCTACAACGACCCGCCCGGACGCGAAGAAATCGAAGCAACGCTGCGGTCGGCTGGCCTGACCAATGTCCCGCCTGACGCGATGGGGGATCTGACTGCGCTCGCACGCACGCTTGATCCCGGTGATTTCGCGCAATTTGTTGAGAAACTTGGCCTTTACAAGTACGGATCGGATGACCCGGTCAGCTCGGACGACATAGCCGCCGTCGCACCGGCCACCACGGAAGCGGAGCTCGACAGCCTCTTGCATGCTGTTGCCGAAGGGCAAGCCCAGGCGATCGGGCCCTTGATGGCCCGCTTGTCGGGACAGGGGGAAGGCGCAGTCCGGCTGTGCATTGCGGCCACCATGCATTTTCGTCGGCTCTATATGGGCGCAATTGATCCGGGAGGCCCCGGTGCCGGACTGTCGCGCGCACGTCCGCCGGTCTTTGGCCCTGCCCGCGACCGCATGGTCCGCCAGGCTCAAAGCTGGGGTGCCCCGAAGCTGGAACAGGCGATGTCGATCCTGACCGAAACAGATCTGACACTCCGCTCGTCGTCACCTGCCCCGCAGATGGCGGTTATGGAACGGACACTGATCCGTTTGGCCATGCTCGGCGCACGCGGACGCGGCTAGGTGGTGTTGGCCGCCAGACGCCTTGCAGCGGCGCGCCCGGCCCAGACCCCGGTCGCCAAGCATGCGGTCAACAGGTAGCCGCCTGTCGGGGCCTCCCAGTCGAGCATCTCTCCACAGGCATAGGTTCCGGGCCGGTCGCGCAACATGAGGTTCGCATCGAGCGCGTGCCAAGGTAAGCCACCCGCCACCGAGATCGCCTCATCCAGCGGACGCGGTCCATCATGGTCCAGAGGCAGGGCTTTTAGCGTCGCTGCCAAGCCGGCAGGGTCAGAAGGCAACGGCCGCGCCAGTTCCTGTGCCAATGCAATCGCCATTTTCGACAATCCAAGAGACTTTCGAAGATGCGTCGCAAGGCTGGCCTTGCCACGGGACCGGGCGAGCCGCCGTTCCACTTCCGCATTCGACAGGTCCGGCTTGAGATCCAGCGACAGCGACTGGCCAGAGCGGATTTCCGGCGACAGCGCATAAATCCCTCCGCCCTCGATTCCACGCTCTGACAAAACAATTTCCCCACGGCTGACCTGATCGCCCGAACGCAGAGCAATGCCCTTCAGCGGCGCGCCCAGAAAGGGATCCATATGCGTGGACCAGACCCTGCGAACCCCCATATTGGCCGGAGCGAAAGGCGCGATGGGGGCGAGCCAGTCTGCCCAAGCGCCATCTGATCCAAGCCGCGCCCAGCTGGCCCCACCCAGCGCAAGCACCGTCACGCGAGGGGACAGGGTGCGCACGCCATCGCTGGTCTCAAAACAAAGCGCACCGTCCTTCCAGCCGGTCCAGCGCCACCGCGTGCGTAGTGCCACGCCCCACTTGTCCAGATCAGCGAGCATGGCCCGCAGAAGCGGGGACGCTTTCATCGTCTCCGGAAAGACCCGCCCTGTAGAGCCAGCGAAAACGCGTTGCCCAAGGTGGACAGCCCATGCCTCCACCTCGGCGGGGCCAAAAGCAGCCAGCATGGGTTCCAGATGATGTGCCGCCTCACGATACGCTGCCAGAAATTTGGAAGGATCTTCGCGTTTTGTCAGGTTGAGCCCGGACTTCCCCGCCATCAGAAACTTTCGGCCCACCGACGGCATCCGGTCAACGACGCAAACGCGATACCCCTGTTGCGCAATTTGCGCCGCAGCCATCAGTCCGGCGGGGCCGGCACCGATAATCAGTGCATCTGAGTCTTGCCGTTCGCTCATTTCGGCGCATCCTTGGAGGCAGATTTCGAAAAGCTCAAGCGGAAGGACGCGGAAGGTGACATCAGAGATTCCGATCTGCCCGCTTTGCGCACGTCCCATTCCGCCCGACGCCCCGCAAAGCTGGCATCACCTTGTCCCGAAATTGCGCGGTGGTAAGGGCGGGCCGACGGTCCTTCTGCATCAGATTTGTCACAACGAGATCCATGCGACGCTCACCGAATCTGAGCTTGCGCGCAGCTATGCGAGTGTAGACGCGCTGCGCGCGCATCCGCGGCTTTCGAAATTTATAGCATGGGTCGCAAAGCGTCCGCCGGGATTTCATTCAAAGACACCCGGAGCGCGCCGGGCCGGACGTGGCCGCAAGCGGTAACGCAGCATCCCGCTGGCATGACGATTTTCAGGGGGTCACTGGCCAATCATGCGCGCAGGGTAAGCGCGCGTGTCAATTGCTTGTGGAGCGTCGGATTGGCCACCAGCGTTCCGGCGGTTTTTGCGCCGGGATTGTTGAACGCGAGCGCGCGTCCAAGCCTATCTGAAACCTGCGCGCCGGCTTCGGCAGCAATCAGGCACCCGGCCGCAATGTCCCACTCCCACGCATCACGGATGGTGAGCATGGAGTCGAACCGCCCCTCAGCGACAAGCGAGATACGATATGCCAGCGAGGTACGGAAATGACGTTCCAGTTGCGGCGCGGTGCCGCCCCAATGTTCCGGCGCGAAATTCGGGCGTGCGGCAAGCATGCTGGCGCCGCTCATGTCTGTACGAGGGGATACCGCCAGTGGCTGGCTGTTGAGCGTCGCGCCCTGCCCAAGCGCTGCGGCATAGAGCTTCTCGCGCAGCGGCAGGTAAACAACGCCAGCAACCGGCTGGCCATCCTCCACCACGGTCAGCGCATGGGCAAAGGTGCGTTGTCCGTCAATGAAGGCACGGGTGCCGTCTATCGGGTCGACAATAAAAACACGTGATGCGTCCAGCCTGTCCGGTGTGTCGGCGGTTTCCTCCGACAACCAGCCATAGTCTGGGCGCGCGGCGAGCAGCTCTGCATGGAGCATGCGATCGATTTCAAGGTCCGCCTCGGTCACGGGTCCCGCGCCATCGTCCTTGTCCCAAATCTCGGGGCTCGCGCGCCAGTGTTTTTCGGCGATCTCTGCGGCGGCCAGGGCGGCGTCCGTCAGAAGCGCGAGATCGCGCGCAGCATCAGCTTCCGGCAATCGTCAGCCCCTCGACAAGCAGGCTGGGAACGACACGGCTCAGATGCGCGCGCGCGTCATTTGCCGGCGTCATGCGCATCAGCATGTCGCGCAGATTTCCGGCGATCGTGCATTCGTTAACAGGATAGGCGATTTCCCCGTTTTCGACCCAGAACCCGGACGCACCGCGCGAATAGTCTCCCGTGGTCGGGTTAATCGATGCACCGATCATGGACGTCACCAGCAAACCAGTCCCCATATCGGCGATGAGGTCGTCTCTTGTCTGGTCACTCTGAGTCAGCGCGACATTGGTGACCGAAGGCGACGGTCCAGAGGAGGTGCCGCGTGCTGCATTGGCCGTACTCGGCATGTCCAGCTTGCGACCTGTGGCCAGATCAAGCGTCCAGCCGGTGAGGACACCATCATCGACGATTGCGCGGCGTTGGGTCGGCAGGCCCTCTGCATCAAACGGGCGCGACCCGGAGATGCGCTGTCGGTGCGGATCCTCGATGATCGACAGGCCCTTTGGCAGGACCTGCGTCCCCAGAGCGTCGCGCAACCAGCTTGCGCCGCGCGCAACCGCGCCACCGCTGGCCGCCGCGAGCAAATGCCCCACAAGCGCGCTGGAAATGCGCTCGTCATAAAGAACAGGAAACGCTCCGGTGGGCGGCTTCCGCGCGCCCGCTCGCGACAGCGTCCGTTCGGCCGCAAGCGCTCCGATTTCCTCGGGACCGGGCAGATCCGCGGCGAAAATCCGGGTTTCGCCAGCGTAGTCACGCTCCATGTCCGTGCCTTCGCCAGTGATTGCGACCACCGAGACCCCGATGTCCGTGCGCGCGTAGCCGGCAGAAAATCCGTTGCTGGCCGCCAGATGGATTTTCCGAGCGCCATAACCTGCTGACGCAGACTGCACTTGAGATATCCCCTCAAACCCTGCAGCTGACGCTTCCGCCCGCGCCGCGAGATCCTGAAGGTGAGCAGGTGTTGGTTCGGATGCCGGATCGGCGAGCGCCAGCGCGTCAATATCCCAGTCTTTGGCCAGTTGTTCTGGCGTCGCGAGACCAAGGTAAGGATCCTCGGGCGCTTCGGCCGCCATGGCCACCGCGCGCTCAGCCATCTGCGCGACAGTGTCCGGGCTTGTGTCAGAGGCGGATACGACGGAGGCGCGCTGGCCAACCAACACGCGCAAACCAAGATCGATACCTTCGGAGCGTTCTGCCTGCTCCAGTGTCCCGTTGCGTACATCAATCGAGATCGACGTACCCTCTACCACCAGCGCATCGGCAGCGTCCGCCCCGGCTTTCGTGGCGGCTCTTAAAAGCGCCTCTGTCAGGGCAGAAAGATCGTAGGACATGAGCGACTCCGGGCTGGTTTCGCAGAGACCTAGGTCGCGGACCAACGATGTGCAAGCCGCACACGCACTAGCGTATGCGTGTCCCGTTCGCTGTGATGCTGCCGTCAGCCCCCAGCTCGATGACCGATGTCAACGTATCGCTGCCGTCCGGGCTCGGTTGTGCGATCATGCCCAACATCATCTGTGCCCCCATGGCGTTTGCCGGATCGAGTATCCCCAACGTCGTGAGGTTCTGCAGCAGGCCCGTGACCCCCCGCATTTCGATGTTCAGCTGACCGGAGGCGGCGGGCATTCCAGGCATCATAGGCGGGCCGTCAGGATCCATGGCGAAATTACCTGAAGCTGTGGCCTCGGCCCCGGCAATCGCCAGATCCAAACGCTCCAGAGCCAGTGCCAGAAGATCTCCGGGCGGAGTTTGCGAGTCCGCGAAATCCGGGTCCGAAAAGTCTCGATCCAGCTGGACCAACCCGGACAATTGCAGCGACAGGGCCGCAGGATCGCGTGGGAGCAATGCATTCGGGTCAATCATGGACCATAAGGCATCCGGCACGCGCAAACCGGCAAGGTTTAAAGCTGTGGCGAAGGGCTGAGGTTCATCACCAGCCAACATTGGACCTTCGGCACGAAACGCCATTTCATCAGCGGTAATGTTAATCGGGAACGGCATATCAGGACTGGCAATATCCAACTCCAAGCCCGAAACTCCGGCTCCGTACAGCGCGCGCCCGGCACCGAAAGAACCCTCTAGGGCACCGCTCTGCGCGCGCCCTGCGACGGTGCCGCTGCCCTCCGGGCCTTGCGTTGCAATCTGGAACGAGGCCGGGCCGTGCGTGGTCGTCACCTCGGAAGGCGTTTCAGACCGAAAAACAGAGGACGGATCCCCGACACCCATGGCAGCGAAGTCGGCGTAGTCTGCCGACCCGCTGAACTCCAACGCCGTCAATCCGTAGTCAAGGCTTACCCCGCTCCCCGCCTGATCTGACGCCCGAAGCGACAATGCGAGGGCATCCACTTGGCCAGTCCCGGAATAGAGCGACGCCACTTGCTGTGTCTCGGACGTCAATCCCGTCGCTGCGAGGTTAAATTCCACAGGAACCGGGTCGCCGTTATAAGCGAGCTCGTCCAGGGACATCTCCGCAAGATCGGCCGCAAAGTCGTACGTGATTTCCCCCGGCACGCCACGCGCGAAAGACTCCAGTCCTTCAAACTGAATGCTCAGCGAGCCATCGGACCGATCTGGCCCCGAGACCCCTCCGAAATCGATGCGATAGCCACCTTCGATTTCGATGCGTACGCTGCTGTCGGGCTGCTCTGTCAGCACCAAAGCGTCGATAAAAGTGATATTGCGCCCGATCTCAGGATCGATCGGCATGCGTTGCGTAATCCCCTCCAGGCGCAACACGCCGCCGGAGTACGACTGGTTGGCAATTTCGACTTCCTGACCGAGCAAACCAAGGGACGCTTGCCATTCTTCCCAGAGTTCCGGGGCAGTCAGGGCAGCAGCGGGCGGCACCAGAAATGCGGCTGTCAGCGCACATGCCGTCATTGGCAGGCGGATCATCATTGAAAGGCTCCTCGCAGAATTCTCTTCCTTTGTTCCCGTCCGCACGTATAGGGTCAAGTCTGCGGGGAGTGTCGGACAACGACGAAAGAAGAAAAATGGGAGCAGACAGTCCCGTTTCTGGCAAAACCGTTATTATTACAGGTGCAAGCACGGGAATCGGCGCGGAAGCCGTACGCGTTTTCGCGGCGGCAGGCGCTCGCGTGGCGGCACTTGCGCGCTCTGCTGAAAAGCTACGGGCGCTTGCGGCAGAAACCGGCGCCTTGGCGCTTCCCTGCGATTTGTCTGATTTTGCTGCCATGCAGGCAGCCGTGGCTCGTACCGAGGAAAACCTCGGACCAGTGGAGGTGTTGATCAACAACGCCGCTGTGATCGACCCGATTGCCATGCTCGCCGAGGCTGATGCAGCGGCATGGGGCAAACTGATCGACATTAACGTCAAAGGCGTCTTTCACGGGATGCGTCTTGTCATGCCCGGAATGATGACCCGCGGCGCAGGCACGATCCTGACCCTGAGTTCAGGCGCCGCACACAATGCTCTGGAAGGCTGGTCAGGGTACTGCACGTCGAAAGCGGCGGCCGCGATGCTGACCCGTGCTGCCCATCGCGAAGGTGCAGGTCGCGGACTGCGGGCGATGGGCCTCAGCCCAGGAACCGTGGCAACCCCAATGCAGGAAGCGATCCGTGCTTCTGGCATCAATCCGGTCAGTCAGCTTGATTGGTCCGTTCACATACCCGCCGGCATGCCTGCCCGCGCCTTGCTTTGGATGTGCAGTTCGGATGCAGACGAATTTTGCGGAGAAGAGATATCCCTTAGGGATGAGGCAATCCGTGCCAGAATAGGAGACGCCCCATGATCGAGAGTCAGACGCAAGGTCCGCGCTGCACCATCACCTTGAACCGGCCGGACAAGGCCAATGCGCTGACGGCGGAGATGCTGGAAGTGCTAGAGCGGAAAATCGGCGAGGCAGAAGGTGCTGGGGTGCCTGTGCTGGTTCTGACCGGCGCAGGCAGGGTGTTCAGTGCCGGCGCTGATCTGGACGCGGTTCAGAACGGCCTGACAACCAATGCCGTATGGGAACGGCTCTCAACCCGTATTGCGCGTTATCCGGGTCTCACCATCGCGGCGCTCAACGGCACCTGCGCGGGCGGTGCTCTCGGCATGATGCTGGCCTGCGATCTGCGCGTCGCCGTCGAGTCGGTGAAAGTCTTTTATCCGGTGTTGAAGAACGGCTTTCTGCCACAGCCTTCGGACCCACGTCGCTTGGCGGCGCTTTGTGGTCTCAGCCGCGCCAAGCAAATTCTGCTGGGCGGGCGGAAAATCGACGCACAGACCGCGCTCGTCTGGGGGCTGTTCGACTACGTCGTCGCGCCCGACGACTTGATGCGCACAGTGCACGAGATCTCTGAGGACGCCGCCCATGCCGCCCCTTCCCTGCTCGGTCAGATTAAGGCGCTGTGCCATGGGGATGGCCCGAGGCGCGAAATGCCTGGGCCTGCCCCTGCACCGGCAATGCAGCTCAATCCGCATCCGTCCACGGCGCGGGCTGTGCATGGCGCGTCGGGTTTGTCGGGCTTAGCCGGAAAAACCCGCTGAAGCTTACAGCATGCGTATCGCAGTTTTGTCGATGGCAAGCAGGTATCCCTTGCGCGAGATGTTTTTCACCAGCAGTTCGCTGACCATCTGATTTCCGAGCGCATCCCGGAGCCGTTTGATGCGGGTGGCACCCGCCGCTTCCTCGCAATCGGCAGCGGACCGCCCCTGGATCATGCCTTCGATTTCAGCCCCGGACAGGATATCGCCATCCATACGGGCTTCGGCGAGCACCGAAAGCGTCTCCATCGCGGCGGCAGTGAGTTTGAATTCCATGTCGTTGAGAATGACGAGCCCCTCGTCCCGACTGATCATAAGCGACGAGACTTCGATGCCTTTCCGATCGATCTCGGACATACGTCGGTTCAGCGCCACGAGAGACACAAGGAACACGAGCGCAGCCACGAGAAGCGCCGTCGAAAACACCAACAGAACAAAGATGACCATCCTGTAGGATGTCAGCGTATCCGAGAACGCTGTCCCGCTCTGCGCAAGAATTTCCAGAAGCTTGACCTGATCAGAGGTGGTCAGAGCGTCATTCTCGATGAAGATCCGCTCGACGCGCGCGTTGAACGCGTTTGCATCGGGAAGGCTACGAAACAAAAGGAAGGCTGCGAGCCCAAGGATCGTGACGATGGCTGCGACCCCGATCGCCACGACCCGCGTTCCGGCGCGCTTTGCCTCAGAAGCGGAGATAGTACTGTCCGGCATCGGCTTTGCGCCTCTCTAGTCCGTCCGCCGCGAAGGTGGAGACGATGTTCAACAAAGTCCAGCCAGCCGAAGCGAGCCGTGCGGCGGCCTCGTCCCGGGCGCGGGACCGGTCGCGACAGGCCGCATCGCTCAGCTCAATCACGCCATAGTGCAGGCGGAGTGGTTGATCGAGCTTGGCCTTATAGTCGGCGTAGCAGGCCGCGTGCGCAGCTGAAGCCGCAGACAGACACAGGCAAACAGCGCAGGTTTTCAGAGCGTGTTTCATGGTTCCAACCGTGGTGATGAGCATGCGATATTCAATAGCATTCGGTCGATATTGCATGGCTTTTGCGAGGACACACAAGCTGATCGCATCCAATCTCTCGGAGAAAGATGATGCGAAATACGATTGCCTCATGCGCGCTAAGCACCGTGATTGCGTTGACCGGTGTTGCTGCATCACCTCGTGCAGCGCAGGCAGATGATGAACTTATCGGGCAACTCATTCTCGGCGCGGTGGCTGTGGGTCTGGCCTATCAGTTGCTGCGTCCACAGGAACAGCTCCCGCGGGTGGTCACCCGCAATCCGCAGCTCCCGCAAGCCGCGCGGGTTACCCCTGTTCCGCAGGTTTCTCCAAACCCTGTGCGGACGTCTTTGAGACCCAGACCGCGCATCGTTCAGGCTGTAGCCCCAGCAGCTCAGGACCCGATTGTGCCCTGGATGACCTGGACCGAGGCCCAGAAACGCACTGCCTGCCGACAATCCCTGCCAACACGGCGCGGCAACGTGGAGTTCATAGCCGACCGGTGCCTGAACCATCCCCGCGCCGAACCACGCATCCCACAAAACTGCCTTCGCGACAGGTGGGTGCGTGGCAAGTGGCGCCAAGTCTACAGCCGAGATTGCCTTGACCGTTATGGCGAGGTGCTTTGACCGGATCGGTAGCTCGGTCAATCGGCGCAGGCGGAGAGGCGGGGGAGACCCCGCCTTTTTGCTCTTGCGGCCATCCACCCCGGGCAGGAATGTAGGGCCATGCCAGGCCCGCATTTCAAGTTTGAGACAGCGCTCACGTGCGATGGATTTGTCCGGATTGCTGGAGTCGACGAGGTCGGACGCGGCCCGCTTGCCGGCCCCGTCGTCGCAGCGGCAGTTGTTTTGAATCCGGAGCGTATTCCGGACGGCCTGAACGACAGCAAGAAGCTCAGTGCCGCGCGGCGCGAGGCGTTGACCGAAATGCTTTGGGAGTGTGCCGAGGTCGCACTTGGAGAAGCCAGTGTGGCGGAAATCGACGCGCTGAATATTCGTCAGGCATCCCATCTGGCGATGCGGCGGGCGCTGGAAGCGTTGGAAAAACCGGTAGACGCGGCGCTCATCGACGGACGCGATATCCCGAAGAACCTACAGTGCGAGGCCCGCGCGATTATCAAAGGAGACGCGCAAAGCCTGTCGATCGCCGCGGCCTCCATTGTGGCCAAAACAACACGCGATGCGCAGATGATGGCGCTTTCAAGGCAGTATCCCGGGTATGGGTGGGAAAATAACGCGGGCTACCCGACAAAAGCGCATCGGGCGGCGCTTCTAGATATTGGGGTCAGCCCACATCATAGACGCAGTTTCAAGCCCATCCACAACATCTTGTATCAAGAAAAATAACTAAGCCCTTGATTCAAAAAAGAATTTGACGGCGAATCGCCTTTGACTCATCTTTAAGCCAACAAGAAGCGCAAAGCGCGAACGAGGCAGAAGATGAAAACCAAGTCCAAATCGGCGGCCGCCAAGGCGCTGCCGTTGAACCAGATTTTGGCGGGCGATTGCATCGACGAGATGAACGCCCTGCCCGCAGGATCCGTCGATCTGATCTTCGCGGATCCCCCATACAACCTTCAGCTTAAGGGCGATCTGCACCGCCCTGACAACTCGAAGGTCGATGCGGTCGATAACGACTGGGACCAGTTTTCCAGCTTCGACGCCTATGACCATTTTACGCGCGACTGGCTCGCTGCAGCCCGTCGGCTCCTGAAGCCGAACGGGGCAATCTGGGTTATTGGGTCTTACCACAATGTTTTTCGCATGGGCGCACAGTTGCAAAACCAGGGCTTCTGGATTCTCAACGATGTTGTGTGGCGCAAATCAAACCCGATGCCGAACTTCCGCGGCAAACGGTTCACCAACGCGCATGAGACGCTGATTTGGGCGTCCAAGTCCGAGGGCGCGAAATACACCTTCAACTACGAAGCGCTGAAACAACTCAACGACGGTGTGCAAATGCGCTCGGATTGGGTGCTGCCGATCTGCACGGGCCATGAGCGTCTGAAGGACGATACCGGCGAGAAAGCCCATCCAACGCAGAAGCCAGAGGCCCTGTTGCACCGTGTGCTGCTCGGCACCACAAACCCGGGCGATGTCGTACTCGACCCGTTTTTCGGTACCGGGACGACCGGCGCCGTGGCGAAGATGCTGGGGCGCGACTTTATCGGAATCGAGCGCGAAGAGGCCTATCGCAAGGTCGCAGAAAAGCGTTTGAAGGCCGTGCGCAAGTTCGACCGACAGAGCCTTGCCGTGACACAATCCAAACGCGCGGAGCCCCGCGTGCCGTTCGGACAACTGGTTGAGCGCGGCATGTTGCGTCCCGGTGAGATGCTGGTCTCCCCCGCAGGTAAATTCGCTAAAGTTCGCGCGGATGGCACGCTGATTGCGGATGAGATCACTGGTTCGATCCATCAGGTCGGGGCTGCGTTGGAACACGCCCCGTCCTGCAATGGATGGACCTACTGGCACTTCACACGCGATGGCCAGCGTGTCCCGATTGACATGCTGCGCCAACAGATCCGCGCGGAGATGCGCGCAAACTAATTCCACGAGGTTACCGCCAGTGCCTGCGGCCGCCGCCGCTTAGGCACGGACCTTGCCCCGCCTGCATGTCAGGCGGGGTTTTTTCTTGGGGAGCCTCTTGAAAGTTCTCACCTACCTACCAGATGGTAGGCTATGGCAACGAAACAGCATCTCCTCGCCCACGCTGAAGACCTCGCCCGCCGGCAGGGATATGACGGATTCAGCTTCGCCGACCTCGCGGCGGGCGCCGGGATTCGCAAGGCGAGTGTGCACCATCACTTCCCGACAAAGGCAGCGCTCAGCACGGAACTGGTAGAGCTTTACGCCAAACGCAGCATGGCGACTTTGCGGAATGCCGATGGCAAAGCGTCAGGCGCGCGCCTTGCGGCGGTGCTCGCCCTGTATCGAACCGCCCTCGACGGCGGACGCAGCCAGTGCCTATGTGTTGCTTTCGGCGCCGTCATCGACCGTTTGCCGGATGTGACCCGGGCAGCGGTGGCGGCGTATCAGGCCGACATGCTGTCCTGGCTGGAGCAAGTTTTCTCCGATGCTGCCCAGGATGGCGGAATTTCGAACCCGGCTGCGCCTGCTCAGGAAGCCGCTGCGACTTTTGCCCTTCTCGAAGGGTCACAACTTATGGCGCGGGCTGCCGCAGATCCAAGCCAGTTCGACCTTGCAACTGCCCCTTTGCGGGCCCGCATCCAGACAGGAGGCACATCATGAAACTGAACGCAGATTTCTCTGAGCGGGTGGTTATTCGCCCCGAAGACTACGCCTGGGTCGACAGCCCGGCCAACGGCGTCCAGCGCATGATGCTCGACCGCATCGGAGACGAAGTCGCGCGCGCGACCACGATTGTCCGCTTTGCGCCCAACAGCAGCTTCGATGCGCACAGCCATGGCGGCGGCGAGGAATTCCTAGTGCTCGAAGGCGTCTTCTCGGACGAACACGCCGACTACCCGGCGGGCACCTATGTCCGAAATCCCATCGGGACCTCGCACACGCCGCATATCGGGCCCGAAGGCGCGACCATTCTTGTGAAGCTGCACCAGTTCGACGCAGATGATAACGAACAGAAAGCGATCGACACGAACAACGCGTCCTTTGTTGAAGGGTCCGCACCGGGTTTGAGCGTCTTGCCATTGCACTCCGTCCCGGCGGAAAACGTCGCTCTGGTCCGTTGGGAGCCCGGCACCAAATTTGGCGAGCACACCCACTGGGGCGGAGAGGAGATCTTCGTCCTCGAAGGAACCTTTCAGGACGAGCATGGAGACTACCCTGCCGGCACATGGATCCGCAGCCCGCACTTGTCCCGGCACACACCGTTCTCGGACGAAGGCTGCCTGATCTATGTGAAGACCGGCCATCTTCCGGTCGCACAGGCGGCGTGATCCGAGAATTCGCCTCCTGATAGCGATAAAGACGCGCGGGCGGGGTTTCCCCCGCCCGTTGCGCACTATCTGCGCGGTAACAGGAGAGTGCGATGCAAAAAATTCTCGTAATCGGCGCCAGCAAAGGGATTGGCGAAGAAGTTGTCAAAACCGCCCTCGCCAATGGGTTGGCCGTGCGCGGCCTCGCGCGCAGCGCGGACAAGATGACGATTTCTGACCCCAACTTCGAGCCAGTGGTTGGCGACGCGACCAAACCCGAGGACGTCGACCCGGCGCTCGAAGGGGTCGATGGGGTCATCATGACCCTTGGCGTACCCAAGAACCTGAAATTCATCACCACGCCGACCGCACTGTTCTCGGATGCGACACGCGCGGTTCTGCCCGGCATGCAGGCCCGTGGCATCAAAAGGCTTCTCGCCGTGACAGGCTATGGCGCTGGCGACGGCGAACAGGCGCTGAGCATTTTCGAGAAGCTTCCTTTCAAAGCGGTCTTCGGACGCGCTTATGCCGATAAGGGTGTGCAAGAGGGTTTGATCAAAGTCTCGGGCCTCGACTGGACCATCGCGCGCCCCGGCGTTCTGACCTATAACCCGGCATCCCATGCGTACCGGGTGCTGACCGAACCCAAGGACTGGCGCAATGGGCTTATTTCACGAGCAGACGTTGCCGATTTTCTGGTAAAAAGCTTTCTGGAAGGGACCTACATCCACCAGACGCCGGTCATCGTGCGCTAACGCGGCAGCGGGGTCTCGGCGCGCTTGTAGGGACCCCAATCCGTGATCTCGGGATAGTATGTCTTGCGCCACGCGCGCACCCTCGGGTTCATGATCCGACGCCAGACAGGTGGCACCATCGCGGCCATCGTCATCACCGGATAGCCGAAGGGCAATTGCGGTGCCTCGTCTGCACCGTAGGTCTGCAAAAGCGGAAAGCGGCGATCGGGCTTGAAGTGATGGTCCGAATGGCGCTGCAAGTTAATCAACAGCCAATTGGACGCCATCTGCGCCGCATTCCAGCTATGGCGTGGCTGGACATGCTCGTATTTCCCGTCGCCAAGGTGTTTGCGGGTCAGTCCATAATGTTCGACGTAGTTGACAAGCTCCAGTTGCCAGATTGCGACCAACGCCTGAAATGTGAAGAGGCCAAGACCGGCCACACCACCAAGGGCGAGCGCGGTGATTAACCAGAGACCTTGCAACGCGAGGTATTTCCAGAACGGATTACTGCGATGCCACACGGGCAACCTCTTGCGCGCAAGCATAGCCCGTTCGGCGTTCCAGCTGGATACCAGGCACTGCCAAAGCACGCGTGCAAAAAACCTGTGAAACCCTTCGTTGTACCGCGCGGTCACCGGGTCTCGCGGCGTGCCGACGTAGCGGTGATGCACCAGCAAATGTTCAGACCGGAAATGGCTATAGAGCACGGACGACAAAAGCAGGTCCCCCATCCAGCGCTCCAGTTTGGGTTTCTGGTGCAGAAGTTCATGGGCATAGGTGATGCCAACCGTGCCCGAAACAATTCCCATGCCAAAAAACACGCCCAACCGTTCCCAAGCACCAAGATGCGCGGCTTGCGGCACATACCAGAGCAGCCAGATCAGAAGGGCAGCCTGAACCGGGAACCAGATGAGTGTGATGGCCCGGTGCCACGCCAGCGCGGCTTCGGCCGTCTGAGGATCGGGGTTCTCCGTTTCCGTCCCCAGTGCGGCATCGAGCAAAGAAAACAGCCCCCAGCTGGCAAACGGCGTAAGGATAACCCATGGACCTCCCAAAAGGGCGCCTGCGACCACTACCGGAATAAGCCCAAGTGAAAGCCAAAATGGCGCCGCAGGCGGAAGCGTGTTGATATTGGTCGGTACAGTGGTCATTCGGTCGTCAGGATAGCATAGGTCCTTTCCAAAAGGTGAACCGCTCGGTTCACTTTTTGTCAAGCATCAGACGATCAAGCGGGCCTCGTGCCAGATCGAAGGCTTTGCGCATGACAGTTGGCAAGTCTGCGGGACTGAAAACTCTTGCAGGGACAAAACCACCGCGTCGCGGAGAAGCATCGGAGATGCCGACGCGCAAAGCCAGACGCAGGTGAAAATGCGTAAACGTGTGACGGACTTCCGTTTCCGGGTCATACCATTCGCCATCGAGGGGCGGCGCCTCAGACGGAAGATCTTCCGACCACTCAGACGTAGGCCAGCCTTGCATGCCACCGAGAAGGCCCTTCTCGGGGCGTGTCTCCAGCAACCAGTCGCCCGCGCTGTTTCGGACGACATACACATATCCAAGTCGCGTTGGCTTCGTCTTTTTGGGCAGTTTGCGTGGCAATTCCGGTGCCAAGCCCGCAGCACGCCCCATGCAGGCATGGACCCATGG
>JASJAW010000043.1 GCA_030066795.1 Dinoroseobacter sp.
TATGGCGCATTGGGACCGGAGTGCTCGGTATGCGCCTCTTCATGGCCGTCGCGGCCGCGATATTTGTAACTGTGGCAGTGACGCCCAGCCAGCGCTTGGAAGCGCAGGATCAGCCGCTTGAAAGCCTCGATACGCTCGATCAGGTGCGCGGTTGGCAGGCCGTCGGACGGATCGATATCGGTGGTCGCGGTTTTTGCACGGGCACACTGATCACGTCCGACCTGGTTCTGACAGCCGCCCATTGCCTGTACAACAAACAGTCCGGACAGCGGGTGCGAACCTCGGATATCACGTTCAAGCCGGGGTTGCGTAATGGACGCGCGGCTGCATTCCGGTCTGTGCGGCGCTCGGCGGTGCATCCTAAGTATTCTTTCGGGGACCCCGATACCATCAACCGCGTAGCGACCGACATCGCGCTTCTAGAGCTTGCACGCCCGATCGTTCAGTCCGACATCACGCCTTTGCGGGTAGATCCGCAGAGGCGCTGGCTGCAGGAAGTCGCTCTGGTGTCCTACGCGCGCGATCGGGAAGAAAGCCCGTCCCTGCAATCGCGCTGCCGCGTGTTGGAGCGGGAGGATGTGGTTCAGGTGCTGTCTTGCGACGTGGATTTCGGCGCCTCCGGAGCGCCGGTCATCGCCATGGTTGCGGGCCAGCCCCGGGTTGTGTCGGTGATTTCAGCCAAGTCGCTGTGGAAAGAAGAACGCGTGGCACTTGCCGTGAAGGTGGAGAGCGCGGTGGAAGACTTGCGTCCGCAGCTTCAGGACGACACGGGCACACGGCCCTTGGGCTCCCCCCGGATCCGGACGCTCAACGAAGGCCGGGCGATGTCAGGTGGTGCAGGCGCGAAATTTGTGCGTCCCTAACTTCATTTTCCCCTCTTGAAAGGCCGAAATCGGCTTCCCACGTAACTGATGTCGGACGCCATTCCGGGTCCGATTGATCTGATCCCGGTCGCCCGGATGGGGGCCAAAGGAGACGATCAGGACATATCGTTATCGCTTCCTGAGGAGGATGACTCATGCGAAACTTTGACCTCGCACCGCTTTACCGTGCCACTGTTGGCTACGATCGATTTGCAGATCTTGTGGACAGTGTTCTGCGCACCGAGGCTGGCAACCAGCCCAGCTACCCCCCGTTTAACATCGAAAAGACCGCCGATGATGCGTACCGCATTTCGATCGCTGCGGCCGGGTTCCGAGAAGAGGATCTGAATATCGAAGTGCGTGAAAACGCGCTGATCGTCTCCGCTAAGAAAGCCGAGATGGAAGACAAACGCACTTATCTGCATCGTGGCATCGCCAACCGGGCGTTCGAGCGCCGGTTCCATTTGGCTGACCACGTACGCGTAACCGGTGCCAAGCTTGAAAACGGCATGCTCGATATCGAGCTTGTGCGCGAGATTCCGGAGGCTCTGAAGCCGCGCCGGATCGAGATCGCCGGTCCGTCGACCACCAAGGTCGTTGAAGGCACCACCGCCTAAGCCCCGGCGAGAGGGACCCCGTGAGGCGCGCCATCCGGCGCGCCTTTTTCGTGTCTGTCAGGTCAGGATCTCAAGTGGCTCAAGGTGTGGCAAGGTTAGAAATTCCGCGGTCAGGCGTTGCGCAAAGGCTTCCTGATCTGTTCCAACCGGCAGCCCGGTGTGCGCGCCCCGATCAATGACCCTGGGTTCGGCCAAAGCGCTCAGAAACCTGTTTAATGCTGCGATCGCGTTGTCTCTTGGCGGGCGCATCAGCATCAGCGCATGAGCAAGGATCGCTTTGCGTTTTGGGGCATTCCGACACCGTTTAATGCGCATGGCGGTTCCGGCGAATTTCAAACCGTTCAACTGCACGTTATGGGCCCCGTCGCAAAACGCGCCGGGTTGCCAGCCCCGGCTTGCGCCCGGTCCGAGGGCCGCCTCGATCGGGGTGCAGAGTGCGTCATACTCTTTGTCAATACTCACGTTGAGATCAGCCGGCGTGGCGTAGACATGGCTGACATTAACAATGCCCGGGCCTTGGGGGGTGACATCCCCGCCCGTTGCACGCAGGGACACCGGCCAGCCAGTGCGTGCGAGTTCTTCTGAAACCGCATCAAACGCCGGCAAAGTCGACATCTTGCGCGGTGCAACGAGGCTCTGCGGGCTCTGCCAGAACCAGAGAAATCGCGCGGCAGGGTTGGCCGCGACATGGGCCAGAAGCTCGGCCTCCCGCGCCAGCGCCGCCTCGGCCTCAAGCGTTGTGATGTCCAAAGCTCAGACCGACAGGCAGATGTATTTCATCTCCAGATACTCGTCGATCCCATGGTGCGAGCCCTCGCGACCAAGTCCCGATTGCTTCACCCCCCCAAAGGGCGCAACCTCGGTCGAGATGATGCCGGTGTTCACCCCGACGATCCCGTATTCCAGCGCTTCGGAGACGCGAGTGACGCGGCTCATGTCCTTGGCGTAGAAATAGGCGGCCAGTCCGAAGATCGTGTCATTGGCGTTCGCGATCGCTTCTTCCTCGGTCTCGAACTTGAAGAGCGGCGCGACCGGGCCGAAGGTTTCCTCGTGGCTGACCTTCATCGCCTGAGTGATGCCGGTGGCAACGGTCGGCGTGAAGAATGTCCCGCCGAGCGGGTGCGCGGTGCCACCGGTCAGGATCGCGCCGCCTTGCGCGGTGATGTCGTCCAGATGGCTTTGCACTTTTTCCACCGCGTCGTCATTGATCAGCGGGCCGATGGTCACGCCGTCCTCAAAGCCGTCGCCGACCTGCAAGGCCTCAACAGCCTTGGCGAGTTTCTCGGCAAAGGCATCGTAGACGCCCGCTTGCACGTAGATGCGGTTGGCGCAGACGCAGGTCTGGCCCGCATTGCGGAACTTGCAGGCCATTGCGCCCACAACCGCTTCGTCCAGATCAGCGTCGTCGAACACGATGAAGGGTGCATTTCCTCCCAGCTCCATAGAGCATTTCTTCACCTGATCCGCGGACTGGCGCAGCAGGATGCGCCCGACCTCGGTGGAGCCGGTGAAGGTGATCTTGCGCACGATCGGGTTTTCGGTGAGCTCCTTGCCGACCTCGACCCCGCTGGAGGCGGGCAGAACCGAGAACAGTCCCTTGGGAATGCCCGCGCGGTCTGCGAGCACGCCAAGCGCCAGCGCCGACAGCGGCGTGTCTTCGGCCGGTTTCGACAGGAAGGCGCAGCCGGCGGCAAAGGCTGGCGCGGCTTTGCGGGTGATCATCGCGTTGGGGAAGTTCCAGGGCGTAATTGCACCGACAACACCCACGGGCTGCTTGATGACCTGAATACGCTTGTCGGGCATGTGGCCGGGGATCGTCTCGCCATAGATGCGCTTGGCTTCCTCGGCAAACCACTCAACGAAGGACGCGCCATAGGCGATCTCTCCCCGTGCCTCAGCCAGCGGTTTGCCCATCTCGGCGGTCAGGATCTTGGCCAGATCTTCCTGATTTTCCATCATCAGCTCGAACCAGCGGCGCAGCACGTTTGCGCGGTCCTTGGCTGTGCGGGCGGCCCAGGCCTTCTGGGCAGGTTCTGCGGCTGCGATGGCACGGGCAACCTCAGCCCGGCCCAGATCGGGCACTTCAGCAATCACATCGCCCCGTGCGGGGTTGCGCACGGCGAAGGTGGCGCCATTGTCGGCGTCAGCCCAGTCGCCCGCGACATAGGCCTTGGTCGCCAGAAGCTCCGGATCGGAAAGCTGGCTGCGCAGATCGGTGATGGTGTCGAGCATTCTGGACCCTCCCCTCCAAGTCGTCCTATGACCTGACCTAACGCGGGCGATCAGCCGCGACAAGCGGGAGGGCGCAGATGGATTGGGATGCAGCCTATAACAATGCCGACTATATCCCCGGTGCGCAGGAGTTCATTGCGCGGTGGGAGCGGGACGCCGCCGCGTTTCGCGCGGGCGCGCGGGCGGAACTGGACATCGTGTACGGGCCCCATCCGCGGGAAGCGTTCGATCTGTTTCTTCCGGAAGACGCACCAAAGGGCTTAGTCGTCTTCGTCCATGGCGGCTACTGGCTGCGGTTCGACAGAAGCTATTGGTCCCATTTCGCTTCAGGGCCGCTGGCGAAGGGCTGGGCGGTGGCGATGCCGTCCTATCCGCTATGTCCCGAAGCGACGCTCCCCCAGATCACCGGTGCAATTGCCCGCGCTATCTCCGCCGCCGCCGACCGGGTTGCCGGGCCGATCCGCCTAACGGGGCATTCGGCGGGCGGCCATCTTGTGGCGCGGATGCCGGCGGTCTTGCCCGCCGCAGCCATGGACCAGGTCGCCCGGATCGTGCCAATCTCTCCGGTCTCGGATCTCCGCCCACTGATGAACACCGCGATGCGACAGACCCTGCATCTCGACGAAGCGGTCTGTGCAGCCGAAAGCCCGGCGCTGCACCCCGCTCCGCATATACCTGTGACTGTCTGGGTCGGTGCGGAAGAACGCCCCGTTTTCCTTGATCAGGCCCGCTGGCTGGCGGAGGCGTGGGGGGGCGCCCACCGGATCGATCCCGGGCGGCACCATTTCGATGTCATTGATGGATTGCGCGACGCGGAAAGTCCGCTGACGCGGGCTGTTCTTCGCTAGCTGCCGAAGCTCGCGAGCGCTGCGAAGTCCATACCTTCTAGCATCTGCACCACAAGGTCCGGATTGCCGCCTGAGACCTGGATAAGAATGCGGTTTCCGACAAGACCCATGATCTCGTCGTCTTGCGCAACGAACTTCTCTCGCCCAACCCGGATCATGCGACCGCCCATAAGTCCCGCATTCGCGAGCATCGGCGCCATGCTTGCGACCATGGGATTGTCGGCCATGAGCGTCACCGAAAAGCGTTCGCCGCCGCCGGAATACTCCGCAGACGCCCCCACGCCACCGCCCATGAAGGCCATGCCCGCGGCAAACTCGGTATCTACCTCGCGGCTCCAACCGTCGGGTGCTTCCGGCAGGAAAGCGCTCAGGTCTTCGGTCTTCATCGCCTTCAGAAGCTGGGTGGCATAGGCGAGTTCTTCGAGGGCGTACTGCCTGTCGCCGTCTTTATAGGCCTGCAAGGCGGACTCGATCGCGTCGGTCACATCGTCGCTTGCGGCGGGCCCGGCGATGAACATCGTTGCTGCGGCGGCTATCAGAAAAGGTCTCATAAAACGTCTCGAACTTAAGAAAATCACAGAAAGCATACCGAGCCACGCGCGACCTATCAATCGCCATAGAGGTCCTGCCATGTTGGCAGGCTGTCGCCCGGTGCAGCTGTCGCGGCAAAAACCCCACGCGCGATCGCCCGGGACAGGCAACAGGCGGCCGCATGTCCCAGTTGGACCGGATCACAAGGTCCGCGTGTGCCTGTGGCCGCAGCGAAAACCAAATCCCCGTCGTAAGGCGTGTGCGAGGGCACCAGCGCCCGTGCCATTCCGTCATGCGCCGCGACTGCCATTCTGGTCGCTTCAGCCTGGGTGAGCGTCGCATCGGTCGCAACAATCGCGATGGTCGTTGCGCCCTCCAGCCCCTTGATACTCGGAGGCGTGGCGGGATCAGGTGGCGCGAAGCCCCGCCCGCCGAGTTCGTCGTTCAGTTCGAAGGCGGCCGCCCAGAACTGACCGGTTTCCGGATTGATGGCCGACCCTAGAGCGTTCACGGCCACAAGCGCGCCCACGGTTGTCCCATCCGCAAGCACGGCCGAGGCGCTGCCCAAGCCGCCTTTGAGCGTTGCGGTGGTGGCACCGGTCCCGGCGCCAACCGAGCCCAGGGAAAACCCCGGGCCTGCGCTTGCGAGGGCTGTGTGGCCCAAAGCGGGATAGGGGTTTTCGGCCCAGTCCTTGCGTCCGCCATTCAGCAGGTCGAACAGGATCGCCGCGGGCACGATCGGCACGCGCTGGCCGCCCACATCGAAACCCCGGCCCTGTGCCCGCAAGGCGTCCGTCACACCAGAGGCGGCCGACAATCCAAGGGCTGAGCCACCCGACAGAACCAGCGCATCAACTTCCTGAACCAGCTTGTCCGGGGCCAGCAGGTCCGTCTCGCGTGTGCCCGGCGCGCCGCCCATCACATGCACCGCAGCTGTGAACGGCGCGTCTGCCGTCAGCACCGTGACACCGGTCTTCACGGTTGCGTCCTGCGCGTTCCCGACGTTCAGCCCGGTGACATCCGTGATCAGGTTGCGCGGCCCCGGTGTCATGGGGCGGCCCTCAGCAGCGTTCCGGGAAAGACACCGAGCGTCCGTAGCCGTGCGCTGCCTTCGAATGTGCCAGCTTTCGGCAGGAACAGAACGCAGGTGTCGTCGTCTTCAAGCGCGACGAGAATCTTCGTTACCGTTTCGGGGTCGAAATACCCGCCAAGCCGCGCGCGCAAACCGCTCCCCTGGCAGACCTCGACATGATCCAGATCGAGCCCGGCGGCCTCGTCCAGCAGATGCGCAAAGACGAGTGGTTGCGAGGCGAACGCCCCCGAAAACACCGTGATTTCGGCCGGTGCGCGGATCGCCGTCATATGCAGCGACCTCCATCCACTTCCATCACCACGCCGGTGATCATGCTGGCTTCGTCCGAACACAGATAGCAGGCCGCATTGCCCAAATCCTCGGGTTGCGAGAACCGTCCGATCGGGATGGTCGACAGGAACTTGGCGCGCATCTCGGGGGTGTCTTCGCCCAGAAAGGACGCCAGCAGCGGGGTCTCGCCCGCGACCGGAGCGAGGGCATTCACGCGCACACCAGCTGGTGCCAGTTCCACCGCCATGGCCTTGGTTGCCGTGATCATCCAGCCTTTGGAGGCGTTGTACCAGTTGAGCTTCGGCCGCGGGCTGACGCCGGCTGTCGAGGCCACGTTCAGGATTGCTCCGCTACCGCGCGCCTTCATGCCGGGCACGAAGGCACGCGCGGTGAGATAGACAGACTTGGCGTTCACGGCCAGCACGCGGTCAAACTCGTCCTCCGTGACATCCTCCATCGGTTTCGGCAAATGGGTGATCCCGGCATTGTTGATCAGGATATCCGGCACGCTGGTCTGCGCGGCCATGGCCGCCACGCTCACACCGTCTGCGACGTCGACGGTCACCGCTTTGCCGCCGACTTCGGACGCAACCGCCGCTGCGGCTTCCGCGTTGATATCGGCCACCCAGACCACTGCACCTTCGGCCGCAAACTTCCGCACAATCCCGGCGCCAAACCCGGACGCGCCGCCGGTGACAATGGCTGTCTTTCCCTCAAGTCTCATGTAATTCCCCTCCGCGATGCAGATGGTGCCGTCCGCTTTGAGAAGGTGCAAGTCTCGCTTGTCAATCGTGGCTGTCGCAAGGACCAGCCAACCGATACCTCCGGCAGAGCCCCAAGTTTGTTTGCAGCCCTGTTCGCGTTGGTGTCTCGGCGTGGTTGGTCCCTGAGCCTCCGGTTGGACTGTCGGTGCACAGCATGCATCCGCACGGCGGCGCGGTCCTATGCCAATGCGGTCCCGTCCACATCGGCATAGGCCGATTGCGGAAGCCATCTGTCCATCGTTTTGGCAATCTGGGCATCACCACTGAGGAACATGTGCCCACGGTCCACCTCTCGCGCCACGTTTGAACGGGCCATAAGCAGGCTGCTCATAGATGCGGGCGTGGTTTCGACGTAGAGATCGACGTCGAAGCCGGGCACAGCCGTACAAAGCTCGACAGTTCTTCCAGGTCGCACAACCAACCAGTAGGTGTCCAGGCTCTCATCATGGTCCCGGAAGTGGAAGCGGATGACCACCCGCCTCTGGGGGAGTTCCGCGACGCAAACTTCGCGGCGGACTTTCCACATCAAGGCTGGCAAATCGGTATGGCTCGCGGCTATTTCAGCGTCGATGTGGCGTTGAGCCCAGACAGCCAGCGCGTTCAGAGCAGGTTCCAGATCCATTGCCATGTCTGTTCTGACGTAACTCACATGTCCGGTAGCCCGGTCTTCTATGCGTTCGACCAGTCCTTTGTCTTGAAGCTCTTTCAAGCGTTTCGACAGCAAGGCGGACGAGATGTTTCCGACGCCGCGGCGGATGTCGCCGAACCGGCTTGAGCCGGACCAGATCTCGGTCAGGATCGGGATTGTCCATCTTGGCTCAAGCATCTCGCACGCCTTGATGATCGGGCAGGTAATTCCGTACGGTCCTGTGCTCATGCCAATCTCCTGCCAACAGGGTACGCGGCCCTACTTGGAAGCGCCAGTTCAGAAAATGAAGCGTCCTGATCGCTTTCCTGCACTCCCCGAAATGGCCCGCTGCGGGTCAGTCTTCTCGCATGTCTTTGCTGCGGTGAATGCAGCCCAAAGGGAGAAGAGAAATGGCAGATGTTTCGATCGTACTTGCGCAGCCGAAAGTGTCTTTCAAACGCTTCAGGCGAGGGGAGAGCGTGGCACGGTTCCTCATATGGCTGCGCCGCCGCTCCGAGCGCCGCATCTTGCAGTGCGAGCTGGACGATCTTCCGGAAAGGATGAAACAGGACATCGGGATATCGCTCGCAAGAAGCGCCGGTGTGACGGGGTCGGAAAACTGACATTCTGATATACCAGTTTCCCGTCAAATAGCGGGTCAGGCGCTATTTTTCTTCGGATATGACACGGCCGATACTGGTAAACGAGATGCCTTGAGTTCCTATCCCTCCGACCATGATGGCCTCGACAACGGGGGGAAGCGCAGGGGATGTGGCGGACCAGGTTACTAGAAAGTTGGCGCCGATGCCGTCTCCGATGCTCCCCAGTGGTACGAGGGCGCTGGTCGACTCAAAAGACCCCAATTCAACCGGCTCATCGAGATAGGCTTTCAGCAACTGGCCAGTACGGTCGTAGTAATCGATGCGCGTGATCTCTATCCAATGCTCCGCATCTACGTTATGCACCACCAGTGTCGACGCCAAGGGCTGGCTGTCGCCTTCATTTGTCAGAACCCGCGAGTAGGAGGGAACGTAGAGGGTTTGCGCGGTCGCGCGGTCTTCGGTATCGGCAGTTCCATGGCTCGGCGCGATCGCAAAAACAGCGCCAGCCAAGAAACACGGCAGCGCGTGGCGGCTCAGGAACGGCATCATGCGGGTCTCCGAATCATGAATCTCTGCTCAGACGGTTGTCGGAGTATGGCTGACGGAGTGCTTTCAGCAATTGAGTTGTTCCGAACGGCGTGATGCGCGCGACGCAAGCCGCTCACCGGTATGCGGGACAGGCACGCAGCCGGTACGCGCAGAAGGGAAGGGACCCGCAGACAACAGGCCCCCTGCCCAATAAGGTCGAGGCCTGGCTACGCGTGGATCGCACCGTCACCACAGGCGAGTGCCGCTTCGCGCATCGCTTCACTGTAGGTCGGGTGGGCATGGCAGGTGCGGGCGATGTCCTCGGCGGCGGCGCCGAACTCCATGGCCACACAAACCTCGTGGATCAGGTCGCCGGCCATGGGCCCGATTACGTGGCAGCCCAGAATGCGGTCGGTCTTCTTGTCGGCGAGCAGTTTCACAAACCCGTCCGCGGCAAAATTCGCCTTCGCGCGGCCGTTGCCCATGAAAGAAAACTTGCCGACCTTGTAGTCGATGCCCGCCGCTTTCAGTTCTTCCTCGGTCTTTCCAACGGAACCCACCTCGGGGTGTGTGTAGATCACGCCCGGGATCACGTCGTAGTTCACATGCGGGTGCTGCCCGGCGATCATCTCGGCCACGGCCATGCCCTCATCCTCGGCTTTGTGGGCCAGCATCGGCCCATCGATCACGTCGCCAATTGCGTAAACGCCGGGCACGGAGGTGCGATAGCTGCCATCGGTGGCGATCTGGCCGCGGTCGGTCAGCTTTACGCCAAGGGCGTCGAGGCCGAGGCCCTCGGTGTAGGGTTTGCGGCCGGTGGAAACCAGCACCACATCGGCATCGAGCACATGCTCGCTGTCATCCTTGCGCAGCTTGTAGGTGACCTTGGCCTTCGTCTTAAGCGTCTCGACCTTGGACACGGCCGCGCCCAGCACGAAGTCCAGCCCCTGTTTCTTGAGGATCTTCTGGAACTGGCGCGCCACCTCAACGTCCTGACCGGGCGTGATGCCGTCCATGAACTCGACCACGGTGACGTCGGTGCCAAGGCGGGCATAGACCGAGCCCAGCTCCAGCCCGATCACGCCGCCCCCGACGACGACCATCTTCTTCGGGATCTTCGGCAACTCCAGTGCGCCGGTGGAGGTGACGACGATCTTCTCGTCGATCTCGACCTCGGCGCCGGGGATGGAGGCGGATTCAGACCCGGACGCGATGATGATGTGCTTGGCGTCGTGCACCTCGTCGCCGACCTTGACCTTGCCGGCTTCAGGAATCGAGCCCCAGCCCTTCAGCCAGTCGACCTTGCTCTTCTTGAACAGGAACTCGATGCCCTTGGTGTTCTGGCCGATCACGTCGTCCTTGTAGGCCAGCATCTGTTTCCAGTCGATTTTCGGGGCGGAGACCTTCACGCCCATCTTCTCGAAGTTGTGCTCGGCTTCATGCACCTGGTGGGAGGCGTGCAAAAGCGCCTTTGAGGGGATGCAGCCCACATTCAGGCACGTGCCCCCCAGCGTCTCGCGGCCCTCGACACAGGCGGTTTTCAGGCCCAGCTGTGCGCAGCGGATTGCGCAGACATAGCCGCCGGGGCCGGAACCGATGATGATGACGTCATAGCTTGCCATGGGTCGTATTTCCTTTTGTTGGCGCGGGGAGGGGGCGCGGCCCCCGCGGTGCTGCGCACCGCCCCAAGAAGTATGTGTGCAAAGAAGAGGTCACAGGAGCGCACTCACCAGCATGATGACCGTAGCGAGGAACCCAACGGACCAGATCGCGGAACGCCAAGGCACGAGACCCTGAACATAGGCGGGCACATAGAGGATGCGGGCGATCAGATAGGCATGGGCGCACATCTGCGTCACGATCGTGGACTGGTCCGAGATGGTCACGACCACCACCGCGATGGCGAACAGCGCGAGCCCCTCGAAGTGGTTGTTCAACGCCCGCTGCAACCGGCCCGCGGTGCCGGTCAGCTCAATCGGTTCGTCGCGGGGGGCGAGGGTTTTGTCGGTGCCGACCTGCAGATTGGCCGCGACAGAGAACATCACGAACTGCACGACTTGCAGCAGGGCGGCGAGGACGAGGACGGTGAGTTCTGTGGTCACGTGCGCCTCCCGTCCCGGGCTCGACCCGGGACCTCGTGTTTTTGGGCGTCGGCGAGGCCCCGGATCAGGTCCGGGGCGTGGTGGGCGGAGGGGCGGAAGGCAAGGACGGTGAGTTCAGCGGTCATGGCTCAGCTCCTTTCGCGGACAACCGATCAGGAGTAAATAACCGACATAGCTCATGAAACTTGCGCTGATTACTGTCGCAATGTTGATGCCCCACGACAGGCCATCCCGCACCCCGAGTGCTTGCGACAGGGCACCAAGGAATAGGGGTAATAAGAACGCTATCCCGTACCGTCGGAATACGGGACGGCGTTCGGTCCATTTGTCCCAAACCAGATTGAAGGTCATCACGAGAGCGATAAGGATCAGGGGCAAGCCGAAAAAGACAAATGGAACGAGGGCAAAAGCGCCGAAACTGCTTCCGTCACTGGTCAGCAAGCCCAGTGACAGCCCGATCGCCAGCGCTATTACGCTGGCGACGAGGAGGGCGAGTACGGCGACCATTCGTTTCATTCGCGGGTGCTTTGCGGGCTGGATTGATGGTGATTAGTTTCAGAGATCCATCAGCAACCGCCGCGGATCCTCGAGCGCTTCCTTCACGCGCACGAGGAAGGTCACAGCACCTTTGCCGTCGACGATCCGGTGGTCATACGACAGCGCCAGGTACATCATCGGGCGGATCTTGATCTCGCCGTTGATGACCATCGGACGGTCCTGGATCTTGTGCATGCCGAGGATGCCCGATTGCGGCGGGTTCAGGATCGGCGAGGACATGAGCGAGCCGTAGACACCCCCGTTGGAGATGGTGAAGGTGCCGCCCTGCATCTCGGCCATGGACAGTTTGCCGTCGCGGGCGCGCTTGCCCTTCTCGGCGATCGCGGCTTCGATCTCGGCGAAGCTCAGGCGGTCCGCGTCGCGGATCACCGGCACCACGAGGCCTTGCGGCGTGCCTGCCGCGATGCCCATATGCACGAAGTTCTTGTAGACGATGTCGGTGCCGTCGATCTCGGCATTCACCTCCGGCACTTCTTTCAGCGCGTGGCAGCAGGCCTTGGTGAAGAACGACATGAAGCCAAGACGCACGCCGTGTTTCTTCTCGAACAGCTCCTTGTACTGCTTTCGCAGCGCCATGGTTTCCGTCATGTCCACCTCGTTATAGGTGGTCAGCATGGCGGCGGTGTTCTGGCTGTCTTTCAGGCGCTTGGCGATGGTCTGGCGCAGCTTGGTCATCTTGACCCGCTCTTCACGCGCGGCGTCTTCTGCGGCCACAGGCGCCCGGGGGGCGGCGGCCGGCGCGGGTGCGGCAGGCGCCGGGGCGGCCATCGCGGCCAGCACATCGCCCTTCATCACGCGGCCATCGCGGCCGGTGCCTTGTACATCGGCAGACGAGAGGTTGTTTTCCGCCATCAACTTCTTGGCAGATGGTGCATCCTCCACATCCTTGGTACCGCCGCCCGCAGGGGCGGCTGCCGGGGCCGGAGCCGGTTCCGCAGGGGCCGCGACGGCGCCGGCACCCCCGATAACGGCAAGCTTGGCGGAGGCGTCCACCGTGGAGCCTTCCGGCGCCACAATCTCGGTCAGCGTGCCGGAGGCCGGGGCCGGGACTTCCACCGACACTTTGTCGGTTTCCAGTTCGCACAGCATCTCATCCTGCGCCACGGCGTCGCCCACCTGCTTGAACCATGTGGAGACCGTGGCCTCGGTGACAGACTCACCCAATGTGGGCACCATGACGTCAATCGCGTCGCCGCCATCGGCCGCGGGCGCCGCAGCTTCGGGTTCACGGCGCAGGGTCATCTCCTCGGGCCCTGCATTGCCTTCTTCCGCGATGGAGGCCAGCAGCGCATCCACACCCACGGTTGCGCCCTCGGTGGCGACAATCTCCGACAGGGTGCCGCCCGCGGGCGAGGGCACTTCCACCGTCACTTTGTCGGTTTCCAGCTCGCAGAGCATTTCATCGACCGCAACGGTATCGCCGGGCTTCTTGAACCATGTGGCCACCGTGGCCTCGGTCACGCTTTCACCCAGTGTCGGGACTCGGACTTCGATTGACATATTCTTAACCCTCGAGAGTAAGCGCTTCGTTCACGAGCGCGGCTTGTTGTGCTTTGTGTTGGCTGGCAAGTCCTGTCGCCGGGGAAGCCGACGCAGCGCGACCGGCATAGACCGGCCGTGTGTGCTTGGCGCCGATCCGGGTCAGGACCCATTCGATGTTTGGTTCGACAAAGGTCCAGCCACCCTGGTTCTTTGGCTCTTCCTGGCACCAGACGATCTCAGCGCCTTTGAAGCGTTCCAGTTCCTTCATGAGCGCCAGCGCCGGGAAGGGGTAGAACTGCTCGAGGCGGAGCAGGTAAATATCGTCGATCCCGCGGCTGTCGCGCTCCTCCAGCAGGTCGAAATAGACCTTGCCGGAGCAGATCACGACACGCTTGATCTTGTCGTCTGCGGCAAGCGTAGTGTCCGAATTGCCCTTCTGGGCATCGTCCCACAAGACGCGGTGGAAGCTAGACCCGGTGGTAAAGTCTTCTGCGGTGGAGATCGCCAGCTTGTGGCGCAACAGCGATTTCGGTGTCATCAGCACGAGCGGCTTGCGGAAGGACCGGTGCAGCTGGCGGCGCAGAATGTGGAAGTAGTTCGCAGGCGTTGTACAGTTCGCCACGATCCAGTTGTCCTCTGCCGACATTTGCAAGAACCGCTCAAGCCGCGCCGAGGAGTGCTCGGGCCCTTGACCTTCGAACCCATGTGGCAGCAGCATCACGAGGCCCGACATCCGCAGCCATTTCCGCTCACCCGAACTGATGAACTGGTCGAACATGATCTGCGCGCCGTTGGCAAAGTCGCCAAACTGCGCCTCCCACATCGTGAGCGCGTTGGGTTCGGCGAGAGAGTAGCCATATTCGAACCCAAGGACCGCGTATTCGCTGAGAGCCGAGTCAATCACCTCATAGCGTGACTGCCCCTCGCGGATATTATTCAACGGGAAATACCGCTCTTCGGTCTCCTGGTTCACCAGCCCCGAATGGCGCTGGGAAAAGGTGCCACGCGTGCTGTCCTGACCGGCCAGCCGCACCGGATAGCCTTCGGTCAGGAGCGAGCCAAACGCCAGCGCTTCCCCCGTGGCCCAGTCAAAGCCACTGCCGGAGTCGAACATTTTTTGGCGGGCGGTCAGCAGACGGCCCACAGTTTTGTGCAGCGGGAAACCCTCGGGCACATGGGTGAGCGCGGCCCCGACCTCGGCCATCGTTTCTGGCGCAATGGCCGTTTGCCCGCGCTGATAGTCTTCCTTTTCCTTCTCCAGGTGCGACCAGCGCCCGTCCAGCCAGTCAGCCTTATTGGGCTTGTAGTCCTTGCCGATCTCGAACTCTTCGTTGAGGTGCGCCTGGAACTGGGCTTTGGAGTCCTCGATCTCCCCTTCTGGGATCAGCCCGTCCTTCACCAGCCGTTCGGTATAGAGCTGAAGGGTCGTTTTGTGGCCCTTGATGCGCTTGTACATGATCGGGTTGGTGAACATTGGCTCGTCGCCCTCGTTATGGCCGAAGCGGCGATAACAGAACATGTCGATCACAACGTCCTTGTGGAATTTCTGGCGGAACTCGGTGGCGACCTTGGCCGCGTGCACCACCGCTTCCGGGTCGTCGCCGTTGACGTGGAAGATCGGGGCTTCCACCACCAGCGCGTTGTCGGTCGGATACGGCGAGGAGCGCGAGAAATGCGGCGCCGTCGTGAAGCCGATCTGGTTGTTCACAACGATATGAATCGTGCCGCCGGTTTTGTGGCCGCGCAGACCAGACAGTGCGAAACACTCGGCCACGACGCCCTGACCGGCAAAGGCCGCATCCCCGTGCAGCAGGATCGGCAGAACAGCGGTGCGGTCCGGATCATTAAGCTGATCCTGCTTGGCGCGTGCCTTGCCGAGAACGACCGGGTTCACGGCCTCCAGGTGGGACGGATTCGCGGTCAATGACAGGTGCACCGAGTTTCCGTCAAACTCGCGGTCCGAGGACGCGCCGAGATGGTATTTCACATCGCCGGACCCATCGACATCCTCTGGCTTAAACGACCCACCCTGGAATTCGTTAAAGATCGCGCGGTAGGGCTTGGACATCACGTTTGCGAGTACCGACAGACGCCCACGGTGGGGCATGCCGATGACGATCTCCTGCAGCCCAAGACTGCCTCCGCGTTTGATGATCTGTTCCATCGCGGGAATGAGCGCTTCACCCCCATCAAGGCCAAAGCGCTTGGTGCCCATGTATTTCACATGGAGGAACTTCTCGAACCCTTCAGCTTCCACGAGCTTATTCAGGATCGCTTTCCGCCCCTCGCGGGTGAAGGCGATTTCCTTGCCGAAGCCCTCGATCCGCTCTTTCAACCAGCCGGCTTGTTCCGGGTCCGAGATATGCATGTACTGCAGCGCGAAGGTGCCGCAATAGGTCCGCTTCACGATCTCCATGATTTGCCGCATGGAAGCGACCTGCAGACCGAGAACCTGGTCGATGAAAATCGGGCGGTCCATGTCGGCTTCCGCAAACCCGTAAGTGCGCGGGTCGAGTTCGGGATGTGGCGTGTGATCGCGCATGCCCAGCGGGTCGATATCGGCGATCAGGTGACCCCGGATCCGGTAGGCCCGGATGATCATCAACGCGCGGATGCTGTCGAGCACAGCGCGCTTGATCTGGTCCTCGCTGACCTCAACGCCTTGGTCGGCAGCCTTTGCCTTGATCTTTTCGCCAGCCGCCTTCTTTTCGGCAACCGGTGCGTCCGCCCACTCGCCGGTCAGCGCACTGGTCAGGTCATCAGTTGGCTGTGGCGGCCAGTCACCCCTTCCCCAGCTTGGGCCTGCCGCTTCGGCTTTCACATCGATCTCGGCATCGCCCAAAGCCGCAAAAAACTCTGCCCAGGCGGCGTCAACCGCGCCCGGGTCGTTGGCATATTGCGCGTAGAGCTGTTCAAGATACTCGGCGTTCTGCCCCTGCATGAAGGAGGAGGCATGGAAGACGTCGTTTGGGCTATGTTCTGTCATGACGAAACCTCGTTCTGTTTTGGGCCGTATTGCTGTGATTGTTGCAGGACCGACGACAACGGCTACCCATCTTTGCGTTGTCATTGCGTTTACTTTTGCAATGCGAGGATACGACGAGTAGCGTCGGCTCAACGCTTGCACGGAGACGATTTTGGACGGGAAAGACTACGCGATAATTCTTGGAGCGCCCAAATGCGGCACCACAAGCATCGCGGCTTGGTTGGGCGCTTTGCCAGATACTGCGCAACCGCGTCTTAAAGAGACGTTGTTCTTTACCGATTATCCGTCGCGGCAATGGTCCGGGCCTGGTGCCCAGTTTGTTGCACCAAAACCGATCGGAGACGCCGCATTTCGGGAGCAGTTCTCGGACAATCCCAACGCGTCTTTGCGCGTAGAAGCGTCCACTGACAGCCTGTCTTGCCCAAGTGCCCTGGAGCAGATCTCCACGTTTGCGGAGCGGGATGATGTACGCTCGGTGCGCCTGATCGCGGTTGTGCGCGATCCGGTCAGCCGTATCGTTTCTGAGTTTGAGCACACCCTCAAGCTCGGCTGGCAGACCGGAGATCTTAAGACCTCCCTGTCCAAAGAAGCGCAGCGGCGTGCGGAGAACTGGCATCCACTGTTTCAGCATACCGCGCGCACCCGATATGCCGCGCAGCTCGCCCCTTACCGGGAACGGTTCGGAGATCAACTTCTGATCCTCGACTTCCATGAGCTTACCACGCCCGAGACCCTTGCGCGTCTCGCATCCTTTGTGGGGCGGGACCTTGAAAATGCGTTGCCCGAACTGGAGCGGCGCAACGCGCGGCATGTCAGTACACGTCCGCAAGTTAAGAAATTGCTGTCGAACGGAAACGCGCTGACCTTGGCGCGAAAATTCGTCCCGCAGGGGCTCAGGCCGGGGCTGCGCGCGTTGGTCGAAGGTCCTTCGCGTGAGCGCTACGTCCCGACCTCTGAGGAAAAGAACATGATCCTGCGGTCGCTGGAGACCGACATTGCAGCATGCGTCAAAGACCCGGGCATACCGACCGGCAACTGGACCTCTCTTAAGGATCTGGAATTGGCCCGCTAAGACGGCCGGGCGTATCCTCAATTCGGGTGCAATTAGTTTTGGAATGCTCATGAGGACGAGCCTCCGGGAACAGGCCCGTAGGCATTCTCCACTGCATCTCCGGGTCGCGTGAGCCACCAGAGCATAAGAAGCGGCGAAATTATCAGAATGAGGAGGGTGGGCACGAGGAGCAGCAGCGTGAGCCTCGTAAACAGGATATCCATACGTCCGCCTGAGGCAAAAAGATCTGCGATACCAATTCCGAAGACCAGAACCGCAAGCGCACCAATAAGAAGTAAAAGCGGAAACAGAGCAAACAGTCCGCTGCGGCCGCTGTCGTGCATGCGGCGCCACGCGACGGCAAGGTGCGGAAGAAACACTACCGCTCCTGCGATAGACTGCACCGGTTGATTGGACACGGCCACGGTCGCGGTGCCGGTCTCAGTCACAACCTCGGTGACAGTCGTGAAGAACAACCCGTCGATCAGGCCGGTGACTATGCTAAGAAGCACCAGAAAAAGGAAAAACCACCAGTATTCTGACCGACTCGCGCGCCCAGAGAAGGTGGCGAACTTTCCAAAGCATGTTTTGATGGCCTGAGAAAAGCTCATGCGGTCCCTCCGTGCGGGTCGGGTCCGTACTGATTTACGCCGGCTTGCGTTGGACGACTGAGCCACCACAGCACCAGTAGCGGTGACACGATCAAGACCAGGAGAGCGAAGAAAAGAATGACTGCCGTGATGGCAGACAGAAGGGTGCCAGTTTCCCCGAAACTCTCGGCCAGCCCCAGGCCAAAAGCGGCAAAGGTCGCGGTGCCGATCATCACGATCAGCGGATAGACAAGATGCAACCCGGACCGTCCGCTGTCATGCATCCTCCGCCATCCAGCTGCGAGCAGCGGCAGAAATGTCACCAGCGAAAAGAGGAGTGAGAGGGGGCCGGAGCTTACGGCATTATTGCCTGCGTGTTCGTCTTCGGCGGTCTCGACGACTTCGACGCTGCCCGGAAAGAGCCGGACGTCCAGAAGCGTTGCCAACATTCCGCCAACGAACACGAACAGAAAGAAATACCAATACTCGGGGCGAGAGGCCCGCCCCGAGAAGGTGACGTATTTAGAGAAACACGTCCTTATGGATTGCGTGAAGCTCACCCCTTGTCGATGGCCTCCAGCACCGCTTCACCCAAGCCTGCGGGGCTTTCGGCAACCACGATGCCAGCGGATTTCATCGCCTCAATCTTGTCATCGGCACCGCCTTTGCCACCCGCGACGATGGCGCCAGCGTGACCCATGCGGCGGCCCGGGGGGGCGGTGCGGCCTGCAATGAAGCCAGCGGTCGGCTTCCAGCGGCCTTTCTTCTTCTCGTCGGCGAGGAATTGTGCAGCTTCTTCCTCGGCGGAGCCCCCGATTTCGCCGATCATGATGATGGACTCGGTCTCGTCGTCCGCCAGGAACCATTCCAGTACGTCCAGATGTTCTGTGCCCTTGATCGGGTCGCCGCCAATGCCCACGCATGTGGACTGGCCCAGGCCTGCCGCAGTCGTTTGTGCCACGGCCTCATAGGTGAGCGTGCCGGACCGTGAGACAACGCCAACCGAGCCGCGCTTGTGGATATGGCCCGGCATGATGCCGATCTTGCAGGCATCCGGTGTAATCACCCCGGGGCAGTTGGGCCCGATGAGGCGGCTTGCTGAGCCTTCAAGCGCGCGCTTGACCTTCATCATATCGAGGACCGGAATGCCTTCAGTGATGCAGACGATCACTTCCATTTCGGCATCAATCGCTTCGAGGATCGAGTCCGCAGCGAAAGGGGGCGGGACATAGATCACGCTTGCATTCGCCTCCGTGACTGCTTTGGCCTCGTGCACTGAGTTGAACACGGGCAAGCCCAGATGTTCCATCCCGCCTTTGCCGGGCGTTACGCCGCCAACCATCTTGGTGCCATAGGCGATCGCCTGTTCAGAGTGGAACGTGCCCTGCGAGCCTGTGAAGCCCTGGCAGATTACTTTGGTGTTTTCGTCAATAAGAACTGCCATCGTCTTAGCCCTTCACCGCTTTCACAATTTTCTCTGCACCGTCCTTGAGGTTTTCAGCGGCGATGACATTCAGACCGGAGGTGTTGATGATTTCCTTGCCTTGCTCAACATTCGTGCCTTCGAGGCGCACCACCAGCGGAACCTCAAGCCCCACTTCCTTGACTGCGGCGACCACGCCCTCGGCGATCACGTCGCAACGCATAATGCCGCCGAAGATGTTGACGAGAATGCCTTTAACGTTCGGGTCGGAGGTGATGATTTTAAACGCCTCGGTGACCTTCTCTTTGGTTGCGCCGCCACCCACGTCGAGGAAGTTGGCAGGCTCAGAGCCGTAGAGCTTGATGATATCCATCGTCGCCATGGCGAGGCCCGCGCCGTTCACCATGCATCCGATCTCTCCATCCAGCGCGATGTAGTTCAGATCGTATTTGGACGCTTCGAGTTCCTTTGGGTCTTCCTCGGTTTCGTCACGCAACTCGCCGATGTCCGGATGGCGGTAGACCGCGTTGCCGTCAAAACCCATCTTCGCGTCGAGGCATTTCAGATCGCCGCCATCCGTGACGATCAGTGGGTTGATTTCGAGCATCTCCATGTCTTTCTCGACAAAGAGCTTATAGAGCGTGCCCATCAGCTTCACGCACTGCTTCACCTGCGCGCCCTGAAGGCCAAGCATGAATGCGATGCGGCGGCCGTGATAGGGTTGGTAGCCGGTCACGGGGTCCACAGCGAAGGACAGGATTTTTTCAGGCGTTTCTGCAGCGACCTCTTCAATATCCATGCCGCCTTCGGTCGAACACACGAACGAGATCCGGCTGGATTGACGATCTACGAGCAGCGCAAGATACATCTCGGTCTCGATACCCGATCCGTCTTCGATGTAGATGCGGTTGACCTGCTTGCCGACCGGGCCGGTCTGATGCGTGACCAGAGTACGGCCGAGCATCTTCTTGGCTTCCTCTGCGGCTTCTTCCACCGACTTGGCGAGGCGCACACCGCCCTTTTCGCCCGCGTCGGTCTCTTTGAACGAGCCCTTGCCGCGACCGCCGGCATGAATCTGTGCTTTGACGACCCAAAGCGGCCCATCAAGCTCACCCGCCGCGGTCTTCGCGTCTTCGGCCTTCAGTACGATGCGACCGTCAGAAACCGGCGCGCCGTAGCTGCGGAGGAGGGCTTTCGCCTGGTACTCATGAATGTTCATGAAACTGTCCCGTGCTGCTGTTGTTTGGCTCGGTCTTGCATACCGATGTGTGCAGGCAAAACGCCAATTCGCCGCATGTGGGGATTTCGGGGAATTTTTCAACTTTTGTGATCACACGCCTAAAAACTGTGATCACAAATTTTCTGTGCGTCTACGGTTGGGCGCTGGATTCTAGCGAATCGCTTTGGTGCTTTAGGAGCTAAACCCCATGAAAACCTAAAGGTTCGCTCATGATAGTCGGACTGTAAAACGCCCGCCACTTTGGTCGTAGAAACGAAAACGGGCGCCCGAAAGCGCCCGTTTAGCACAAAATTGGTCCGGCCTAGACCAGAGAGCCATCAATGCCTTTGCAGGCTTCGACAAGGCCCTTCACAGCATTCACTGAGTTGTCGAACATGGCTTGCTCGTCCTTCGACAGCTTGATGTCGACAACTTTTTCGATGCCGTTTGCGCCGATGATGGTCGGGACACCAACATACATGCCTTTCAGGCCAAACTCGCCGTCGCAATAGGCAGCGCAAGGCAGCAGGCGGCGCTGATCCTTGAGATACGCTTCTGCCATTTCAATCGCCGAGGCGGCGGGCGCGTAAAAAGCCGAGCCGGTCTTCAGCAGGCCGACGATCTCGGCGCCGCCGTCGCGGGTGCGCTGCACGATTGCGTCCAGCTTCTCCTGCGTGGTCCAGCCCATCGAAACCAGATCGGGCAGCGGGATGCCTGCGACGGTGGAGTAGCGTGTCAGCGGAACCATCGTGTCGCCGTGGCCGCCCAGAACGAACGCGGTGACGTCCTTCATCGACACGTCGAATTCGACCGACAGGAAGTGGCGGAAGCGCGCGCTGTCCAGAACGCCGGCCATGCCCACGACCTTCTCTTTCGGCAGGCCCGAGAACTGCTGCAGTGCCCAGACCATCGCGTCGAGCGGGTTGGTGATACAGATCACGAAGGCGTTTGGCGCGTTGGCGGCAATGCCTTCGCCGACCGATTTCATGACCTTCAGGTTGATTCCCAGCAGGTCATCCCGGCTCATGCCCGGCTTGCGCGGCACACCGGCAGTCACGATGCAGACATCAGCGCCCGCAATATCGGCGTAGTCGGTGGTGCCCTTGAGGCTCGCGTCGAACCGCTCCACCGGGCCGCTCTCGGCAATGTCCAGTGCCTTGCCCTGGGGGGTGCCGTCGGCGATGTCGAACAAAACGACGTCTCCGAGTTCCTTGAGAGCGACAAGATGGGCGAGGGTGCCGCCGATCTGACCTGCGCCGATAAGGGCGATCTTGGGTCGTGCCATGGATGTGTCTCCGGCTTGGGTTATCTTTGGCGGGTTGCGTAGCGTTTGACCATGCCACTGACAAGGCTGCGCACGCGCGGCGGAACGCCCCAACAGGAGTCTGTTGGGCGCGCGCATCCATCTAGCTCATTGATAATAATTGGAATAAACTGGTGCGTGCGGTATCGTCGCAAGCGTCTTTTTCTGGTGTGCCACGGCATACCATGGTCGGTTTCGAACGGATCGGCCTGCCGTAGAGACCGAATCCGTTGGCTCTAAAAGAGGCCGGTTAAAACCGGCCTGCAAAGGCTAAACGTCGTCCCCGGGCGCGACCTTGGGAGCGCCTGAGATTCCTTCAAAGGCCTGGCCGGAGGCAATCAGACACGTCTGCCCATCTGGCATGGTCATGGTAATGCTCCAGGAACCTGTTTCCTCTGAAGCGTACACCTCCATCATGCCGTTATTGGCCCCAAGGCCCATGCTGCGCACGGTCTCGCCGTAGGTGTTGTTCAATCGTTGGACAACTTTCTCACGATCCGCGCAGGGCTGCATCTGGGCAGCGGCGGTCGTAGAAAGAAGTGCGCCTGTAAGTAGTGCGACTGAGAACTGCCCGATCCGGGTTTTCATGGTCTGTCCCTTTCGTTCAGCGCGGGGGATGCTCGCGCTGCTGTCATGGTTTGCGCCATGCCGGACTGCCCTCGACCTACACCCGATAGATGCGGTTATTGTTCCCTCTCAAGCCCGACGATGTGATCTATCGTGCGACCAGTATACCTCAGAACCCCTTAACCCACCGCGCGGTGATTTCGCCGCTGCGGCAATTAGGTCCTAATGTTGACCTTTTTGCCATTCTGCGCTGCAGAAGAAACTTTCTTGCAAATTTTTTGTGCATAAGGTTTTTTTCGCCAAATTTCGACGTGGAGAGAATCATGGACCATCGCGCGCGGCCGTATCGTTCCGTCCTTTACATCCCGGGCTCGAAGGAAAGGGCGTTGCACAAGGCGCAAACTCTGCCCGTTGACGCGATTATTTTCGATCTCGAAGATGCCGTTGCGATCGAAGAAAAAGCCAATGCCCGGACCCTGCTGGCCGAAACGCTGGCCACCGCAGACTACGGCGCACGGGCCAAGATCGTTCGGATCAATGGCTTCGACACCGAGTGGGGCGCCGCCGATCTCGACGTGATCTCGGCCGCCAAGCCCGAAGCCATTCTCATTCCCAAGGTCAACAAGGCCGCAGATGTGGAAGCGCTGGCCAAAAAGCTCGACGCAAGGGCCGAGACAGCCGACACAACCATCTGGACCATGATGGAAACACCGCTTGGGATGCTGAACGCGCAAGAGATTGCGGCGGCGCCACGCATGGCCGGGTTTATCATGGGGACCAACGATCTGGCGAAAGAACTGGATTGCCGCTACCGCCCGGACCGCCTGCCGATGCTGACGGGTCTCTCGCTCTGCCTGCTGGCGGCGCGGGCACATGGGCTCGTCGCAGTCGATGGGGTTTATAATGCTTTCAAGGATGACGACGGGCTCCGCGCTGAATGCACGCAAGGCCGCGACATGGGCTTTGACGGCAAAACCCTGATCCATCCCGCGCAGGTTGCCATTGCCAACGAAGCCTTCGCGCCGACAGAGGCCGAACTGGACCTCTCCCGCCGCCAGATCGCCGCGTTTGAAGAAGCCGAGGCCGCAGGGCAGGGGGTTGCCGTGGTCGACGGCAAGATTGTCGAGAACCTCCATGTTGCGACAGCGCGGCAAATTCTGGCAAAAGCGGAAGCGATCCAGGCCATCGCTGCGGAGTAAGCCATGTATTTCACCCTTCTCGCCCTCGGTGTCGCCCTCTGGGCCGGCGCGCATTTCTTCAAACGGCTTGCGCCCGAAGCCCGCGCGTCTATGGGCGACAAGGGCAAGGGGCTGGTTACGGTCGGGGTGTTGCTCGGCATCGTCCTGATGGTGATCGGCTATCGCGGGGCGGAGTTTATCCCGATCTGGTCGCCGCCAGCCTTCCTGACGCATGTAAACAACACGCTCATGGTCTTTGCGTTCTGGTTGTTCGCGGCCAGTGGCGCGAAGGTCTGGCCGGCGCAGAAGATCCGTCACCCGCAGCTGACCGCCATCAAAACCTTTGCTCTGGCACATCTGCTCGTGAATGGCGATCTCGCCTCTATTGTGCTCTTTGGAGGCCTGCTCGCCTGGTCCGTTGTCTCCGTGATCCTGATCAACAAGGCTGAACCTGACTGGACGCCGCCGGAAGCCGCGCCGAAAAAGAAGCTGGTGACCGCCGCGGTCATCACGATCGTTTTCTTCTTTGTGGTTACCTTCATCCACAACTGGCTGGGCGTCTGGCCCTTCCCCGCATAAGGCCCATCCGACATGAAGCTCTACCGGTTCCTGTCCGAGGACGACACCTCGGCCTTTTGCCACAAGGTGTCCGAGGCGCTGTCCAAAGGGTGGGAGCTGCAGGGCGATCCGACATATGCCTTTGATGCGAAACGCGGCGTGATGCGCTGTGGGCAGGCGGTGACCAAAGAGGTGCCCGGCACGTATTCCCCCGACCTCAAACTAGGAGAGCAGTGATGGCCAAAACCAATCCGGGCCGTTTTTTCGAAGACTACGCGGTCGGGCAGGTTCTGAACCACGCCGTGCCGCGGACGGTCTCGGGTGGGGAACGGGCGCTCTATCATGCGCTGTATCCAGCACGCCACGCGCTTTATTCTTCCGACGAATTTGCCCGGGCAAGCGGCCTTCCCGCTGCGCCGCTCGACGATCTGGCAGCCTTCCACGTGGTCTTCGGAAAGACGGTTCCGGACGTATCCCTGAACGCGGTTGCCAATCTGGGCTACGCCGAAGGCCGCTTCCTCAAACCTGTCTATCCCGGCGATACGCTGCGCTCGGTCTCCGAGGTGATCGGCCTGAAGCAGAACTCCAACGGGAAGTCCGGTGTTGTCTATGTCCGCACGCAGGGCCTCAACCAGCGCGAGGACGTCGTCCTGGAATATGTGCGCTGGGTCATGGTCCGCAAACGTGATCTGGCAGCGCCCGCGCCAGAGACTGTCATTCCGGACCTGGCCAAAACGGTGGATGCCAGCGATTTGGCCCTCCCCGAGGGCCTCGACTTTTCGAACTACGATTTCACGCTTGCAGGCGAACCGCATCGCTGGGGCGACTATCAGGTGGGCGAGGTGATCGACCATGTCGACGGGGTGACGATCGAAGAAGCCGAGCATATGCAGGCCACCCGTCTGTGGCAGAACACCGCGAAGGTACATTTCGACGCGACATTCCGGCCAGACGGACAGCGGTTGATCTACGGAGGTCACGTGATCTCCATGGCCCGCACGCTCAGTTTCAACGGGCTCGCCAACGCACAGATGATCGTCGGGCTCAATGCGGGCGCCCATGCGAATCCCTGTTTCTCAGGCGATACGGCCAAGGCATGGACCGAAGTGCTCGACAAAGCCGAAACACCCGCACCCGGTGTCGGGGCTATCCGCCTGCGCCTCGTTGCGACGAAAGACGGATCTGTCGGGCAACTGAAAGGCGAAGACGGAAAATATCTGCCCGGCGTCCTGCTCGATCTCGACTACTGGGCATTGATGCCGGTCTGATCTGTCACGGCAGCGATGGAAGCTGCATCAGGTAGGCGGCAATCGCCTCCCGATCCTCAGCGGTCAACTTCTGCATATTGGTTATTACGGACGCCATATGACCGCCCGCGCTATCGAAATCCGGCGTGAACCCGGTTTCGAGGTAATAGGCGATATCTCCCCGCGTCCACCGTAGCGTACCGGGCGTGATATTTGGAATGCGTCCGGTGCCGGTCGGGTTCGGCGCGCCGGCCATCCACACGTCCTTTTCGAGCCGCCCCATGAAATCGCGCGGGGTGTGGCACTCGGCGCAATGCGCCAACGCCTCCGCCAGATACCGGCCGCGTTCAACCTCCGGTGTCCCCTTTGGACCCTGAAAGCGCGGGTCGCCATTAACGCGCTTCCACAGTCCCAAGCCAGGACGGAACGTATAGGGAAACTTCAACTCGTGTACACCATTCTCGGCCTTGGAGGCGGGCAAGGTGGTCATATACGCAAACAGGTCGGCGACGTCCGTATCCGTCATCAGCGCATAGGACGTATAGGGGAACGCCGGGTAGTAGTGCTCGCCGCGCGGCGATACGCCCAGCGTGACCGCATCGGCAAACATTTCCAGGTTCCAACGCCCGATACCCGCATCGGGATCGGTCGAAATATTGGGCACGACAAAAGTACCGAAGGGCGTCTCAAGACGCTGTCCTCCGGTCAGGACGAGCGCATCTTCGCCTTCGGCGCCGGGCGCCTTGTGGCAAGATGCGCAACCTGCGGCCCAGAATACGGCCTCTCCGGCGACGGGATCGCCGCCGATGTCGTTAAATCTTCCCGGCTCCTGAGGCGCTGGACGCATCAATTGCCATGTAAAAAGAGCTGCCGCCGCAAAGAAGATCACGGCGACGACCAATTTGTTTCCTGCGTGCATTCACAGCCTACTCATAAATACTTTCACGCGCGCTTTCTGACATTCTCACGTGTCAATTTCGAGGCGCGCGATAGGTATCATGGCAGTCTTTACATGTTCCGCCCAACGGGCCAAGAGCCGGGCCAATTCCCTCCGCACCTGAGCCAACTGCCGCCGGTAGTCCCTCAGCGGCGGTGCCCACAGCGGCCCATTTTGATGCAAAATCACTGAAATTGTCCCAGATTTCGGGTTTGGCGCGCGTGTCGTCGATACTCATTTCGTCTGAGCCTTCCGGCCAGAGTGGCATTTGATTGATGGCCGCAATTGCCACAATGTTCTCCGCTGCCGCCTGCGCCAGTGCGGCATCATAGTCGACATTTCCGCGGGCCATGCCCCCCAGAACGCCAACATTGAGCGCAAGCAGATTGAACTGGCCTTTTCTGGCCTTCAGCTGGTTTTCATAATCATCTTGAGCGAAGGCGGACCCGGCGGTCAGGCTGATGGCGAGGATCGTTGCAGTGCCAACCAATTTGGCGTTGAGCAAAAACATGAGGTACTCCCTGGCTGTCTAATGGACCAGAACTTAGCGCAGAAACGAGCTTCCTCGACTTCAATTCTTTGAGGGGAGTTCCATCGCTATTTATCGAAACTTGGGAATTGTGATCACGGCTGAGCTTTGCGTGATCACAAACGAGAGAAATACGCCCGGTTGCGCCAAATAACCGCGCCGTATTCGGGCAAGCTGTCGGTGACTCCAAGCATTTTCAACGATAAATCATGTCCAACGACCCCGTCCAAGGACTTTTAAAGAGGTGCCGGAATGGCCGATGTGAACCGGGGGGACCGCCCCCTCTCGCCGCATATTATGATTTATCGACCGCAGATGACGTCGATCTCGTCAATCATGGTGCGGATAACCGGGCTGGCCGTATTGACCTTGTCGGTTTTGGTCGTGTGGTGGCTGATCGCCGCCGCGACGTCCGAGGCCGCCTTTACTTCTATTGATGGCTTTTTGCGGAGTTGGTTCGGGGATCTCATCTTGCTCGGAGCCACTTGGGCGCTCTGGTATCACACCATGGGCCGGCTGCGGCACGTCATCTGGGATTTCGGCTATTGCCTCGACGTTGAAACGTCCGAGCGGATGGGCCTTGGCATGTTTATTGGCGCTACCGTTTTGACAATTCTGACCGTGCTGGTGCTCTGAGGGGGAACGATCATGCGATATCTTACTGACCGCAAACGCGCCATTGGTCTGGGCTCGGGTAGCTCCGGCACAGAGCATCACTGGCAATTCATGGCCCGGTCGATCCTCATGGGTCTTCTGGTGCCCCTGTTCATCGTGACATTCGGCCTCGGCCTCGGCGGCACCTATGAAGAGGTCCTGGCCTACTTCAGCCGTCCGCTCCCGGCGATCATCATGGCGCTGGCGCTGATCGTCGGCCTCATGCAGCTTCAGGCGGAAGCGCAAGAAGCAATCGAAGATTATGTGCATGGCGTCGCAGGCAAGTTGACCCTGATTGCTTGCAAGGCATTTTGTTACACGCTGATGGCTGTAGGGCTCTTTGCCCTCATCAAGCTCGCCCTTTGACGGACTGGAGAAATCTGAACATGTCTGCATACGAATACGAGACGCATACCTATGACGTCGTGGTCGTCGGCGCCGGTGGCGCGGGCCTCCGCGCGACGCTCGGCATGGCCGAACAGGGTTTGCGCACAGCCTGTATTACTAAGGTGTTTCCCACCCGCTCGCATACCGTAGCCGCCCAAGGCGGCATCGCAGCCAGTCTCAGCAACATGGGCCCCGACAACTGGCAGTGGCACATGTATGACACCGTCAAAGGCTCCGATTGGCTGGGTGACACGGACGCAATGGAATACCTTGCCCGCGAAGCGCCCAAGGCCGTGTACGAGCTGGAGCATTACGGCGTGCCGTTTTCCCGGACAGAGGAAGGCAAGATCTACCAGCGTCCCTTCGGTGGCCACACCACCGAGTTCGGTGAAGGCCCCCCGGTGCAGCGCACCTGTGCGGCGGCTGACCGGACTGGTCACGCGATCCTGCACACGCTCTATGGCCAGTCTCTGAAGAACAACGCGGAGTTCTTTATCGAGTATTTCGCCATCGACCTCATCATGTCCGAAGACGGTCAGTGCCAGGGCGTGGTCTGCTGGAAACTTGATGATGGCACGATCCACGTCTTCAACGCAAAGATGACCGTGCTTGCCACCGGAGGCTACGGGCGCGCCTATTTCTCGGCGACCTCTGCCCACACCTGCACCGGTGACGGCGGCGGAATGGTGGCCCGCGCGGGCCTGCCGCTTCAGGATATGGAGTTCGTCCAGTTCCACCCGACCGGAATCTATGGCTCCGGCTGTCTGATCACCGAAGGCGCGCGGGGCGAGGGCGGATACCTCACCAACTCCGAAGGTGAGCGCTTCATGGAACGCTATGCGCCCACCTATAAGGATCTGGCGTCGCGCGATGTGGTGTCCCGCTGCATGACGATGGAGATCCGCGAAGGCCGCGGCGTGGGCGCCGAGGGCGATCATATCCACCTGCACCTCAACCACCTGCCGCCTGACACGCTGGCCGAACGTCTTCCGGGCATTTCCGAGTCCGCGCGCATTTTCGCCGGCGTGGACGTGACCAAGGAACCGATCCCGGTTCTGCCGACCGTGCACTACAACATGGGCGGCATTCCAACGAACTACTGGGGCGAGGTCCTGAACCCGACCAAAGAGGACCCTGACGCCATAGCACCGGGCCTGATGGCCGTGGGCGAGGCGGGGTGTGCTTCCGTGCACGGGGCGAACCGCCTGGGATCGAACTCGCTGATCGACCTCGTGGTCTTCGGTCGCGCCGCCGCGATCAAAGCAGGCGAAATCGTCGATCCGAACAGCCCGAACCCGACGCTCAATCAGGCGTCCGTCGACAAGGCGCTGGGCCGCTTCGACGGGTTGCGTCATGCCAAGGGCACGGTTGGCACCGCCGAGTTGCGGCTGGAGATGCAGAAGACCATGCAGGCCGATGCGGCCGTTTTCCGCACCGACCAGACGCTGGCCGAAGGGGTGGAGAAGATGTACGGCGTCGCCGGCAAGATGGACGACATCGCGGTCACCGACCGCTCGCTCGTCTGGAACTCCGACCTGATGGAGACGCTGGAACTGACCAACCTTATGCCGAACGCGCTCGCGACCATTGTCAGCGCCGAGGCGCGCAAGGAAAGCCGTGGCGCGCACGCGCACGAGGATTACCCGGATCGCGACGATGCGAACTGGCGTCAGCACACGCTCTCCTGGGTCAACGGCAAGGTCGATCTGGATTATCGTCCGGTGCACCTGAACCCGCTGCTTGGTCACAACGAAGGCGGCATCGACCTGAAGAAAATCGCGCCCAAGGCCCGCGTGTATTAAGGAGCATCAGAGATGGTTCAATTTACCCTCCCGAAGAACTCCACGGTCCGCACGGGCAAGACCTGGCCGAAACCTGAAGGCGCCACGAATGTGCGGGAATTCCGGATCTACCGCTGGAACCCGGATGACGGCGAGAACCCCCGCGTCGACACGTACTTTGTCGACATGGACACCTGCGGGCCGATGGTTCTGGACGCACTTATCAAGATCAAGAACGAGATCGACCCGACCCTGACCTTCCGCCGCTCCTGCCGGGAAGGCATCTGCGGCTCCTGCGCGATGAACATCGACGGCGGCAACACGCTGGCCTGCATCTTCGGCATGGATGAGATCAAGGCGGATGTCGTCAAGATCTATCCGCTGCCGCATATGCCGGTGGTGAAAGACCTGATCCCGGACCTGACGCATTTTTATGCGCAGCACGCCTCCATCATGCCGTGGCTTGAAACCAAGACGAACCGCCCGGCGAAGGAATGGAAGCAGTCCATCGAGGATCGGAAAAAGCTCGACGGTCTCTACGAGTGCGTGATGTGCGCCTCTTGCTCGACCTCCTGCCCGTCCTACTGGTGGAACGGTGACAGGTATCTCGGACCGGCGGCGCTGCTCCACGCCTATCGCTGGATCATCGACAGCCGTGACGAGGCGACGGGCGAGCGTCTGGACGATCTGGAAGATCCGTTCAAACTCTATCGCTGCCACACGATCATGAATTGCGCGAAGACCTGCCCGAAAGGTCTGAACCCAGCCAAGGCGATTGCCGAGATCAAGAAGATGATGGTCGAACGCCACGTCTGACGGGCGTTTTCTGGTTTGCTACAAAATGTAAAAAGGCCCCGCGAGAGTTGGGGCCTTTTGTACAAAAGGGGTTGAGATGGCGCTGTTCCCGATCGCGATCCTGATCGTCCTGTTGCTCATGTACCTCCTCAGAACCCGCCGTTCGCGGATGTGTCGATGGCGTCGGCGCGAAGGTGGGGATTGGCGCTGCGCAGCCTGTGGCGCAGAGGCTGTCACAGGCGACGGCAAGCAACCAAAACTGTGCCTGCGTGATCAGCAGTAGCCTTCGACTCCGTTCTTCCAGCTTCCTGCATAGCGGTCTCCATCGGCAAAGCCGATCGGCAATATGCGTTCTATTTCAATCAGATCGTCTGCGCTGAGCGTGATTTCGGTGGCTGTCGCCAGCGCCCGCAGGTGATCTGCCGACCGGGTTCCGGGGATCGGCAACACATGCGCGCCACGCGACAGCGCCCAGGCCAGAGCTGCGGCGGATGGATGCCAGCCGCGCGCTGCGCAGAACTCGCGGAACCGGTCAACGGCCGCGCGGTTGTGTTCGAAGGCAGAACCCGTAAAGCGCGGCATGGATTTTCGAAAGTCCGAGTCCGGCATCTCATTGGGATCAGGCGATTTTTCCGCGAACATGCCCCGCGCGAGCGGCGAGAAGGCCACAAGGGTTGCACCTATCTCTTCGCAGGCTTGCGTCATCCCCAATTCGACCGGCCGCGACCATAGCGAGTACTCCATCTGCACAGCCGCAATCGGATGAACCCTGTGCGCACGCCGCAAGGTTGCGGGCGAGATCTCCGATAGCCCGATCGCATCGCACAGCCCATCAGCACAGATGCGCGCCATCCCCTCGATCACAGGTTCGATCTCGACCTCCGGATCCCGGCGATGCAGATAAAAAAGCTCGACTTTTTCGCGATTTAGGCGTTTGAGAGAGCCTTCCAGAGAGGCGCGCAAGTCAGCTTCCGCGTTGCTGTAATGGCGCGTGGGCTGCGTGTAGATGCCCGCCTTTGTGGCCAGTGTGACGTGCTGGGCGCCGGTGCTGCGCAGGTAGCTCCCGATCACCTCTTCGGACCGACCCTCCCCGTAAATCTCGGCAACATCCCAATGGTCGACGCCCAACTCAAGTGCGGCCTCCAGGCACGCGTGGCTTTCGGCTTCGTCCGTTTCCCCATAAATCCCGCCAAAGCTCATGCAGCCCAAGCCGATGGCGCCGACCTGGCGGCCGTTCAGAGTTCGTTTCACGTTGAAATTCCTTAAGAAAACGCCGCCTCGAGTGCAATCTCTACCATATCGCCAAAGCTCGATTGCCGATCCTCAGACGGCAGTGCCTCACCCGTCAAAAGGTGATCGGACACGGTCAGGACAGCAAGCGCGCGGCGCCCATAGCGCGCCGCAAGTGTGTAGAGTTCTGCGGCTTCCATCTCCACAGCCAGAACGCCATGGCGTGTCATCTCTGTATTCAGGTCCGGGCGCTCGTCATAGAATACATCGGACGAATAGATGCCGCCGACATGCACAGTTGAGGCTTTCGTCTTCGCGGCCGCTTCGGCGGCTTTCAGAAGCCCCCAATCCGCGCAGGGTGCATAGTTCAGCTCGCGAAAAATGCCGCTGGACGGCGTCGAGAGGGTTGAGGACGTCATCGCCAGCACCACGTCGCGCACCTTAACATTCTCTTGCATTGCGCCAGCCGAACCGATGCGGATCAGGGTCTGCGCTCCATACTCCTTGATCAACTCATTCGCGTAGATCGACAGACTTGGCATGCCCATGCCGGACCCATGAATGGTCACGCGGTTGCCGCGCCATAAGCCGGTATAACCCAGCATGCCCCGGACCTCGTTGACAAGTTCGGGTGCCTCCAGAAACGTCTCGGCAGCCCATTTCGCGCGCAACGGGTCACCGGGCATCAGGACGGTTTCGGCAATCTGGCCGGGTTCAGCGCCAATATGGACGGTCATGCAAAACTCCCTCTTTGACCAGCACTATAGCGCTGGGGCAGGCGACGAACACCGAAAGCCTTTGGTCATTTGGCCAACGTGAAGAAACGCTTTTCCTCCGCGTCCCAAACCATCGCTTCGACGCAGGGGTTGAGGTTTGTTCCCCCGCAATTGGCGCCGTGGATCTGGTTGAGAAGGACCGTCATCGGGCCGAGCCGTTCCACACTCCAGCCTTTCGACAACCGTTCAGTCGTCGTGTCCTCCACAACGAAATAGACTGAGCATCCGCCGGTGCCGCAATACATGCTGGCCATTGAGGAACACGCCAGCCTCCCAAGGTCGAGCACATGGTCGATCTGCCCGTCGCCGCTGACATCGCTACGTGTCACCGCGTTCCAAGGTACATCAAGCGTGCCGTTTTCGAAGCCGGCACACTCGGCGCGGGCGGTTTCGATAGCTTCCGTCACGGGGGCGGGCCAGTCGTCCTGTGCGACCAGCGCCTCGGTTGAGATCAAAATGAAGGCTGCGGCTGAAATCACACGACGCATAATCGGGTCCTTTCGGTCGAGGGGAGAGCGCGTTAGCGTACGTGGAGTGTAATTTGCCCAACCGGAAAATGCGAAGAATCTCTCGTCTTGTTGTGTATTTGATGCTGGGCCTTGCAGCGCAAGCGCCGGCGCGCGCGCATGAGACCGAGGCCGAGATTGCCTTTGTCATGGATTTGTTCGAGGAGCTACAGCCCCGGTCGATCCGCGCGAACCGCGAGTATTGCGGCTATATCGGCTACGACGACACCGGTGTTCTGCGCGCTACTCGGGCTGTGCGAGGCGGGATTGACTATTGCGAACCCGATTGGCCTCTTCGATTTGATCCGGTGGCCTCCTACCACACACATGCAGGATATGATCCGGAAGCTTGGTCTGAGATTCCAAGTGGGAACGATATGGAAAGCGATGAAGCTGAAGGGGTGGACGGCTATGTCGCGACGCCCGGTGGGCGGCTCTGGTATGTCGACAGCACCGATATGGTCGCGAGCCAGATCTGCGGTATCGGGTGCCTGCCGATGGACGAGGATTTCCAACCGGAGACGCAGATCATGGTGCAGCCGTCTTACAGTTACGACCAGTTGATCGAGGTGTTCGAGACCGAGGGGCATTAGGGCCAGAAGTCATACCTAGAAGTCGACGGTCCTGGCGGTGAAGATTTCCGACAGGAACAGATCGCCACAGCGGCCGCAGCGGGTCGAAATACGACAAGTTTCCTTTTATCAGGCGTACCGATCCTTCACGTGGTTCCGTTTGCGATACAGGCGAATGCCGTAAACATGGGAGAAGCAGTCATCCAGCAAGAACCGTCAGATGACCGCTTTGAGTGGGAAGCGGACGTTCATTCAGTGCGCAGCGAACGGCGGCACCGAACCCCAAGCGGACGTCGGCGGTTTCTGGCGAATGCTAGGTTGGCGGATCTGCGCGCCGAGAAAACAGAGCCATTATCATGAAACCCGTAAGGCTCCCCACGGCTCAAATCTCAGCCATATTGCCAGCTTTGCGGGACAAAGCGGTAGCCTTCTGTCGCCGCTTCGACATACCCCACACCGGGGAAGGAAATATGCGCGCCGGCGATCCGCAAACGATCCGCGCTTGCCATGTCAAAGACCCGCGCCCGCGTGGCCGCCGCCACCTCTGTATCGACGTCAAAGCCTATGGTGATCTCAGGGCGCGGAAATTGGACCGGACCAACATGCACGATGTCTCCAAAAAACAGCAGAGTGTCATCGCCCGAACTCAGCATGAACCCGCTATGCCCCGGCGTATGGCCCGGTAGCGGCAGAGAAGTCAGCCCTGCGCCGAGATCGCTTTCTCCCTTGAACGGCATTAAACGGTCCCCAAAGGCTTCGACCGCCCCCATCGCCATGTCGAAGAAACCCTGAAACTCCGCTGGTGCTTGGGATTTGATATCGCCATTGCTCCAGAAAGCGAGATCATCTTCATTGACATGAAGCGATGCGTTAGCGAAGGGGTTGCCCGCCTCGGTCAAGATGCCGCCAATATGGTCGGGATGCAGATGGGTCGCACAGACAGCGTCTACGGCGGCCGGATTCAGCCCCAGTGCCGTCATCGTAGACACTAGGTGGCCGAGGCTGTCACCAAAAGCCGTACCCGTACCGGCATCGATCAGCGTCAACCGCCCACCGTGATCGACGAGATAGGCGTTTACTCCGGTTGGATGCGCCGGACCGGGTAGATACGCATCTGCGAGCAACGCAGAAAAGCCTTCGGCATCGATTCCGATCAGCGCGGAGGCGTCGATGGGCAGATACCCGTCCGACAGAGCGGTAACCAAAGCTTCGCCAATCCTAAACTCCCGCGCAGCCACAAGGCCCGTGGCCGGAGAGTCAGCAGCATTGACAGCTGCCACCCGAAACCCGGCGACGCCGGCCGCGGCCAAGGCGCTTGCGGTGAAAAAGCCACGACGATTCATGTTGGTTCTCCCATGTCAGCGAACGACTCTGTCCATGCAGCCCAACCTAACAGAGAAATGGCACAATGGCTTATATCGATCAGGGCACACTTGTCCTGCAATTCTCAAGTGATCTGTCGCGGTTTATTACCTATGCCCGATCGATTGGTCCGATCATTCCGCCGCGACAGGTTCTGCACTGACCAGTCCCACGATGTCGAACATGATGCGGTTCAACTCGAAGTCTTTCGGCGTGTAAACCTTCGCTACGCCCATGGCGCTGAGCCGTGCTGCATCCTCGTCTGGAATGATGCCGCCCACCACAACTGGAATATGGCCAAGACCTGCGGTGCGCATCCGCCCCATAAGATCTTCAATCAGCGGGATGTGAGAGCCGGAAAGGATTGAAAGACCGACCACGTCTGAGCGGTTTTCACCTGCAGCCTTGACGATCTCTTCTGGCGTAAGGCGGATCCCTTCATAGGTGATATCCATGCCGACATCGCGCGCGCGAGCGGCGATCTGTTCAGCGCCGTTCGAATGGCCGTCGAGACCGGGCTTGCCGACCAGGAATTTCGGTTTGCGGCCCAGCTTCGTCGAGACAGCGGCAACCGCGTCGCGGATCTCGTCCAGACCTTCGGTGCGGTTCGACGGGTTCGATGAAACACCTGTTGGCGCGCGGTATTCGCCAAAGCTTTTACGAATCTCCAGGCCCCATTCGCCAGTGGTCACGCCTGCTTTCGCGGCAGCGATGGAGGCGGGCATGACATTGATACCGGACTTGGCCGCTTCGCGCAGGTCGGCCAGCGCCTTTTGCGCTGCGTCCTCGTCCCGCGCGGCGCGCCACGCCTCCAACCGCCCGATCTGTTCGGCCTCGACCGCCGGGTCGACCACCATGATGCCGCCTTCTTCGTCCACCAGGGGTGAAGGCTCGCCCTGCTGAAACTTGTTCACGCCGACAACCGTGGTCTCGCCGCCTTCGATACGGCCGATACGATCGGTATTGGCTTCGACCAGGCGGGATTTCATGTATTCGATGCACGCGACCGCACCGCCCATTCCATCGATCGTGTCGAGCTCAGCGCGGGCACCTTCTTTCAGTTCAGCCACCTTGCGGTCCACCGCAGGGTTGCCGTCGAACAGGTCGTCATATTCCAAAAGGTCGGTTTCCAGCGCCATGATCTGCTGCATCCGCAGCGACCATTGCTGGTCCCACGGGCGGGGCAGGCCAAGAGCCTCGTTCCATGCGGGCAGCTGCACCGCGCGGGCCCTGGCTTTCTTCGAGAGCGTCACAGCAAGCATCTCGATCAGAATGCGGTAGACGTTGTTTTCAGGCTGCTGCTCGGTCAGGCCCAGGCTGTTGACCTGAACCCCGTAGCGGAAGCGGCGGAATTTCGGATCTTCGACGCCGTATCGGTCGCGGCAGATCTCGTCCCACAGCTCTACAAAAGCGCGCATCTTGCACATCTCGGTCACGAAGCGGATACCTGCGTTCACAAAGAACGAGATGCGGCCCACCATTGCTGGGAAATGCTCCGCCGGTACCTTGTCCTTCAGATCGTCTAGCACTGCGGTGGCGGTGGCGAGCGCAAAGGCCAGCTCCTGCTCCGGGGTCGCTCCGGCCTCCTGCAAGTGGTAAGAACACACGTTCATCGGGTTCCATTTAGGGAGGTGCTCGCGTGTGTACGCGGCGACGTCTGTGATCATACGCAGCGACGGTTTTGGTGGGCAGATATAGGTTCCGCGGCTCAGGTATTCCTTGATGATGTCGTTCTGGACCGTACCCTGCAGTTTGGACACGTCGGCTCCCTGTTCCTCCGCTACCGCGATATAGAGCGCCAGAAGCCAGGGCGCGGTCGCGTTGATCGTCATAGAGGTGTTCATCTGCTCAAGGGGGATGTCCTTGAAGAGCGTGCGCATGTCACCCAGGTGCGCGACGGGGACACCAACCTTACCGACCTCCCCACGCGAGAGAACGTGATCGCTGTCATAGCCTGTTTGCGTCGGAAGATCGAAAGCGACCGACAGGCCCGTTTGGCCTTTGGCGAGGTTGGTGCGATAGAGCTTGTTCGAGGCCTCAGCCGTCGAATGGCCCGCATAAGTGCGGAAGAGCCATGGGCGGTCTTTTTTGGTCTCGGTCATCGGCTTCCTCGTCGGTCAGTCGTGAATCATATCCGCAACGATATTTCGTCTCGCGGCATTGATATGCAATTTTATGTCCATGTCAATTCGCTGCGTTGCAACAGAGCGGGTGCAGCGTGCCTGCTGCGAACTTTACGTGACAGTACTTTCCTGCAACGCTCGGGTTCATGTGGGAGAGTGTCGCGCTGCCGGTTTGGCTGCTTGTTCTTATCTTGGCCTTTGCAGCTGTGACGTTTGCGTCCCACTTCTTGTTCCCGTCCGTGCGGTGGTTCTTTCGCAAGCGGTTTGAACGGGCCGTTGCACAATTGAATACCCAGCTTGCCCGACCGATCGAGCCTTTCAAGCTGATGCGGCGTTCCGACAACATCAATCGCTTGCTTTACTCGCCACAGGTTATGGAAGCCGTGGTTACTTTCGCCCGCGAAGAGGGCGTGCGCGAGGATGTGGCGTTCGAACGTGCGCGCCGCTACGCCCGAGAGATCGTGCCGGGCTTTTCAACGGCCACATATTTCGGGTTTTCGATCAAGGTGGCGCGCTGGCTGAGCCGGGCGCTCTATAGTGTTTCGATCCCTGTTCCGCATTTGCCCGTCGATAGCATCGATCCGAATGCAACGGTGGTGTTTGTGATGAACCATCGTTCCAACATGGACTATGTACTGGTCACGTGGCTTGTGGCCGAGGATACCCCGTTGTCTTACGCGGTGGGGGAATGGGCGCGCTTCTGGCCGTTGCGCAGCCTTATTCGCGCAATGGGCGCCTATTTCATTCGCCGAAGATACCTTAATACACTGTATAGGGGGGTTCTTGCGCGGTATGTGCAGATGGCCCGCGACGAGGGCGTCACGCAAGCGATCTTTCCTGAAGGAGGCCTTTCGCGTGATGGCACTGTCGGAGATCCAAAGCTCGGGTTGCTAAGTTACCTGGTGGAGGGGTTCGACCCAGATGGCGCGCGGGATGTGGTCTTCCTGCCAGTGGGGCTGAATTACGATAGGGTCTTTGAAGACCGAAATCTCGTCGCCTTGCAGGGCGAGCGCCGCATTCGGCGCACTTGGGCGAAGGTACTATGGGCGATCCTGCCCGAGCTTTGGCCGATCCTGACCGGGCGGCAGCGGTTTGGGCAGGCCGCTGTCCGCTTTGGCGAGCCGGTGTCTCTTAAGGCGCGTTTGTCAGAAGGTGCCGACGTTGCGGCGCTTGGTGCTGGTCTGACTGAGCAGTTGCGTTCGATTGTTCCGATCCTTCCTGTACCAGTTACGGCGGAGGCTCTTCTGGAAGCTGGTGAAATGATGGAAATCTCAGCGCTTGAGGCCGCTTTCGAGTCGACCCGCGCTGATTTTTGCTGTCCAGCAGAGCTGGAGGCGCTGACCGTGCAGGATGGGCTCAAAGTTCTGCGCCGTCGCGGACTTGTCGAGTTACGGGGCAACAGCGTGTATGTGCCCCATGCCGCGCGGGACGTGCTGCGCTATTATGCGAACAGTTTGCCCGAAAGGCCGCTATAGGTACCGTAGTTGCAAGGATTGTCGCGCCCGGCCAACGTGTGCGACATAAAGTTTCGTGCAGGACAGTTTTCTGTTTGCAATATTGCTTTTGCCGATCTAAGTCCCATGTAGGCACCGCAGCAAAACGATTCTGCGCTGCGGAAAGAAAACAGTTCACTGGAGGCCCCTATGGCGCTCGATACCGATCAGGCCCTCGTGTCTTACGAGGCCCCCGAAAAAGACCTCTACGATATGGGGGAAATTCCGCCGCTGGGCTATGTCCCCAAGCAAATGCATTCCTGGGCGATCCGTCGCGAGCGTCACGGCAATCCGGATACGGCCATGCTGCGGGAGGTCGTGGATGTCCCAAAGCTGGACAGTCACGACGTGCTGGTGCTGGTGATGGCTGCGGGCGTGAACTACAACGGCGTTTGGGCCGCGCTCGGCCAGCCAATCAGCCCGTTTGACGGTCACAAACAGCCCTACCATATCGCGGGCTCCGATGCGTCAGGCATCGTCTGGGCGGTCGGAGAAAAAGTCACGCGCTGGAAAGTCGGCGACGAGGTCGTGATCCACTGCAACCAGGACGATGGCGATGACGAGGAATGCAACGGCGGCGACCCCATGTATTCGCCGAGCCAGCGCATCTGGGGCTACGAGACGCCAGACGGCTCTTTCAGTCAGTTTACCCGCGTCCAGTCTCAGCAGCTTATGCCGCGCCCCAAGCACCTGACTTGGGAAGAAAGTGCATGTTACACGCTGACGCTGGCGACAGCGTATCGGATGTTGTTCGGCCATGAACCGCACGACCTGAAACCCGGTCAGAACGTTCTCGTGTGGGGGGCATCCGGTGGTCTGGGCTCCTATGCGATCCAGCTGATCAATACTGCCGGTGCGAACGCAATCGGCGTGATCTCGGATGAAAGCAAACGCGACTTCGTCATGGATCTGGGCGCCAAGGGCGTTCTGAACCGCAAGGACTTCAACTGCTGGGGTCAGCTTCCGACGGTCAACACGCCCGAGTACGCAGAGTGGTTCAAGGAAGCCCGCAAGTTCGGCAAGGCAATCTGGGACATCACCGGTAAGGGGAACAATGTCGACATGGTGTTCGAGCATCCGGGCGAAAGCACCTTCCCCGTCTCCACCTTCGTGGTGAAGAAGGGCGGTATGGTTGTGATCTGCGCGGGCACCACAGGCTTCAACTGTACCTTCGATGTGCGCTACATGTGGATGCACCAGAAGCGTCTGCAGGGCTCGCATTTCGCGCATCTCAAGCAGGCGTCTTCCGCTAACAAGCTGATGGTGGAGAGGCGCCTGGATCCGTGTATGTCCGAAGTCTTCCCATGGGCCGAACTGCCTGAGGCGCATATGAAGATGCTGCGCAATGAACACAAGCCAGGCAATATGTCCGTGCTTGTGCAGGCGCCGCGAACCGGCCTGCGGACTTTGGAAGACGTTTTGGAGGCTGGTCCGCTGGTATAGCCAACACGAACTCAAGCGCGGTGACCCGCCCCGGAAGGTTCCGAGGGCGGGTTTTCCATTGCTTGAGTGTCGATCTAAGGGATATGCCTGCACACGTTTGAGGCGAGTGTGGGGACAGTCGTTGTTTTTTCGAATCATTGTCGAAACGCTCTTTATCTCTGTTTGGAAAGGCGTTTTGAGTCGGCGGAATCTCGTAATAAACTCTTTTCAAGGCGTTATATGGTGACCTACTCGCTATAAATGGGGAGTAAAAAAACGCGAATATCGTCTTTATGTGGCTCGTGCTAAGGTTGTATTAATGTTTCGTTAACACTTGAGAATGGACACTCCGATGGCACAAGATTGGATCGTGGACGTACTGGCTGACCTACGTAGTTTCGCGCTGCAGAATAACCTGAAGACCCTTGCGGAGCAGTTGGATGACACACTGCTTGTCGCGGCAACCGAGATCGCACAGTCAGCACCGGACGTCCCGGAAGACACGGATGACCATGTATCAACGGTTGGAAGACTTCCTGGAAGATTTGCAAGCGGCCAGATCGCTTGATGACGTTCAAGCGCACCTCTTTGGGCTGCGCGATTTTCTGGACACCGAACATCTCGTCTATCACTGCCTCGATGCTTCGGGAAACAAGTATGGGGCGATGACCTACGACGCCCCGTGGATACGCCGCTACATCGAAGAAGACTACGCCCGCATCGACCCGGTGGTGAAAGGCACTTATCAGCGCTTTCATCCGGTGGATTGGAAACAACTTGACTGGTCCGGCAAGATACAGCGCGATTTCCTAGGGGAGGCGCTGGAAACTGGCGTCGGGAACCAAGGAGTTTCAGTGCCCATTCGCGGACCAAACGGGCAATTCGCTTTGTTCTCGGTGAACAGTTCCGACACGGACGAGGCGTGGGCAACCTACCGTCAAGAGAACCTCAAGACGCTTATTCTCGCCGCTCATTTCATTAACCAACGGGCTTTAGAGCTCGAATCGGATGATGCGCCACCGGGGAAGCCGTTGTCCCCTCGTGAAGCAGACGCGCTAACCTTGCTTGCCAATGGTATGAGCCGTTCGCATGCCTCCGAAAAGCTAGGAATTTCGGAGCACACGCTCCGCGTTTATATCGAGAGCGCGCGGGCCAAAATGGGTGCAGCAAATGCGACCCACGCAGTTGCACGGGCTATGGTGCGTGGTCTGATCGTTGTCTAATGAAAGGTTAATGCCCCGGTAAAGCGCTGCCTTTGCGTATTTTTTTTGCTGCCGCCCGGTGATAAATCCTTAAGTCTGAGTGCGCGTTTCTCTTGCTCGCGATTTGCAGCAGGAGGGCCGTCGCATGATCAGATTTATCTACGCAGATACGTTGGACACTTACCCCCGTTTGCGTGACACGATGTTCCGTGATCGTGCACGCCAGTTCAAGGAAAGGCTCAACTGGCAGGTAACCGTCGATGCAGACGGCCTTGAACGCGACGAATACGATGCGATTAATCCACTTTACATCGTTGCTGAAGATGCAAGAGGCGCTCATTCCGGCTCGATGCGTGTCCTCCCGACGACCGGACCGACGATGATCAACGATCATTTTCTCCACCTGACAGACGGCGTTGCGATCCAATCTCCTTTCATATGGGAATGCACGCGGTTTTGCCTGTCGCCAGAGGCAGACAGCAAAGTTGCGGGCGCGCTTATGCTCGCAGGTGCGGAGTTCGGGTGCGCCAGCGGTCTGTCGCATTCGGTGGGCGTGTTCGATGCGCGGATGATCCTTGTGTACCGTCGTCTTGGCTGGGTACCAGAGGTGCTCGGCAGTGAAGGGCAGGGACGCGCAGCTATCTCGGTCGGTCTTTGGTCGATGGATGATGACCTGCGAGAGCGGCTATCTGCGCGCACGGGTATAAGCCGGGAGATCAGCACGCATTGGTATGAACGGGCCTTTGGTCCCGCGCTGGCGGCGTGAGGGTTTCGGCTGGCAGCAGCATCATGGGCGGGCTAGGGTCGCGCCATGAACGCTCCTGCGCCCATCTTTTCTGACGATCAGGCCGAGGCCTATGACCTTGTCGCCGCTACTATGGCGCAGGCCGGGGTCGATCTGGAGAATGAGACCTTGCTGCCTCCGCAGGAAAGGGCGGCGCAACGCGTTCTGGCGGTTTTGGGACGCGCTGGATCCGGGAAAACCTTGCTTTTGGCGCAGCTTGCCCGTGATCTGACTGCCGCTGGTGTTGATGTGGTTTCGGGCGATTGGGAGGGCAAGCGCCGGAGGGATCGGCGGACCTTGGCCATTCTTGCGCCGACCAACAAAGCGGCAAGCGTGTTACGAACGCGTGGCGTGCCTGCGACCACGATCCATCGCATCCTTTATACACCTGTGTACGATCCCGAATACGAGCGCATTGCTGAGTGGCTGGCGGGGCAGGGCGAAAAACCTGAGATCGACGGGCTCACCGAGGAAGCGCTGCAGCGCGCGTTTGTTTTTTATCAGGCGCATAGCTCCATTCCAGGCGCACTTGCCGCGGCTGGTTTGCGCGGGTCCGATTTCATCACGGGTTGGAAGCGGCGGGAGGACCCGCTGGATATTGGCTTTGTCGACGAAAGTTCGATGCTCGACGATCGCCAGCTCGACGATTTGAAAGAGATTTTTCCAACCCTCATCCTGTTTGGTGACCCTGCGCAGCTCGCCCCCGTGGGCCAATCCGGTGAAATGGCTTTTGACAGCCTGCCTGCGCCTGCAAAGTTGGAACTCAGCCGGGTGCACCGACAGGAGGCGGACAGTCCGATCCTCGATCTCGCGCATGCGCTGTTTGAACCGGAGGTGGATTTTGCCCGGTTCGAACATCTGGTTGAAGAAGCCGCCGCCAAGGACGCGCGCGTGGTGATGAGCCCGCGGATGGAGGCAGAGTTGATGGCGCGCTCCCCTGCTTTGGTCTGGCGAAACAAAACTCGTATCAAGCTGATCCAGGCGTTTCGTGCGGGCTATGGCGCGCCGATGGACGAATTGCTACCCGGTGAGCCCTTGATCTGTGACGGAATCGAACTGCCGCTCAAGCACCGGAAGAAGCGGATTGATCTTGAAGCACGCGGGCTGATCAAGGGTGCGCAGGTGATCTATCTCGGACCAGGGCGCAAGCCTGGGTTTTCGCGCTTGCACGTGGTGGGGGCGGAGGCTCCTGAGGTGTCTGCCGCGTCAATCGTAAAGATCGAGCTTCCGGACGAGGAAGAGCCCTTCATTCCTTATGCTGCGCGTATGGGAGCAACTTTCCTACACGGCGCTGCAGTCACGATCCACAAGGCGCAGGGCTCGCAATGGGACACTGTCCAGGTTTACGCGCCAGATCTGTCTGCCGCTGCCTGGGCAGGGCGGTCGGAAGCGGGTCAGCCGTTGTGGAAACGGCTGGCTTATGTGGCAATCACAAGGGCCTCGGAGCGGCTGATCTGGGTGACAAGGAACCGGTTGGCACGACCCGAAGTGAAATTGGGGACAGAGGATCTGAGAGCGGCGCCTGCGCCGTTGGAACTGACAAGCGGGGGGGAGACATGAAGTCGATACTGGTCACGGGAGCATCGAGCGGCATTGGCGCAGCGGTGGCAGAACGGTTTCTGACGGAGGGCTGGCGCGTTGGGTTGCTAGCACGGCGTGCGGACGCGCTGGAAGACGTGGCGAAGGGTCATGAGAGCGCGATGGTGTTGCCTGCTGATGTGACAGATGAAGCTGCGGTGGATGCGGCTTTTGATCAGTTCGCTTCAGGGGGACGGCTTGATGTGCTCTTCAACAACGCCGGCATGTTTGGACCGCAGGGGCCGATTGACGAAATCCCACTGGAGGGGTGGAAGCAGGTTGTCGATGTGAACCTGACGGGGATGTTCCTATGCGCCCGCGCTGCGTTCCGGGTTATGCGGCGGCAGAACCCGATGGGCGGGCGGATCATCAACAATGGGTCGATCTCGGCACATACCCCGAGGGAGGGCTCGACCTGTTACACAACGACCAAGCACGGCGTGTCAGGCCTCACCAAGACACTCAGCCTTGACGGACGCGCGTATGACATTGCTTGCGGGCAGATTGACATCGGAAATGCGCGCACCGATCTGGTGTTGGGGCTGGAGAAAACCCGCGCTGCACAGGGGCTGGAGCCGCTGCCAAGCATGGCGGTAGAGGACGTAGCTGGGGCGGTGCTGCACATGGCGCAGCTTCCAGCGGAAGCAAACGTTCAGTCGATGATGATTATGGCGACGAAGATGCCCCATATCGGGCGGGGATAGGCCGCGCTGGCTTCGAAGCGCTTCCCTTAACTTGGGGCTTTCCCCGGAATTTGTCGCGCTTGAACGGTTTAACCGCGCACGTAGCGGAAAAAGGCGGCGGCGCCCCATCCGGCAGCGATGGCGATTGCCAGAGACATCAGTCCGTAAACAAGAGGTTTGTCATGGGCGAGGTTGTAGAGAAATCGCTCCAATCCAACCTTACGCACGTCGATCACCGTGTCAAAACTATCGATGACCTGACCTTCGCGTGTAAGGAACACACGGGTTGCATAATCCCCCTCGGTCAGGTTTGCCGGGAGCGAAACTTCCGCGGAAAAAAGGGTGTCGTCCGTTAGACGTACGTCGCCTTCAAGCTGTTGAAAAAGGCCGTCCTCGGCTCGGATCCGAAGCAGTGCGGCGGTGAAACTGTCAAGCTCAGAGGCGGCATCACCTGTATCGATTGCTCGTATCAGGCGCGTGGCAGAGATTTTGTGGCGCAGGTCGTCGGTTTGCGTCAGTACGTCTTCGAGCGGGCCAGTGCTGGCGACTGCATAGAAACTAGGGGCAGCGTCGATGTCTGCGGCGGCAGTGTTGACCCAAATACCAGCGACCCGAGACTTACGGCGGATCGTGACTGGTTCGGACGGACCGGCGACGGTTATGATGACGTGCAGGTCGCTGTCATCTGGGATGGGCGCAGTGCGTTTTACGGCACCGAAGATCAGAATTTCCGAGCCGGTGAAGTTTGTCGTGATCGACACATTGGTCTGGGACAATTCGGCTACGACCTCTTCCCCCTGCGCAGGCAAGGCGAAGGCAAGACACAGGGCGAGGGTGCGCAGCAGCATCAGTGCCCCCCTTCGCCCAGGGAGTAGAGTTCGGTGGGTTCGATCAGCAGATCAAGCGCAAGCTTTCCGCAGACGGCCAGCACCATGATTGCGAGAAGGATCCGCAATTGCTCGGCCTTGAGTCGGGTGCCGATCACTGTGCCGATCTGAGCTCCGATCACCCCGCCCACCAGCAAAAGCACCGCGAGCACCATATCGACTGTGAAGTTCGTTGTGGCGTGCAGCAGCGTGGTAAAGGCGGTCACGAAGATGATCTGAAAAAGCGACGTCCCGACAACCACCTTCGTGGGCATTCCCAGGATATAAATCATGGCGGGCACCATAATGAAGCCGCCGCCTACGCCCATGATTGCGGCAAGGACGCCCACGATGAGCCCGACGATCAGCGGAGGGATCACCGAGATGTAAAGGCCTGATGTCCGAAACTTCATCTTGAAGGGCAGGCTGTGCACCCAGTTGCGCTGGCGGCGTTTCGGGGCGGCGCCTCCGGGCGCGCGGGCACGTCGCAAGGCCCGCAGGCTTTCGACGAACATCAGCGAGCCGATCACACCGAGAAAGACCACGTAGCAAAGTTTGACCAGCAGGTCGACTTGGCCGAGGGATTTCAAGTAGTTGAATACGGTCACGCCGAGGCCCGCGCCGACAAGCCCGCCGGCCAAAAGAACGGTTCCCATCCTGAGATCCACCGTACGTCGCCTCAGATGCGCCAGAACACCCGAAAAAGAGGATGCAACGATCTGGTTCGCTTCCGTTGCAACCGCAACGGCAGGTGGGATGCCAATGAAGAACAACAGAGGCGTCATCAGGAAGCCGCCGCCGACGCCGAACATTCCCGACAGGACTCCGACGATCCCCCCCAGTCCCAAAAGCAGGAACGCATTCACCGAAACCTCGGCTATGGGGAGGTAGATTTGCATGGCCGCACTCTAAGCATGTGGTGGCGCGGCGCAATGGGTCCACAGGCCGCTACGGCGTCGCATCAACGCTCCTTCACATAGGGTTCTCCGCCCGCACGGGGCGGAATGGCTTTTCCGACAAACCCTGCAAGTATAACCACAGTCAGGATGTAGGGTAGAGCCTGCATGAATTGGACTGGAATGACGAACCCTATCACTTCGATATTCTGGAAACGGTTTGCGATGGCTTCAAGAAAACCAAATAGGAGACAGGCCATCAGCGCGTACCATGGGCGCCATTTGGCGAAGATCAGCGCTGCCAAAGCGATATAGCCGCGCCCAGCTGTCATATCCTTGACAAAGCCGGCTGAGAGACTGGTGGCCAGATACGCCCCGGCAAGACCGCACAAGACCCCACAGATCATCACGGCGGCAAAGCGTAGGCCGACCACTGATACTCCTGCGGTATCTACAGCGGCGGGGTTCTCTCCCACTGCGCGCAAGCGCAGGCCAAAGCGGGTACGAAACAGGATATACCATGTAGCAGGTACTGCGAGCGCCGCGACATAGACCAAGATCGAATGACCCGAGATCAGCTCGTAATAGATCGGGCCGAAGATGGGCACATTCTGGAGCGTTTCAGCGAAAGGCAGAGTAATTGGTTCAAACCGTGCGTTTCCCGTCAGCGAAGGGGTGCGCCCGCCTTGATTGAACCAGGTCTGCGCGATCAGAACCGTCAGTCCGGCGGCAAGGAAGTTCAGCGCTACGCCGGAAATCAGCTGGTTGCCCCGGAAGGTAATCGACGCCACTCCGTGGATGACGGAAAAAGCCAGCGAGGCTGTCACACCTGCAAGCAATCCGATCCATACGGAACCTGTCACGTAAGCGACCGCCGCCGAAAAAAAGGCAGCCGCCAGCATTTTCCCTTCCAACCCGATATCGAAGATACCCGCGCGTTCGGAAAAGAGACCTGCAAGACACGCCAATAACAGTGGGGTTGCCAGCCGCACAGTGCTGTCGAGGACCTGCAGAAGGGTGAGAAAGTCCATCGAGCGTCCTCCTTATTCCGCGGGCTCTACGGCTTGGGCCGCTTGGCGGGCACGGCGCCGTGCAAGGAAGATTTTCTCAATCGGGCTGCGCACCATATTGTCGAGCGCCCCAGTGAACAGGATCACAAGAGCTTGGATCACAATGATCAGTTCACGTGGAATATCGGTCCAAAGGGCTAACTCGGCGCCGCCCTGATAAAGAAACCCGAAAAGGATTGCAGCCAACAGAACGCCGACCGGATGGGAGCGTCCCATCAGCGCGACTGCGATCCCGATAAAGCCTGCGCCTTCGACGGAGTTGAGGACCAGGCGTTCTGCTTCCCCCATTACGTTGTTGATGGCCATCATACCCGCCAGGGCACCGGAAATTAGCATCGCGATCATGGTGATCCGGACAGGAGAGATGCCAGCATAGACAGCCGCAGTTTCCGAATGCCCAAAGGCGCGGATTTCGTAGCCCAACCTTGTGCGCCAGACCAAGAGCCAAAGCAGAAAACAGGAAAGAAGCGCGATAAGAAGGCTGACGTTTGCAGGCGCTGCCTTGGAGAATTCGATCCCGATCGGGGCAAGCAGTTCGTGCAGTGTTGGCAAGTTCGTGGCTTCGGGGAAACGGGCGGACGCCGGGTCCATTGAGCCTGCGGGACGGAGTTGGTTCACAAGAACGTAGTTCAGAACAGCAGCGCCTATGAAGTTGAACATGATCGTGGTGATCACGATATGGCTTCCGCGTTTGGCTTGTAGATACGCGGGGATGGCTGCCCAAGCGGCGCCGAACAGCGCTCCGGCCAGCATGGCGCCAATCAAGGCCAAGGTCCAATGCGGCCAAGGTATGAACAAGCAGGCCAGAGCAACGCCGAGGCCCCCGAGCGTTGCTTGCCCTTCGCCTCCGATATTGAACAGACGCGCGTGAAACGCGATGGCGACAGCTAGGCCTGTGAAGATGAAATTGGTGGCGTAGTATAATGTGAAGCCCCAGCCATAGGTCGACCCAAGGGCGCCGGTTACCATCAGTTTCACGGCCTCTATAGGGTCTTCGCCAATGGCCACGATCACAACGCCGGAGATCAGAAAGGCGATCAGGACGGAGATAAAGGGCACCAAAAGCGCATCGACCCATTTCGGCATCGTGTCCATTACCGGGCCTCCTGCAACTCTAGTTCGGGCTTCGCTTCAGCGGTGTCCGTGATCCCGGCCATGAGCAGGCCCAGTTCGGCCTCGTTGGTCTCATCGGGTAGTCTTTCGCCCATGATCCGACCATCAAACATCACGGCGATGCGGTCTGACAGGCTCAGGATTTCTTCCAGCTCGACTGAAACCAGCAGAACCGCCTTGCCCGCGTCGCGCAGAGCAATGATCTGTTTGTGGATAAATTCGATCGCGCCAATATCCACACCACGTGTGGGCTGGCCCACCAGCAACAGGTCGGGGTTGCGCTCGATTTCGCGCGCAACAACGATCTTCTGCTGGTTGCCACCAGAGAAGTTCTTTGCTGTTTGCCAGCAATCGGGCGGACGAATGTCAAATTTTTCGATCTGTGCTTCGGTGTTCTGCCGCAGCGCATTGTTGTCCATCAAAAACCCGCGTTGGTAGCTCGGGTCATCATGGTAGCCGAAAGCAGTGTTCTCCCATGCATGATAGTCCATGATCAGACCTTCTCGCTGGCGGTCTTCAGGCACATGCGCGATGCCGCGTTTTCGGCGCGTGCGCCCGTCCGAAAGACGCCCTGTAAGGTCGATCGGATCGCCATCGATCTCCACGCGCCCGGTTGCCTCGCGCATGCCGCCCAAGACCTCCAGCAGTTCGGACTGGCCGTTGCCTGCGACGCCCGCGATCCCTAAAACCTCGCCGGCGCGGACCTCGAACGAAATGCCTTTCACCCGTTCAACGCCGAGCCCGTCGACAACGCGCAAGTTGTCGACCTTACAGACAACCTTACCTGGTTGGGCCGGAGCCTTATCGACCCGGAGCAGGACCTTGCGCCCGACCATCAGTTCGGCGAGCTCCTCGGGACTTGTATCCGTGGTCTTTACTGTCGCCGTCATTTGTCCGCGGCGCATCACCGACACTGTATCTGTCGTTTCCATGATCTCACGCAGCTTGTGGGTGATCAGGATGATTGTCTTACCCTCGGTCTTCAGACCTTCAAGGATACGGAACAGGTGATCAGCTTCGGCCGGGGTCAGTACGCCAGTTGGCTCATCAAGTATGAGGATATCGGCTTTGCGGTAGAGCGCCTTAAGAATTTCCACCCGCTGCTGATAGCCGACGCTGAGGTCTTCGATCTTGGCGTCAGGATCGACGTCGAGGGCATATTCGTCTGAGAGTTGCTTAAGCAGTTTCCGGGCCTTGGCCAGCGAGGGACGCAGAAAAGCACCATCTTCAGCCCCGAGAATAATGTTTTCGAGAACTGTGAAGTTCTCCACCAGTTTGAAGTGCTGAAACACCATCCCGATACCAGCACGAATAGCTGTCTGGCTGTCGGGGATCTCGGTACGCGTACCGTTGATCCAGATCTCGCCTGCATCGGCTTTGTAAAAGCCAAACAGGATCGACATCAGCGTGGATTTCCCGGCTCCGTTCTCCCCGATGATCCCGTGGATCGTACCGGGCATCACGCGGATCGAGATGTCCTTGTTCGCCTGAACAGGACCGAAAGCCTTGGAAATGCCTTTCAGCTCGATCGCCGGGGCGGTGCTGTCGGCCATGAAGTCCCCCGTTTCAGCAAGAGGCCGCGCGAAGAGGTCTCCGCGCGGCCAAATCGTTCAGATGCCGCATCGGATCAGAAGGTCAGGACCGGGCAGCTGTCGTTTGCGTAGTAGCTGGTAACCTCGATGTCGCCCGCGATAATCCCGGCTTTGGCCTCCTCGACCGCCGAGATCATGTCCTCTGTCAGCAGCGCTTCGTTGTTCTCATCTACTGCGTAGCCGACACCGTCATCGGCGAGCGACAGCGACAGCTGGCCGGTTTCGAGGTTTTCGCCCGCGGTCAGAGCGTTGTAGACAGCTACGTCCACGCGCTTGAGCATGGAGGTCAGAACGGAGCCCGGATGCAGGTGGTTCTGATTGCTGTCCACGCCAATGGAAAGAATGCCCTCGTCGGCGGCCGCCTGCAGTACACCCACGCCGGTGCCGCCCGCGGCAGCATAGATTACATCCGCACCCTGGCCGACCTGTGCCTTTGCCAGTTCGCCGCCTTTTACCGGGTCATTCCATGCGGCGGGTGTGGTGCCTGTCATGTTCGGAATGATCGTAATGTCCGGATTTACGGCCTTCGCGCCCTGCGCATACCCACAGGCGAAGTGACGGATCAGAGGAACGTCCATACCGCCGACGAAGCCGATGGTTCCCGACTCCGATTTCTTGGCGGCCAGCATACCTACAAGGTAGGACCCTTCATGCTCTGCAAAGCTGATCGCCAGTACGTTCGGCAACTCGTCAAGGTTCGGGAAGAAGCCGTCAATGTTCACGAACTTGATGTCCGGGTAGTCCGGCGCGACCTGCGAGACTGGATCGGCCATGGCGAAGCCGGTGGTCACAATCGGGTTGGCACCACGTTCGGCAAAGCGGCGCAGGGCCTGCTCGCGCTGGGCCTCCGAACTGAGTTCAATCTCCAGGTACTTTCCACCGGTTTCCTGTGCCCACCGTTCGGCGCCCATAAAAGCAGCCTCGTTGAAGGATTTGTCGAACTTTCCGCCAAGGTCGAAGATCAACGCTGGCTCCGCGAGCGCAGCGCCAGCGCTAAGCGCCACCGCAGCGACGGCACCGGCAAGGTGTTTCATCATGGACATCTTTATTACTCCCAGTTGGTAAACCCTTGCGACCTCTCCGGATGGGTCGCTTTTGACGGGTGTCGAGCAGATTTTGCAATGCAGCAAGTAAGGCGTCACGCTTGGTCAGGGTCAAGGGCGATTTCGCACTTCCGATCGCGATATCTGTGGTTTGATCTGGATTGACTAAGGGTCAAGCGTGGATCAGAGACTTGCGAAATACAATGGCATCAAGGCGTTTACCGTCAGGGGTCTGGTAGTAACCCGGCCGGTCGCCCACTTGTATGAAACCAGCGCCGGTATAAAGCGCACAAGCAGGCTCGTTGTTTGTGGCGACCTCCAGAAACATCTCTGATGCGCCTTGAAGGGCGGCGTCAGCCTGGAATTTTTGTAGAAGCGCTGAGCCTCGCCCGGACCTTCGTGCTGTCGGAGCGACGGCCAGAGTCAACAATTCGGCTTCAGGCGCGGTCACCCGCCCCAGTAAAAACCCCTCGTTACTCCCGTATAGCTTCACGCCTTTGCTGTTCAGGAGGGACTCGAACTCCGCCTCTGTCCATGGTCGAGGCGTTATGAAACACCGCGCGTGCAGATCGGCGAGTTCCCGTGCTGTCATTTGTCCAAAAGCGCGGGCGCAGGTTTGGCCGGAGCCGCATCCGCGGGACGCAGGTAGAGTGGTGCAGGCGGCGCGAGATCCGGGACGGCCCGGCGCTCTGCAATGCGGGCGATTGCCTCGGCGATTGGCATGGCAGGGGAGCGCGTTGGCGCATCCAGGGTATGTGCCGCAATGAGCGGTACCGTCTGGAAGGTGTGCTGTAAGTCGGTGAACTCGCTGGCTGTCAGATGCTGCGCCGCAAGCGCGACGCCTTGGAAACCTTGTGCATAGACAGCCCCGCGCCGCGCGTCAGTCAGCGCGATACACGGGCCTTCATGCCCTTCCGCGAGTGCTTCCATAGACGAAACACCGACTGCAGGGATTTCCAGCCCCAAAGCAAGCCCGCGTGCAGCAGAAACGGCTATGCGTATGCCGGTAAAATTGCCGGGGCCTATGCCCACGCCCAGAGCCGACAAGTCATTCCATTTCAATCCGGCGTCCGAAAGCATGCTCTCTAGCATCGGCATGAGTGCCTCGGCTTGTCCTTTGACCATCTCGCGCATTTCGGAGCGCAAGAGGCGGCTCCCAGACAGCAAAGCGGCCGCGCAATGCGCGGCCGATGTGTCAAATGCCAGAACGGTTTGGTTAGGCTGCAACCGGGCGCACCTCCAGCACTTCCGGGATGTAATGGCGCAGCAGGTTTTCGATGCCCATCTTGAGTGTCAGAGTTGACGATGGGCAGCCTGCGCAGGCGCCTTGCATATGCAGGTAGACCACGCCGCGCTCAAATCCGTGGAAGGTGATGTCACCGCCATCTTGCGCCACAGCCGGACGCACGCGCGTGTCCAGCAGTTCTTTAATCTGGTTCACGATTTCTACGTCAGGGCCATCGTGCGCGGCATGTCCGGCAGGCGCTTCCGCCTCACCGGTCATAATCGCGTCGCCGGATTGGAAATGCTCCATAATCGCGCCGAGCAGAGCAGGCTTGATATGGTCCCAGGCGACTTCGTCAGACTTGGTCACGGTGACAAAGTCATTCCCGAAGAACACGGCTTTCACACCGTCCACAGCAAACAGGCGCTGCGCAAGCGGCGAGCTTCCCGCCGCTTCTGAGGTTGGAAAATCTGCGGTGCCGGTGTCGAGCACGGCCTGACCGGGCAGAAACTTCAGGGTAGCTGGGTTCGGCGTGGATTCAGTCTGGATGAACATGCGGCACCTCCGTTCGCGTGCCTGTTATATGCGGCTTCCGCTCGGAGAGGTCAAGATTTGGAACGGTTCTAAATTACGTCAGCAGACGCTTTCCAACTGATCCTTGCTCAATTCGCCCGGAACGATGGTAAATGGGATCGGTGAGGCGCCTGCCAGCTTGGTCATGGCCGTTACCAGCGGACCAGGTCCTTTTCGGCCGGAGCCCGCGCCCAAAACGAGAATTCCGATTTCCGTGTCTTCTTTGATCTGGGCGAGAACTTCATCCACAGGCTCGCCTTCGCGGATAACAAGGTCGGGATCGATATTCTGTTTGTCCCGCATCCACTTCGCGAACACTTCGAAATGCGCTTCTATGCGTTCGCGAGCTTCTTCGCGCATAACCTCGCCCACGCCGATCCAGTGCTGAAATTCGTCTGGCGGGATCACTGACAGAATTTGCACGCCGCCACCTGTCTTTGCGGCACGCATGGCCGCAAACCGCATTGCGTTCAGGCACTCGCGGCTGTCATCAAGAATGACAAGAAACTTACGCATGTCTCAGCGACCTCCGGCGACGATGATGGCGCAAGGGCGCATCGCAAGCAACCGCAGAGGCGGGCAACAAGGAATTGAGTTGTCGGGAGGAGGCAGCGGAGCGAGGCACAGCAGCGTGCCTCGCCCGAAATCTGTTAGGCCGCGGTCGCGAAGCCCTGTTGATAGGACATCGTCACGGTCGGCTGCGGTTTTTTCTTCGTGTCGCCGGCGGGCGGGGTTGCGGGGCCTGCCGTCGAGGTATCGGTCCGCACGGATTGCGGAGCAGCGTTCAAATACGCCATAAACACCTCCTGTTTTCATTTGGGAGCGCGACAAATAGGCGAAACACCGCCATTTGCCAAGCCCTATGCGCAAAGGAGCTATGCGTTTTTTGCAACGGACTCATCTCAGAGGCTGTGGATAACTCTTTAAGCCTCGAGAAATGGTAGAGTTTTTGCTGTTACCGGTAACAGTGCCTTTTTCTAAAGAAAAAGTGTTAGGCGCCAACCATGCCCACGATTTCGTAGGTGCGCTTAAGAATCGGATGCGCGATCTCCCGCGCGCGGTCGGCGCCATCGGCGAGCATGCGATCGATCTCAGCCGGGTCATCCATCAGACGCGCCATCTCAGCAGAAATCGGGCTTAGCTTCTCTACTGCCAGTTCTGCGAGGGCAGGCTTGAAGGTCCCGAACTGGGTACCGGCACCAAACTCCTCAAGCACGGCTTGCGGGCTTGTCTCTGCCAGAGCCGCGTAAATGTTCACTAGGTTGCGCGCCTCAGCCCGATCTCTCAGGCCGTCCGTGGTTGCCGGAAGCGGGTCCGGATCGGTGCGCGCTTTCCGGATCTTCTTTGCAATGGCGTCAGCGTCGTCAGTCATATTGATCCGGCTCATATCTGAGGGGTCGGACTTTGACATCTTCTTGGAGCCGTCACGCAGGCTCATCACACGGGTCGCCGCGCCCTCGATGACTGGCTCAGTAATCGGAAAAAAATCCACCCCGTAATCATGGTTGAACTTCATTGCGATGTCGCGTGTCAGTTCCAGATGCTGTTTCTGGTCCTCGCCAACAGGCACATGTGTTGCATGGTATATCAGAATATCAGCGGCCATCAGGGCAGGATACGCAAAGAGCCCAAGCGACGCGTTCTCCGAGTTCTTTCCGGCCTTGTCTTTCCATTGCGTCATGCGCCCCATCCAGCCCATGCGCGCCACGCAATTGAAGATCCAGGCAAGCTGAGCGTGTTCCGGCACCTGAGATTGGTTGAAGAGGATGGATTTCGCGGGATCGAGGCCGGCGGCGATGTAACCAGCGGCCAGTTCGCGCGTGTTGCGCGTTAGGGCAGCCGGGTCCTGCCAGACGGTGATCGCGTGAAGGTCCACCATGCAGTACAACGTCTCGAGACCACTCTCGTCCTGCATTTCGACGAACCGCTTCATCGCGCCGAGATAATTTCCAAGCGTCAGACCACCCGACGGTTGAATGCCCGAAAGCACACGGGGAGTAAATTTGGCGGCGTCGGTCATCGCGGGGGCTCCGGTCTGGACGTTTTTGCGCGCCTCGCTTACCCGTGGGGGCAGGTGGCGTCAACTAAAGGGCAAAGCGATGAACTCCAATCCCGAAAGCCCGTTCAACCCGTTGCCTCCCTCGGTTATTGCGCTGTCGGCCGTCATTCTCGGGATTGAGGTTTTGTTCAGCCTTGGCGCCCGTGGGATAATCGGTGGGCCGGAGGCGGTGGGCTGGCGTCTTGCTGCGCTGGAGGACTGGTCTTTCATTCCGCCGGTTTTCGATTGGATGTTGGCAAACGGACAGTTTCCGCCAGAACAGATGGCGCGCTTTCTGACCTATCCGCTTATTCACGCGAATTTCACACATGCCGTGTTTGTTGCGATTTTCGTGTTGGCCATTGGAAAAATGGTGTCCGAGGTTTTTGGCGGCCTGGCTTTCCTGTCCGTGTTCTGGGGCTCTTCGATCGTTGGCGCATTGGTTTACTGGCTCGCTTTGCAGACCGATTTTCCGCTCGTCGGCGGATATCCAGGCGTTTATGGGCTAATCGGCGCATATACTTTTCTGCTATGGGTATCGCTCGTACACACCGGCGGACCCCAATACCGTGCCTTTGGTCTCATTGGCGTGTTGCTTGCGATACAGCTATTTTTTGCGGTCTTCTTTGAAACGGGACAAGACTGGGTGGCAGATATCGCTGGCTTTGCTGCAGGCTTCTTGATGTCCTTTGTGGTCAGTCCTGGCGGCTGGGCGCGGCTGATGGAGAGGTTGCGCCAGCGTTAGCCGCGTCGCAACGCGGACCGAAATTCCGAGAGTCGAAAGGCTCCGAAGGCCTGACCAAGACCGAAGTAAGTTCCGATACCCGCTCCGACCACCAGAGCCAGAGCCCCGTAACGAATGGTCGGCGTCACAAGTGCGTCAGCAAGCAGGGCAGATACGCCCCACACAACCACTCCCATACCGAGCGCTGCGAGCACGATCCGCCCGATGCGCGCTTTGAACCGGTCGTCAAACTCTGCAGCTTGACCCAGGTCGCGTGCCCCCTGTGCCAGAAACCAAACCATCGCCCATCCCGCGAGCGTGGTGCCGATTGCGGCGGCAATATAGCCGATCAGTGGCGCAAGGCCGATGGCAAGCGCTGCGTTCACGATCATTGCCCAGATTGCAAATCGGAGCGGTGTCTTCGTGTCTTCGCGTGCGAAAAAGAGCGGTTGATAGACTTTTTGCAGCACAAAGGCCGGAAGGCCCAGACCATAAACGGCCACCGCCAGCGCAGTCGCGGCGGTATCTTCGGCCGTGAACCGGCCTCGTTCGAACAAAACTGATACGAGAGGCGTCGCAATCACAACAAGGGCCACTGCGGCCGGAATGGTCAGGGCGAGGCTGATCTCGGCAGCGCGGTTGAAGGCATGTTGGCCGCCTGCATCGTCGCCCGCGCCAAGCCTACGGGAAAGGTCCGGCAGCAGGACAATGCCAATGGCGATGCCCACGACCCCAAGTGGGAGTTGATAGAGCCGGTCAGCAAAATTCAGCCACGAGATCGCCCCTTCAAAAAACGACGCGACCTGACGTCCGACCAGAAGGTTGATCTGGATGACGCCACCAGCAAGCACCGCTGGTGCTGCAATGGTTGCGAGGCGTTTCATCTCGGGGGTCAAGCGCGGGCGCTTTGGGCGCAAATCGTATCCCGCGCGTGCTGCGGCCTTCCAGAGCAGCCAAAACTGGGCAATCCCGGCCAGAACCACGCCCACAGCCAGAAGCGTCCCAGTATGAAGGCCAGGAACTTCGGTACCCTCGGGCGCCGAGAGGGAAAATGTGTCGAGCCAGCCAGTCTGAGCCAACAAGAGAGTGGCGATCAAAATCACATTCAAGAGCGCTGGGGCGGCGGCGGCAGCGGCAAACCTTCCAGTAGCGTTCAAAACGCCAGACAACAGTGCGGCGAGCGAAATGAAGAGCACATATACAAACACGATCCGCCCAAAATCGACGGCAAGATCAAACCGAACGTCACCGCGAAAACCTGAGGCCATGGCCAGAACAAGCCAAGGCATCGCAACCAGCGCCAGAATGGTAAAGACAATAAGAACCGTCGCAAGCCCGGAGAAAGCGTCGCGCGCGAAAGCCTTGGCATCATCGCCTGTTTCCACGCGCTTGGAGAACATCGGCACAAACGCCATGTTGAACGCGCCTTCTGCAAAAAAGCGGCGGAACATGTTGGGTAAAGCGAAGGCCACTATAAAGGCGTCCGTCACAGGACCTGCCCCTAGTATCCCGGCGATCAGAATATCGCGGACAAAGCCCAGAATGCGGCTTAGCATCGTCCAGAGGCCAACGGTCAGGAACGCCGCCACGAGCCGGATTGGCTTCATTGGTCTACAGGTCCCCTTGGGCGCGCTCGGCCCCGTGTTCAATGGCCTTCCGCAGTCGCTTCTCTATCATCGCCTGCTTCGAAGCGCCGTGCAGTTTGAGGCCGAACATGTCTTTCACATAGAAAGTGTCGACCACCTGTGCGCCATAGGTCGCGATCTGAGCCGATGCGATGTAGATGTTCGCATTGGCCATCGTACGGGCCAGATCAAACAACAATCCCGGGCGGTCTCGGGTATCGACTTCGATAAGTGTGTAAATCTCGGAGCCTTCGTTGTCGAAACTGATAGAGGTCGGGAATTTGAACTGGGCTTCCCGCTTCTTGACGCGGTCCTTGGTCTCGAATTCTTCGCTGGCGATCACCTCGCCTGAGAGCGTCTTGTCGATCATCTTTTTCAAACGCGCATGACGATTTTCGGCAAAGGGTGCGCCATCTCCATCCTGGACCCAGAAGCATGCCGTAACGTAGCCGTCTTTCGTCGTGTAGGTACGGGCGTCCACCACGTTGGCGCCCACCAGTGCCAGTGCGCCGGCAAGACGTGCGAAGATGCCCGGATGATCCGCCATTGCAAAAGCTACGCGGGTGACATCTCGGTCGGTGTCGAGCGAGATATCGGTACGCACCTCTTCGTCGGTGATGTTGCGGAGCATATGCGCGAAAGTCACCTGCACGTCCATCGGCAAACCTTGCCAATAGGGGCCATAGTGACGGCCGGTTTCCAGGCGCAGGTCTTTGGTTGGCCAATCCGGCAACGCGTCGCGCAGAGCCTTTTTTGCCTCTGCTTCGCGATTTTCCCGGTTGATGTCCTCAAGCCCGTTTTCAAGCGCGTTGGCGGTTTCGCGGAAGAGTGACCGGAGCAGCTGTGCTTTCCAGTTGTTCCAAGTCCCCGGACCCACGCCGCGAATATCGCAAACGGTCAGCACAGTCAGCAGATCCAAGCGTTCCTTGGTTTTCACGGCCTTTGCGAAATCGCGGATTGTCCGCGGGTCGGCGAGGTCCCGCTTCTGGGCCATATCTGACATCAGCAGGTGATACCGCACCAGCCATTCAACAGTTTCGGCGTCGGCCTTGTTGAAGCCCATATGCGGTGCAACCCGACGCGCGATTTGCGCGCCGACGATCGAATGGTCTTCTTTACGCCCCTTGCCGATATCGTGCAGCAGAAGTGCTGTGTAGAGGACCTTGCGGTTGACGCCGGTTTTCAGAATGCGACTGGCAACAGGCAGTTCCTCGATCAACTCGCCGCGCTCGATTTGCGCAAGGGTGGATATGCATTGAATGATATGCTCGTCGACCGTGTATTGATGGTAGACATTGAACTGCATCATCGCGACGATCTTCTGGAACTCCGGGATCAGCGCCCCCAGCACGCCCAATTCGTTCATCCGGCGCAAAGCGCGTTCTGGGTTTCCGTGTTTCAGGAGCAGATCGAAGAAGATCCGGTTCGCTTCTTTATCGGCCCGAACTGACCTGTCCAGCAGATGCAACTTACCTTTGATGAGGCGCATTGCGTCGGGGTGCAAAAGGTAGCCGGTCCGCAGCGCTTCTTCAAAGATGCGCAGGATGTTTACTGGGTCTTTGAAGAACGTATCAGGGTCGGCGATGGCAAGCCGGTTCTGCCTTACTTCGTAGTTGTCGCGGACTTCTATTTTGCGCCCCCGGCGCAGCAGCTTGAACAGGCCCGGTTCACGCTTGGCGTGGCTCGCCTCGAGCGATGTCAGAAAGATGCGCGTCAGATCACCAACGCTTGTGGCGTGGCGGAAATAGAGTTGCATGAAATGCTCGACCGCGCGTCTTCCGTCACGGTCCGTGAAACCCATGCGGTCGGCCACTTCGACTTGCATGTCGAAGGTTAGTTGATCTGTGGCGCGTCCGGCTATCAAGTGTAGATGGCACCGCACAGCCCAGAGAAAGGTATCGGCGGTGTCAAAAAGAACCTGCTCCTCGGCGGTGAAGACCCGGAGTTTCACCAGCTCTTCGACGGTTTCGACGCCATGGACATATTTTGCAATCCAGTAAAGAGACTGCAGATCGCGCAACCCGCCTTTGCCTTCCTTGACGTTTGGTTCCAGCATATACCGCTGGCCACCTTGTCGGCGGTGTCTTGTCTCGCGCTCTTCCAGCTTTGCTTCGATGTAGTCATGGGTCGTGTTTTGAAAGAGCTCCGTCTTCAGCCTTCCTCGAAGTTCTTCCGCAAGTTCCCCGTCGCCGGTCAGAAACCTGTTTTCCAGAAGCGCGGTCCGGATCGTGTAGTCTTCACGCCCAAGGCGCAAACAGTCTTTCACCGTGCGCGAGGCATGCCCCACCTTGAGCTTCAAGTCCCACAGAATATACAGCGTGGTCTCGATCACGCTCTCCGCCCAAGGGGTGATCTTGTAGGGAGTCAGGAACAGCAGATCCACATCTGAGTGCAGCGCCATCTCTCCGCGCCCATAACCGCCAACGCAAAGCACGCTCAGGCGTTCGCCATGCGTTGGCGTTGCGCGCGGGTGAAAATAGCCGCATGCAACATCAAAGGCGCTGGTGACCACGCAATCCGTCAACCATGCATAGGCGCGAACCGTTTCACGGGCGCGAAAGGGCTGCTCGGCAAAGGCCTCAGCAATGGCATCAAGGCCAGACTTCCGCGCCTTCATCAGGATTTTTGTCACTTCGGCGCGGTGGGTTGACCGCTCGCCAGACGTACAGGCCAGATGGAGCGCTTCGCGTACGCTTTCGAAATCGAAGATCGCCTTGGGCGGGCAGATCATCCCGCCTTTGATGAGCGCCGGGGGGGCTGGTCGAGCGGTCTCAGAAACCTGCAAGGCCGAAACTCTTGGGTGCCGGAGAAACAATAGTGACTTGCCGGTCAACGATCTGGGCGACGGCCAAAGCGCGTTCATTGGTGCCATCCGAGCGCAGACGGAAAACGCCGCTTACACCGGCGAAGCCAGATCCTTGGGTCAGGGCGGAGGCGGTCAGCGCGTTGGACCCTTGCGACGCTACCAGAGCGCCGATTGCCGCCATGCCATCATAGGCCAGTCCTGCGATGGGATGCGGCGATCCGCCATAAGCCGACCGATATCGCTGCTCGAATTGTTGGGTTAGGGCCGGATCGGGCAGTGGAAAGACAGCTCCTTGCAAGCCCGGCAGATCCAGCGTGGATGTAGGGATATCCCACCGGGTGATACCGACAAGCTGTGTGACAGTCGGGTCAATGCCGTTTTCCGTCAGGAGCTGGCTGAGAAGTGGAACACCGCCTGAGGTGTCATCAGCAATTACAAGTCCGTTAGCACCACTGTCGCGCACGAGGTCGGCGACATCGCGCACGGTGTTGATAATGCCGTTCTGAGACGCCTCGTAGCCGAGCGTTCCCGCATTGCCTGCGCCCGACCCGGCAATTGCATTCGCGACCGCATCGCGCCCAATCACGCCAACATCCGTCTGCGGATAGGCCACCACCATGGAGTTAACGCCTCGGTTGTTGGCATAGGAGACCACACGTCGCGCTGAGTTATCGAATGTGTTGCCAAGAACAAAGACGTTGCCGCCGGCGATATTGGTGTTGTTCGAAAAGCTCAGCACATTCACGCGGGCGCTCGACACTGCGATGCCTGCAGAGTTGGCCGAGGCGCCATATACCGGGCCCAGAATGATCTTGGCTCCGTCGCGAACGGCATCGCCCGCTACGGTCGCGGCCTGATCTGGATTGCCTGCTGTTGCGTAGACACGCAGATCGATCTGCACCCCGTTCAGATCCGCCATTGCCAGGCGCGCAGCGTTCTCAAGCGATTGAGCAAGGCTGGTTTCTGCACCATTCGCAGACCCATATGGCACGAGCAATGCGACTGGAACAGCTGCGTTTGTGTTTATTGTCGGCCCACCACCAGTAGTGGGAACATCACAGGCTGCAACAGCAAAAGCGGTGCCGATAACCAAGGCGCCTGTGCGCAAAGCCTTGCAAGTCTTGAAGAAAGCGGGGAGCATTTGAGCCTCCGGGCTGCACTCGGTTTATAGGGCATTCGTCGCTGGCGACCGTAGTTAACCCGGCCAGATATGTAAACGGTTGCAAGCACGCGGCCAGAGAAAGGCATGCCCATGGCGGACCTTGCGCCCGGCAAGTTGGTTTTTGTCACCACGCCCATCGGAAACGCTCGCGATATCACATTGCGGGCGCTCGACACACTGCGCGAGGCCGATGTGCTGGTGGCCGAAGACACGCGTACCCTGCGCAAGCTTCTGGAAATCCATGGAATCCCTTTGGGCGGTCGCCCGTTATTCGCCTACCATGACCATTCCGGCGCCCGAGATCATGAAAGGGTCATTGCTGCTTTGCGAGGCGGGGCCGTTGTTGCCTATGCCTCGGAGGCCGGCACGCCTTTGATTTCGGATCCTGGCTTTGGCCTGGCTGCTGCAGCGCGTGACGCAGGCGCGAGCCTTACAGCGGCGCCAGGAGTATCGGCTGCCATAACTGCGTTGAGCCTTGCGGGTTTGCCAACCGATCAGTTTTTCTTCGCGGGGTTTCTGCCCTCCGCGAAATCTGCCCGGCGTAAAGCGCTGACGGGTCTGGCGTCGGTACCGGGAACGCTTGTTTTCTATGAAAGCCCGAACAGGATCGCAAAGTGCCTCGCGGACATGGTTGAACTGCTTGGCCAGGACCGCCAAGCGGCCATCTGCCGGGAGCTGACAAAAAAATTCGAAGAAATCGTTCCAGGCACTCTCAGGAGTTTGAAGGAGCGGGCGGAAACGGCTCGCTGGAAGGGGGAAATCGTGGTGCTGGTCGGTGAAGGTCCTCCCAAAGTCACGACAGCCGAAGAACTCGACTCGGACTTGCAGGCTGCATTGGCGGAGATGTCTATGAAGGATGCCGTTGCGGCGGTTACGGAGGCAACGGGCCTGCCGCGTCGCAAAGTCTATCGGCGCGCGCTGGAGCTATTAAAGCCCCAGTAACGGTCTTCGGGTACTGACGGCGCATGCAATGCATTGCCAAACACACCTCCAGCCAGCGCGACCGGCAAATGCGCGGCAGGCGCGCGAATTTTCAGGGCGCGAGCGCGGAAGACAGCGTGGAGCGCGCCTATTTGGCCCGGGGCTACGTTCTTTTGGGCAAGCGGGTGCGGATCGGGCCTGGCGAGATTGACCTCGTATTTCGCCGCGATGGCCTCGTGGTGTTCGCGGAAGTGAAATCCAGTCGCTCCCACGATCGGGCGATTCAAAGTCTGTCCCATGCGCAGCTTGCCCGGTTGCTCGGCGCGGCGGAGTGTTTTTTGGCGTCTCGTGCGGATCTGTCGGGTCTGGATCTGCGCGTGGACCTTGCGAGCGTCGATCGCACTGGCCAGGTCCGTGTTGTGCCGAACATAACCTTGTGAAAAAGCGCAGGTTCGTACCCATTGCGGATAGTTGACCGAACAGGCATGAGAAGGCGAAGAAGTCGCCGGAGGCCACATGACCTTGAAAGTCGCATTCCAGATGGACCCGATCCTCGGGGTCGATATCGCCGCGGACAGCAGTTTTCGCCTTGCCGAGGAAGCGCAGGCACGAGGCGCTGAATTATTCTTCTATAGCCCTGAGGCGCTCGCGTACGACGAGGGGACGATTTTGGCGAACGGGCAGTTCGGGCGCGTCCAGCGCAATGCGCATGCACCCGCGGTGCTGGAAGCGCCGGAAACCGTGGACCTAGGTACGTTTGATGTTGTCTGGTTGCGTCAGGATCCGCCCTTCGACATGGGCTACATCACCTCGACGCACCTGCTCGACCATCTCAGGGGGCGTGCGCTTGTGGTGAACGACCCGACATGGGTGCGCAATTCTCCCGAGAAACTCCTCGTTCTGGAATTCCCGGAACTCACGCCGCCGACCATGATTGCGCGCGATCTGAATATTCTGAAGACTTTCCGAGCACGCCATGGCGATGTGATCCTCAAGCCGCTCTACGGCAACGGAGGGGCCGGTGTGTTCCGCTTGCCCGAAGACGACCGGAACCTGAATTCGCTCCATGAGCTTTTCATGGGCATCAATCGCGAGCCTTTGATCATGCAAAAGTTCCTGCCGGACGTGGCGCGCGGAGACAAGCGCGTGATCCTTGCTGACGGGGAACCAATAGGCGCAATCAACCGCGTCCCGGCAGCTGGCGAAACCCGGTCCAACATGCATGTCGGTGGCCGCGCAGAAAAGATCGCGCTGGATGATCGAGATCTGGAAATCTGTGCCGCCATAGGGCCTTATCTGCGTGAAAAAGGTCAGGTCTTCGTAGGCATCGACGTCATTGGCGGGTGGTTGACTGAGATTAACGTAACTTCCCCGACCGGCTTGCAGGAACTGGAACGGTTCGATGGAACCAACGGTGCGGGCTTGATCTGGGATGCCATCGCGCGGCGTTTGGCGGAGCTTTAAGCCACAGAGGCGGGAATACGATAGCTGAGCGCTTCGGCGACATGAGGCCGCGCCACCTGTGAAGCGCCATCCAAGTCGGCGATTGTCCGAGCAACTTTCAGCACCCTGTGATAGCCTCTGGCTGACAGGTTGACCCGTTCTGCGGCCTGACGGATCAGCGCGCGCCCTTCGCTATCTGGGGTCGCGAACTCTTCGAGGAGTGCGCCCTCCGCATCGGCGTTCACGCGCAGTCCGGGATGTTCAGTGTAGCGCTCGGTTTGACGTTCCCGCGCGGCCTGAACCCGCGTCGCGATCTGAGAGGATGTCTCTCCGGTTGCAGGAAGGTCAAGGTCGTTGAAACTGACGGACGGGACCTCGATCCGCAGATCGAACCTGTCGAGCAGCGGTCCCGATATCCGGCCCATATACTCGTCCCCGCAGTTTGGTGCGCGGGAACAGGCTTGCGCGGGGTCGTACATCAACCCGCACTTGCAGGGGTTCGCGGCTGCCACCAGCAGAAACCGGCACGGATAGCGCATATGGGCGTTGGCGCGAGCCACAACGACATCGCCGGTTTCAATCGGCTGTCGGAGGGTTTCGAGCACTGTGCGCGGAAACTCTGGAAACTCGTCCATAAAGAGCACGCCGTTATGTGCCAGCGAAATCTGACCCGGCTTTGCACCCTTCCCGCCACCAACAATTGCTGCCATTGAAGCCGTGTGATGCGGTTCTTGAAAAGGGCGCGTACGGGAAATGCCACCGGCATCAATCAACCCAGCCAGAGAGTGGGTCATGGAGGTTTCGAGAGCTTCGGCGGCAGAGAGCGGTGGCAGAATTCCGGGCAGACGCTTGGCCAGCATGGATTTCCCCGCGCCGGGCGCGCCCACCATCAGCAAGTGATGACGCCCCGCTGCGGCGATCTCCAACGCGCGCTTTGCGCGTTCCTGTCCTTTGACCTCGGCCATGTCTCGCGGGCTGGAATTCGTAGCTGCCTCGCCCGGGGTCGCGGCGGCTATCGGGTGGTCTCCGGTGTAGTGCTGGACAACAGCCCTTAATGAGCCCGCACCAATCACTTCAGCAGTTCCCACCCAAGCCGCTTCGGCGCCGCAGTCTTCCGGGCATAGCAGCGACTTATCCGCCGCGGCCGCTGCGAGCGCAGCGGGCAGTGCGCCGATTACCGGCACCAGCGTGCCATCAAGCGCCAGTTCCCCCAGCGCCACCGTTCCGGCCACCACTTCGGCAGGAATAACGGACAGGGCCGCAAGCAGCGCTAGCGCAATTGGCAGGTCGAAATGAGAGCCTTCCTTCGGCAGGTCTGCCGGCGACAGGTTCACGGTGATCCGTTTTGATGGAAGGGCTAGCCCCAATGCCCCTATTGCAGCCCGCACGCGTTCCTTTGCTTCTGAAACGGCTTTGTCGGGCAGACCAACAACGGCGAAGGACGGCATCCCAGGTGACAGCGCGCACTGCACTTCGACGAGGCGTGCCTCGACTCCCTCAAAGGCAACGGTATGGGCGCTGACCGACATAAAACCTCAGGAAAAAACGCATCTGCGTTAACCTTTCACGGGGTTTGGTTAAATGTGGATTAACGCCGGTTAACTCTCGGCATAAGCGCCTTCACGCACCGTATCGATCATCAACTGAACGTTTGCCGGGTCTGCGTCCGGCGTGATGCCATGGCCGAGGTTAAAGATATGCGGACCGGCCGAGAAGGCGTCTACGATCCGGCGGGTCTCGTCGATCAGGGCCTGACCACCGGTGACCATATGGCTGGAAGCCAGGTTGCCCTGCACGCAGCCATCGACCTGCACATTCATCGCTGCCCATTCCGGCGTCACGGAGTTGTCGAGCGCCACGCAATCCGCTCCCGTTTTCTTGGCAAACCCGATGTAGCCGTCACCCGCTTCGCGCGGGAAGGCGATGATCGGAAGGTTCGGGAAGCGGGCCTTGAGTTCTGAGATGATGCGTTTGGCGGGGGCAACCGCGTATTTCTCGAAAGCGTCGCCTTTCAGCGACCCGGCCCAACTGTCGAAGATCTTGACGGTCTCAGCACCAGCTTCAACCTGCATTGCGAGGTAGGTGATCGTCGCTTCGGTCAGGCGGTCCATCAGCGCGTCGAACACCTCAGGCTGCTCGCGCATGAGTGCATGCGCGGGCGCTTGGTCTGGGGTGCCACGCCCGGCAATCATATACGTGGCGACGGTCCAGGGCGCCCCGGCAAAACCGATGAGGGCGGTTTCCCTGGGAAGCTCTCGCGACAGGATGCGAACGGTTTCATAGACCGGTGCCAGATGGTCATGGATCGCCTCAGCAGGGACCAGCTTGTTGAACTCGTCCATGGAGGTGATTGTGCTGAGCCGCGGGCCTTCGCCGGTGACAAACCACAGATCAGCGCCCAGAGCGTCCGGGACCAGAAGGATGTCGGCAAAGAGAATCGCCGCGTCAAACCCGTAGCGCCGGATGGGTTGCAGGGTGACTTCGGCTGCGAGCTCAGAGTTATAGCACAGCGACAGAAAATCTCCGGCCTCCGCCCGTGTGGCGCGATATTCCGGCAGATACCGCCCGGCTTGGCGCATCATCCAAATGGGTGGGACCTTTTGCACCTCGCCATCGAGCGCGCGGAGCAGTTTTTTCCTGTCAGTCATGGCCGGTCTTCCTTACTGTCTGGGCTTGAATGTCCGCCCATCATGTCAGACTGTCAAGTTTGATTGACTTGTCAAGTCAAGTTGACACCTGTAGAGATACGACCATGGTTATCACACTTCCTTCGCCCACTTCACCTCTCAAAATTGGCACACGTGGCTCACCGCTCGCTCTCGCGCAGGCGCACGAGACACGCGACCGTCTTGCTGCCGCGTTCGACCTGCCGGACGAGGCGTTTGAGATCGTGGTCATCAAGACCACCGGCGACCGGGTTCTGGACCGACCGTTGAAGGAAATTGGTGGCAAGGGGCTGTTCACCCGCGAAATCGAAGACGACATGCTGGCTGGCAAGATCGATATTGCTGTGCACTCGATGAAAGATATGCCGGTGGAGCAACCGACGGGTCTGTTACTGGATACCTACTTGCCGCGTGAGGATGTCCGGGACGCGTTTGTGACACTTGATGGCGGCACACTTGCCGAGTTGCCCGAAGGTTCGGTCGTGGGGTCATCTTCGCTTCGGCGCCGCGCACAATTGGCCCATCGCCGACCTGATCTGAAGTTAGTCGAGTTTCGCGGCAATGTTCAGACGCGGATGAAGAAGCTTGGAGATGGTGTCGCGGCCGCGACCTTTCTGGCGATGGCAGGCCTGAACCGGCTGAATATGACCGAGGTGCCGCGCACCGCTATTGAACCGGAAGATATGCTTCCAGCCGTAGCGCAGGGATGTATCGGGATCGAACGCCGTGCCGACGACACGCGTGCAGCCTCCATGCTTGAGGCGATCCACGACACCGAGTCTGGCTACCGGCTTGCGTGCGAAAGGGCTTACCTTGCGGCCCTTGACGGTTCCTGTGAAACGCCGATTGCTGGTCTTGCAGTTCTCGAGGGCAACTCTGTTCACCTGCGCGGAGAGATCCTTCGTCCCGACGGGTCGGAAGTGCTCGCAGACGAAGCGACTTCAGATATCGCAGATGCTGCAGAAATGGGCAGGGATTTGGCGCTCCGGCTCAGGTCACGTGCACCGGAAGGCTTTTTTTCATGGCTGGAAGTACACGCCTGAGGGTAACTGAGACAAATCCGCCGCTTTTGTGCGGCGGATTGCTGCGCTGCGGCATTGCGCCCCTTTCTGGAATCATCTCCCCACTGCCAAACTGTTTGCACATTGAGCGTCACGTACCGGAACAGGCGCACCAGGCATGAGCGAACAGATAGATATTGACCTTCAAATTGGCGACGCGCAGCCCGAAGCGGTTTTTGCTTTGATACGGCAACGCGCAGACGCGGCGCGCTCGGCCGCGCGGCTTGACCTTTTCAAAGCTTGCGCGGTGCTGTCGATGCGCGAACAACCGTCGGCACACGATTTTGCAGATGCGGTTGCGCGCACTCTGGAGCAGGCGCTGGGCCGTACACCTGAGTGGCGCGCCCCGGGAGAGCCTGCGCTCAGCTTTGATGAAAGCTGGCTTCTTCGTTTGATCGAGCGTTCACTGGAATGCGATACCGCAAGTGTTGCTTTCCTGATCTCGAGCCGAGTGCAGAGAGGTAAGCGGGCGTCGCTCGCCTATCTCGTCAATGGTCTTGCTGAGCGGTTGGAAGCAGCCTGACGCGTTTCCAACGCGCGTATGAAAACCGGCGGGTCCACATTGCCCCCTGATGCGGTGACGATCACCGCATCACCTTCAGCTGCGTCCGGATAGAACAAAGCAGCAGCCAAGGCTACGGCTCCGCCCGGTTCCACAACGATGCGCAGGTGCTCAAAAGCCAAAGCCATGGCATGCAGGCAGTCGGTCTCAGAAACAACCAGACCCGGGCCCGCCAGGCGTTTCAGGATTGGGAAGGTAATCTCACCTGGCTGAGGGGAGATAACAGCATCGCAAATTGAACCGGATGTTGTCGCGTTGCGCTCAATCTGGCCGCTTCGCAGCGACCGGGCCATATCGTCAAAGTCTTCTGGTTCTACGGGCCGCACTTGGAGGCCGGGAGCGCGCGACTCCAGCGCGAGAGCGATCCCGGCGCTTAACCCACCGCCTCCACAACAGACCAAAACGTCGGCGCTTGATACACCCTCTTGTGCGGCCTGTTCCGCGATCTCGAGCCCGACACTACCCTGACCGGCGATTACAAGCGGATCGTCAAATGGTTTGATCAGGGTCAGACCTCGCGATTGGGCCAGGTCTGCTCCAATCGTATCGCGGTTCTCGCTGGCGCGGTCATAGAGGACGACCTCTGCGCCCAACGCCTGTGTGTTCGCGATTTTCACCATGGGTGCGTCGGAGGGCATAACAATCACGGCTGGTGCTCCGTGCGCGCGGGCGGCCATTGCAACGCCTTGCGCATGGTTCCCCGAGGAATAGGCCAGTACACCAGTCTTTTTGACTGCGTCCGACATCGCGGAAAGAGCCGACCAAGCTCCACGAAACTTGAAGGATCCGGTATGTTGCAGGCATTCTGCTTTCACCAGAACACGCTTTCCGGCGATTTTGTCGAGAGATCGCGAAGACAAAAGAGGTGTGCGACGCGCGTGCCCCAAAAGGCGCGTCGCTGCAGCTTCTATTTGGGCAATGTCACTCACAAGGCGGAGACCCAGCGGGTGATGACTTCCACGGCCTCTGGTTCGTCGAGATAAGGGATATGCGCGCGGTCGGGGACATTGGCCCATATCAGATCAGGTCTACGGCGGCACATCTCCGCGAGTGTATCCGCGCTCAGCAAATCCGAATTGTTTCCGCGAACCACGGCGGTCGGCAAGCCAGCCAATGCATCAAAGAAAGGCCATAGGTCGGGGGCGGCGACGGCGCCTGCCTCGATCACGGCATCGCGCAGTTTCGGGTCATAGGTAATCTGCAATCCACGAGGCGTCTCGTCATAATGTTTCCGGACTTCCTCCAGCCATCGGCTCGCAGGCACGTTCTCAAACCCAACCATCAACTCGGGCATTTGCGCTGCCATCTCCTGATGGGTCGAAAAAGCAGGGTTGCGACCGATATAACCCATGATCACATCCAGCCCTTTGGGATCAAGTTCCGGACCAATGTCATTCAGGCAAACACCCAGCAGTCGGTTTTTGGCAGCAAGTGCCAAGCCCATGGCAATCAGCCCGCCTCTTGACGTGCCGAGAATAGCCGCTTTCTCCAATTCAAGATGATCCAGCAATTGCAGGGCATCCGAGCCCTCCTGCATCAACGAGTAGCTTTTGTAATCTGCCCAGTCAGAGCGCCCCCGCCCCCTGTAGTCCATCCGGATCACACGGTGGCCCGCCAGTGCGGGCATCGCATAATCAAAATCACGCCCCGTGCGGGTCAGACCTGAAAGGCACAGGATCGGGACACCATCACCTTCGTCGCTATAGAAAAGGCGTGCGCCATCCGGCGCCGTTATCTTTGGCATCAGGGTGCCTCCGCGATATTCGGAATGCCGGTCAGGTCGGTCAGGATGTGCTCTGGTACGGCGGGTAGGCGGTCGACCGGTTCCCCCATACGATTGACCCAGGCGGTTCTGAAGCCATAGGCCGAAGCCGCAGCGGCATCCCAGCCATTGGAAGAAACAAACAAGACTTGCTCCGGCGCACATCCGAAGCGCGCGCCGACAAGATCGTAGACAAGCCGCGCAGGCTTAAAGATTGACACTGACTCGACGCTTAAAACATCGTCCAAATGCTCGCCGATTCCAGCACTGTCGACAGCCGCATTGAGCATGTCCGGGGACCCATTGGATAGGATCGCTGTGTTCATCGCCATTGCCTTAAGCGCACCCAGCATTTTGGGAACCTCGGGGTATGCGGAAAGCTCCCAATACAGCTGCAAAAGCCGCGCGCGCAGTTCCTTGTCCCCATTCAATCCGGCGGCCTCCAGCGCCCAGTCGAGACCGTCCTGTGTGACTTTCCAGAAGTCGCAATGTGCGCCCATCACCGCCCGGAGCCATGTGTACTGAAGTTGCTTCAGGCGCCAGTCGCGTGCGATTTGCGGCCAGTGTTCTGCGAAAGCCTCGCGCCCGGGCTCGGCTGCAGCCTCGCGGGCCGCCGCGCTCACATCGAACAACGTGCCATAGGCGTCGAAAATGCATGTGGTGATCATCGTCATCGGGGCCCTCGCTTTCGAGCGAAGACTGTCCCGCCATCTGCCAAAGCGCAAGTGTCAGACGGTGAGCATTCCGCGCAGCTCATCCTCATTCATCTGATCCCGTGTGCCGGCCTTGATAATCTGCCCACGTTCCATCACCGCGAAGCTGTCACAGAGGTCGCGTGCGAACTCGAAGTACTGTTCTACCAACAAGATCGCCATATCACCTCGGTTTCGCAGATAGGTAATCGCGCGCCCGATGTCCTGAATGATAGAGGGCTGAATGCCTTCAGTCGGTTCGTCCAGAACAAGCAGTCGGGGACGCATCACCATAGCGCGACCAATGGCAAGTTGCTGCTGCTGACCGCCAGACAGGTCGCCGCCGCGACGACCGAGCATGTCCTTGAGAACCGGGAACAGCTCAAAGACGTCGTCCGGGATATGGCGCAGCGCGCGGGGCAGGGCGGCATAGCCGGTCTCAAGGTTCTCCTGAACTGTCAGAAGCGGGAAGATCTCGCGTCCCTGTGGTACGCTCGCGATCCCAGCGCGGGCCCGCGCATCCGCTCGCATCTTGGCAAGGTCTGCCTCTTCCCAAGTCATAGACCCGGCCGAGATCGGTTGCCGCCCGGTGATTGCTCGAAGAAGCGTGGTTTTTCCGACCCCGTTTCGCCCCAGAACGGTTGTCACTTTTCCGGGCTCGGCCGTCAGCGAGACACCGCGTAGGGCCCGGGCCGCGCCGTAGTGAAGCTCGATGTTTTGAATGTCCAGCATGCTCAGCGCCCCAGATAAACCTCGATAACCTGTTCATTCGCCGACACATGATCGAGCGAGCCTTCGGCCAGAACGTGTCCCTGATGGAGCACGGTCACTCGACAGTCGAGCGCGCGTACGAATTCCATGTCATGTTCGACCACGATGACGGTGTGTTGCCCGGCGATGTCTCGAAGAAGCTCCGCCGTTCGCATTGTCTCTGCATCCGTCATGCCCGCAGCGGGTTCATCGACCAGCAATAGTTCCGGGTCCTGCGCCAGCAGCATCCCAATCTCCAGCCATTGCTTCTGTCCATGGCTGAGATCCGCAGCCAGCCGTGCACGGTCCCCGTCCAGCTTCACCAGCTCAAGTACTTCCGAAATACGCGCCTCCTGCTCCGCGGTCTTGCGGTCAAAGAGCGTTGCCCAGACAGAGCGATCGTCTTTCAGGCTGAGGGCGATATTGTCCTCGACTGTGTGTGTCTCGAACACGGTTGGCTTCTGGAACTTACGACCAATTCCTAGCCGGGCCGAACCCGCTTCGTCGGTTCGGGTCAGATCCACAGTTTGGTTCCACAGCACCTCGCCTTCATCGGGTCGGGTCTTTCCGGTAATGATGTCCATCATCGTTGTCTTGCCTGCGCCGTTCGGGCCGATGATCGCCCGCAACTCGCCCTTCTCCACGGTCAGGCTCAGATCGTTGATCGCCTTGAACCCGTCAAAGCTGCGGTTCACACCATCGAGCGATAGCTGGATACTCATACCTCAGCCTCCTTCCCGTCAGGCTGTGGCTTCGGGCGTTTCGCGAGCGCGCCTTCGATCACACCGAGTACACCTTTCGGCATGAAAATCGTGACGAAGATGAAAAGCGCGCCCAGAGCGAAGAGCCAGATTTCGGGGAACCAACCAGTCAGGAGTGTCTTGGCGGCCGCTACGATGATTGCGCCGATTGCAGCGCCGACCAGAGTTCCGCGCCCGCCGAGGGCCACCCAGATCACGATCTCGATTGAGTTTGCGGGGCTGAACTCGCCCGGATTGATGATCCCCACCTGCGGGGTGTAAAGCGCGCCGGCGACGCCGGCCATCATGGCGGAGACCACCCAGACAAACAGTTTGTAGCCTTCGACGCGGTAACCGAGAAACCGGGTGCGATCCTCAGCATCGCGAATGCACACCAAAACCTGTCCCAGCTTGGAGGTTGTAATTGCCCGCGCAAGCAGAAGTCCGCCCGCCAAAGCGATCGCCGACAAGACAAAGAGACCCGCACGCGTGCTGTCCGATTGCAGGTCAAAGCCCAGCACATCCTTGAAGTCCGTCAGGCCATTGTTCCCGCCGAACCCCATCTCGTTGCGGAAAAACGCCAGCATGAGGGCGTAGGTCATCGCTTGCGTGATGATCGACAAATAGACACCCGTCACCCGCGACCGGAACGCAAACCAGCCGAACACGAAGGCAAGCGCGCCTGGCACGAGGAGCACCATCAGACAGGCGAACCAGAACTGGTCGAACCCGTACCAAAACCACGGCAGCTCCTGATAGTTCAGGAAAACCATGAAGTCCGGCAGCTCCGGATTTGCATAAACGCCACGATCCCCGATCTCGCGCATCAGATGCATACCCATCGCGTAGCCGCCAAGCGCAAAGAACGCGCCATGCCCGAGCGACAGGATGCCGGTAAAGCCCCAGACAAGATCCAGGGCCACCGCCAGAAGCGCGTAGCAAAGGTACTTTCCGAGAAGCGACACGATGTAAGAGGGGACTGGCTGCCCCTCCATCCAAAGGTTCCCCGCCGGGACGGCCACAGTCAGGATGAAAAGGCCCGTCAGGAAGATGCCCATGCGGCGATCGATCAGGCCCATGTCAGTTCTCCACCGCCCGTCCCTTCACCGCGAAAAGGCCCCTTGGCCGCTTCTGGATGAAGAGGATGATAAAGACGAGCACGAGAATCTTCGCCAGAACCGCTCCGGTCCAAGGCTCGAGGAACTTGTTCGCGATCCCCAGCGAAAACGCTGCTGCAAGCGTGCCCCAGAGGTTCCCGGCCCCGCCAAAGACGACCACCATGAAGCTGTCGACGATGTAGCTTTGACCAAGGTTGGGCGACACGTTGTCGATCTGGCTCAGCGCCACGCCGGCCAGTCCTGCGATGCCGGCGCCGAGGCCAAAGGTCAGCGCGTCGACCCAGCCCGTACGGATCCCCATATTGGCAGCCATCGCCCGGTTTTGCGTGACCGCCCGCATCCGCAAACCCATCGATGTCTTCTTCATCACGAAAAGCAGGATCGCAAACACGGCGAGCGAGAACAGCAAGATCCAGAGCCGGTTGTAGGTGATCGTCATCTGTCCGATATCAAACGCGCCTGACATCCAGCTCGGGTTGCCAACCTCGCGGTTGTTCGGCCCGAAAATCGAGCGCACTGTTTGCTGGAGGATCAGGCTGATGCCCCAGGTCGCAAGAAGCGTTTCGAGTGGGCGGCCATAGAGGAACCGGACACACCCGCGCTCGATCGCGACCCCGACACCGCCCGCAATCAGGAATGCCAGCGGAGCTGCGATCAGGAGCGACCAGTCAAAGAGGCCAGGGAAGGAGGCACGGATCACTTCCTGCACTGCGAAGGTCGTATAGGCGCCGAGCATTACCAACTCGCCATGCGCCATATTGATAACCCCCATAACGCCGAAGGTTATGGCGAGCCCAATCGCCGCAAGCAGAAGCACCGAGCCAAGCGACAGCCCGAACCAAACGTTCTGGGCCATGTTCCAAAGCCGCTGGTTTGCCTCGATAGCCGCCACGGCGTCTTTCGCCGCGGCCGCCATGACAGGGTTGGTGGCTTGCAACAAGGGGGTCAAAACACTCAAAGCATCTTGGTTGCCCATCTCGCGCAGGGTGTCGATCGCGGCCACCTGGGCTTCGTCTGGAAGGTCGCTTTCCAGCACGGTTGCGGCAATGGCGTAGTCGAGAGCCTCTGCGACTTCGCTGTCGCTTTCATCGCTGCGGACGGATTGCAACAGCTCTAACTGATCGGGGTTCGGTGCGCGAAATGCGGCGTCTGCTGCCGCCAAGCGCAGGGCCGGGTCTGGAGCGCGCAAAGTCAGCGTACCAATCGCCGCGCGAATGTCTCGGCGCAGGCCGTTATTGACCCGAATTTTCGAAGACCCACGGCGCGGGATGATGCCGAATTCTTCACCGGTCAGGGCGTCATAGGCCACGTCGTCGCTGCCCACCTCACGGACCGCAACAATTGCCTCATTTGATTTGAGGACATGAAGGTTGCCTTCCAGCAGCACCTCCAGCACAGGTACGGCGCGCGGGTCGCCCAGAGCGCCAAGTTGTGCCACGACTGCCGCGCGTTCCGCGAACTTGCCCTCAGGCAATTGCGCCACAAGCTCCTCGAAGCTTTGCGCTGAGGCGAGCGTGGCAAGACAGCAGAACAGGGCTGCGAGGCACTGGCGGAAAATGGTCATATCTGTCCCGGATGTTTTGGGTCACGGCCCACGCGACAAGCGCGGGCCGTGGAATTATTAACGCGCGTCGCGGCTCAGGAGCCGCCGCCGCAGGAGCTTGTCGTAGTATTGTAGTTTCCGCAGTTGATCGGATCGGTCCAATCTGCAATTAGCGCTGCGGATTCTGGCAGATGGTCGGACCATGCGTCGCCCGCGACCAGATCGTCGGTTTCCCAGACAACATCGAACTGGCCGTCATCCTGAATTTCGCCCACCAACACCGGCTTTGTGATGTGATGGTTCGGCAGCATTGTGGACATGCCTCCTGTCAGGTTGGGTACAGTGACACCGATGATGCTGTCGATGACGGCATCTGCGTCGGTGGTGCCGGCGGCTTCCACTGCCTCGACCCACATGTTGAAGCCGATGTAGTGCGCTTCCATGGGGTCGTTGGTCACACGCTCTTCCGAGCCAATAAATGCCTGCCAGGTTTCGATGAATTCGTCGTTCTCAGGTGTGTCGACGGACATGAAGTAGTTCCATGCCGCCAGGTGGCCGACCAGTGGCCCGGTGTCGAGGCCCGCCAGTTCTTCTTCGCCCACGGAGAACGCGACCACCGGAATATCTTCAGCCGAGATGCCCTGGTTGCCGAGTTCCTTATAGAACGGAACGTTTGCGTCTCCGTTGACGGTGGACACCACAGCCGTCTTTTTGCCTGCCGAGCCAAAGGTCGCGATGTCGGACACAATCGTCTGCCAGTCCGAGTGACCAAATGGGGTATAGTTAATCATGATGTCTTCAGGCGCGACGCCTTTGGACTGCAGATATGCTTCGAGGATTTTGTTGGTGGTGCGAGGGTACACATAGTCTGTACCGGCCAGAACCCAGCGCTCCACGCCTTCTTCGTTCATCAGGTAATCCACCGCTGGGATCGCCTGCTGGTTGGGCGCCGCACCCGTGTAGAATACGTTACGCTGACTTTCTTCACCTTCGTACTGCACCGGGTAGAACAGCAGAGAATTCAGTTCCTCGAAGACCGGCAGCACGGATTTGCGCGACACGGAGGTCCAGCAGCCGAACACAACGTCTACACCTTCCCCTTCGATCAGTTCGCGCGCTTTTTCAGCAAAAAGCGGCCAGTCGGAAGCGGGGTCCACGACCACTGCCTCGAGCATCTTGCCATTGATGCCGCCCTTCTTGTTTTGCTCTTCAATGAGCATCAACATGACGTCTTTCAGCGTCGTTTCCGAAATGGCCATCGTGCCCGAGAGCGAATGCAGAACACCGACTTTAATCGTGTCGTCCTGCGAGAGGGCGGTTGTGGACATCAGGGCCGACGCGACGCCGGCAAAGATAAGGGATTTCCCGAAATTCTTCATTAATCTGCTTCCCAAAGCATGGGCCGCGTCGAGGACCAAGTCGCGCTTGGGTTTGAATCCCGGCAGCGCGCGCTTATCTGCCTCTCACGGCGTTTTGTTGCGTCGGTGCGGCGGCAGAGAACTGCCAGGTACGATGCCGTCGCACGCGTTTCCTCAGGTGCCGTGGGCTGGTGCCCCGGCGCACGGACTGTCCCGCAGCGGTTCAGCAGACAGAAACGAGAATCGGGTGATCACCGAGGGAATCCGACGTCAAGCTGCTGAATTTTCGTGACCTTGATCAATTTTTAGGCGGATTGCTGCGAAATCGTCCGCCGATAAAATGGTGTATTCCTGGTCTGCTTGGGGATTGCACTGGGCGTGTGGTGTCTTGCTTATCCGCTTTGCGCATTCCTAATGCGGCGAAAGCCTCTTGACGCCCCAGAGCCGGTGTCATACCCAGCGCCGCAGTTTGTGGCGTGGTAGCTCAGCTGGTTAGAGCGCACGACTCATAATCGTGAGGTCGAGAGTTCAAGTCTCTCCCACGCCACCAAATGTCCCGACACCTAGTAAAACCGTCATGATATTGGATGAAACCAGGTAATTCCATTTGTCTACTGCCTCACTTTTTGCAGTGCGTGGCTTGTGCGGTCCTGTTCAAAAAAATCTTCCCGATCCCTGCGGCTTGAATTTTCGTTGCGATAAGCTGAATTCGCAGCCTTTGACTTGCTGAACATTGCCGGACCGTGCTGTGTAGCAGCTTGCAATCGACTGCAAAGCTTCTTCCTCTCCGTTCTGCCGGGCCAACGAGATACAGGCTTGGACTTCTTGCGTTCGCATGAGTAGCCGAGTTGACAGACACCAAACTGCCGCTGTGGTCTGCCGCCAAAGCGGAGGCTCTTGACGTCGGTGGCGACAATCGAAAAGCGTGTTCGGTGTGCGCGGCACCTTAATGCGGCGCTTGAAAAGCAACAAAAAGACCGAAGGTGTGAGCACTTCTACTCTGGTTATACGCTACGCGAGTTTTGCGTTTATTGCCACTTTGGCGAACTTGGGCGCCCAACGCGGCGTGCTCTGGCTCAACGATCTTTGGTTCTTTCCTGCCATGTTCACCGGGACAGCTGTTGGCCTTGTCGTGAAATACGTGCTCGACAAGCGGTGGATCTTCTACGACGCCATAAAGCCCGCTCAGCAAGAGGCGCAGACTTTCGCGCGCTACACCGCCACCGGGATTATTACGACTTTAATCTTCTGGGGAAGCGAGAGTGCGTTTTGGTTCATCTGGCAGACACATGCGATGCGAGAACTGGGCGCGGTTATTGGGTTAACGATTGGGTACGTCATGAAGTTTAACCTTGATCGCCTGCTTGTATTCACGAAGCCGGCGGGTCGAGAGTGATCCTGCGGGTCAGGCCGCTAGAATGATCATGGCCACCCCGGAAAGAACGATTAACAGACCGACGCCATCGCTTAAAACGAACCGAACAGGATCATAGTCCTCCAGCCCGGCCGCGCTCAGACGAACGATCCGCGCAAGCCATAAGGTTAGTGGAATCACTGCCAGTGCCAGCAGTATCTGATTCCCATAGAGTTCCGCAGACACAGGGCCCAGAGCGTATACGAGAAACAAGATCGCGGCCGCTGCAATTGCGGCGTAACACACCGTTTTCAAGTGTACGAGGTCTTCAGAGGAATAGCCCCGTCCCGGCAAGTGCTCCCGAATGCTCAGGCGACTGAGCGCAGTCGTTCTTTTCACACAGGCCAGTGCCAGAAAGATAACAAAGGTCAGCGCCAACAGAATTGGTGGGGTCGCTACGTCGGCGGCAACGGCTCCGGCCAGAACCCGCAACAGGAATAGTGACGCCAAGGCGATGACATCCAGCCAGCGGTGTTTCTTTAACCACAGCGAGTAGCTGAGGCTTCCCGCCATGTAGAGGAGGGTCAAGGCGGCAACGGGTGGACCGACGGCCAGTGCCAATGACAGGGCCAGAAAAGCCAGAACCCCACTTGCGGCGGTCGCCACCGGGATTGGCAGATCACCGCAAGCGATTGGTCGGTTGCACTTGGTTGGGTGTTGTCGGTCCGCGTCCAGATCGAGCAAATCGTTCAGAATATAAATCGCGGAGGCGCCTAGGCTGAAAGCGACTGCTGCAAGTGCGACTTGCCCAAAAGACGCCGGATCAAATTGGTGGGCGGCCAGAAGCGGAACAAAGAGCAGAAGGTTTTTCACCCATTGATGCGGGCGCAACTCACGCAACAGTTTCCGGGGTGTCCAGCCTCCTGAGACGATCTCGAAGGGCTTTCCAATCTCCCGCAAGCGGTGCTGCAAGCTTGTGGACGGCGCTACAGCAATGATTTTTCGCGCGGAGACCCACGATGGCAGATCCTTGTGCGAATTTCCGGCATAGTCGTACTGGCCTATACCAAACCGCTCCCGAAGAAGGTTGGCCTTTATTTCTCCGGTCAGATTTCGCTGCGGTTCGGAAGCAAAGTGTGGTCCAGGCAACTGCAGCCTCTCTGCCAGAGCGTCGACGAGTGTCTGGTCTGCGCCTGACACCAGCCGGACCGATCGTCCGTCTGCGAGCGCCTTCTGCGCCTGCGCATGGATCGTCTCGTTCACCGGCAGTAGCTCGATCGCCGGGAAGGAAATGAGCGATAGGTCCCGCTTGAGTTTGGCGGGAGACCCAAGTCTCAAGAAAGCGACCCGGAGTGTCGCGCCCACGTCTTTGCCCAAAGCAGCCCAGAAGGTTTCGTGGAGAAGGTCTGTGCGCAAAAGGGTCCCGTCGACATCCAAGGCGAGCGGAGGCTCGCAGTCGCTCTGGACAGACTTGTCAGGAACCATTTTCCGAGAACTCAGGTTTTACTTAACGTACAGGAATAACTTTGACGCGGCTTATACCGCAAGCTTATGTCGGCGGAGTTGCAGCTCCAAGCATTCTCGGCTCGGCGTTTGACTCAAATCATTTTCTTAAAAACAGCTTTCGTCACACTGAGGTTGGCAAGAAGAGTACTGATAGCCGATGGTCGGATCGGTGCGGGATTGAGCACATGCAGAAGAAACGTTTTTTGGTTACCGGTGGCGCCGGGTTTATGGGGATCAACTTGGTGCGCTACCTTTTGGAACGTGGGCATGAGGTGAGAAGCTATGACATAGCCGCGTTCGATTATCCTGAGGCCGATAAAGTATCGATACTTCAGGCTGATATTCGCGATCGCTCTGCGCATGACTCCGCTTTTGAGGGAGTCGATTTCGTAGTTCACTGCGCGGCAGCGCTCCCTCTGGCGGACCCCGCGGAAATCCATTCGACCAATGTGGACGGCACCCGTATCATGCTGGAGGCCGCGCGCGACCGCGGGACCGAGCGTTTCATCCATATATCCTCGACTGCTGTCTACGGCATTCCCGACCATCACCCGTTGGTCGAGGATGATCCGATGGTGGGCGTCGGACCCTATGGAGCGTCGAAAGTCGCCGCCGAAGAGGTCTGCAAGGAGTTTCGGGATGCCGGTATGCTTCTGCCGGTTTTACGCCCCAAGAGTTTTGTTGGTCCCGAACGCCTCGGCGCATTTGAACTGCTTTACGATTTCGCATCCGGGGGGCACAACTTCCCGGTTCTGGGCTCTGGCGACAACCTATACCAGTTGCTCGACGTCGATGATCTTAATCACGCGGTTGAAAACTGTGCGCTTGGCGACGCGGAAATGGTCAACGACACTTTCAATATCGGCGCGGAAGATTTCGGCTCCCTTCGTCAGAGTTTTCAGGCTGTTCTTGACCGGGCCGGTTTTGGCAAACGCGTTGTGGGCTTTCCGGCAACCCCTGCGATCTGGACCTTAAGGGCGTTGGAGGCTGTGCACCTGTCGCCTCTCTACAAGTGGATCTACGAAACCGCCAGCAAGGACAGTTTCGTCAGCATCGATCGTGCAAAGTCGCGTCTGGGCTACAAGCCCGTGCACTCCAATGCGGACGCCTTAATCCGAAACTACGATTGGTATCTCGCGAACCGAGGCCGGATCGCCGTCGAGGCCGGCGTCACCCATCGCGTTCCCTGGAAGAAGGGCGCGCTCAGGGTTGTGCGCTGGGTAATGTAGCCGTCGCGCGGAGGACGACAGAGTGACGAACTCAAAACAACTGATTGCCGGTCTGACCACTGCGTTTTGCATGACCGTCCAATCGGTCTACGCCCAGAGCGCTGACGTGCTGGCCGAACAATGGGCCGGCTACGAGGCCGTAGCCCCCAAGAATATTCTGGATCTGCAACCGTTCCGAACAACACAGAGAGTGACCGATGAAAGAACGGGGCTGGAAGTTACGCTTGTCTCGCTCAATCCGGCCACCAGAGCTTGGTATCTCTTGCAGCTTCGAAGCGCTCCAGACGCGCCTCTGGCCACGTATCATCTCGAGGTCGCGGATCCCGGCGGTAAGGAACTCACCCTGCAACAAGCAGGCCCCGTTGCTTTGGAGATCAAGACCGTCGAAGGGCGCAGTTCATGCGTTCCCTGGAACTCCGACGCGCATGAATTGACCGAAGCGAGTAAAAGCGGGCTTGCCTATGCCCCGATCTGCGATGGCGTGCTGTTCCTGCGCAACCGTGTTTCCGGTTCCCGAACCAATATCGAAGCGACCACGGATTTCTTACGTGAGAATATCTGGGGCGGCGAAAGCATTGTCCGCTTTGTACGTGATAATTTCTTCAAGGACTCGGAGCTGGAAACGAGCCAGATGCTCGCGCCCGCTGGCGCGAGCGGCTCCAAAGCGGGTCCTGCTCCGATGAAAGGACGCGTTGCCCCAGAGGAACAGCCAGAAATCTCTACATTGCTCGATATCGCGCTTGAAGGGCGGAATGACAGCCGGATGGTGATAGGGCAATGGTACCCTGTTTCAGGGCTTGAGGGGATCTTCGCCAGCACGTTCCAGCCCCGTGCGATCAGTGATGCTGTTTTCCAGATCCCTGGCGCCAACCGGCTGGATGGGATCGAGGCCAAAGCGACTGGCTACATGATCGCCTTTGATCTTGGTCTCTATGGTTTGGGATATGCAGTCGGGACGGACCATCCTGACTTGGGTTGGTCGCCCAGACCGCCTGCCTCAATCCGCCCGCGCGGGCTCCCCGGACCAGACGGGATCGACACGCCAATGCCGCTTGTGCCTCTTGGGATGGTCAATCCGGTTATCGCAGACCGTGCTGTTGCGACGTTCACGGCCGGGTTTAAGCGGCAGCACGGCGCCTTCAAGTTCGGAGACATGGCGGGGTTCAACCTTGGGCATCACTACGGGTTTATCGAAAAAGGGGTGATCTTCAGTAAGCTTCAGCCGAACCTCTCGACACTGTACGGGCTGACCGACGGCACGATTGCGATGAAGACCTGGGAAGAAGCGGACAACGCGCTTCTGCCACAGATTGCCTTTGCGCGGCAAAATGGTGTGCCCTTGGTGACGACGGACCCGGAAAGTGGCGCTGCCGTACCCGGAGATCGCGTGACGCGCTGGGGGCCAGGCAACTGGTCCGGGTCTGCCGAAGCCGAATTGCGCACGCTGCGGGCCGGCGCGTGCATGACCTCCGCCGATGGCCGAGATTATCTGCTCTACGGGTATTTCTCCACGGCCACACCGTCTGCAATGGCGCGCACGTTTCTGGCCTATGATTGCGAGTACGCGATGCTTTTGGACATGAATGCGCTCGAGCACACGTATCTTGCACTGTATGTGCAGAAGGCCGAACAGGTGCACGTGGCGCATCTGGTGCCGGGCATGGCGCTGATCGAGAAAAAGGCCAAGGACGGCACGATCCTGCCGCGTTTCATCGGATTTGCAGACAACCGCGATCTTTTCTACCTGACCCGAAAGGAGGCCCGCCCATGACGCTCTGCCGTCGCTTCCTTCTACTGACCGTGTTGCTCATACTGCCGTTTGCCGGTGCGGCTCAGACGAGCTTGCAGCAGGCCAATTCCATTTTGTTTGATCAGATCGGCAAGGTTCACAAGTTGAGCCCGGCAGAGATGCGGCGCCTGCAGGAAATCTTTGCCAAGTCGGGCTTCATGGGACAAGGCAATCCCGCAATCAGTCGTCACCCGATGACCCCGCAGCAATGCGCGGCCCGTATTCCTGGCGGGCCCTCGAGTTACAACAATGCCCGCAACACTCGCATCTGTGGCGACAGGTACATGGCACCCCTCTACGATCCGCGCACAGAAGCGCCGCGCGAAGCCAAGGCTTGTATCGATATGTTCGAGTTCCCCAATATTCCCTGCACCTATCCAGTCGTCTGGACCAAGGCAAAAGAAGCCGCTGAGGTCTGCGCGGCCGTAGGCAAGCGGCTTTGTGATGCCCATGAATGGGAGGGTGCCTGTGCCGGGGCGCTGGAACCACCGGATTACTTTTTCGGGCTCGGTTCGGTGTCGGCAATGCGTGGCGCGCACAACCGCAAATACGAACCCGCCAAGAACTGGGCGTACGGTCCCAACTTCCAGCGTGGGATTTGCGCCCAGAACAGTGAAAAAAGCGCCAGTTGCGGCGGTGGCGGGTACAATAGTTGCGGATCCAATACCTACCCCACGGGCGCATTTCCTAACTGCCGTAGTGCACTGGGCGTCTACGATCAGCATGGGAATGCCGCTGAACACATGAACTTACCGATGGCGCCTGAGCAGATGGCGAGCCGCGGTAGCACAAGTTTAGGCGTTACCGAAATGAAGGGCAGCTGGTTTATCTGGGACAAGTATCGCGCCCATCCCGATTGGTGTCGCTGGCGTGCACCCTATTGGCACGGCTCTCGGGTCATGAGCACGGGAAGTCACGAGAATTACCACCTCGGCTTCCGGTGCTGCAAGTCAATCGACTGATGAAGGGCTCAGAACTGAGCGGCCAGCAGACGCTCGGGATCCGCAATCGGTCCCTCGCTGCTGATCACATGCGCGACTGACGGGTCCTCAATGATTGTCGCGAGATCGCGCCGCTCGCCGTTGACGAAAGCCGTTCGACTCACGAGCCGCACGCCATGGCTGTAATCGGCATACGCGGCACCGTGCACAGTGCTGAGCGGTTGAATGGGTTTCCCATTTGGTTGATGCCAGCCATAGATTGCTACGCGACCCGGCTTGGTCCGCAGACGTTTGGTCAGCACGATGTCTTTCTTCTGGCCTGCAGTCAGTTCGGCCAAGCTGCTACCCTTCTGCGCGCGTTGCGCATCCAAGGTCCGGTCGTGCTCCACCAAATAGGCGGTGGTCACCATCTGGGCTGTCGGCTTCATCGGTCTGGGAGGCAGCCGCAGATCGGCCTGACCATAAATACCGTCCACAATTTTCGGTGTCGGCAAAAGGAAGCCGGTTTCAACTGCGATCTGCGCGGCGGCTGCGAGTCCCATTGGAACCCGAACGAAATCGCGGTCATTCCCAACGGCCAGGTACTCCGGGGTCACGCAAACCGTGACGTTTAGGTGCTCACCGCCCGCGCTTTTTCCGGAGAAACTCACCGGCGTCAGCTGCCGCAGAAAATCGGGAACGTTCCCTGAAAGGACCTGTCCTACGACCGCTGCGTCTCGCTCGGTGCCGTTCACGCCTTGCAGTTTTGTCATCACTTCGCTGCCCGGCAGCGCCTTCGCGATACGATCTGGCAGCCCGGAACTGAAGGACTGCGGGCATTTTGCTGCTGCGTCCGCTTTGCCTGCAGCCAAACCCATTCCACCAAAAATGAGAAACGCGCCCAGAAGGCGCGCAGGTGTTTTGGCGCTTGCCATGGCCTACCTCGTTCCGTTTTCCTTTGGGCGAGCAATGTCCGGTTCCTGAGCGTCAATTCAAGCCATAGGGTTTCGCATGGGCGGGAAGCTGCCGGTTTTGGGGGTGCGAAGTGGGGTTTTGGCGTTCCTGCACGGCTGGCTCCCTTCGAAAGGCACTGCCGTTTCGTAGCGAACTGACGCGATCTCGGACCATGAGAAAAGCCATTGGTCGCAGCGCACGCACCAAGAGAGTAGAAGGAGTGCCCGCTCCTGCCTCGTTATCGGTAGATCTGGGAGCAATTTATTATGAAATCGTGTCCTTTTGTTAGGTGTGGGAGATCGGCCAGGAGGAGCCCACGAAACATGGTCGCGAAGTCAGGTCTCTCCCACGCCACCACACATCCAGGGCTTTTCGGCCAAGGGCCTCTTGGTCACTGTACTAGCATCCTGACCCGCTGCACGCCTGAACGCTATCTGCGAGGAGGATCAACGCGACTAAGCCAAGAACAGCAATGATGGCCGCGGCAGTTTCCCCGCTGTCATCGGAGGGCGCGTATTGGGCCGCGCCTGCGTCAAAGGTGCTATTGCCAGTTGTCGACGAGAAGCCAACGCCTTGGGTGCCGGGATTGCTTTCGAATTTAGGCTCCTGTGTGCAGGCGCTGCACGTCAACACAAGCCACACTGCCAGGCATTTACGAAACGGCTTCATTTCGGCCCTTGTATCATGCTTCTAGAAATCGGCTGCATTTAAAGGGCAAACCCGCAATTTCACCAAGCCTCCTCAGCCAGTTTGCATCTCTTACCGTTGGGCTGTCTCCGTGAAACTCTAGCCCGAATTCTGCTGGCCTGTGGTACGTACAACTGCACTATTGGTTGTTGGTCAGCGCCATTCATTGCCGGGTTGCCCGGATAGGAGGGATATATGAACAAATCTATTCTGATAGGCATAGTTGCAGTTTGTGTCATCGGCGGAGTGATCTTCTACACGACCCGGCCGGAGCCGACACCGCAGGAGAGGCTTCAAGACGCGGCAGAACAAGCGGGTGATGCTATGCGAGATGCTACTGAAGCTGTTGGAGAAGCTGCCCAGGAAGCATCTGAAGCTGCGCGCGCCGAGATTCAGCGCTCCGCGGAAGAACTGGAAGCCAGCCTGACAGAAACGGTTACCAACATGGTGGCAAACGTCGGCGCGGTCTCAGAGGAAACGGCCAATGCAGTAACAGCGCTGATCGAAGAGTGGCGTGCATCGGGCATCGTTACACCGGAAGGCATCGATCACGATGCCGCGGTGGCCGCGGTCGAGGCATCGGATCTCGACGTCTCGATCAAAGAGCGGTTCGTCTCGCTGCTGGAAGACTTGGGCGAAGCTCCGGATGTTGCACTGGCGAAACTGCAAGAGCTTGAAGCGGCACTTGCCCAGTAAATCCTTGATTTGAAGCCTGTTTCGGTTTTCTGTTTTGAGACAGACTAGAACACCGGTCCGCCGGCGTCTGGCTGGGGGGACAGAAGATGCTTGGAGTTTTTGTGCAACGTACTTTGGTTCGGTTGCTAGTTTTTGGTTTTTTTCTTGGCATCTGCCTGCTGTGTCCAGCGTCCTTAGTGCAAGCGCAGGAAAGCGATGAGGTTGCACCGCCTGTCGAGGCGCCGGAGTCACAGCCTGCCATCACTGCACCAGTGGTTATTGATGGCGAGGAACTTTTTGGAGTTCGTGGCTTTAGCTCGCTACCAGCGGATGAACGTGCCGAAAACGTGCGACAGCGTTTAATCGCGGTCGCTGACTCGAGTGCCGAGCTGATTGTCGTCGATGTTGAGCCGAGCGAATTCGGGCTCGCCGTCGTCGCCAATGGCCGGATGATCACGATCACCACAGAAGCAGATGCCGAGCTTGAGCAAACCGATCTCGAACTCCTTGCAGCATTGCATGCTGAGGCGATCGAGGGCGCAATTATCGCATATCGCCAGAGCCGGACAGAAGAAGCGCGTGTGCAAGGTGCTTTCGAAGCTGCCGGGTGGACAGGCGTTTTTCTTTTAATCACGCTCCTTTTTGTGCGGCGTCGCAAGCGCGTTTCCAAATTCGTGGAAGCATCCATAGTCAAGCGATTTACCGGGGTAGAGCAAGCGACCAAGTCACTTGTCCGCGGTCAGGCTGTTGGTCGTCTTGCCGGGTTCGGTGCAAACCTGCTGATGTGGATCATCTTCTTGTTTGCGTTCTACTATTACTTGTCTTTTGTGCTGCTGGCTTTCTCAGAGACACGCCCAATTGCGCAGCTTTTGCTGACCTACGTCTCGCAACCACTGATTGATGTTCTTGTAGGCTTCGCGTCATACGTTCCGCAAATCATCACGCTTGTTATCATCGCATTTGTCACGCGTTACCTGATCCGCGCGCTCAGGTTATTCATGGACAATCTTGAGGCCGGAAGTTTTGAATGGCAGGGCTTCGAGCCGCACTGGATTGCGCCTACCTTCAACATCCTGCGCGCTGTGATCATTCTGCTTGCGATCGTTTTTGCCTATCCGCATATCCCCGGCTCGGACAGCCGCGCCTTTCAGGGATTGACGATCCTCGCGGGGGTCATGGTGTCGCTGGGTTCAAACACGGTCGTCAGCAATTTAATGGCTGGCATATTCGTGATTTACCGCCGTAGCGCCAATGTCGGGGACAGAATAAAGATCGGTGACCAAGTTGGGGATGTGGTCGAAATCCGGTTGATGGAAACTCTGCTCAGGTCCGTTAAGAACGAGATGATCAGCATTCCCAATGCGCAGCTTCTGAACTCCGAAGTTGTCAACTATTCGCGCACAATTGACGGGCGGGGGCTGGTCGTTCATACGACCGTGGGTATCGGCTACGAGGAGCCGACCGAGAAAATCGAGGCGATGCTTATAGAAGCTGCGCGTCGAACCGACAGGCTCAAAGATTCGCCCGCACCCTTCGTTTTGTGGAAGGCGCTGGGTGATTACGCGATAATCTACGAGATCAATGCCTTCACCACGCGAGGCATGCGCCTGCCGCTAATCCTGTCGGATCTGCATCGAAATATCGTGGGCGTTTTCAACGAAAACGGGGTCCAGATTATGACTCCGTCCTATATGGCGGATCCGCAGGAGCCAAAAATCCCACTAGAGACTTGGGATGGGACCCTGGCTGCCGAAAGCGCTGGCAAAGCCGCGGAATAGGGCACAATCACGGGTTTGGCATAATTCTTGCTTGTATGCGCCTCGCTAGGTGGTGTTAGGCTCCGGACATGGAGTTGACGCAGACCCTTCGGCAAACCACGCGGCTCGCTATGACCCAGCATATGCAGCAATCGCTGCAAGTGCTGCAAATGTCGACCGCGGAGCTGTGCCTGTTCCTGGAAGAACGTGCGCGGGAAAACCCTTGGCTGCACGTGACTTTGCCGCGCCCTCGGCCGCGCGACCTTAACCCACGCCCGGATTTCGTCCCAGGTTGGGCCGGGGTAGAGCAGATCGAGGCGCCAAGTGATGGTCTTTACGCGTATTTGACGGATCGCATAGAGCTTCGGTTTGCCGATCCCAGACGTCGCCAGGTTGCGCTCGCGTTTCTGGAGGTTTTGGAGCCGTCTGGGTGGCTGTCACAGCCGTTGGAGGCGGTTGCACTGGCCTCAGATGCAGCCATTCCGATCGCTGAAAGTGTTTTGTCTGAGCTTCAGAAGATTGAGCCGGCGGGATTATTTGCCCGATCGTTGGCAGAGTGTCTGAGATTGCAGGCTGTTGCCGAAGATATGCTAACGTGGGAACTGGATGCGCTTCTGCAGAACTTGCCGCTGTTGGCGGAGGGGCAGGTGCAGGATCTTGCAGAACTCTGTGACTGTGCGCCGGATGACATCCCTGAACTTGTCGCCACTCTCAGGCGATTTGATCCGAAACCCGGACTGCAGTTCGCCAACGACCTGCCACCCGTTTTTCCACCCGATCTGACAGTGATCCGTGGGGAAGACGACTGGGAGGTGATGTTGACGTCCTCTACACTTCCGACGCTGCGCGTTCTTGATGCACCCTCGGCCGACTTGGCAGAGACGAAAAATGCTGCACGGACAGACGCGCAAGCCTTGGCTGCGGCATTGGAAAAAAGAAACGTGACCCTTCTGCGTGTTGGAGCCGCGCTTGTCCGGCGGCAGAGGGCATACCTGGAGCATGGACGAGGACACCTGAACCCGTTGACGCTGGAGATGTTGGCAGCCGATTTGGGTTTGCATCCGTCAACGGTCAGCCGCGTATGCGCGGGGCGCATGATCGCGGCTCCGCGTGGAGCGCTGCCATTGAAGGCACTCTTCAGCCGGCCAGTGAATGTTGCCAATGGGCGGGAGGCGATAAGTCAGGATGCCTTGGCAGAAATGATCCGCAAGCTTGTGGTCTCCGAGCCACCCGACCATCCGCTCAGTGACGAAGCGATGGTACAGGCGCTGGCAGACAAAGAGGTGGGCATTGCCCGACGGACAGTGGCGAAGTACCGGGATTGGCTAGGAATACCTGCAGCGCGCCATCGCAAGAAAACGGTTTAAGCTGCGTCCTTGCGACGGCGGATTTCGGTAAAGACTTCGGCGTCCGAAGCGTCTTCCATACCAAGATGCGCTCGGATGGCCGGATCGTTTGCGCGCAGAAACGGGTTTGTGGCCAGCTCGTCCGCCAGTGTGGTCGGTACCGTCGGCTTGTCCTCAGCGCGCAAGGCTTTAACTGCGGTTGCTCGCTCACGCAACGCAATGTTGTTTGGATCCACGGTCAATGCGAAGTCTGCATTGGCTTCAGTGTATTCATGGCTGCAATACACAACAGTGTCCTCTGGCAATGCGACAAGCTTTTGGAGGCTGGCGTGCATCATGGGGCCGTCGCCCTCGAACAGACGACCACAACCCATGACAAAAAGCGTGTCGCCAGTGAATACCAGTCTTTCGGACGGCAGGTAGTAATTGATCATGTCCGTTGTGTGACCGGGCGTGTGAATCACATGCACCGAGTGACCCGCAAATACGAAGCTGTCGCCATCGCCGTGGCGCAGGTCCAGGCCCGCTATGGGCTGGGATTCGGGGGCCGGTCCACGCACTGTGCAGCCCGTGGCGGCTTTGACTTCTTCAAGTCCGTCGACATGATCATGGTGGTGATGGGTGACCCAGATTTCGGTGAGCGGCCAGCCTGTTTTTTCAAGTGCAGCCATCAGCGCGGCACCATCGCCTGCGTCCACCGAGGCCGTCTCCTTGGCCACTGGATCATGCAGCAAAACGCCGTAGTTTGCGCCCGGACCGTATGGATACTGATATACTTCCAAAGTCATGGAACCCCTCCCTTTGTCTTCTTTGTGCAGAGAAGCGCAGTGCCTGAGAATTGGCAATCCACAATGTCATGCCTGCTCGGCTTTCGGGGCATCGCCGGGCAAAAGACGCCATGCGATGCGAACCCATCCACGCTCAGTAGTAACTGAGTGCGCGCGCTTTACCCCGAAAGATAAAGTAGCTCAGGACCGTGTACCCAAGGATCGCGGGCAGCACGAAGATCGTGCCAAAAAGGATGATGATCAGGCTTTCAGGGGCGCTCGCAGCTTCGTAAATCGTCAGCTGTTCCGGCACGACGTATGGGTAGAAAGAATAGGCCAACCCGAAAAACGCGAGGATGAAGAGCATTATCGTTGCGACAAAAGGCACCCAGGCAAAACTGTCGTCGGCTGTCGGCAATCGTTTCAGGCCGACAAACAGAAGCCCGATGAGCATGCAGAACATCAGAGGTAGAGGCGCGAGGAGCACGATCTCGGGCCAGGCGAACCATTTCTCAAAGATGCGCGGGCTCACAAGCGGCGAGGCGACGGAGACTGCTGCGAGGCCCAGCACCAGACCCCAGATCCCACCCTTAGCCCACTCTACCGCTTTGATCTGCAGCGCGCCTTCCGTTTTCAGGATTAGCCACGTCGCGCCGATGAAGGAATAGGCCACGGTCAGGAAAACGGCGGTGAGTAGCGAGAAGGATACCGTCAAAGCCGTCCATTGCAGTCCCATGATATAAAGACCCAACATGAAGCCCTGGCTGAGCGACGCCATGAGCGAGCCGGTCAGGAAGGCGTTGTTCCAGAAGGTCTTGAATTGCGGCGGCGCTTTCACTCGGAACTCAAACGCGACCCCGCGCAGGATCAGACCGATGAGCATGATCGCGACCGGCAGGTAAAGTGCGGTCAGGATTGCGCCATGCGCTGATGGAAAAGCCACAAGCAGGATGCCGATGGCCAGCACGAGCCAGGTTTCATTCGCGTCCCAGAACGGACCGATTGAGGCGACCATCATGTCTTTCTCGTCTTCCTCTGCAAAGGGGAAGAGTACGCCGACACCAAGATCGAAGCCGTCGAGCACTACGTAAATCAGGATCGACAGGCCCATGAGCGCTGCGAAGGTCAGCGGCAGCCACTGGGCAGGATCTGCGAAAATCTCAGACATCGACTTATTCCGCTGGTGTGGCCGCTGGCGCGAAACCCGTGCCGGGACGGCGCGGCTCGAGCACCGCTTCCCCACGCGCCGCTTTGATCGCCAGATAGGTTATGACGCCCATGTAGCAGAAGATCAGCGCGGCATAGACAACGAGATAGGCAATCAGCGTGGTCAAGACCATCGGTGCCGGGACCTCAGCCACTGCGTCAGCGGTTTTCAGAACCCCGTCTACCAACCAAGGCTGACGTCCGATTTCGGTCGTGTACCAGCCTGCGAGTGTTGCGATCCAACCGGAAAAGGCCATGCCAACGAAACCGTAGAGGAGTGGTTTCGGGAGCCCTTCAACCCCGCGGCCCTTTCGCATGGACCAGACCGCCGCCCAGCTCAGCACAAGCATTGCCATTCC
>JASJAW010000044.1 GCA_030066795.1 Dinoroseobacter sp.
GCGGCCACCTCGGGCAATCCGCGCTTCTTCCTCGGCACTGACAGCGCGCCACACTCCGATCCGAACAAGGAAAGCGCCTGCGGCTGCGCGGGTGTGTTCTCGGCCACCAACACGATGGCGTGCCTTGCGCATGTCTTTGAAGAGGAAGGCGCTCTCGACAAACTTGAAGGGTTTGCGTCGCTCTTTGGACCGGCGCATTACGGGATGGAGCACAATCAGGACACCATAACGCTGGTGCGGGAGGACATGCCCGTCCCCTACCCGGACAAGATCCAAACCGGTGCTGGTCCCGTTACCCTTTTCGACCCCGGCCATCCGCTTCACTGGCGCGTCGCCTGATCCCCCTCGAATCTGAACTGTCCCCGCGCGGAGGCTCCTCCGGCAAGCCACTAGAGATTGACCATGATCCCCAGCACCTTCCCCGACAAAGCCGAAATCGCACGCCTGACGGCCGGCATGCTGCTGGAGGTAGAAGCGGTACACTTCAACGCACGTGAGCCATTCACGCTCGCCTCTGGCTTGCCTTCGCCCACTTATATCGATTGCCGCAAGCTGATCTCGTTCCCGCGAGTGCGCAGCACGCTGATGGATTTCCTGACAGTGACAGTGATGCGCGAGGCCGGGTTCGAGGCGTTCACCAACATCGCCGGAGGCGAGACGGCGGGCATTCCCTTCGGAGCACTGGTTGCAGAGCGGATGGCGCTGCCGATGTCTTACGTGCGCAAAAAGCCGAAGGGCTACGGCCGCAACGCCCAGATTGAAGGGCTGATGTCTGAGGGGGACCGGGTCTTGCTGGTGGAGGATCTGACCACCGATGGCGGCAGCAAGCTGAAATTTGTCGATGCGATTCGGAACACAGGCGCCAGTTGCGGTCATACGGCTGTGATTTTCTACTACGGCATCTTCCCCGAAACCGAGGGCAATCTGGCAGCCCACGGAGTCAAACTGCACCATCTTTGCACGTGGTGGGATGTGCTCGCCGAGGCCCGTGCACGGGGCAGTTTTGATCCCGAAACGCTTGGGCAAGTTGATACATTTTTGAACGATCCGCGCGCGTGGCAAGCAGCACGTTCATGAAATTGTTACACGTTGGCCAAGTCAGATTGCAGCCTGTTAACAACCGGCAACACTAGGATCTGTCAGATTTATTCGACAGAGTAAATTCGACGAATTTTGGGGAAATCTGGTGCGTTGGTGGCCGCACACATCAAAATAAGGTAGGTTTCCATAGACCCACAGCTTATCCACAGGTTATCAAGATTGCGCGCGTCGGATCGCTGACGCATACACATCGGCAATCGGGGATGAGGGTCCTGTCCATGACCGAAATAACAACAATGACCGGCGCGATGCCGGCAGCGGAACCTGCGTCCGCAATGGACAGCCTGCCTCACAATATCGAGGCCGAGCAGCAGCTCTTGGGCGCGATCTTAACGAATAACGATATATTCGACAGGGTCGCGTCCATTATCCAGCCGCACCATTTCTACGACCCGGTTCACCAACGCATCTACGAAGTGGCCAGCGCGCGTATTCAAAAGAATGCTCTCGCCTCGCCCGTGACGTTGAAGGCGTTTCTGGAAGACGAGCCTGGTCTGCAGGCGCTTGGCGGAACGGGGTATCTGGTCAAGCTTGCCGGTGCTGCGATCAGCGCCTTTGCAGCCCGCGACTACGCGCAGATGATTTATGATCTGGCGATTCGACGCGAGCTCATCGGGCTCGGCAAGGAAATCGCCGACAAGGCTGGCAACGTTGACGTGGCCTCAGAGCCGAAAGAGCAAATCGTGGAGGCGGAGCAGGCGCTTTACAAGCTCGGCGAGCAGGGACAGTCGGAAACCGGCTTTCAGTCCTTCCTTCGGGCTGTCACCGACGCCGTGAACGTGGCGAATGCGGCCTACCAGCGGGATGGAGGGCTTGCAGGTGTTTCAACCGGGCTGGCGGATATGGACAAGAAACTGGGCGGCCTGCACCGGTCAGACCTTCTGATCCTCGCCGGGCGCCCCTCCATGGGAAAAACCTCGCTGGCGACCAACATCGCTTACAACATCGCGAAATCCTACAAACGTGGGAAACTCAGCGATGGGAGCGAAGGAGCTGTAGATGGCGGTGTTGTTGGCTTCTATAGCCTCGAGATGAGCGCGGAGCAGTTGGCCGCGCGTATATTGTCGGAAGCTGCCGAAGTTCCATCAGAGCAGATTCGCAAGGGCGACATGACCGAGGCCGAGTTCCGACGCTTCGTCGAGGCCGCCAAGCGGCTCGAGTCCTGCCCTTTGTTCATCGACGACACCCCTGCTCTGCCGATCAGCCAACTCGCAGCCCGGGCGCGCCGCCTGAAGCGGACCCACGGTCTCGATGTCCTTATCGTTGACTATCTGCAACTCGTTCGGCCCGCTTCTGCAAAAGACAGCCGGGTGAACGAGGTCTCTGAGATCACGCAGGGGCTTAAAGCCATCGCGAAAGAACTGGACATTCCGGTCATCGCGCTCAGCCAGCTCAGCCGTCAGGTAGAGGCGCGTGACGACAAGCGCCCACAACTGTCTGACCTGCGCGAATCCGGCTCGATTGAGCAGGACGCCGATGTCGTGATGTTTGTGTTCCGCGAAGAATACTATGTGGAGCGGGAAAAGCCGTCAGACGAAAAGCTCGAGGAGATCGCCGCCTGGCAGGAACGAATGGAGCGATTGCACGGCAAGGCCGAGGTTATCATCGGCAAGCAGCGTCATGGCCCGATCGGAACTGTGGAGTTGAGCTTCGAGGGACGCTTCACGCGGTTTGGCAACCTTGTCAAACCCTGGCAGGAAGACTCCAGCCGCACTGACGGGTTCAGTTAAAACCACCCCAGCTTCGCACTCGCAGCGATCAATCCGACCACTCAGCAGCCCATTTTTTAGGCATTCCCGACTTGTTAGCGCCCACAATGCGGCGTTGCAGCATTACGTTTTTCTGCAACGCAGCAATTTGTGCTATGGCTACACCATCCCCAGCCCCCGGAGGTGTACGCTATGCGAAACCTGATACAGACTGCCACGCTTGCAATTGCTTTGAGCGCGCCCGCAGCACTCGCTGACCGACTCGAAGTCGACGTGGAATTGCTGCTGGCAGTGGATGTCTCACGGTCTATGTCCGAGGCCGAACTGGAACTGCAGCGCCGTGGATACGCAGCCGCCCTCCGCAGTCCCGCCGTGATCGAGGCCATTGAAAATGGTCTGATCGGTCACGTGGCGGTGTCTTACGTCGAATGGGCGGGCGCACAGTCACAAACCGTGGTCGTCGACTGGATGCTGATCAGTGATGAGGCCTCGGCCGGTGTCTTCGCGGACCAGTTGACAAACATCGCTACGCCACCGTCGCGGCGCACATCCATCTCGGGAGCACTGGAACACGCACGTGTGGCCATCGAGTCGAACCCCTACGAGGGCCTGCGCAAGGTGATCGACATTTCCGGAGACGGTCCGAATAACGAAGGCGGTCCGGTGATCGCGGCTCGCGACAAGACCGTCGCTGGTGGCATCGCGATCAATGGCCTTCCCTTGCTGACCCGCGAGCGCAACGAAAACCCTTGGCCCACCGAGGACCTTGAAGAGTATTATCGCCAGTGCGTGATTGGTGGGCCTGCCTCGTTCGTCATTGCCGTAGAAAGCTGGGATGAGTTTGCCGAGGCTGTCCGACGTAAGCTGGTGCTAGAGCTGGTGGGACTAACACCCGACGATTTGATGCCTCAGGAGCCGCGAATCTGGCGCGCGTCCTCCAAACCACAGGTAGACTGCGGGAAAGGCAGTTCGGTCTCAGCACAATCCGCGAGGAACCCATTTCGGCTGAGCGCACCGTACTGAGCAAGGCTCCGCAAGCTTTCGCGCGATAGGCATAATCTGCCCTTGACGCCACCCCCGCCTCTGCCGAAAACGGCCGCCATGGGAACCGCGACGCTCACAATCGATCTGGATGCCTTGGTGGCCAACTGGCGGGCACTGGATGCGGCCTCCGCCGGCAGTGTCATGACCGGAGCGGTGGTAAAGGCAGACGGCTACGGTTTGGACGCTGGCCGCGTCGCAACGGTGCTGGCCGCGGCCGGCGCGCGACAGTTCTTTGTCGCTGCCGCCGAAGAAGGTGTTGCGGTACGGCAGGCAATCGGCCCCGGGCCCGCGATCAACGTGTTTTCCGGCCATATGCCGGGCGATACCGCGATGATCGAGCAGGCTCGGCTCACACCGATGATTAACTCGACCGACCAGTTGACCCGGCATTTCGAGGCTTTGACGGGCCATCCGTTTGGAGTCCAACTCGACACCGGCATGAACCGCTTGGGCATGGAAGCCGACGAATGGTTTGCGGTCGCAGAGATTGCGCTGAGCCAACGTCCCAAGCTGGTAATGTCCCATCTGGCTTGCGCAGATGATCCGGAGCACCCGGAGAACGCAGCGCAGCTCAAGGAATTTCAGCGGCTCACCGATGGTATTTCCGTGCCGCGCTCACTGTCGGCCACCGGCGGAATCCTGTTAGGCCGAGATTATCACTTTAACCTCACGCGCCCCGGTATCGGACTTTATGGCGGCCTGCCCTTCGAGGCCGCGCGCCAGGTCGTAAGACTGTCAATCCCGGTGGTGCAGGCCCGTATGGTGCTCCCCGGCGAGACTGTAGGCTACAGCTGCACCTGGACCGCCGAGCGCGAGAGCGTGGTCGCCACCGTTGCGGCCGGCTATGCAGACGGGTTGATCCGGGCAATGTCGGACCGTGCGCAACTGTGGCACGGACCCGAACCCTGCCCGCTTATCGGCCGGGTATCGATGGACCTGATTACTGTGGACATCACCGATCTGAATGTTGTTCCGGACGCGCTCGACATCCTGTGCCCGGCGCAGAGCGTAGACACGCTCGCGGACGCCGCCGGAACAATCGGATATGAAATCCTGACCTCTCTCGGCGGTCGCTATGCACGCACCTACCTGGGCGGCGCTGTATGAGGTTTCTGGCAGCGATTGGCAGGCCGGTGCTCGGCTTTCTGGCGGCGACAGGGCGGTTCACCCTCTTTGTGCTGGAGACCTTCAGCCACATGTTCCGCCCCCCGTTTTACATGCGGGAGTTCGGGCATGCGCTTCTGAACATCGGCTATTTCAGCCTGCCCGTGGTTGGTCTGACAGCCTTTTTCACCGGCGGTGCGCTGGCGTTGCAAATCTACGCCGGCGGCGCACGGTTCTCGGCAGAAGCGGTGGTCCCGCAGATCGTGGCCATTGGTATGGTGCGTGAGTTGGGACCGGTACTGGGCGGGTTGATGATAGCGGCCCGCGTGACATCTTCCATCGCGGCGGAGATCGCGACAATGAAAGTGACCGAACAGATCGACGCGCTGGTCACACTCTCGACCCACCCCATGAAGTACCTCGCCGCGCCGCGGGTGCTGGCGGCAACTGTGACCGTGCCAATCCTCGTGGCGATTGGCGATACGATCGGAATTTTTGGCGGGTATATCGTGTCGACCACGCGGCTGGGGTTCAATCCCGCGACGTACCTGCAGAACACCGTTGATTTCCTTGAACTGCATGACATCGTCACCAGCCTGGTCAAAGGCGCCGCCTTTGGCGCAATTGCAGCCTTGATGGGCTGCTATTACGGCATGAATTCGGGTCGGGGCGCGCAAGGCGTTGGGCGGGCCACCAAGACATCCGTGGTGGCCGCAGCAGTGCTGATCCTTGCCGCGAATTTCCTTCTGACGGAGGTGTTTTTCGCCGGATGACCGAAACGCCCATGATCCAGATCGAAGGCGTGGAAAAAGCCTTTGGGTCCAAAGAGGTGCTGCGCGGTGTTAACCTCGCGGTTCCGCGCGGCGAGAGCATGGTGATCATAGGCGGATCCGGGACTGGCAAATCGGTGCTTTTGAAATGCGTCCTCGGTCTGATCCACCCGGACACCGGCGTAATCAAAGTCGATGGCGAGGATGTGGAGCGCGCTGAACGCGACGCGTTTCTGGCCCGTTTCGGGATGTTGTTTCAGGGGGCGGCTTTGTTTGACAGCCTGCCGGTCTGGCAGAACGTGGCCTTCCGCCTACTGCGCGGGGCGCTGAAACGGCCAAAGACCGAGGCCCGCGAGATCGCAATCGAAAAGCTGCGCCGTGTCGGGCTGACCCCGGATGTCGCGGACTTGTTCCCGGCAGAACTGTCCGGGGGTATGCAGAAACGCGTGGGTCTGGCCCGTGCCATCGCCGCCGAGCCAGAAATTATCTTCTTCGATGAGCCAACGACAGGGCTCGACCCGATCATGGCAGGCGTCATCAACGACCTGATCCGCGAGATTGTAGTAGAGATGGGCGCGACCGCGATGACCATCACGCATGACATGACCTCAGTTCGGGCGATTGCGGACGACGTGGCGATGCTCCACGGAGGCAAGATTCGCTGGGCCGGTCCGGTGGCGCAGATGGATGACAGTGGCGACCCGTATCTGACGCAGTTCATCACCGGCAGCGCCGAGGGCCCGATCGAGGCGGTGCGGTAAGCGCCGAGACCGGCCATAGGTTACGTGGATCGATAGCCGACAATTGCTGGGGCGCTTTGATCCGCGTAGGTTTCGCTCATGGTTGTGACAGTTATGAAGTTCGCCTCTCTCTTGATGTGGTCCTATGCGGCCATCCTCCTCGTATGCTGGGTGCGTGCGGTGGGGGCGCAGGATCGCAAGACCCATATCGGGTTTTTCGTAGAGTTGATGGCGGCTCTTGTACCGCTTTCCTGCGCAGCCGTTGTGCTGGTAATGCTGGGCGCGGTCATCGGCCTTCCCTCGGTCGTCGGCGTTCTGTTTGTGATGCTCCCCGCGGGCGTCGTGGTATCGCTCGGTATCGAAGTGCGGCGCATCGAACATGGCGCTTCTGATCGGCTTGAAAGCCTGAGGCTGGCGGCATCTCTGTGCCTCGCCTTCAGCGTGATTGCAGGGCGTGGCGGTATATGAACGCGAAGTGGGCCCTGTATGCCAATCTTTCTTTGTTGGTTCTGTTCCCACTGGTCTGGGCGGCCCCACTGCTGCGCGCAGGGCTCCTGCCGCTGTTCGGACTGGCGGAGATCAGTGTGGTTTCGGGAATAGGTGCGCTTTGGGAGGAAGCGCCCGTTCTTGCGGTTCTGGTGGCGCTCTTTGCACTTGTTGCGCCTTACGCCAAGACCCTGACCCTGGCGGCGGTACAATTGGGATGGCTGCAGGAAAAACCTGTCTGGTTGACGTGGCTGGGGCGGTTAGCCATGGCCGATGTATTTTTAATCGCGCTCTACATTGTGGCAATAAAGGGCGTCGGGCTGGGTCGGGTAGAAGTCGCTTGGGGGCTCTACGCCTTCACAGCGTTGATCATCCTGTCGCTGGTTTTGACCTATTTGACGCCGGACCCCGCCCGGGGCAAACAGGGCGCGTTGCCATGAGGCGAGGGATCGAAGGGTCGGATGGAAAACACCGTTGCGCTTCTGGGCGTCTTGCTGTTTTGGGCGAGTCTGATCTGGCTCCCGCTGAACATCGCCCGCGCTTTCAAAACCGAAGGTAAGCCGCAGATCTGGCTGATCTCGGCGATACTGACGTTTTTTCTCGCACTGTTCGGCTACACACGCGCGATCGACAGCGGCACTGCGTTGGAGGCCTTCGTCTGGTCTGTGTCATGGTTGATGCCGATGGGCCTTAGCCTGTACGCACGCTCAAGCCCGGCAGTGCCCTGGCGCAAGTGGGACAAGTATCTGGGCGCTGCAGCACTTGTCTCTTTTATACTGGTGGTTCCGATGATGCCCCGCATTCTGCATGGCCTGACGGCCCTATTATGGCCCGGCTGACATGGCCAAACCTGCCACTCGTTTTGTGTGCGCCGAATGCGGCGCGGTCAGCTCCAAATGGTCCGGGCGCTGCGACAGCTGCGGTGCATGGAACACGATTTCCGAGGAAGTGCCGCTCAGCTCCGGGCCGGGCAAGACTGCACTTGGCGCGGCCAAGGGGCGCGCTGTGCCACTTGGGGAGCTGTCAGCCACCGAGGCTCCGCCCCCGCGCAAAGCCTCCGGCATGGGGGAGTTGGACCGCGTTCTAGGCGGCGGACTTGTCGATGCCTCCGCCATCCTCGTGGGCGGGGATCCGGGAATTGGGAAATCGACGTTACTGTTACAGGGCGCCGCGCGTTTTGCTCAGGCCGGCGCCTCGGCGGTGTATATCTCGGGCGAGGAAGCCACGAGCCAGGTGCGCATGCGGGCGCAACGGTTGGGGCTGGCCAATGCACCGGTGAAGCTTGGGGCAGAAACCAATCTGCGTAACATCCTCACTACACTGGAAGCCGAAGCGCCCGATCTTGCGGTGATCGACTCGATCCAGACGCTCTGGTCCGACACGGTGGACAGCGCACCGGGGTCCGTTACGCAGGTCCGGGCGTGCGCCCATGAATTGACGACCTTTGCCAAGCGGAAGGGCACGTCGGTCATTCTGGTGGGCCATGTCACCAAAGAAGGTCAGATCGCCGGGCCGCGCGTGGTTGAGCATATGGTCGACACGGTGCTCTATTTCGAGGGTGAGCGCGGGCACCAGTTCCGTCTGCTGCGATCGGTCAAGAACCGCTTCGGCCCCGCCGACGAGATCGGGGTCTTTGAGATGACGGGAGCCGGACTGGCGGAGGTTGCAAACCCTTCGGCCCTGTTCCTGTCGGGGCGCGAAGAACCTGCACCGGGATCTGTCGTCTTTGCGGGCATCGAAGGCACGCGGCCCGTACTGTGCGAGTTTCAGGCACTGGTGGCTCCCAGCGCGCTGGCGAACGCCCGGCGCACCGTGGTGGGCTGGGACAGCGGACGGCTGTCGATGATCCTTGCGGTGTTAGAGGCGCGCTGCGGTATTCCGTTTGCGGGGCTTGATGTCTATCTGAACGTCGCGGGCGGCATGCGCATCAGCGAACCGGCGGCGGACTTGGCTGTGGCCGCGGCGCTACTGTCGGCGCGGGAGGACGTGGCCCTGCCGGCAGATATGGCGGTTTTTGGCGAGATCAGCCTCTCTGGCGCGTTACGCCCGGTCTCGCAAACCGAAAACAGGTTGAAAGAGGCCGAAAAACTTGGTTTCACGAAAGCACTCGCTCCGGAGGGTAGCAAAACCGGCGCGGCGACAGGGATTTCGGTGCGGAAGATGCCGGACCTTGTGACAGTGGTCGGGGACGTATTCGGCGCAGGCTGACCCCGCAAAACAAAACGAGGCACCGGGCACTATGGACGGCTTTACCCTAGTAGACGGCATCGTTGCAGCGGTCATTGTGATTTCTGCATTGCTGGCTTTCTCACGCGGGCTGGTTCGCGAAGTCATGGCGATTGTGGGCTGGGTCGCGGCAGCGATTGTGGCCTTCATGTTTGCCGGTCAGGTCGAACCACTTATCAAGGAAATCCCGGTTGTGGGTCCAATCCTGCAAGACAGCTGTGAACTGGCGATCATAGCCGCGTTTGCCGCCGTCTTCGCCGTCACACTCATCGTGGTGTCTGTATTCACGCCGCTCTTTTCGGGGCTGATCCATCGCACAGCACTTGGCGGCGTTGACCAGGGACTCGGCTTCCTGTTCGGCGCGTTGCGGGGCATCCTGCTCGTCGCAATTGCGCTTCTGGCTTATGATCGGATCATGGTGAACGACGCGGTCCCGATGGTGGATGACAGCCAGTCAGCAGAGATCTTCGCAAACCTGACCACCGAGATCGAGAACCAGATTCCGGAGGATGCTACCGGCTGGGTCGTGGCGCGGTATGAGGAACTCGTGGGCTCCTGCGGCGCAACGCAGGGTCAGGATGCGGGCAACCGCCTGCCGCAGATAGAGGGCTGAGACAAACCCTATCCGGCGCTTCTTGAGCCCGCACGAAACCGTGCATTGATTTAGATCGCATCGCACGACAGACTCCCAGACATCTTAGAATTCGAGATGATCGCGAGGCGCGCATGACCCATCGAACTACGCCGTTCCTTATCGCGTTGGCCTGCGCCCTGCCCCTTGCACTGCAGGCGGAGGAACTCCCCTCCTCCAAGCAGACCAAGCTTGGGCTTTACCTGACCGCCGAGGAGACACTGGCGTTTCTGACCGACACGCCCGAGGCATTGATGATCGACGTGCGCACGCAACAAGAGATCGACGAATCCGGGCTCGCGGAGGGCACAGACGCCTTGATCCCCTTGTTCATTCCCGATCCCAAGAAAAAAGACGCAGCCATGCTCAACCCGGATTTCTTTCCCGGCATCGCGGAACTGGCAAACAGCCAGCAACTGGCTGCGGATCATCCGATCGTGATTATCTGTCGATCCGGCAATCGCAGCGCACAGGCTGCAAATGCGCTTGGACAGATGGGGTTCACGCAAGTCTATACCGTCACGGACGGCTATCTCGGTGACCGGGCGAAATCCGGTCCGGACAAGGGAAAACGGACCGTGAACGGCTGGCGGAACGCGGGTCTGCCGTGGGAGGATCGCCCTGCAAACAGCTGCGGGCCGGCCAAGAGCGGCGGTACGTGTTAGAGTATAACACTCGGAAATTAAAAGTAGAAAATCGTCTGCCCCGTGATAACGTGCTCGCGAGTTTGACCGTAGCGCGGACAGCCAGACTTGCCCCGTCCCCCGGTCGAATTTGAACCTACGAAATTTTCCCGGAGGATCGAATGCGCCGCTTTTTCATGACAACCGCTTTAGGCCTCGCAATGACAGCGAACGCTTCTGCGATGGACGGAGTCCCGAGCGAGGCGGCCGCAGAGGGGACATTTGCCGAGCGTCCGTTTTCTCCCTATGCAAACCGCGGTTTTCCGGAACGCCCGCTCTGGGGGGATACGCATTTGCACACGGGCCTGTCGCTGGATGCGGGCGCCTTTGGCAACACGCTTTTGCCCGATGAGGCGTGGCGGTTTGCGAAGGGAGAACAGGTTATCTCCTCCACCGGGCAGCCGGTGCGGCTGGCCCGTCCGCTCGACTGGATGGTGCTGACAGATCATACCGACCTGATGGGCTTTGCCCCGGACTTGCAGGCCGGCAAGCCAGGGATATTGGCCGACCCAAAGGGGCTGGAGTGGTATGAAGGCTATTCCGCCGGAGGTACCGCAGCGGGAGAGGCCGCCTTTGATATCATCACCAATTTCTCGCAAATGACCCTGCCCGAGCTTCTGCTCGAGTCCTACAGTCCGGGTGCGGATGCGTTCGCCTTCACCTGGGAGCAGATCGTGCTCGCCGCCGAGCGGCACAATGCTCCCGGCGAGTTCACGGCCTTTATCGGATTTGAATGGACCTCGGTGCCCAAGGGCTTCAACCTGCACCGCAACGTCATGCTCCGCGATGGTCCGATCCGGGCGCTGCAAGTGGTGCCTCCTGTTACACAACCTCCGTTCGGCGACACCGACCCCAAATCGCTCTATGCTTGGCTGGAGGATTATCAGACAAGAACAGGTGGTCGTGCGGTGGCCTTTGCGCATAACGGGAACCTGTCAAATGGCTGGATGTTTCCGACCGAGGACACCTATCACGGTGGCAAGGTCGATGAGGAATATGTCGCCAACCGCGCCAAGTGGGAGCCGCATTATGAGGTCACCCAGATCAAGGGCGATGGAGAAGCGCACCCGTTCCTGAGCCCGGATGACGAGTTCGCAGACTATGAGAACTGGGATGTCGGCAACCTCGACATCACCGAACTGAAGACCGACGACATGCTGGCGGGTGAGTATGCGCGCGAGGCCCTGAAGCGCGGCCTGATGCTGGAAGAGAAGTTCGGCGTGAACCCCTACAAGTTCGGGATGGGTGGGGCGACGGACAGCCACACCTCGCTCGCCACGGCAGAGGAGGAAAACTTCTTCGGCAAATCTGTCAGCGTCGAGCCTTCCGCCACCCGCATTGAGCACCCGTTCATCGCCAATGACCTTGGCGAGATCCCCGGAGATCTGCTGGTGGCATCCGGTTACACGGCGGTCTGGGCGACCGAGAACACCCGCGCGGCGATTTTCGACGCGTTCAAGCGGCGCGAGACCTACGCCACGACCGGTCCGCGGATCGGGCTGCGCTTCTTCGGGGGATGGGGGTTCACCGACGCCGATCTGGAAAGCCGTCTGATCGCCGAAACGGGATATACAAAGGGTGTGCCCATGGGATCAGATCTGCGCCCGCGCGAAGGCGATGGGTCCCCGAGCTTCCTGATTGCCGCGTTGCGTGACCCTATTGGTGCCAATCTGGACCGCGTGCAGGTGATCAAAGGCTGGCTCGATGCCGACGGAGGGATGCAGGAAAAGGTTTATGACGTCGCATGGTCCGATGACCGCGTGGCCGATGCAAACGGTAAAATTCCCGCTGTCGGCAACACGGTGGACGTGGACAGCGCAAGCTGGACCAACACGATCGGAACCGCGGAGATGGTCACAGTCTGGACAGACCCGGACTTCGACCCGGCGGAGCGCGCCTTCTACTACGTGCGCGCGCTGGAGATCCCGACCCCGCGCTGGATCCTTTATGACCGGGTACGGTTTGGCGCGGAACTGCCCGAGGACGCGGTCCTGACCCACCAGGAACGCGCCTACTCCTCGCCAATCTGGTACACGCCGGCCGAAGAAGGATAACTCGCGACCTCAGCTTCGTGCGGACCATCTGATTGAAGGGGCCCGCTCCACGGGCGGCGGGCCCGAGCATCATTGCGCGAAACCGGAGCGTACCGTAGGCTTGTGGACCTACGACGGAGGCGTCGGATGGCCTATGCTTTTGTCCGCAATGCGCTGCTCGCTGTACTTCTGCTTGCGCCAGTTCAGGCACAAGCTGACGGCGGCCTTTTGGATGGGCGCGTTTTTGCGGGCGTCATAGGACCAGTGGAAAACCCGGATCTCAAAGACAGCCTGCAGTTTTCAGACCGCTATTTCTGGTCGGACATTTGCACGCGGTGTGGTTTTGCACCGGGTCTTTACTCGGCCCAAGTCACAGAGGAGGGGATTCAGTTTTCCGGAACACTGGAAAGCGAGAGCCGCGGGCTTTTTACCTATTCCGGACTGGTCTCGGACGACGGCGCAATTACGGTCTCAATCCAATGGGAAAAGCGGCGCTGGTACTGGACCTCGCGCCGCGAAATCGCGTTTATCGGCAACTTGCTTGAAGGCACAAGCCCAACAAACCTAGAGGAGATTCAGGCGCAGCTGTCTGCCAGCGATCCTGTTAGAAATCCAGCATGCGCACGGTTTTAGGCGGTCTCTTCCGGGCGCGTCGCGCGATTGCGGTCTATGGTGCTCTTATCCTTGGCGGATGGGCAATAAGCGTCGCCCTGCACAACCAGGTTTTCCCCGAAATGCGTCCACAAAACGAGCCGATGATTCATCGCTTCGTTATGGGCGCGCTGGTGGCTTATGTCGTGATGGCTGCCATCCCGTTCGTTCCCGGCGCCGAGATTGGTTTTGCGTTGCTGCTGGTGTTTGGCGGTCAGGCAGCGCCGCTGGTTTATGCAGGCATGATCGGCGCGTTACTGCTTTCCTACGGGACCGCGCGACTGGTGCCGGCGGAGACGGTTTCGAAGGCGCTGCGCTGGCTGCATGTAGAGCGCGCGGCACAATTGATTCTTGACCTGAACGCGGTCAGCCCGCAACAGCGCCTCGGGCTGGTCGAAGACCTGATCCCGGCCCGCTTCACATCGGGACTGCTGCGCAACCGCTATATCCTGCTGGCGCTCGCGCTCAACATTCCCGGCAACTCTCTCATCGGCGGCGGTGGCGGGTTGGCGTTTATCGCTGGGGTATCGGGGCTCTTTGCTTTCTGGCCGTTTCTGCTTGTTATTCTCTGTGCCGTCGCGCCCGTCCCTCTCGTCTTTCTGTTGAGCTGAGAAGAAGCACACGGGCAGCATCATGATAGTTTCGTGACAGATGAAGGTTCGCGCTATATGAGAGGCACCGACCACTCGCTTAGGATTCGGAGCGCGCCCCTTGTCCCACTCAGACACGCAAGCCGCCGAGACGTTCTATAGCCACCCGTTCGACGATGATAAGCTCCGTGAAGAGTGCGGAGTGTTTGGCGTGGTGGGCACCTCGGATGCAGCGAATTTCGTGGCCCTTGGCCTGCATGCCCTGCAACATCGCGGGCAGGAGGCCGGCGGCATCGTTGCCCACGCCCCCGGAGTTGGGTTCAACTCCGCCCGTCGCTTTGGCTATGTGCGTGACAACTTTACCAAAGCCAGCCTGATGGAAACGCTGCCCGGGCCGCTGGCCATCGGCCATGTGCGCTATTCCACGGCAGGCTCCAAGGGCAACACCGCGATCCGCGACGTTCAGCCCTTCTTTGGCGAGTTCTCCATGGGCGGCGCGGCGATTGCCCATAACGGCAACATCACCAATGCCGACGCACTGCGAAAAGAATTGATCGAGCGTGGCTCGATCTTTCAGTCATCCTCCGACAGCGAGTGCATCATTCACCTGATGGCGCGGAGCCTCCAGCAGTCTATCCCCGAGCGGATGAAAGATGCGCTGCGCCGCTGCGAGGGCGCCTTCTCGGTGGTCGCGATGACCCGCACGAAGCTGATCGGCGTGCGCGATCCGCTTGGTGTGCGCCCGCTTGTACTAGGCAAGATCGGCGACAACGCATGGGTGCTCAGCTCGGAGACCTGTGGGTTGGACATCATCGGCGCCGAGTTTGTACGCGAAATCAAGGCGGGCGAAATGGTGGTCATCACCGAAGCTGACGGTGTGACGAGCTACTTCCCGTTCGAACAGAAAGCAGCCCGCTTCTGCATCTTCGAACATGTTTACTTCTCCCGTCCTGACAGCATCATCGGCGGGCAATCGGTCTATGAAACCCGCCGTCAGATCGGCGTGGAACTGGCCCGCGAGACACCTGTCGAGGCGGATCTTGTTTGCCCGGTGCCAGACAGCGGCACGCCGGCCGCGATTGGGTACAGCCAGGAATCGGGCATTCCCTACGCGATGGGCATCATCCGGAACCAGTACATGGGCCGGACCTTCATTGAGCCGACCGAACAGATCCGCAACATGGGCGTGCGCCTGAAGCTCAACGTCAATCGCGCGCTGATCAAGGGCAAGCGCGTGATCCTTGTGGACGACTCTGTGGTGCGCGGCACGACCTCTCGCAAGATCAAGGAGATGATCCTTGATGCTGGCGCTGCCGAGGTGCATTTCCGTATCGCCTCGCCGCCGACTGCCTGGCCCTGCTTTTACGGCGTCGATACGCCGGAACGTGAAAAGCTGCTGGCTGCGACCATGAGCGAGGACGAGATGCGCGGGCATCTGGGCGTGGACAGTCTGAAGTTCATCTCGCTCGATGGCCTCTATCGCGCCGTGGGCGTTGCCGAGGGCCGAACGCCCGGCGGCAAACGCTACTGCGATGCCTGTTTCTCGGGCGAGTATCCGGTGGCGCCGTCCGACATGCTGGACAAAGGGTTCGAGCTCAAGACCGCCGCCGAGTAAGCGCGCCATCCGGCTCAAAACGGAAACGGAACGTCAAGCGCCTTGGCGCCCTCCCTGAGCTCATCCAGAACCGCAGCCGGAAGCGTCACACCGACACGGCGGTGCAAGATATCCGCGTGCGATTCCAACTCTCCGGGATAGTAAATCTCGTCCACCCCGGCGGCGCGCGGGGTCGCTTTCAACTCCGCGATCAGCTGCTCCATGTCGGCTTCGAATTCTGCAAGCGGACGCACGGCTGCGATGTCGATTGCCAGTACGAAATGCCCGGCCCCGCTGCGGCCCTCGGGCACATAGGGGCCCGTGATCCCGCTGCCGAAGGCGCTGCCCGACAGCACGCCCGATAGCAGGTCAACCGCAAGCGCCATCCCGTACCCCTTATGGCCTGCCATTGGCAGGATGGTTCCGGCAATGCCTGCATGGGGATCGGTGGTTGCACGTCCCTCGGAATCGATCGCCCACCCTTCCGGCACAGCGTGCCCTTTGGCCCGGGCATCATAAAGCTTACCGCGTGCAACTGCGGTATTCGCGTAATCGAGCAGGAAGGGCGCATGCGCGCCCGCTGGCGCGCCCCAGGAGAGCGGGTTCGTCCCAATCCGCTTCTCACGCCCGCCGACTGGCGCCATGGCCGGGCTGGCATTGGCGCAGATGTAACCAACGCAGCCTTCTGCCGCCGCCATTGCGCTGTAGTACATCGCCATTCCGAAATGACCCGAACTGTGCACCGCCACTGCGCCAATGCCATGCGCGCGGGCCGCCGCAATGGCCCGGCGCATTGCCCGGTGGGCTACGACCTGCCCAAGACCATCCTGCCCGTCGAGCACGCTAAGCGCGAGCGGCGGATCCTGTTCAGAACCTTCGGAGACATTGATTTTCGTGGCGCCTGACTGGATGCGCCGGATATACCAGAAAAGTCTGAGCACCCCGTGGGAGGGATGCCCCCAAAGATCGGCCTGGACAAGGGTATCGGCGACAAGGGCTGCATCCGGCGCCGACACTCCGGCGGCTTCGAGGCAATCGGATGCGAAGCGCTTGAGAGTGTCGACGGGCACCGTTTTCATGACCTGATGACCTTTATTCGAACCAATCGGGATATGCGCCTCCGGCAAGGCGCCGCTAATGCTATCTTGCCTGTCTGCGCCTGCCCCGCAATGAAAAACGCCGCCCCGGATGGAGCGGCGCTTGTCTCAGGTACGACCTCGGTTCAGGCCTTGCGCAGCACCTTCCACGCGCCGGAGACGATGAGCGCCGCGATGAGCGCCTTGACCGTATCACCGATCAGGAACGGTCCCATAAACCATGCCCAGATCTTGTCCCAACCGATGCCGACCCAGCCGCCTTCGATCCCAAAGGAGGACGCTACCGCCATGGGCCAGATCACGCCCGGGATGTAAACGAGCGCTGAGGCGAAGATCGCTGCGACGGCGGTGCCCACGAAGCCCTTGGCCACACCGCGTTCGGCCGCGAGGCCCGCGACGTAGGCCACGGCGACAAAGCCGATCAGGAACCCGGCGGTCGGGCCGGCGAACGCCGCGCCGTTCATCGCGTTTGCAAAGACCGGCAGGCCCATCAGACCCTCGGCGAGATAGGCAAGGACGGTGGCCGCGCCCAGTTTCGAGCCATAGGCAAAACCGACCAACAGGATCGCCAGCATCTGGAGCGTCATAGGCACCGGAAACATTGGCACGCTGATCTGCGCGGCAATGGCGATGAAGGCAGAGCCCCCAAGAACCAACAGCGCCTTGCGCAGCAGGCCGTCCGTTCCGAGGGTCGCTTGGGACAGGGTCATGTCACGGGTCATTGGGGTCTTCCTTCATGTGTCTCTCGTTGCCCCAGTGTTTTCTGGACTCTCCTGCGAAAGTCAAGGCGGCACAGCCTCTTGCCTTGCCGCAGACGATCCGCCAAAAGGCGCCATGGCATACGATCTGACAGATAAAATCGCGCTGGTGACTGGAGCCTCTCGCGGGCTTGGCTTTGCCGTGGCCGAAGCACTCGCAGACAGGGGCGCGCATGTGATCGCTCTGGCCCGGACTGTCGGTGCGCTGGAAGAGTTGGATGACCGCATTCAGGCAAAGGGCGGCGCGGCCACGCTGGCGCCGATTGATCTGACCAAGGAAGACGCCGTTGCCGGCATCTGCCGCGCGATTCATGACCGTTGGGGCCATATTGATGTGCTGATCCACACTGCAGTGCATGCGCCCACGCTATCGCCTGCGGACCACGTTGCGCCAAAGGACTTCACCAAGACCTTTGCGACCAACGCCGAGGCGACGCTGCGGGTTATTCGCATGGTTGCACCGCTTCTCTCCGCCGCCCCGGACGCGCGCGCGGTCTTCTGCGACGACATTCGCGATGGCGACAAGTTCTTCACTGCTTATGGCGCTTCCAAGGCGGCGGCCCGGGCGATGGTGCAAAGCTGGGCTGGCGAGACCGCGCGGATCGGACCGAAGGTCACACTTTTTACGCCCAACCCGATGCCCACAGCCACCCGCGCCCGCTTTTTCCCGGGAGAGGACCGGACCGGACTGGCCGAGCCTGCCACAGAGGCCGCACGCCTGATCGAGACGCTCTAGGCGCTACTCCATTGTGTAAAAGAACTCTTCCCGCACGATTTTACCGTCTTTAACGGTGTAGATCGCGACCTCCTCCATTGGCATTTCATTGCCCGAGGCTTTCTCGCGCATGACCGACTTGAAGATCAGAGCGAACCGGTCGTCGCCATGCAGGTGTGGTCCCTCGACAGTGCCAGAGACGAATTCCATCGCGTTGTTCCACCAGTCATGCTTAGCGCGAATGGCCGCGAGCCCGTCCGAGACAGGACTATCCACGCCGGGCATAGGGGCGGCTTCCACCGAAACGCAGTCTTCCGAGTAATAGTCCCTAAGCAGGTCGTCGATTTGGTTTGTGTCGTTCGCGGTCTTCACGGCCAGTGCAATGTCTTTGAGGCTGGACATGGTGCCCTCCTATAAATGTTCTTCTAATGTTCTCATCCTGCCTGAGTCGCTGTTGGCAATCAAGAAAAGACCCAATTGCGCGCAAATCTCCGCTCGCTTATATGCCGCCCCATGTTGGACCGTGCCCATAACTCCCCCGACCTGCCGCCCGAGATCGGGCGTCGCCGCACCTTCGCGATTATCTCGCACCCGGATGCGGGCAAGACGACGCTGACCGAAAAGTTCCTGCTCTATGGGGGCGCGATCCAGATGGCGGGCCAAGTGCGCGCCAAGGGCGAAGCGCGGCGCACTCGGTCAGACTTTCTGGCGATGGAGAAAGACCGGGGCATCTCGGTCAGCGCCTCGGCAATGTCGTTCGATTACAAAGACTTTCGCTTCAATCTTGTGGACACACCCGGACACTCGGACTTCTCGGAAGATACCTATCGCACACTGACAGCAGTGGATGCCGCGGTGATGGTGATCGATGGCGCGAAAGGCGTGGAAAGCCAGACCCAGAAGCTCTTTGAGGTCTGCCGCCTGCGCGATCTGCCGATCCTGACCTTCTGTAACAAGATGGACCGCGAGAGCCGGGACACGTTCGACATCATCGACGAGATTCAGGAGAACCTCGCCATTGACGTCACACCAGCAAGCTGGCCTATCGGTGTGGGGCGCGACTTTCTTGGCTGCTATGACCTTCTGAATGACCGGCTGGAACTGATGGACCGCGCCGACCGCAACAAGGTGGCGGAGAGCATCGCGATTGAGGGTTTGGACGATTCGAAACTGGCGGAACACGTGCCGGCGGACCTGCTGGAAAAGTTTCTAGAAGAAGTTGAGATGGCGCGCGAACTGCTGCCTGCATTGGATGTGGAAGCTCTGCGTGACGGCACGCTCACTCCGATCTGGTTTGGTTCTGCCATCAACTCGTTCGGGGTGAAGGAACTGATGGACGGGATCGGCAATTTCGGTCCCGAACCACAACCGCAAGCCGCTGAGCCACGCCAGATTTCCCCGGATGAGTCAAAGGTTTCCGGCTTTGTCTTCAAAGTTCAGGCAAATATGGACCCTAAACACCGCGACCGCGTGGCGTTCGTGCGGTTGTGTTCAGGACACTTCAACCGGGGCATGAAGCTGACCCATGTGCGTTCGAAGAAGCCGATGGCGATTTCCAACCCGGTTCTGTTTCTGGCTGCCGACCGTGAACTCGCGGAAGAGGCCTGGGCCGGCGACATCATCGGCATCCCGAACCACGGGCAATTGCGGATCGGTGATGCACTGACCGAGGGTGAGGCGCTTAAAGTCACAGGCATCCCTTCCTTCGCGCCGGAATTGCTGCAATCGGCCCGCGCAGGCGACCCGCTGAAAGCCAAGCACCTGGAAAAAGCGTTAATGCAATTCGCCGAGGAAGGCGCGGCCAAGGTCTTCAAACCCTCCATCGGCTCGGGCTTCATCGTCGGCGTGGTCGGACAGTTGCAATTCGAAGTACTCGCCAGCCGGATCGAGTTGGAGTACGGGCTGCCCGTGCGGTTCGAAGCAACGCAGTTTACCTCCGCCCGCTGGGTGTCCGGCCCAAAAGAAGCGGTCGAAAAAGTCGAGGCTGCCAATAAGCAGCATATTGCCCATGACCATGACGGTGACCCGGTCTTCCTGACCCGTCTGCAATGGGACATAGACCGTATCGAGCGGGACTACCCGGATGTGAAACTGTCGGCGACTAAGGAAATGATGGTCTAGGGTCGTAGTCGCCACACTCAGTTTCCTATTGGACCACGCGGCTCAAACTACACCTTCAGCCGCGCACCATTTGACCTCAGCCCATCTGTCCGCTATGTCCCTGTCCAACCCATCCGGGGTTATCCACACGCGGGGCGTCAGGATATCGCGTCCCATTCATTCCACGGCAAGCTGCCGTCAACCGGGACGTACATGACGAAATTCTCTGATCTGAACCTCGATCCGAAGGTTCTCAAGGCTATAGCCGAAGCAGGCTATGAAACCCCCACGCCTATTCAGGCAGGTGCAATTCCCCCGGCGCTCGAAGGCCGCGACGTGCTGGGAATCGCCCAGACTGGGACCGGGAAAACCGCAAGTTTCACCCTTCCGACAATCACAATGCTGCGTAAAGGTCGGGCCCGGGCGCGGATGCCGCGCTCGCTCGTCTTGTGCCCGACGCGTGAGTTGGCAGCGCAGGTTGCGGAAAACTTCGACATCTATGCCAAACACACGAAACTGACCAAGGCGCTTTTGATCGGCGGGGTCAGCTTCAAGGAGCAGGACGCGCTGATCGACCGGGGCGTCGACGTTCTGATCGCCACACCGGGTCGCCTGCTCGACCACTTCGAACGCGGCAAGCTTTTGCTGACCGGTGTGCAGATCATGGTCGTCGACGAGGCCGACCGGATGCTCGATATGGGCTTCATCCCGGATATCGAAAAGATCTTCCAGTTAACGCCGTTCACCCGGCAGACGCTGTTCTTCTCGGCCACGATGGCACCGGAGATTGAACGGATCACCAACACTTTCCTCTCCGCACCCGCACGGATCGAAGTGGCGCGCCAATCCACAACGTCCGACACGATCACGCAAGGCTTGGCCTATTTCAAACCGTCCCGCCGCGACCGCGCCACCCAGTTCAAGGAAAAGCGCAACATGTTGCGCGCCCTGATCGAGCGCGAGGGCGAGGGATGCTCCAACGCGATCATCTTCTGCAACCGGAAAATGGACGTCGATGTTGTGGCCAAGTCGCTTGAAAAGCACGGCTACAATGCTGCGCCTATCCATGGCGACCTGGACCAGAGTCAGCGGATGCGTACGCTTGACGGCTTCCGCGATGGGTCGATCCGTTTCCTCGTGGCCTCTGACGTTGCTGCACGCGGACTGGACATTCCCAATGTAAGCCACGTGTTCAACTTCGACGTGCCCAGCCACTCAGAAGACTATGTGCACCGTATCGGTCGTACGGGCCGAGCGGGCCGAAAAGGCACCGCGTTTACGATCGCAGTACCGGCGGATGACAAGCTGCTGGCTGGTGTCGAAGGGCTGATCCAGAAGGATATCCCGCGCGTAGAATTGCCAGAGGTCGAGGCCCCTGCCCCTGAGAAGCGCAGCCGTCGCCGCAAATCGGACGCCCCTCAAGACGCTCCGGCGAAAGACGCTGCAGAAACTCAGGTCGCGGCAGAAACCGCGCCCGCCAACGATGACAAACCCGCCAAGCGCCCGCGGCGCGAGCGCGGCGGACGTGGTCGTGGACGTGACCGGGACAATGGCCCACAGCCGATTGGGCTTGGCGATCACGTACCCGGGTTCATCGCGCTGAGCTTCGACGACCGGATGGCGAGCTGACCCGAAAACTCGCTGAGCCTGGAACGGCAGCCTTCGTCGCCTCGAACGAGAGGCGCTCAAAAACCCATGAACTTGCGCAATCGGTTATCGAGTCCGGCGCGGCCGTGATCATGGCTGGCAGTGAACGGTTCCTGCTGTCGGAAGGCATGGAAAGCCGGTCATGGCGGCCGAAAGCGATGCCGGCGGTCAGTAGGTGGTCTCGGGTTGGTCCGCAGACGAGACCGGAGGCGCGGTTGCAGTCCCCACCCGCGGTGATGGGATCCTGTCAGTCAGCAGGATCAGTTCGGCGACGCGTTTGTCTCTGCACCCGACAAGAACGGTGTCGAGCACCCGTCCTGGATTGCCTGGATGGGCTATGAAGACGTGGCGGGTGGCATTCTTGTCCGGTCGGCAGGCCTAAATGCCGAAATGCTCGAGCCGCTGATGTACATCGCCGAGGTCCACTCAATCATGTCCGAGACGCTCTTCTCGTCTCGCACGCAGTAAACCCGAACTTCGTGGGGCGCGTTGGCGCCCCGCCACCTACTCGGCGACGAGCCGCGAAATGAGCACCGTCACTTCCGGCCGCTTGCCAATCTCGGATTGGCAGAGATGCCGAACCACGCGTTTAACTTCCTCTTCCAAACGTCCGTCATCGTTAACGGTTTTGCGCTCAGCACGCGCCAGAAACTGGCCGACGTCGTACTCGATCAACTCCTGAAGATCGCTGCGCGACGCACCGCGCTCTGGCAAGCCGCGCAGTTCCGCCCAGGCGTCCTCCAGAGGCTCATCCCCCTCGTCGATAATAATAGCAACCACCACATGTCCGTTGAGCGCCAAACGAATGCGGTCGCGGATCACGCCGTCGAAGGCACCGACAAGGGCCGCACCATCCAGATAAGTGCGCCCGGTTTCGACGTAGTCGGTGACGCCCGGGTTGTTCCCGCTTAGCGTCACCACCGAACCGTTCGGCGCGACAATACCGGTGCGCCCGCCCCCTTCAGCCAGCTTGGCGTGAGCACGCAGGTGGCGATGCTCGCCATGCATGGGCAGCACCATCTGTGGGTTCAGTATCTTGTGCACTTCCAGCAGGTCAGGCCGGTTCGCGTGGCCGGAGACGTGATAACGCCCGCCTTCCTCATCCACGATATCCACGCCCTTCTCGGACAGCGCGTTCATGATCCCCGCGACGGCTTTTTCATTTCCCGGAATGGTCTTGGAGGAGAAGAGAAACATATCCCCCTCTCCGATCTCAAATCCGAGGTATTTGCCGCGCGCCAGTTGCGCGGAGGCCGCGCGACGCTCGCCCTGGCTCCCCGTAACGATCAGCATGACATTCTCGCGCGGGATGTCGGCGGCTGCCTCAGGTGCAACCGTGGACGGGAAATCCGTCAGCACGCCAGACTCGACGCCCGCCGTCACCATGCGCTTCATAGCGCGACCCAGCAACACCACAGAGCGGCCCGCATCGCGCCCGGCTTCCGCCAGCGACTTCAGGCGCGCGATGTTTGACGCGAAGGTCGTGGCGACGACCATCCCCTTCGCCTCGGCCACCAAAGGCTTGAGTTCCGGGGCAATATCGCTTTCGGACCGGCCCGGCTTGGGTGAAAACACATTCGTCGAGTCACAAACGAGCGCCAGCACCCCGTCCTTGCCGACACTGCCCCAGAGGTCCGGGTCCCACGCCTCGCCCACAATCGGGTTCGGGTCGAGCTTGAAGTCTCCGGAATGAACGATCCGGCCAGCGGGCGTGTCGATGACTAGGGCCGCTGCTTCGGGGATAGAGTGTGAGACCGGTAAGAAGCCAACCGTGAAGGGGCCAACCGTCACTGTATCCGGCCACGTTCCCGCGATCTGCACCGCTTCAGGGTCCTGACCTTTTTCTTCCAGCTTGCGCGCGGCGATATTGGCGGTGAAGGGCCGTGCATAGATCGGGGCCTTCAAGCGGGAGTAATGGATCCCGACCCCTCCCACGTGATCTTCGTGGGCGTGGGTGACGAAGACCGCCTCCAGCTGGTCGGCGCGCTCCTCCAGCCATGAAATATCTGCGGTGATCAGATCGACACCGGGTGTGCTGTCCATATCCGGAAAGGCCACGCCCAGATCGACAAGAATCAAGCGCTCCCGCCCCTCTTCGCCATAGCCATAGACATAGGCGTTCATGCCGATTTCCCCGGCCCCGCCGAGGGGCAGGTAAATCAGTCTTTCACTGCTCATGCGGTTTCCTTGTTATACGCATGGATCACCGTCAGCCCATGCATCGTCAGGTCGTCTTCGACCTCGTCAAATAGTTCTTCAGTGTCGGCAAACAACGGGGCAAGCCCTCCGGTGCCAATGATTTTCATCTCGCGTCCGCGCTCACCCTTGATCCGCGCGCAGCATTCCTTCACGACGCCAACATACCCCCAGAAGACGCCCGACTGCATACAAGCCACTGTGTTGGTTCCGACCACACGTTGTGGTTTAGAGATGTCCACATGAGGCAGCGCCGCTGCCGCCGAATGCAACGCCTCAAGGCTCAGGTTTACGCCGGGAGCGATAAGCCCGCCGACATAGGCGCCATCATAATCGACCACGTCAAACGTCGTGGCGGTGCCGAAGTCAACGACGATCAGATTGCCACCGAACCGATCATATGCCCCCGCGGTGTTGACCAAACGGTCCGGTCCGACCTGAGTGCCTTCGTCAACGCGTGGTTCATGCGGCAGCGAACATTCAGGCTTACCAACCACCAGCGGGCGGCATCCGAAAAAGCGATCCGCAAATACGCGCAGGTTGAACACCACCCGAGGCACGGTCGACGAGATGATGACATCGGTAATATCCGGGTCGATCCCATAGTGGTTCAGCAAAGTCGAGAACCACGTGAAATAGGCATCCGCCGTACGCGCATGATGCGTGGAGGTCCGCATAGTGCAGATGAACTCCGACCCATTCCAGATCGAAAACACGGTATTGGTGTTGCCGCAGTCGATGGCGAGAAGCATGGGGGCGTGCTCCGGCTCAGAAAAAAACGTCGGCCGCGGGAAGTGTTACGCGACCGTTTGCTGTCTTTAAGACAAGCGCGCCCTCTTCGTCCACCGTCTCGAACGTACCGTAATGCTCCTCTGTCATCGTGCGGGCAAGTATCGGCTCGCCAAGTCGGGCTGCACAAGCGAGCCAGGCCTCACGGATCGGCGCAAATCCGAAAGTAGTGAACTGCGCCTCCCGCGCTGCGTAAGATGGCGCCAGAAGGTCGAGGAACTCTTCCGGATTAACACGTAAGCCGGTCTCGCCGTGCAAGGAAACCGGTGGCAACGCAGCTGCTTCGACCTCCGACATCGGAGGGGCGGCGATCAGGTTCACGCCGATCCCTATCGCCATATGGCTGACGGTGCCGCCCGTTCCGGTACTTTCCAGCAGGATACCAGCGACCTTGCCGCCATTCAGCAGCACATCATTTGGCCATTTCAGCGAGAAAGCCTCGGGACGTCCGCTTGCCAACACAAACGCGTCGCGCAAGGCCAGTGCTGCAACAAACGACCGGAGCGCTACACGTTCGGCTGGCTCAGACGGACGCATAACCAGCGTCGCTGCAAAGTTGCCCGGAGGGTTTGCCCACGCCCGCCCCCGACGCCCGCGCGCGGCGGTCTGGTGCAGACCCAGTATCCAGGTCGGACCCGCTAGCGTGTGCGCTATCCGCGCAGCCTCGGCGTTGGTGCTGTCGACTTCCGCCAGCACCCGCTTTTCAATGTTTGCAGGCCAGCTCAGATCAGTTGACAAGCGCTTCCGCCGCCGCCAGTGCCGAGCCTTCCACCCCGAAGAAACCGGCCACACCGACCAGCATAATCACGGCCGAAGCCATCAGGAAAGCGTATTGTACGGGTGGCATTTTCGCCTCCAGCGCCTCGGTCTCTTCGCCGAAATACATGTAGTAGACGATCCGCAGGTAGTAGAACGCCCCGATCGCCGACGCGATCACGCCTGCCACCGCCAGCCAGACCAAGCCAGCATCCACAGCAGCGAGCAGCACACCGAATTTCGCAAAGAATCCAACCAGCGGCGGGATTCCTGCGAGGCTGAACATCAGAATCAGCAGCGCAAGCGCCTTGCCCGGCTCGCGGGAGGAGAATTGGTTCAACGCCGAGATGGAGGTGACGGACTGCCCATCCCGCTCCATACATAGAATGAAGGCGAAGGTACCAATGTTCATGGTCACGTATATTGCCATGTAGATCAGCATCGACTGCACACCCTCGACCGTGCCAGCGGCAAGTCCCATGAGAGCGTACCCCATATGTGCGATCGAAGAATACGCCATCAGGCGCTTGATGTCGGTCTGACCAATCGCAGCGATGGCCCCGAGAAACATCGATACCACAGACAGGAAGGCGATGATCTGCTGCCAGTCGCTGACGACATTTCCGAAGGCGTCGAAAACCACGCGCGCAAACAGACACATCGCGGCGACTTTCGGTGCCGTCGCAAAGAAGGCCGTGACCGGTGTGGGCGAGCCTTCATACACGTCCGGCGTCCACATGTGGAACGGGGCGGCTGAGACCTTGAAGGCCAGACCCGCCATGACAAAAACCAGACCGAAGAGAAGCCCAAGCGACAGATCACCTTCGGACGCCGCACCGATTATGCCGGAAAAGAGCGTCGTGCCCGAATAGCCATAGACCAGCGACGCTCCATAGAGCAGAAGGCCCGAGCTGAGCGCGCCCAGCACGAAATACTTGAGCCCAGCCTCGGTCGAGCGCGTGTTATCGCGGTGCATCGCAGCAATCACGTAAAGCGCAAGCGATTGCAGCTCCAGCCCCATGTAGAGCGCGATGAGATCCCCCGAGGAGACCATCATCATCATGCCGACGGCCGCAAGGCTGACCAGAACAGGGTATTCAAACTTCAGGATGCCAATCTTTGCGAGGTAATCCTGGCTCATAAGCAGCACTGCGGCCGCCGCCACCAGAATGGTGATCTTGGCGAAGCGGGAAAAGCTGTCGTCGATAAACATTCCGCCGAACGCCATCGTGGTGCCCTGCCCGTTCAACCCAATCCAGAGCGCCAGCGCTATGAAGATACCCGACGTTGCCCAGACCAGCATCGGCGCAGTCCGGTCTTTGCCCGTCCAGACACCGAACATCAGCGCCGCCATCGCGTAGAGGGCCAGCACGATCTCGGGCAGGAGTGTGAAAAGGTCTTGCGCGATCATGGGATCACCCTCCATGTCCGGTGGCCGCATGCATGGTATCCGGCACGAAGGCCTCCACGGCAGCGGAATACTGGGTCAGCAGATCGGCCACGGACGGGCCGATGATGTCGGTCACGAGGCTCGGATACACCCCCAGCAGAATGGTCATTGCGACAAGCGGTGCGAACAGCGCCCGCTCGCGCGGGGTGATGTCGCTGATAGTTTTCAGGCTTTCTTTGATCAGGTCCCCAAAGACCACACGCCGATAAAGCCAGAGCGCATAACCCGCCGACAGGATCACGCCCGAGGTGGCCACCAGAGCCACCAGCGTGTTGGCCTGGAAGATGCCAACCAGCGTCAGGAATTCCCCGATGAAGCCCGACGTGCCCGGCAGCCCCACATTGGCCATCGTGAAGAGCATAAAGATTAGCGCGTAGGCTGGCATCCGGTTGACCAGACCGCCATAGGCGTCGATCTCGCGCGTGTGCATCCGGTCGTAGATCACACCGACGCAAAGGAAGAGTGCTCCGGAAATGAACCCGTGGCTGAGCATCTGGAAGATTGCGCCGTCAACGCCCTGTTGGTTGGCAGCGAAGATGCCCATCGTCACGTAACCCATATGGGCGACAGAGGAATACGCGATCAGTTTCTTCATATCCTCCTGCACCAGCGCCACGAGCGAGGTGTAAACGATCGCAATCGCTGACATCCAAAACACCAGCGGGGCGAGGATGTCAGAAGCCACAGGGAACATCGGCAGGCTGAACCGCAGGAAGCCGTAGCCGCCCATCTTCAGAAGGATCGCGGCCAGCACAACCGAGCCGGCCGTCGGGGCCTGCACATGCGCATCCGGCAACCAGGTGTGCACCGGCCACATCGGCATTTTCACCGCAAACGATGCAAAGAACGCGAGCCACAAAAGGACCTGAAGTCCGCCGATGATGTGGAAACCAAAGAGCTCGATCGTACCAGTGGAGAACTGGTGGTTCAGAAGTGTCGGGATATCGGTCGTCCCGGCATCCACATACATCGCGATCATCGCAACCAGCATCAGGAGCGAGCCCAGCAGCGTGTAAAGAAAGAATTTGAATGCCGCGTAGATCCGGTTCGCTCCGCCCCAGATGCCGATGATCAGGAACATCGGGATCAGACCGGCCTCGAAGAACAGATAGAACAGCACCATGTCGAGCGCGCAGAACACGCCGAGCATCAGCGTTTCCAGCACAAGGAAGGCAATCATGTAGTCCTTAACCCGATGCTCCACCGTCCAGCAGGCCCCGATGGTGATCGGCATCAGGAAGGTGGTCAGCAAGACGAACAGGACAGAGATCCCGTCGACCCCCATCTTATAGGTCAGACCGAACACCCATGGGCTTTCCTCGACGAACTGGAAGCCGGTGTTCGCGGGATCGAATTCAAAGAGAAGGATCAGCGACAGCAGGAACGTGGCCGAGGTCGCAATCAGCGCGAGCCATTTGGCGTTGCGTTGTGCCGCTTCATCATCACCGCGCAGAAAGACCGCGAGGATCAATGCCGCAAGCGCAGGCGTGAAGGTGATGATGGAAAGGAGGTTGTCCATTACTCAGCCCCTCCGCCGATCATCATCCAGGTGACAAGGATCGTGATCCCAAGCACCATCGCGAAGGCATAATGGAACAGGTACCCGGACTGCGCCCGCCCTGCGAGCTTGGTGATGAACGGGATCACCCCCATCGCAAGACCGTTGATGCCACCGTCAATGGTCGCGCCATCCCCCCATTTCCACAGGAAGCGGCCGATCGCCTTAGACGGTCGCACGAAGACGGCATCGTAGATCTCGTCGAAGTACCATTTGTTGTAGATGAAGTTATAGACGGGCCAGAGCGCCTCGGCGAAGGTCTTCGGCAGGCTCGGCTTATGGATGTAGAACAGATACGCTGTCAGGAGGCCCAGAACCATCGACACGAACGGCGACAGCTTCACCCAAGTGGGGACGTAATGCGCCTCGTGCAAAGTGGTATTCTCAGGTGCGATGTAGATCCCGGCATCCCCCGGCTCCCCCGCCATCACGTATTTCAACTCCGACGCTTTTGGGCTGCGGTCAGCGACCTCGGCCGCAAGTTCAACGCTCGGGGATTCGTATTCACCGCCAAAGAACTTAAAGACCTCGTTGGTCTTTCCAAAGAAGCTGCCATACCAGATCGCACCGGCGAAGATCGCACCCACCGCAAGAACACCCAGCGGGATCAGCATGACCTTCGGGCTTTCATGGGCGTGCTCATGCGTATGCTTGTCGCCACGCGCCTCCCCATAGAAGGTTAGGAACATGAGCCGCCAGCTGTAGAAACTCGTCATCAGCGCGGCGATCACCAGCATCCAGAACGCATACATCGACATGGAGTTTGTGCCCGCAAAGGCGCTTTCGATCACCGCATCCTTGGAGGCAAAGCCCGCAAAGCCAATCCAGCCCGTCAGCGGAATGCCCACCCCGGTGATCGCCAGCGTGCCAATCATCATCGCCCAGAACGTGTAGGGGATTTTCTTGCGCAGCGCGCCGTAATTGCGCATGTCCTGCTCGTGGTGCATCGCGTGGATGACCGAGCCTGCGCCAAGAAACAGCATCGCCTTGAAGAAGGCGTGCGTGAACAGGTGGAACATCGCGACCGAGTAAACGCCGACGCCCGCGGCCACGAACATGTAGCCAAGCTGCGAACAGGTCGAATAGGCGATCACACGTTTGATGTCGTTCTGGACCAGACCAACGGTCGCGGCAAAGAACGCCGTTGTGGCCCCGATAAAGGTCACAAATGTCATCGCTGTCGGCGCAAACTCCATGATCGGGGACATGCGGCAGACCAGAAATACACCCGCCGTCACCATGGTCGCGGCGTGGATCAGAGCCGATACCGGGGTCGGGCCCTCCATCGCGTCAGGCAGCCATGTGTGTAGAAACAGTTGTGCCGACTTGCCCATTGCGCCGATGAACAACAGGAACGCAATCAGCTCCAGTGCAGGCCAGTCGCGCCACAGGAACGTAAGCGTGGCGTCCTGCATCTGGCTCACTTCCGAGAAGATGACCGAAAACTGGACGCTGTCGAAAAGCACGTAGGTCGCGAAAATCCCCAGCAGGAACCCGAAATCGCCCACCCGGTTCACGATGAACGCTTTCATGGCGGCCGCGCCGGCGGAAGGTTTGCGCCAGTAAAAGCCGATCAGAAGGTAAGACGCGACGCCCACGCCCTCCCATCCGAAGAACATCTGCAGCAGGTTATCCGCCGTCACCAGCATCAGCATGGTGAAGGTAAAGAAGCTCAGATAGGCGAAGAACCGGGGCTTATAGGTCTCCCCTTCCCGCCATTGCGGGTCGTGGTCCATGTAGCCAAACGAGTAAAGGTGCACGAGCGAGGACACCGTCGTCACCACGATCAGCATGATCGCGGTCAACCGGTCCATCCGGATCGACCAGTCGGCCACGAAGCTTCCGCTTTCGATCCAGCGGAAAAGTTGCACCTGCTCAGTCACGCCGTCGAAGGTCAGAAAGGCGAACCACGACAGGACAGCCGACAGGAACAGAAGGCCTGTGGCGACCCACATGGCAGCGGTTTCACCGATGAACTTCCAGCCGAAACCGCAGATAATGGCACCGACCAGCGGGGCAAAGAGGATAATCGCTTCCATCTGCTCAGCCCCTCATATTCGAGACGTCTTCCACCGCGATCGTGCCACGGTTGCGGAAGAAACAGACGAGGATTGCCAGGCCAATCGCAGCCTCGGCGGCGGCGACGGTCAGCACAAACAGAGTGAACACCTGCCCCACCAGATCCCCAAGGAAGGCCGAGAAAGCGACGAGGTTGATGTTGACCGCCAGCAGCATCAGCTCGATCGACATCAGGATGACGATGACGTTCTTGCGGTTCAGGAAGATGCCGAAAATCCCGATCACGAAAAGCGCCGCCGCGACGGTCAGGTAATGCTCAAGTCCGATCATGGGGCGTCCCTTTCGGGCTGATGGCGGTTCATTGCAGCGTCTCCGTATACGGGCGCGCGGGGCTCAGGCCGGGGTAAGCGGCGGCGCAGGCGCAGGGTGTGTCGGCGAAATCAGCAACGCGCAGATCTTTCGCGGTTGCTTCAAGCGTGTCAGCAAGACGGTCGAGGTCGTAAAACAGCGGATCCCAGTCGGCGAAGGCTTCCAGCTTTTGTTCCACAGCGAAACGGCGGTCAAATGGCAGGCGGTCGGACATGCGTTCTTCATGGGCGCGCAGGCTCAGCGCCCGCCCGGCTGCACAATCGGCCACATGGTAGTCGTGGAACACGCCCTCCTGGGACCACCAGCTGCGATACATCACGTATCCGCCGCCCAGATCACGGTGCGCATCCTCGCCCCCATGGGAGGGATGCGTAAGCCGCTCGCACGACGCCAGATCCAGCGCCATGGCGGGGTTGGCCGCCATAAGCATCATCGCAACCGGAGCCGCGGCCCCTTTGCTCAGGATCTGCATCTTTTCGACCATTCGGTCCCTCGGTCGTTTCTTACAAGCCCTGTCCGGGCTTGACGTCTTTCAGTTCCATCGCTTGCTCGGGGTCGCGATACATCTGCGCCAGTACATCCTGACGCTTTACATCCACCCGGTGGCGCAGGGTCAGCATGATGGCCCCCACCATCGCGACAAGCAGGATCAGCCCCGCGAGCTGGAAGAGCAGAAAGTATTTGTCATAAAGCAGCAGTCCAAGTGCCGCGGTGTTCTGAACCTCGTTCAGATCCGGGGCGACAGCCCCGCGTTGTGCCAGCGCTTCTTCCGAGAAGCTCCAGTTCCCGAACACCATGCCCAACTGCATCAGAAGAACGACGCCGATCAGCAGCGCGAGCGGCATATATTTGGTCATCTCCGCCTTCAACTCGGCGAAATCAACATCCAGCATCATCACAACGAACAGGAACAGCACCGCCACCGCGCCGACATAGACGATGATGAGCAGCATCGCGACAAACTCGGCCCCAAGCAGCACGAACAGGCCCGCGGACGACAGAAACGCAAGGATCAACCACAGCACGGAATGCACCGGGTTGCGGGCCAGCACGACAAACAAACCCGCCGTCACAACCGTGATCGCGAAAATGTAGAAGGTGAAATCCGCGACGGTCATTCGCCCTCCTCCGGTGCATCATCCAGCACCTCGGTTGCCAGTTCCATCGCCTTGGTCATCGCCGGGATGCCGGCAAACATGGCAACCTGCCCGATGGTCTCGGCGATCTCCTGCTTCGTAGCCCCAGCCTCCACCAGATGGCGGACGGTCATGCGGATCTGGGCTTCGGCCTGCGCACCGTGGATCGTCAGCCCCGCCAAAGTCAGCATAAGCCGCGTTTTCGCATCGAGCCCGCCGGGATTGAACGTCTGGCCCATCATGGCTTCCATCACCTCGGCAGGGACGGTCGGCCAGAGCTTTTCGAACCCCTTGGGCGTGAAGCTTTCCAGCGCCGGGTTCATTGCCTTGGCCCAGGCCTGGCTCTGTTCCATCAGCAGTGCGAACGGGTTGTTGGAATTCTGGTCACTCATCGGTAGGGCGCATCCAGTTCGAGGTTGCGGGCGATTTCAGCCTCCCAGCGTTCCCCGTTGTCGAGGAGCTTTTCCTTGTCATAGAACAGCTCTTCGCGGGTTTCGGTGGCGAACTCGAAATTCGGCCCTTCGACGATGGCATCTACCGGGCAGGCTTCCTGGCAGAAGCCGCAATAGATGCATTTCGTCATGTCGATGTCATAGCGGGTGGTGCGGCGCGAGCCGTCTTCGCGGGGCTCGGCGTCGATGGTGATGGCCTGCGCCGGGCACACCGCCTCGCACAGCTTACACGCGATACAGCGTTCCTCGCCATTCGGGTAGCGGCGCAGCGCGTGTTCGCCCCGGAAGCGCGGGGACAGCGGGCCCTTCTCGTGCGGATAGGCCAGCGTTGCCTTGGGTTTGAAGAAGTACTTCAGCCCCATTTTGAACCCGGCGAAGAAATCCGCCAGCAGGAAGTACTTGGCCGCGCGGGTATAGTCGATCTGTGTCATATCAGCCCCCAATCGCCCAACGGGCATAGGCCCCGCCGAAAAGCTCGAACTTCGCAAGGAACGCAACCAGCACGACCCAGAAGAGCGAGAACGGCAGGAAGACTTTCCATCCAAGCCGCATCAACTGGTCGTAGCGATACCGGGGCACGATCGCCTTCACCATGGCAAAGAGGAAAAAGAAGAACGCCATCTTCGCAACCATCCAGAGCGCCCCATCGGGCAGGCCCGGAATGGGCGACAGCCAGCCGCCGAAGAACAGCAAGGTGATAAGTGCGCACATCAGGAAGATGGCGATGTATTCGCCCGCCATGAACAGCAGGAACGGGGTGGAGGAGTATTCCACCTGATACCCGGCAACGAGTTCGGATTCCGCTTCAGGCAAGTCAAAGGGTGGTCGGTTCGTCTCGGCCAGCGCGGAAATGAAGAACAAAAAGACCATCGGCAGATGAGGCAGCCAGTACCAGCCAAAAAAGCCGTAACCTGTGTCCTGCGCCCGCACGATATCGCCGAAGTTCATCGACCCGGTAGAGATGATCACGCCGATGATGATCAGGCCGATCGAAACTTCATAGGAAATCATCTGCGCGGCAGATCGCAAGCTCCCAAGGAACGGGTATTTGGAGTTCGACGCCCAGCCACCCATGATCACGCCATACACCTCGAGCGACGAGATCGCGAAGACGTACAGGATCGCAACATTGAGATCTGCCAGAACCCAGGTGTCGTTGAACGGGATTACGGCCCAGGCCAACAGCGCCAGAACGAAGCTGGTCATCGGCGCGAGCATGAACACCGGCTTATCCGCGCCGGCAGGGACCACGACCTCTTTGACCACGTATTTCAGCGCGTCAGCGACAGTCTGCAGCAAGCCAAAAGCGCCCACCACATTCGGCCCGCGCCGCATCTGTACCGCTGCCCAGATCTTCCGGTCGCCATAAACGAGGAACAGCAGTGAGACCATGACGAAGGCCACCACCGCTAGGGACTGGCCCACGATGATGAGCGCAATGCCCGGCGTGGTCGTAAAGAAGTCAGCCATGTTTCCTCACATCGCCTTTCGCTTCAAACGCCGGACGGCGCAGGTGCGTCTTTGTCATTCTGCTCTGTTGGGTCAGAGCGCCTTGTCTAGGCGGTCAACGCGCGCATCGGATACCCCTAAAACGCCCGCAATGACCATAGCTGGGACACCAAATGTGCGCCCGTGTCGCGCATTTTTGTCCGCTTTTTTCTACCAACGACCAGATTGTGATCACAAACACGCCGCCAGAGCGAAACGAGCCAAGCAACTGGCCCACCTGAGTGTTTATTCCGCTGCGATCGCTGGGTCCTCTTTGCTCCGAGACATCGCACTCAGTTCCGCCATCAGAGTAGACGCGCGCGCGATCGGGTTGGTCAGGTAGAAATCTGCAACCGCTCCGCGGAATTCTGCGTTTGCAGGCGAGGTCAGCACCAATGGTTGCCAGTCATTCTCGGGCACCGTGTCGATTGTTTTTAGATGCGGGACCTCTGCAACCAGTGCCTGCCGGAGTTGGACAAGACTGTCATACGCAAGTTGCGCGCCAGCTTCAGCCGAAAGTGCCCGCAGGATTGCCCAGTTCTCTTTGGCGTCCCCGGGGGCAAACCCAGCGCGCAGCGCCAGTTGCGGGCGTCCTTCGGTGTTTACGAAGAGCCCTTGTTCCTCAGTGTACGCGGCACCCGGCAGAATCACATCTGCACGGTGCGCGCCGCGGTCACCATGGCTGCCCTGATAGATCACGAAGGCGCCCGGATCGATGTCGACTTCATCGGCCCCGAGGTTATAGATCACCTCTGCATCCGCGACTGCCGCTTTGAGCCCACCGTCGGTCACGCAACCAGCGTCGAGTGCCCCGACCCGCGCGGCCGCGGTGTGCAGAACCAGCATCTTAGCGCCCATTCTTTCGGTCAGCGCCATCACCTGGCTTAGCACGGCCTCGCCATCGGCCTCTCGCAATGCGCCCTGCCCCACGATGACGATGACGTTCTTGTCATCCATTGGAGCGGCGTTCTTGACCAGATCAATCAGCGCATCGCGCCCGGTGCCCAGATGAACGGCATCGAAGGTCAGATCGTCATCTTCGCCGATGACCGAAACATCGGCCCCCGCGAGCCACGCCTTGCGGAGACGGGCGTTCAGAACCGGCGCCTCCGTCCGCGGGTTCGACCCTACAAGCACGATGTGGTCTGCCGTGTCGATGTCCTCGATGGTCGCTGTGCCCACATAGGCAGAGCGGTTGCCTGCAGGAAGCCGCGCGCCATCCGTGCGGCATTCCACCGTTCCACCAAGTTTTTCAGTCAGCTGCTTCAAGGCGAAGGCAGCTTCGACCGGTACAAGATCCCCTACCAGACCCGCTATCTTTTTGCCCTTCATCGCCGTAGCGGCCGCGGACAGCGCCTCGGCCCAGCTGGCAGGCTTAAGCTTGCCATCGACGCGCACATAGGGTTTGTCCAGCCGCTGACGTCGCAGGCCGTCCCACACGAAGCGCGTCTTGTCGGAAATCCACTCCTCGTTCACGCCGTCATGATTCCGCGGCAGGATCCGCATCACCTCGCGCCCCTTCGTGTCAACGCGGATGCTCGAGCCAAGAGCGTCCATCACGTCAATGGTCTCGGTCTTGGTCAGCTCCCATGGTCGTGCGGTGAAGGCATAGGGTTTCGAGACCAGTGCGCCCACCGGGCACAGGTCAATGATGTTTCCCTGAAGATTAGAGGCGAGCGTCTGGTTCAGATAGGAGGTGATCTCGCTGTCCTCGCCCCGGCCAGTCTGTCCCATCTGGGTGATGCCCGCGACTTCTGTCGTGAAGCGGACACAGCGGGTGCAGGAGATACAGCGCGTCATATGCGTTTCCACGAGGGGTCCGAGGTTCAACTCGGTCGCGGCGCGCTTCGGTTCGCGGTAGCGTGAGAAATCGACACCATAGGCCATGGCCTGGTCCTGCAAATCGCATTCGCCGCCTTGATCGCAAATCGGGCAATCGAGCGGGTGATTGATCAGCAGGAACTCCATCACCCCTTCACGGGCCTTTTTCACCATCGGTGAATTGGTTTTGACCACCGGCGGCTGCCCCTCAGGACCGGGACGCAGGTCCTTGACTTGCATTGCGCAGGACGCTGCAGGTTTGGGCGGCCCACCGACCACTTCCACCAGACACATCCGGCAGTTACCGGCAATTGACAGCCGCTCATGGTAGCAGAACCGCGGCACTTCGATCCCGGCCACTTCACAGGCCTGGATCAGTGTAAGTGCCGGGTCGACCTCGATCTCGCGGTCGTCGATGATGATTTTTCTCAGGTCAGACATCGTCTTTCCCTTTCGATTGCTCGTAGGCGTCAATCAGGTCCGTGACCTTTACGCCGCGAATGGTCATTCCAGTTAAGTTCGCATCGTCGATGGACACGTTTGTCATATTCACGTCCTGAAACACGGCGCCGCTCAGGTTCACGTCTTGAAACCGCGCGCGCGACAGATCGGCATCCTCGAATGAGGACCCGGCGAGCCCTGCATTTCTTGCCTTAATCACGTCTGAAAGATCGCGCAGATCCATCCCGCTACTCCGCAGCAACGGGCGCACAGGCATGGGTTCTCCACATGCGTGCCTCGTCCAGGTACGACCAGCCGAACGCGTGGTCACTATTTCCGTGGGTCTTTAGATGCTCCAGCCGCGCGAGGGCTTCGTCGAGCGTTGGTTGATGACCCTCCGGCACCCACCACATGACGAAATGCATTGCGCCGAGCACTTCAAACCACTCGGCCCTGCGGTCATAAAACCGTTTGTGGATCGTGCCCCAGACGAATTTCTCCAAGCTCTCCACATCTTCCCAGACGGTCAGGTTCGAGACAAACCGCGGGTCACCGTCGATCTTGGCCTCCGTGTTGCCCATGCCAGGCTCGCCTGAGCCCTCCATCATCCACACGAAGCCCGGCATCCGTTTGCCAAGCCCGTTCACCATGTCCAGGGCTTCCATAAACTCCCGCACTCGCGGATCATCGGTATCCGCCACCAAACGGCCGATATTCAGCTGGGCAAGGTGATATCCCTTCGGCATGCTCATTCCGGTGCCTCCAGCAGAAGTGCGCCAATCATTGTCTCGTTTGCAATCTCAACCGCGGCCGCACCGCAGACGGCCTCTTCGCCTTTGCCCTCGATCGGGTGTTTGGCGAGGAAATCCTGCTGCATGGCTCCGAAAATTGGGCTCGGGTCTATCATCTGGTCAAACGGCGTTTCGGTGTTAAATCCATCCTCTTCCAGCCGGGCTTCCAGCATGGTCATCCGGTCCTGAATGGCGCCAAAATTGATGCCCACTCGGCTGCAGCCCTGCGCCAGCGCTTCCGCCATTGTCACAGCAAACACAGAGTCCGTGTAGTAACTGGGTGCCGGGCGCAGCTCTTGCGCAAAAGCGGCTCCGGTTGTGAGCAGCAAACATGTGCAGATACGGATCATCCGGCTGTCCTTTTCAAGAAGCTGCCGATCAAGGTCCGTTCAGCGATTTCCTGGTCCGCTGCACGGCAAACGTCCGACGGCTCCGAAGCTTCGGTCAGGCTGCGCTTGCGTGCCCAGATCTCCACGGCGGCGCCGATCGCATCGCTTGGGTCGTCCATTCTGTTGTCCTCGCGCATCGCGTCGAAGCCATCCGCATCCAGGCGTTCAAAAACCTCAAGCCACGCCTTTTCCACGCTGTCTGGATTGACAGCCACAGTCGGACACCAGTGAGCCAGCGTTTCAGCCGCATAGACCTGCGCGAACATGTCAGAGAGGTAGCCAGGGGCCGGGCGTTTGTCCGCAGCCTGCGCCATGCCTGCCAGAAGCAGGCAAGATATGACTGCAGTGCGGATCACTCCGCCGCCATCGCGGCCGTGACGCGGCCCGTCTTCTGCGCCTTGATCCGATCCTCGATCTCATCGCGGAAGTTGCGGATCAGACCCTGAATCGGCCACGCAGCCGCATCGCCGAGCGCGCAGATCGTGTGGCCTTCGACCTGTTTTGTCACGTCGAAGAGCATGTCGATTTCCTCGAGCTCGGCTTCACCACGCACCAACCGGTCCATGACGCGCATCATCCAGCCTGTCCCCTCGCGACAGGGCGTGCATTGACCGCAGCTTTCGTGTTTGTAGAACTTCGACAGCCGCCAGATCGCCTTGATGATGTCCGTGGACTGATCCATCACAATCACCGCCGCCGTACCGAGGCCGGAACCAAGCTCGCCGCGCAGATAGTCGAAATCCATGGTCGCGTCGCGCATGTCCTCGCCGCGCACACAGGGCACCGAAGACCCGCCTGGGATCACCGCCTTGAGGTTGTCCCAGCCGCCCCGAATACCGCCGCAGTGCTTGTCGATCAGCTCCTCGAAGCTCAGGCTCATCGCCTCTTCGACCACGCTGGGATGGTTCACATGGCCCGAGATCGCGAAGAGCTTTGTGCCCGAATTGTTGGGCCGCCCAAACTGCGCAAACCAATCGCCGCCACGCCGCAGGATTGTCGGTACGACCGCGATCGACTCAACATTGTTGACTGTTGTGGGGCATCCATAGAGTCCTGCGCCCGCCGGGAATGGCGGCTTCATGCGCGGCATGCCCTTTTTGCCTTCAAGGCTTTCGATCAGCGCTGTTTCTTCGCCGCAAATATAGGCGCCAGCCCCATGTGCGAGATAGAGGTCGAAATCCCAGCCGGACCCGGCCGCGTTCTTGCCCAGAAGGCCCGCATCATAGGCTTCATCAATCGCGGCCTGCAGCGCCTCGCGCTCGCGAATATACTCGCCGCGAATGTAGATATAGCTGACATGCGCCCCCATCGCGAAGGAGGCGATCAGGCAGCCCTCGATCAGCGTATGAGGGTCATGGCGCATGATCTCCCGGTCTTTGCAGGTGCCGGGCTCGGATTCATCAGCATTCACAACAAGATAGTGCGGTCGACCATCGCTTTCTTTGGGCATGAAGGACCATTTCAGCCCGGTGGGGAATCCGGCCCCGCCCCGGCCGCGCAAGCCGCTTTTTTTCATCTCCTCGACAATGGCGTCACGGCCCTTCTCGAGAAGTTTCGCGGTGCCGTCCCAATGGCCCCGCGCTCGCGCGCCCGCCAAAGTGCGGTCATGCATGCCATAAATGTTGGTGAAGATCCGGTCCTGATCTTGCAGCATCGCTCACTCCTTGGTCTGGCGCGCGCGCCAGAGTTTCACACCCACCACCAGCGCCCAGAAAAAGGCAGCCAAAGCGGCGAAATCGATCAGGAACACGTAGCGGACCGGAAGACCCAACTCGCGCCCTGCAAAATTCGCCCCGATCCAGAGCACCATGGTCGCAGCGACAACGATCGCCGCCGTGCGAGCCTGCATAACGCGGGCGTGGTCGTCTGGATCATGGGGTTTCATCTTGGTCCTCTTAGTATACGTCGCCGTCTTCAACCCGTTTCGAGAACGCTGTTTCTTCTCCAGCGGCCAGTTTCTTGGCCTGATCTACCCATTCGTCACGGGTGGCCCTGCCCTTGAACCCGACAAGATTCTCGTCAACCCAAGCCACATCAGACGCCGACCAATTCGCAATCTGGCCGAAATGAAAAAAGCCATGGGAGTTCAGAAGCTTCTCAAGCTTTGGCCCCACACCCTTGATTTTCTTCAAATCGTCGGCAGCGCCGCCATGCGGAGCATCGAGGCCAGCGGGCTTACCTTCCGGAACCGCCGGAGCGGCGGCCGGAGCCGCAGCAGGCTCAAAGCCATTGTCATATTTCCAGTCACCCTTGCGTGCGGCGAGTTCTGCCTCACCAGCGAGGGCCGGGCTCGGTTTCACTTTGGACGCGGCCTCAGCGGCAGGTGCGGGTGCGGGCGCGGCCTTTGCCGCTGGCGCCGGAGCGGGCTCTGGTGCGGGTGCGGCCGGCGCAGGCTTACTGGGTGCCGGTGCTCCGCCTTGGACGCGCGCCTGAGCCGCCGCCAGATCCGCCTGCAATTTGGCGCTGGCCTCCGCAGGTGTCGCTGCAGGTTTCGGCGTGGTACAGACTGCGAATGACAAAAAGCCTCCGACGACCAGCCATGCCAGAATGCCCATGAAGGCCCCCTGCAGGAAAGTCCATCCAACTACCATCAACCCTGCGGTTGTCAGAACCCCAAGCAGGATTCCAACGCCCCAGCACACTATTGCGCAGGTGTAATCAGCTTTTTGCGGTGCCATGCCAAATCTCCCCGTTTCGTTAGGACCGTTGTTTAATCACCATGCCCTTTTGTAACGCGCGATGAAAACTCTGTCTCTCCCCCTGTTGCCAGTACTTTAGCCTGAGAAATCCACTCATCGCGGGAGGCACGGCCCTTAAAGCCTTCAAGGTTGTCATCGACCCAGGCAAGTTCAGCCGCGCTCCAGGCGGCGATCTGGTCGAAATGGTAGACGCCCATGGAATTCAACAACGTCTCCAGCTTCGGCCCGACACCTTTGATCCGCTTCAGGTCATCCGCGCCTTCCGCACGCGCGGCGCTCAGCATAGCGGGCTTGTCCGCCACGGTCGTGGTCGTCCCTGCGTAGCGCCAGGTGCCCTTACGACTGGCCAGCTCGGCCTCCCCCGCCAGCGCGGCACTGGGTTGTACCTTCGTGGCAACGACAGTCTCGACTTGGGATGTGGCTTTCACGACGGCTGGCTCGGCGGGTTTGTTGGCGGGACGCCGCTCAGGGATCTCAGCGCCTGCGGGCAACCAAGGCGTCAGCAGCGGCACCTCGGACCCGTCAATGCGCTTAATCGTGTCCTGCAAATCGACTGCAAGGCGCACGGACGCGTTATAGGGGTCCTTGCCGGCTTCGTACTCAGTGAGACTGGTCAGGCCACCCAGCGGCTCGGACGCGTAGCGCCCGTTCTGCGGACCCGGCACCGGCACCTCGCCCGCCGCCATCTTGTCGATCAAGGCCGCGAAGCTTTCGGCGGTCAGATCCTCGTAATAGTCCTTGCCGATCTGCGCCATGGGGGCGTTCGCGCAGGAGCCGAGGCATTCCACCTCCTCCCAGCTGAACTTGCCATCCGGGCTCAGCTCATGGGCGTTCGGCGCGATCTTTTCCTTGCAGACCCCGATCAGGTCCTCGGCGCCGCAGATCATGCAGGAGGTCGTCCCGCACACCTGAATATGCGCAACAGACCCAACGGGTTGCAGCTGAAACATGAAGTAAAACGTCGCGACTTCCAGTGCCCGGATATAGGCCAGATCGAGCATCTCGGCGACGTACTCGATCGCCGGACGGGTCAGCCAGCCCTCCTGTTCCTGTGCGCGCCAGAGGATCGGAATGATCGCGCTGGCCTGACGGCCTTCGGGAAACTTGGTGATCTGCGCCTCTGCCCAGGCCTGGTTTTCCGGCGTGAAGGCGAAGCTGTCGGGTTGGTCTTGGTGAAGACGGCGGAGCATCCGTTACACCCTTTCGGTCTGGCCGAACGCGCGGACGCCTCCGGCAGGAGTATTTTTGCAAAGAAGAAACAGAGGCGCGTTCATCACCGGTCAATCTCCCCGAACACAACGTCCATCGTGCCGATGATCGCCGAGACGTCGGCGAGCTGATGGCCCGAGGCGACGTGATCCATCGATTGCAGATGCAGGAAGCCCGGCGCGCGCAGTTTCGCGCGGTAGGGTCGGTTCGAGCCATCGGCGACGAGGTAGACGCCGAACTCGCCCTTGGGCGCTTCGACGGCTGCGTAGACCTCTCCCGCAGGCACGTGGAAGCCCTCGGTGTAGAGCTTGAAGTGATGGATCAGAGCTTCCATCGAGGTTTTCATGTCCGACCGCTTCGGCGGTGTGATCTTGCCGCGTGCGAGAACATCGCCCGGCGTTTCGCGCAACTTGGCAATCGCTTGCTGAATAATCGACAGACTCTCGCGCATCTCCGCCATGCGACACAGGTAGCGATCGTAACAATCGCCGTTCTTGCCGACCGGGATCTTGAACTCAAACTCGTCGTAGCACTCGTAGGGCTGCGCGCGGCGCAGGTCCCACGCGAGGCCCGAGCCGCGTACCATCACGCCGGAATAGCCCCAGTCGAGGATCTCCTGCTCGGTGATGACACCGATATCGCAGTTGCGCTGCTTGAAGATGCGGTTCTCGGTCAGCAGGCCCTCGATATCGTCGAGGACCTCGGGAAACTCATGGCTCCACGCTTCGATGTCATCGAGCAGCGCATCAGGCAAGTCCTGATGCACCCCACCGGGGCGGAAATAGGCCGCGTGCAGCCGCGCACCACAGGCGCGTTCGTAGAACACCATGAGCTTTTCACGCTCTTCGAACCCCCAGAGCGGCGGGGTCAGCGCCCCCACATCCATCGCCTGAGTGGTCACGTTCAGCAGGTGGTTCAGGATGCGACCGATCTCGGAGTAAAGCACTCTGATCAGCGAGGCCCGGCGCGGCACTTCCACGCCCGTGAGCTTTTCAATCGCCAGACACCAGGCATGTTCCTGGTTCATCGGAGCCACGTAATCGAGCCGGTCGAAATATGGCAAGTTCTGCAGATAGGTCCGGCTTTCCATCAGCTTCTCGGTCCCGCGGTGCAGAAGCCCGATATGCGGATCGCAGCGCTCTACAATCTCGCCGTCCAGCTCAAGAACCAACCGCAAAACACCATGTGCTGCCGGGTGTTGCGGCCCGAAGTTGATATTGAAGTTCCGGATCTTCTGTTCACCCGTCAGGGTATCTTCGAAATTCGTACCATCCATCATCGGTCAAACTCCAACAGTCTCGGAGCGCCAGCTCTTTGGCAGGCCTCCGAACATGGTGCGGACGTAGTCGTATTGCGGAGCGAGCTGCCCAGCGGCAATCGCCGTGCGTGTGGCATCCAGCGGAACCACAGTCCCCTCGTGAACGCGACGCTCCAGCGGGGCTGGATGCGGAGCCACCCCGAGAAAGCCGCAGATGCGATCAGCCGTGTCCTGGGAAAACAGGTCGTCATAGAACGCGATCAGGCGACCCTCAGCGGGCACGGCAGCGGTCAGGCGTTCCAGTGCGCCAACGTAATCACAGCGCTCAGAAACCGCGCGTTCCTTCCCCTCGGTCCAGCGATCGAAAATCCAGTTGGCGCGTTCCGCGATCTCTGCCTCGGATCCGCCTTTCCAGCCTGCCATCATACGAATATTGGACCAAAGCCGGTCTATCGGATCGCGTAATACATACAGAAAGCGGGTGACCGGGGCGAGGCCGGCCATCATTTTCAGGCGTGCTTCGGACAACAGCGCATAGGCCGGTGTGATATCGCCAACCACTTTCGCCCCTTTGCGGCCCTTCTTCAAAAAGGCGACATACGCTTTGGCATTTTCTTCGCCTCGCCCGATGAGTCCGAGATAACGGTCAATTTCTTCAACATCGCGGCGCAGGCGCACCTGATCTTTTTCGGAGGCCGATTTCATTCGGGCGCGATACGCCCCACGTTTTTCGCAAAGCTGGTCGATAGTTTCCATGACCCGGCCGTGGTCCAGAGCGTCGAAATAGTGAAGCTCCTTATGGCGCCAAAGGTGCACTTCGGGGTGGCGTTCCAGATAGAACTGGAGCCAGCTGGTGCCTGCCTTGGTGGCCCCGATCCCGAAGAGAAGCGTCACATCAGCCATGCGTCAGGCTTTCTCCCCCTCTGCGTCGGCATCACCCTTTTCATCACCGGGCAGGATGTACTCCGCGCCTTCCCATGGGCTCATGAAATCGAACTGGCGGTATTCCTGCACAAGCTTCACCGGCTCGTAAACCACGCGCTTCTTTTCCTCGTCATACCGCACTTCGGTATAGCCTGTGGTCGGGAAGTCCTTGCGCAAAGGATAGCCGCGGAACCCGTAATCGGTCAGGATGCGGCGCAGGTCCGGGTGCCCGGAGAACAGGATCCCGAACATGTCGAACACCTCGCGCTCGAACCAGTTGGCGGATGGGTGCTCGGACACGATAGAAGGCACCAGTTCGCTCTCCCGCACCTGTGTGCGAAGTCGAACACGGTGGTTCTGGTACATCGACAGGAAGTGGTACACCACATCGAAGCGTTGGACCCGCTCGGGATGATCGACGGCCGTTATGTCCACGAGGGTCGAAAACCCACAGCGCGGGTCGGATTTCAAAAAACCCACGACCTCGACCAGAGAGTTGGGAACGACCTTCACCGTTAACTCACCGAAGGCAACTTCGGTCGAAACCACGCAGTCGGGGCGCTTGAACTCGATATAGGCGCCAAGCTCCTGAAGCGCTTCGCTCATCCGTAATCCTTTCTCAGCGCACCAGCGTGCCCGTACGGCGGATCTTACGCTGCAGTTGCAGGATGCCGTAGAGCAGCGCCTCTGCCGTCGGCGGACAGCCAGGCACGTAAATATCGACTGGCACGATCCGGTCGCAGCCGCGTACAACGCTGTAGGAATAGTGGTAGTATCCCCCGCCATTGGCGCAGGAGCCCATGGAGATCACGTAACGTGGCTCGGGCATCTGGTCATAGACTTTGCGCAGCGCTGGCGCCATTTTGTTGGTCAGGGTTCCGGCAACGATCATCACATCTGACTGGCGCGGAGACGCCCGCGGGGCAATCCCAAAACGCTCAGCATCGTAGCGCGGCATAGAGGTGTGCATCATCTCCACCGCACAGCAGGCAAGGCCAAAGGTCATCCAATGCAGCGAGCCGGTGCGGGCCCAGTTGATGATGTCTTCCGTAGAAGTCAGCAAGAAGCCCTTGTCCTGCAATTCAGAGTTCAACGCTTGCGTGGCATACTCTCTGTCGGGCCCTGCGTCGTTGGTCGCTGTACTCACTCCCATTCCAACGCTCCTTTCTTCCACTCGTAGGCAAAGCCTATGGTAAGCACCGCCAAGAACACCATCATTGACCAGAACGCGGTCATGGACATCTCAGGGAAAGCCACGGCCCATGGGAAGAGGAAGGCAATCTCGAGGTCAAAAATGATGAACAGGATCGCCACGAGGTAAAAGCGTACGTCGAACTTCATGCGCGCATCGTCAAACGCATTGAACCCGCATTCATAGGCGCTGACCTTTTCGGGGTCCGGATTACGCACCGCGAGCACCACCGCCGCAAGGATCAGGACAAGCCCTAAACCGATTGCAATCCCAAGAAAAATCAGGATTGGCAGGTATTCTCTGAGCAGCTCTTCCACCTGGGACTCCTTGCCTAGGGTCTGGCGCCACCCCGGCTTGATCGGGGGCTACGCAGGATCGTACGCGCGTGGTCTACCTTTGCACACAAGGCCGGTCAACCAACCGCACTGCGGCAAACACGCTCTTCATCACAGAATTGTAAAGCCCTGCCCTGCCATCGCCAGCGGCGGGGTGACGCAGGCGAATTCCCAAATCGCGAAAAACACAAAGGCTGGCCTTTTGGTCCAGGCCAGCCTCAAAAAGTATTGTCGTGCCGATCAGTTCGTGGGCTGCTGTGCACCCACCTGCGCGCCAGCAGCGGCACCGAGCAAGGTAGCCGCCGTTCGGCCACTGCCGCTGCCGATCTGGTTTCCAGCCGCGGCGCCAACCAGTGCGCCGGTTGCTGCGTTCACGTTCTGATTGTCGGAACAGGCCGCCAAAGCGCCCAAACCTACAAAGGCAACTGCGATAGTGATTGTGCGTGTCAAAGTCATGGATACTGCCCCTCTCTGGTGTGTTGTGAGTATTGTCTCAGCCGTCAGTAAACCAACAACCTGTGCATCGCGCAAGCGATCGACTGTGAAACAAAGAGGGCCTCGTCACCTCACGCCCAAGGCGGCGGTTTCTTGCTGAAAAACGCATCAATTCCGGCCGCAGCCTCCTTATCCTCCCAGCGCGCAACCAAGGCCTGCACGGTTAAGTCGACCTGACGTGCGCTGGCGGTGGCGCCTAACTCCGCGACCAGCGCCTTGCCAGCAGCCACCGCCCCCGGAGCTGCGGACAGGTATGGGGCAACCTCGGCCTCAATGGCAGCATCCAGCGCCTCCGGGGCGACAACCCTCGCCAAAAGGCCCAGCGCGACGGCCTCGTCCGCTCCAAAGAGGCGCCCGGAAAAGAACACGCGCCTTGCGCGCGCTGCGCCCATACGCGCAACGACATAGGGGCCGATCGTGGCAGGAATTAAGCCAAGTCGCACTTCCGTGAGGCCAAATTTGGCACCTGTGATCCCTATGGCGACATCGCACACCGACATGAGACCTATGCCACCGCCAAAGGCTTGGCCCTGCACACGTCCGATCAACGGCTTCGGCATCACATCCAATGCGCCCAGCATGTCAGCGAGCTTTCGGGCCTCGGCCGCGCGTGTGGGACCATCGGCCGTCATCTGGGCCCGCATCCAGGCGAGGTCGCCTCCGGCACAGAACGACCGCCCTGCCCCGGTCAAGACCACCACCCGCACACGTTCGTCAACGCCGAGAACCTCTGCCGCCTCGGACAGTTCCGCGATCATCTGGGCAGACATGGCGTTGTGTTTGTCTTCCCGTGACAGGGTCAGTGTGGCCACTCCGCGGTCATCTATGCGGATCGCAATCGTTTCGAAAACCATCATGCGGTCCTCCGCAGTCTTCTGGCCATGTCGGCCGCCTCGGTAACGACCTCTGGCGCAAGCCCGGTCTCAAACCCCAAACTGTCCGCGTATTCCATCACGGCTTCTGTTGCGACATTACCTGCGGCGCCCGGCGCATAAGGACATCCGCCAAGCCCGCCAACCGAGGCATCGAACACCCGCACGCCCGCTTCCAATGCAACGGCGATGTTCTCAAGCGCCCGACCAGAGGTGTCGTGGAAATGACCTGCGACCCTTTCCGCCGGGACGGCGGCCAGCACCGCGTCGAGCATCGCCGACACCGCCTCTGGCGTCCCACGTCCCAGCGTTTCGCCCAGAGACACCTCATAACACCCCATATCCGCCAGATGCGCAGCCACGCGCGCCACATCCGCGGGCGCAGTCGGTCCGTCAAACGGGCAGTCAGTTACACAGGAGACATAGCCCCGCACTGGCAGACCAGCCTCGGCCGCACCTTTCAGCACCGGAGCGAACCGCTCAAAGCTTTCCGCAATCGTGCAGTTGAGGTTGGCTTTAGAGAACCCTTCCGACGCGCTTACAAAGACAGCGATTTCATCCGGCTTGGCAGCGCGGGCCCGATCCAGACCCTTTTCGTTCGGCACAAGCGCGGCATAGGACACGCCCGTTGCGCGCCGAATCCGGGCAAGCACCTCGGCCCCGTCGGCCATCTGCGGCACCCATTTCGGACTCACGAAACTCGCCACTTCAATGCGGCGAAAGCCCGCTTCACTTAGCTTGTCGATTAACGCCACCTTGGCGTCCGTGGGGATGATCCGCGCTTCGTTCTGTAACCCGTCCCGCGGACCGACCTCGAAGATTTCCACGCGCTCGGTCACTGCCAGTCCTGCCAGTCATAGAACGGTTTGGCATACAGGCCTTTTCCGGGCTCTGGCAGGGAAGCTTGAAACGCCGGGCGCGCCTCCATCCGTGCGTACCAGTCCGCCAAACCGGGATAGCTTTCCAGCGTCAGGAAGTGGCGCCCCATATAGATCGCCTGTCCCAACCCGACATCACACGCCGTGAACCCACCGGGCAGCACGAACCCGCTCCCGCTAAGGGCCAGTTGGTCCTGCACAGCGCCGTAACACTTCGCAAGCCGCTTGGTCTCCAGTTTCATGATGACAGGCGAACGCATCTCGTCCTTGAAGAGCATAACATGTTGCTGCGTAAGCGCAGCCACATGCACGCTGAGCGTTTCCGCAAAATGCAGCCACGTGAGCCAATCAATCCGCTCGGGGTGGTCGGGCGAGCGACCCAAGTCATCTGGCGAAAAGCGTTCGCACAGCACTTCGGCAATGGCGCCGGTTTCAAACATGACAGCATCGCCGATCTCCAACGCGGGCACGCGCCCGATCGGAGATTTCTGCAAATAAGCCTCCGACTGGAGTGACCCGTCAAATGAATAGGTTACCAAGTCGAATTCGACGCCCAGTTCGGTCAGCAGCCAAAGCGTGCGCATCGACCGGGTCTGCGGCGAATGGTGCAGCCGGATCATGCGGCAACCTCATCAGGATCTTCGAGGCGGATCAGCGCTGCTCCGGCCTCCACCTGTGCACCGTCGGTGACAAAAACCTCCGCTACGATTCCGTCTCGCACCGCGCTTAAGGTGTGCTCCATTTTCATCGCCTCCAGCACCGCCAGGCGCGCTCCGGCCTCGACCGCCGCGCCCTGCGCCACGAAGACAGCCTTCACAAGACCGGGCATCGGGGCTTCGACAAGATTTCCTCCGCCGCTCGCGGTTCCTTCCCGCGCAAGCGGGTCGGGCTGGGTGAAATGATATCCGTTTCCCCAGAACACACTGAGGCCCGCCGCATGCTGCACCACCTGCGCCGAAACTGGAGCTCCGTCGACACGCCAACCGGCCTCGGAGGTCTCGACGCTGTGCGCCACGTCACTAAGCAGAACGTTCCCCTGCCCGGGACCAGTATGCGCAACCCGCGCTGCGATCAGCTCGCCGGCGTGGAGGAGTGGGATATCCTGCGCGAGCGGCGCCCAGAGGCTGAAGCCTTGCGTTGGCACACGCGCATCAATCCCGGCCGCGGCAGCGGCCGCGAGCGCCAGCGTGCGCGTGCAGGGCCTAGGATCGACGACCAGCGCCTCCAGATCACGCCCGATCAACCCGGTGTCCACCTGCCCCGCCACAAACCCCTCGTGCCGTGCAAGCGCACGCAAAAAAGCCAGGTTGGTGACACTGCCCGCAACTTCGGTTCTGCTTAAGCCGCGTTCCAGTTTGCGCAAAGCGGCTGCACGCGTAGGGCCATGTACAATAAGCTTTGCGATCATCGGATCGTACCAGGGTGAAATCGTATCACCGGTACGCACGCCAGTATCGGCGCGCGCATCTTCAGGGAACCGCAAATGTGCCAGCGTCCCGGTCGCAGGCAGGAAGCCTTTCGGCACATCCTCGGCATAGATCCGAGCCTCCAACGCGTGACCTGATACAGACAAATCATCTTGCGCCGCAGGCAAAGGCTCGCCCGCGGCAACTCGGATCTGCCACTCGACAAGATCGACGGCAGTGATGGCTTCGGTCACAGGATGCTCGACCTGTAGGCGCGTGTTCATCTCCATGAACCAGAACCGGTCCGGACGCAGCCCGTTGCTCGCATCAACGATGAACTCGACCGTGCCGGCCCCCTTGTACCCGATCGCCTCGGCCGCACGCACCGCCGCATCGCCCATTGCGGCCCGCATTTCGTCTGTCATGCCCGGCGCAGGCGCCTCTTCAATGACCTTTTGATGGCGGCGCTGGAGAGAACAGTCGCGCTCGAAGAGATGCACCGCGCGCGCGCCGTCGCCGAAGACCTGCACCTCGATATGGCGCGGCGTGTCGATGAATTTCTCGATCAGGACGGCGTCATTGCCAAACGCGCCCAGTGCTTCAGATTTCGCCGCTTCAAATGCGGAAACGAAGGCATCGGGCGACTCCACAAGACGCATACCCTTGCCGCCGCCACCGGCAACCGCCTTGATCAAAACCGGATAGCCGATCTTCGCAGCCTCCACCTCCAGATGTCCCGGGTCCTGATCATCCCCTTGATAGCCGGGCACGACAGGCACTCCAGCCTCGGCCATCAGGGCCTTGGCGGCGTCCTTCAGACCCATCGCCCGGATGGCCTCTGCCGACGGACCGATGAAATCCAGACCTGCGGCGACGACCGCGTCGACGAAGTCAGGATTTTCGGACAGGAACCCGTATCCCGGATGGATCGCCTGCGCACCCGTGGCCTGCGCGGCAGCAACAATAGCGTCGCCCTTCAAATAGCTCTCGGCTGGGGCTGCACCGCCCAGCGCGACAGCCTCATCTGCCATCTCGACATGGCGCGCCTGCGCATCCGGCTTGGAGAAAACAGCGACTGTTCGCACTCCCATCCGGCGCGCTGTCTCGATCACGCGGCACGCAATTTCCCCCCGGTTCGCGATCAGGATTTTGTCAAACATCGCCCCCACTCAAGTCCGCTGCATATTCTTCTTTGCAATAGCTCTTACGCCTCGGTGCCGGCCAATTGGCCCATTGTTGGCGCGGTGAAAAAACAGACATCACATCCGGAACACGCCGAAGCGTGTTTCCTCGACAGGCGCATTCAAGGCCGCGGACAGGCTCAAGGACAGCACTTGCCGGCTTTTGCGCGGATCTATGATGCCATCATCCCAGAGCCGCGCAGATGCATAAAGTGGATGGCTCTGTTCCTCGAACATGTCGATTGTTGGTTGTTTAAAGGCGGCCTCTTCCTCGGCAGACCAGCTTCCGCCCTTGCGTTCAATCGCATCTCTTTTAACGGTAGCCAGAACACCAGCAGCCTGCGCACCGCCCATAACTGAGATCCGCGAATTGGGCCATGACCACATGAAGCGCGGTTGGTAGGCACGGCCCGCCATACCGTAATTTCCCGCCCCGAACGAGCCGCCAACGACCAGCGTTATCTTTGGTACAGAGGTCGTGGCAACCGCGGTCACCATCTTGGCCCCGTGGCGCGCAATGCCCTCGTTTTCATATTTACGACCGACCATAAAACCGGTGATATTCTGCAGAAAGACCAGTGGGATCTTGCGTTGCGAGCATAGCTCCACGAAATGTGCGCCCTTCTGCGCAGCCTCGGAAAAGAGCACACCGTTATTGGCAATGATCCCCACCGGGCACCCTTCGAGATGCGCAAACCCGGTCACCAATGTGTCACCAAAACGCGGCTTGAATTCATCGAGCCGCGAGCCATCCACAACCCGGGCGATAACTTCCCGGATATCATAGGGCGTCGACAGGCTGGCCGGCACGATATCCAGCAATTCCTCCGGGTCATAAGCCGGGGCCTCAGGCGCCTGCATTTGTACAGTTGCGGGTTTGGCGCGGTTTAGCGACCCGATGGCACGGCGCGCCAGCGCAAGTGCGTGCGCGTCGTCTTCTGCCAGGTAGTCCGCGACACCCGAGAGCCGGGTATGAACATCCCCACCCCCCAAATCCTCGGCAGAGACGACTTCACCGGTCGCGGCCTTCACCAGCGGCGGGCCGGCAAGAAATATGGTGCCCTGATCCTTCACGATGATCGTCACATCCGACATCGCGGGCACATAGGCTCCGCCCGCCGTGCAAGACCCCATCACCACCGCAATCTGCGGAATACCCTTGGCGCTCATCCGAGCCTGATTATAGAAAATCCGCCCAAAGTGATCACGGTCGGGGAAAACCTCGTCCTGATTGGGCAGGTTCGCTCCTCCACTGTCGACAAGATAGACGCAGGGCAGCGCGCACTCTTCGGCAATCTCCTGCGCGCGGAGGTGCTTCTTCACGGTGATCGGATAGTATGTCCCACCTTTGACGGTCGCATCGTTGCAGACGACCATGACCTCCTGGCCCATCACACGACCGACACCGGCAATCGCACCGCCGCAGGGCGCAGCCCCATCGTAGAGACCATGACCAGCAGTTGCGCCGACCTCGAGAAACGGGGAGCCGGGATCGAGCAGGTTCGCCACCCGATCTCGTGGCAGCATCTTACCCCGCGCCAGATGCCGCTCGCGGGCCGAGGCTCCCCCACCGGCCATCGCAGCGTCTGCTGCGACCGCAATCTCATTCAGTGCAGCCAGGTGCGCAGCCCGGTTGACCTGCGCCGTTTCAGCGCCGCTTACAAACTGCGATGTCAGACGCATACGACCTCCCGAGGCTCTTCGCGCATCGTGGCCGCCTGCGCAGGGCGAAAAAAAGCGCGTGGTTTCACAAACCGTTGCGCAAATGCTGCAGCTGCGACATCACGACCGGCCCGATCGCGGGGTTTTTGATTCAGGTCAAAGCGTCTGGGCTGCGGAAAGCTCAGGACGAACCGAGCTAGTAAATGAGGGACAAACCTATGAAAAATATGCTGCTTTCCACGGTCGCCGCAGCAGCTGTTGTTGCTACTGCCGTTCCTGCTGTTGCGCAGTCCGCTGGCGACTACATGTTCGGCTTCGGTGTCGGCTATGTAGACCCCAAGAGCGATAATCTCGACCTCGGTGGCGGAACCAACCTGCAGGTTGACTCGGGAACCTCGCTGACCTTCACGGCCGAGTACTACTACACAGACAACCTCGCGGTTGAATTGCTGCTGGCCACACCTTTCTCCCATGACATCTCGGTCGATGGCGTGGGGAAAATCGGTGATACCAAACATCTGCCGCCCACGCTGTCGTTGAACTATCACTTCAATGACATTGGCGCGTTCCGCCCCTTCGTCGGCATTGGCATCAACTACACCAACTTCTTCGAAGAATCCTCGAGCCTCGGCAAGCTGCAGTTGGATGACAGCTGGGGCTTGGCCGCCACGCTCGGCTTTGAATACGACATTTCCGAGTCCGGAGCGCTCCGCTTCGATGTCCGCTACATCGACATCGAAACCGACGCGAAGCTCAACGGCACAAGCATTGGCACCGTTGAAATCGACCCATACGTTTTCACCGCCGCCTATGTCTGGAAATTCTGACGACAGAATTGTCTGAACACTGCAGGGCGCGCCCATTTGGCGCGCCTTTTGTGTATCATGAGATATGACATTCATGCTTCCGGCCTCGCAGCGCGGTCGCGACCGGTGAAGGCCAATGCTCCATCGCGGCGGATATAATAATCAAAACTATCGGGTTGCCCGCTGGGCTGACAGCGCACAACGATCCAGATACCGGGGTCATCCCCTGGCACAGCGATGCAATCGGTCAAGGCTGCTTGCCCGGGCGTTTCAAGCCGGGCGTGATCCTGCAGGTATTGGTTGGCATAGAACGCAATCACAGCCCCCTCATCGAGTGCCGCACGCTGCATTCCAAGGCGCACGCCATTCGCCGCGACGATCAACAGAATGATCCCGAGCGGCAAAAACCATATCCAGCGCGGCCATTTCATCGACTCAGGCCATCGCCGCCATTAACTCGCGCCCGACCAGCATGCGCCGGATCTCGGACGTGCCGGCGCCGATTTCCATCAGCTTGGCGTCACGGAACATGCGGGCCACGGGCGCATCATTCAAAAACCCGGCCCCGCCCATCGCCTGTACGGCCTGATGCGCCACCTTCATGCCCTCCTCGGAGGCATAGAGCACACAGGCCGCCGCGTCCTGCCGCGTGACCTCGCCCCGATCACAGGCTTTCGCGACCTCGTAGGCATAGGCGCGAGCCGAGTTCATCGCCGTATACATATCGGCAATCTTGCCCTGCATGAGCTGGAAGTTCCCGATGGGCTCCCCAAACTGCTTGCGCTCGGTCATGTACGGCATGACTTCGTCGAGGCAACCGGCCATGATCCCGATATTCACCCCCGAGAGCACCACGCGCTCGTAGTCGAGGCCGGACATCAGTACGGCGACCCCGCGCCCCTCTTCGCCCAGAACGTTTTCGAACGGCACTTCCACATCGTCGAAGATCAGCTCCGCCGTGTTTGAGCCGCGCATCCCCAGCTTGTCAAAATGCGGCGAGGTCGAGAAGCCTGTCATTTCCTTTTCGATCAGGAAGGCAGTGATGCCCTTGGAGCCGGCCTCCGGATCGGTCTTGGCATAGACCACCAGAGTGTCAGCGTCCGGGCCATTGGTGATCCAGTACTTCGTGCCGTTCAGCCGATAATGGTCGTTGCGCTTTTCGGCCCGCAGCTTCATGCCCACCACGTCCGAACCCGCCGAGGCTTCAGACATCGCAAGCGCACCCACATGCGCGCCCGACACGAGCCGCGGCAGGTATTTTGCCTTCTGCTCTGCCGTTCCGTTGAGCTTGATCTGGTTCACGCACAAGTTCGAATGCGCGCCGTAGCTCAGCCCGATGGAGGCCGACACGCGCGAGATTTCCTCAACTGCGACCGTGTGTGCCAGATAGCCCATGCCTGCGCCGCCATAGGCTTCGTCGACCGTGATGCCGAGCAGACCCAGTTCGCCCATCTCGGGCCAAAGCTCGTTGGGAAAGGCATTGTCGCTGTCGGTCTTGGCCGCGATCGGCTTTACCCGCTCCTGCGCCCAGCGATGAACCATCTCGCGCAGCGCTTCGACCTCTTCACCAAGGTCAAACTTCATCGAGCCCATGAACATCGGCGCCCGCTCCTCCCAAAATTGAACGCTTGTTCATTTGTACGTATGAAGCCTACGTCTGTCCAGAAAAAACAAAGGGGGCAAGCCGCCCCCTTTTAGTGATATTTTAGAACGCTTAGCCGCCCTGATTGCGCTGGAGGCTTCTCAACACCTGATCAATTGAAAAACTCGCAGGTTCCTGGCGCGGCGGATACTCTTCAAAGGTTTGCAAGAACTGCGCCACGAAGGCCTGCGCGGGAGCCAGAGCAAACATACGTTCTGCCCGCCACCGTCCGTAACCGATCGACTCGTGTTCTGCGCGCTCGAAGGGATCCGCGTAGAGGTCGATCAATTTCGGGAAACGCAACTGCACGAGCGGATCCTGCCAGACATCGAACCCATGGGCGCGTTGTTCGGCAAACACGACCTTGAACCGTCCGTAACGCAAGTTCATCAGATCGCCGCCATCGGAGAAATAGAAGAATTCCTTCCGCGGCCCCTCCTCGGTTTCGCCACTGAAATACGGCAAGAAATTGTACCCATCGAGGTGAACGGGCTCGTTACCTTCGCCGAACGGCGCCTCAGTCAGCATCCGCTCCTGCATGTCCGCATCGCCCAGCGCGGACATAATCGTCGGGAACCAATCAAGATGGCTGATTATGTTGTTCGAACGCCGCCCGGGCTCGATGACGCCAGGCCATTTGACGATCAGTGGCACGCGGAAGCCGCCTTCCCAGTTGTCGTTCTTTTCTCCCCGGAATGGCGTGGTGCCGCCGTCTGGCCACGTGAACACCTCCGCCCCGTTGTCGGTCGTGTACATCACGACCGTATTGTCGGCGATGCCAAGCTCATCGAGCCTGTCGAGCAACTGACCGACCATGCCGTCATGTTCGACCATGCCATCGGGATATATCCCCAGACCGGTTGCGCCCTCGCTCTCTTCCTTCAGGTGAGTCCAGACATGCATGCGTGTCGAGTTCCACCACAAAAAGAACGGCTTATCCTGCTCCACGGCACGGTTCATGAAATCCAGCGCGCCAGCTGTCACTTCCTCGTCGATGGTTTCCATCCGCTTGCGGGTCAAAGGGCCCGTGTCTTCAATCTGACCATCTGCCGACGCCTTCAGGACGCCACGCGGCCCGAACTGTTCTCGAAATGCGGGATCTTTAGGATAGTCCGGGTTCTCCGGCTCTTCCTCGGCATTGAGGTGATAAAGATTGCCGAAGAACTCATCGAAACCATGGGCTGTCGGAAGGTGTTCATCCCGGTCACCCAAATGGTTCTTACCATACTGGCCTGTCGCGTAACCTTTGGACTTCATGTACTCGGCAATCGTCGGATCGCGCGGGTCCATCCCTTCAGCTGCTCCCGGAAGACCCACCTTCAGGAGTCCGGTCCGAAATCCTGACTGGCCGGTGACAAACGACGCACGTCCGGCGGTACAGGACTGCTCACCATAGGCATGTGTAAAGATCATTCCATCTTTGGCGATCCGGTCGATGTTGGGCGTCTCGTAGCCCATCATGCCCTGATTGTAGGCACTGATGTTCCAGTACCCGATGTCATCGCCCCAGATCATCAAGAAATTTAGCGGCTTGTCTTGCGCAAAGGCGCTTGTGGACAAAGACGCTAACGCAAATACTAATGAAATCGTTTTAAGTCTTTTCATATCTCCCTCCGAGTCGGAATAAACTCAGGGAGAACAGTACGGCCCAGGCCAAAACAAGAGTATGTTTTTAAATATATTTTTTTGTGTTATGCGACTCAGAACAAACAAAGTGAAGGCATCCGCACACCAGGCTTCAGAGCACCGCCTCCAGAACCCGGTCCAGATCATCGTAGTGATCGAGAAGCGCCTCCGGCTGCAGATCAGCCACGCCGCGCCCGTCCGGCCCGAAAGTTACCAGCACCGACGGCACAGCCGCCGCGCGTGCCGTTTCGCGGTCTGTAACAGTGTCCCCGATCAGGGCGGTATGCCGCAACTCCCCGCCGAGGCGCGCCACGGTTTCGCGCAGCGGTGCCGGGTCCGGCTTGCGCACGGGCAACGTATCTGCCCCGATCAGCGCGCCGAACATGTCGCGCACGCCGAGGCGCTGCATCAGCGTTTCTGCCAGCCCCTCGGGCTTGTTGGTGCAAATCCCAACCTTGTCCCCCCGTGCCAGCAGCCGCTCCACCGCGTCCATCGCGCCGGGGTAAAGCCTCGTGTGCACGTCGATCGCCTCGGCGTAGGCGGCCAACAAAACCGGGTAGTCAGCATCCACATCGGTCTCGCTCCACGGCGCGCCCACGCGGTCCAGCCCCAGCCGCAGCATCGCCCGCCCCCCACGGAAGGCCGTTGCCGCATCCGCAACAGGGTCCAGCAGCGCACCGTGCCCACGGGTCACAAAACAATGATTTGCCGCCGCAATCAGGTCAGCGCTGGTGTCAGCCAGCGTGCCGTCGAGATCAAAAACCACTGTGCGCGGCATATCGGCTCCTTTCCGCCGAAGCGGCGTGAGGGGGTGAAACGCGTGTCACAGGACGTGACCGTCAGGGCGGTTGCCCGAAATTGGGGTTTGGGTAATAGAGTTTGCGACGAGACAAAAGAGGCAAGCTAGCATGAGCGTCGCATTGGTCATTCTGGCCGCCGGGCAAGGCACCCGGATGAACTCGGAGCTGCCTAAGGTGCTGCACCGGCTCGCAGGCGCCCCGTTGCTGGCGCACGCGATGCGCACAGGCGCTGCACTGGAACCCGTACGGACCGTCATCGTCACTGGGCATGGCGCTGCAGAGGTCGAAGCCACGGTCGCCGGTTTGGATGCGGAGGCGACCTGTGTCCGGCAAGCAGAGCAGCTGGGCACCGGACACGCGGTGATGCAGGCGCAGGCCGTACTCGCAGAGTTCGACGGCGATGTCGCCGTGCTCTACGGCGACACCCCCTTCGTGCGCACTGAAACGCTGGAGGCAATGGCCGCAGCGCGCGACACCGCCGATCTCGTGGTACTGGGCTTCGAGGCCGCTGATCCAAGTGGCTACGGTCGCTTGGTGACAGAAGGTGATCGCCTTTTGAAGATTGTCGAGCACAAGGACGCCAGCTCTGAGGAGCGTGCGATCACCCTGTGCAACTCGGGGCTGGTCCTGGGTGATGCGCGAACCATGATGCGCCTGCTGGACCGTGTTTCAAATGATAACGCGGCTGGAGAATACTACCTGACCGACCTGCCGGAGGCCTATGGTGCCGAAGGGCTGGTCACGCGTGTGGTCATTTGTGACGAGGCCGAGACGCTTGGCATTAACACCCGCGCCGAATTGGCCGCAGCTGAAGCCGCCTTTCAATCAAGGGCCCGCGCCGAAGCGCTGGTCACAGGTGTTACGCTGGAGGATCCCTCAACGACCTATTTCGCCTATGACACAATCATAGGGCGCGATGCGGTGATCGGGCCACAGGTCGTGTTTGGTGCGGGCGTAACGGTAGAATCCGGCGCCGAAATTCGCGCGTTCTGCCATCTGGAGGGCGCACATGTGGCGCGCGGCGCAATCGTCGGGCCCTATGCGCGCCTGCGCCCCGGAGCGGAGCTGAGCGAAGACGCACGTGTTGGCAATTTCGTGGAAATCAAGAACGCGACGCTCGCTGAGGGTGCGAAGGTGAACCACCTCAGCTACATCGGCGACGCTGCGGTTGGAACGGCCAGCAACATCGGGGCGGGCACGATCACCTGCAACTACGACGGGGTCTTCAAGCACCGTACCGAGATCGGCGATCGCGTGTTTATCGGCTCAAACACCATGCTGGTAGCCCCTGTAACGGTCGGGGACGACGCAATGACAGCCTCGGGGTCCGTGATCACCGAGAACGTTCCCGAAGCCGCGCTGGCAGTAGCCCGTGCGCAGCAGACCAACAAGCCGGGACTTGCAAAGCGGTTCATGGAAAAACTGCGGCTGCTCAAGGCAGCAAAGAAAGGGAGCTGAGCGATGTGCGGCATTGTCGGCGTGTTAAGCAACAACCAGGCCGCGCCTCTAATGGTGGAGGCGCTGAAACGGCTCGAGTACCGCGGCTACGACAGCGCCGGGATCGCAACAATCGAAAATGGCGCACTCGATCGGCGCCGCGCCCTTGGCAAACTGGTAAATCTATCTGATCTGCTTGTGAAAATGCCCCTCGCCGGCAAGGCCGGAATCGGGCACACGCGGTGGGCTACCCATGGCAAACCTTCGGTGGCCAACGCCCACCCCCATCAGGCCGGCCAGGTCGCGGTTGTTCATAACGGGATCATTGAGAATTTTCGCGCCTTGCGGGACCAGCTGATTGCGCAAGGCATTAATTTCGAGTCCGAGACAGATACCGAAACCGTGGTCCAGCTCTGCGCGGCGCATCTGCGTTCCGGAAAGACGCCGCTTGAGGCGGCCCGTGCAACGGTGGACGCGCTGGAGGGGGCATTCGCCCTGCTTTTCTTGTTTGAGGGCGAGGATGACCTGATGATCGCGGCGCGCCGCGGCTCGCCGCTGGCCGTCGGGCATGGCGAAGGAGAGATGTTTGTCGGCTCGGACGCCATTGCATTGCAACCGCTGACCAACCGGATCACCTATCTCGAGGAAGGCGATTTCGCAGTGGTCACGCGCGGCGGCGTCGAGATCTTCGATGCAACTGGCGCGCCCGTGGAACGCACCGAGACCAAGTCCCGCCTCGGCGGCGCGGAGATCGGCAAAGGTGGATATCGTCACTTCATGGCGAAAGAGATTGCAGAACAGCCGACGGTTCTTGCCGATGCGCTGTCGCATTACATGCAGACCGACCAGATTGTCATGCCAGACGGCCTGCCCGATTTCGCGCAAGTCGACCGGCTCATCCTTGTCGCCTGCGGTACCGCCTTCCTGGCCTGCCAGACGGCGAAATACTGGTTTGAACAGATCGCGGGCCTTCCGGTCGAAGTAGATATCGCCTCGGAATTCCGCTACCGCCAGCCGCCAATCGGCCCGCGCACGGCAGCGCTCTTCGTCAGCCAATCGGGTGAAACCGCCGACACTCTCGCCGCCTTGCGCTTTGTGAGCGGAAAAGCGGACCACATCCTGTCAATCTGCAACGTGCCCGAGAGTTCCATCGCTCGGGAAAGCGACGTGGCCCTGCCGACCCTTGCCGGAGTGGAGATCGGAGTTGCCTCGACCAAGGCCTTCACCTGTCAGCTGGGCGTGCTTGCACTTCTTGCACTTTACGCCGGGCAGCAACGCGACAGGCTCGAGCCGGCGGCGCTGGCCGGGCATCTGGCCGAGTTGCGCGCCATGCCCGGGCTTCTCAATCAAGCGCTTGGAAACGAGGCCGAGATCGAAGCAATCGCGCCGGTGCTTGCCGAGGCGCGCGATATCCTGTTCCTCGGACGTGGGCCAATGTATCCACTCGCCCTGGAGGGCGCCCTTAAACTAAAAGAAATCAGCTATATACACGCCGAAGGCTACGCATCAGGCGAGCTGAAACATGGCCCCATTGCACTGATTGACCAGTCTGTCCCGGTCATTGTTTTCGCACCCAGTGACCCGCTTTTCGACAAGACCGTCTCTAACATGCAAGAGGTCATGGCACGTCAAGGGAAAGTCCTGCTCGTCTCAGACCAAAGGGGCTTGGAACTGGCGTCCGAAGGCACCTGGGCCACAGTCGCCATGCCCGCCATCGAACCAACTTTCGCGCCGATCCTTTACGCTGTCCCTGCGCAACTACTGGCGTATCATACGGCGGTTGCGAAGGGCACGGATGTCGATCAACCGCGAAATCTCGCAAAATCGGTGACCGTGGAGTAAGCCTTGGCCAAACAATTCGACCGTATCGACGATATGCATAAAGCATTCATCGAAGAACAGCAGATGTTCTTCGTGGCCACCGCGGGCCCAGAAGGTCGCGTTAACCTGTCCCCCAAGGGCATGGACAGTCTACGCGTGCTCGGGCCCAACCGGATTGCATGGCTCAACGTGACCGGCTCCGGCAACGAAACCGCCGGACATCTGCTGCAAAATCCGCGCATGACGCTCATGTGGTGCAGCTTCACCAAGCGCCCAATGATCCTGCGCGCGTATGGCACCGCGCGCGCGGTCCATCGTGATGCGGAGGATTGGGACGCGCTCGCAGGGCTCTTCCCCGGCGGGCCGGAGAAACGGCAAGTCTACGACCTGAGCGTGGACATGATGCAAACCTCTTGTGGATTTGCGGTCCCATTCATGGACTATGCAGGCCCGCGTGAAACACTCACCCATTGGGCGAAGGACAAGGGCGAAGACCAGATTCACGCATATTGGCGAGAGAAGAACCAGACAACAATTGACGGCGCACCTACCAATATTGTTGCCCGCAATCTCGGCGGCAGGTGATGACGCCGGAAACTGCGCTTGCTCAGATCGAAGCGCTCGCCAACCCCCAAAAAGCACTGGAAATGGCGGCGTATCACAAAGTGGGCCGCCCCTATCTGGGCGTGGCTAATCCGGACTTGGATCGGCTGGCCAAGGGCTGGCGCGCCGGGTTGGACGTGGCCGAGCGCGCCGCGTTCGCCGACGCGCTTTGGCAAACCAATATTCACGAGGCCAGGATCGCGGCCGCGAAGTCGCTCACCCAAGCCCGGCTAAAGCCCGATGACACACCAGTATGGGAAGTCATCGCCAGCTGGGTCCCCAGTTTCGATGCATGGGCGATTGCAGATCATGCTTGCATGGCCGGACAACGACGACTTGTTGCCGATCCCTCCCGGCTGAACATTGTCGAAGGCTGGACGCGATCGGACCACTTGTGGACCCGGCGGGCGGCCTTGGTCATGACCCTCCCTTGGACCAAGCAAAACCATCCAAAGCCTCAGGACGAGGCAATCCGCGACCGCGTACTGGGCTGGGCGGAAGGCTATGTCGAGGACCCGGACTGGTTCATCCAGAAAGCCGTGGCGTGGTGGGTGCGGGATCTGTCAAAGCACGACCGCGCCAGGGCGGAGGCGTTCCTCGCGGGCCCCGGCCTGAAGCTGAAACCCTTTGCCCAACGCGAGGCGGCGCGCCACCTCTAAGCTGATTCTATTTTGCATATTAAATGTGCACTGCGTGCCCTCAAGATCGCGCACCAAACTGTACAAGTAATTTCAGCATCCTAGCGCATAGCACCAAGGTCTTGCTGCCCTGCCCTTGAAGCCCCCGCCCCCTGTGGATACTCTCGATGCGCAGGGGAGAAAGCCACATGACAGACCAGACCGCACCGCTAATCGATCCGTTTCAGCGCGCCATAGACTATCTGCGCGTTTCGGTAACGGACCGCTGCGATTTTCGCTGTGTCTACTGCATGTCGGAAAACATGACGTTCCTGCCTAAGAAGGAACTGCTGACCCTAGAGGAGTTGGACCGGATGTGCTCCAACTTCGTGCGGCTTGGGGTCAAGAAACTGCGGATTACGGGCGGCGAGCCACTGGTGCGCCGCGATATCCTGACCTTCTTCCAGAATATGAGCCGTCATTTGGTCAGCGGCGACCTGCGCGAGCTGACGCTCACCACCAACGGCTCGCAACTCGAGAAATTCGCGCAGCCCCTGTACGATGTCGGTGTGCGCCGGATCAACGTGTCGATGGATACGCTGGACGAAGCGAAATTTGCCGAAATCACGCGCTGGGGCCGCCTGCCCCAGGTCATGCGCGGGATCGACGCAGCCCAGAATGCTGGCTTGCGGATCAAGATCAATGCTGTCGCCCTGAAAGGTTTTAACGAAGACGAGCTCTTCCCGATGGTCGAGTGGTGCGCAGAGCGCGACATGGACCTGACCTTTATCGAGGTCATGCCAATGGGCGACATTGGCAACGAGAACCGGCTGGATCAGTACTGGAAGCTTTCAGACCTGCGCGCCCGTCTGGCCGAGCAATACACGCTCATCGATCTGGCAGAACGCACCGGCGGCCCGGCGCGCTATGTCCGCCTCGAGGAGACAGGCCAGAAGATCGGCTTTATCACGCCGCTCACGCATAACTTTTGCGAAAGCTGCAACCGCGTGCGCCTGACCTGCACCGGCGAGCTTTATATGTGCCTCGGCCAGGAGGACATGGCCGATTTACGCGCGCCGCTTCGGGACTTCCCGGAAGATGACCGCGCACTGGAGAACGCCATTCGAGCGGCGATTGCTCTCAAGCCCAAGGGCCATGATTTCGATTACTCGCGCCAGCGGGTCGATGGTCAGGTCTCCCGCCACATGAGCCATACCGGCGGCTAAACCCTGTGGCGGAGCTTCCTAGCTCCGCGCGTAGTGCCTCACGAAATTCTGCAGAATACGCGCGGCGCCGGACGTATCCACATCGCTGTTGCGCGCGATCAGCGCGTCGGCTTCCTCCGGCGGAAAGTACCCCTTGTCTTTGTAGGCTCTTACGCGCACTGCGAGCCCGTCGGGGTCCGCTTCGGGATGAAACTGCGTCGCATAGATGTTTTGCCCAACGCGGATCATCTGGAACGGACAAACTTCGCCTTCCATTAGATGCACAGCGCCTTGTGGCAGCGTCTGAAGCGCTTCTTTGTGACCAACGAAAGCGGTGATGGGGTTCGGCAGGTCCCTCAGGATCGGATCGGCGCGTCCCGCCTCGGTCAGGACACAGGGCACGGCCCCCACCTCTTCCGAGTAACGACGCTTGGACACCTCGACCCCAAGGTGATGCCCCAACACGCTAATCCCATAACAACAGCCCATGAACGGAACATCACGTTCGGTGATCTCGGGCATCAGCGACAGGATCGCCGCCTCGATCTTTGCCTCGGTGGGCGTTTTGTCCTCGGGTGCATCGGACACGCAGCCGGGTCCGCCTCCGACGATCACGCCGGAATAGGCTGACAGATCCAGATCATCGGGCAGATCCTCGCGGTCGAGGCATATGCGATGGGTATCTTCCGCGCGCAGACTTGATTTCGCGAGGATCGCGGCGTACTCGTCGTCAGAGACAACTTGCTCCGGGCGCAGCTGAAGGATCAGAAACGGTTTCATCCCCGCCGCTTAGCGTGCTGCGCGCGCGCGGACAAGCGCGCGGCTTGCCTCAGGCGCTCAGAGGCAGGCGGCTTTCGACCATTTCGGCATACCAGGAGCATCCGGCCGGGATGGCTTCGTCGTTGAAATTGTACTCCGGGTGATGCACCGGTGCAGTATCGCCGTTGCCGACGAGAATATAAGCACCCGGCCGCGCCTCCAGCATATACGCAAAATCCTCGCCCCCCATGATTAACGGCGCGTCCGCGCACTCCCCCGAGACGCGGCGCGCGGCCTCGGCGGCATATTCTGTCTCTGTCTCTGTATTCACCATCACCGGGTAGCCGTAGAGCATCTCCAGCTCAGCCTTGGCGCCCAGCCCTTCGGCAACACCGGTCGCAATAGAACGCAGCCGGTCTTCGGCGAGCTTGCGCATGTCGGCATCGAGCGTGCGCATCGTGCCACGCAGGGTCACCGACTGAGGGATTACATTAAACGCGGTCGACGACGTCTCGAAGGACGTCACAGAGACAACAATCTGTTTGACCGGGTTCGCGTTGCGGCTGGCGATGGTCTGCAGCGCGGTCACGACATGGGCTGCGGCGACAGTCGGGTCGATCACCTCATGCGGTTTGGCGGCATGTCCGCCCTTGCCCCGGATTACAAGTTCGAACTGATCGGTCGCTGCAAAGAACGGCCCCGGCCGGATGGCGAACTTGCCAAGCGGCTGACCCGGCCAGTTGTGCATTCCGTACACTTCATCGATTCCGAAGCGTTCGATCAAGCCATCCTCGACCATTTCGCGCCCCCCACCACCGCCTTCTTCGGCAGGCTGGAAGATCACCACGCAGGTCCCATCGAAATTGCGGGTCTCAGCCAGGTACTTCGCTGCGCCAAGCAGCATCGCAGTGTGCCCGTCATGGCCGCAGGCATGCATCGCACCGGGTGTCTTGGAGGCGTAGTCGACACCGGTTTCCTCGTGGATCGGCAGCGCGTCCATGTCCGCACGCAATCCAACCGTCCGCCCGGACGCGCTTTCGCGCCCCCTGATCACGCCCACAACGCCCGTGCGCCCGATCCCTGTCACTACCTCGTCGCAGCCAAACGCGCGCAGCTTCTCGGCGACAAGCGCCGAGGTCCGGTGGGTTTCAAAAAGGATTTCCGGGTGCGCGTGGATGTCCTGCCGCCAGGCGGAGATCTCGGAAAGTAGTTCAGCAAAGCGGTTTTTAATCGGCATCCTGTTCTTGGCCTCATCTGGGTCGTTTCACGCACTGTGGCATACGTGCGCGCAAGGTCGGACAAGGTCAAGGCCCAGCCCGTTCGGCGCGAAATCGGGCAAAGACCGGAATTCTACACCAGATAGATCAGCAAGACCGGATAAGAACACTTTTTCTCATTACTGACGTTCAACAGAAAAATATATCGCACTAAGCGCCGAAATCATACCAACAGCCCCGCTTCACAGACATGTGAAAATACCAGTCTTAGTCGTTCGGACCGGCCGACAACGCGGAGCATTGATTTTTATCGAGGAACCGGCATATCGGGCTTGTTTGCCGCGCCACGCGTCTCATTTAGGAGAGCTGCCCATGTTCGAACAGCTTGGTCTTGAAAATCTCGATCCCCGCCAGGCGTCTGCGCTGCTTGGCCTGATCTTGGGTGTTCTTTTTGGCGCGCTTGCGCAACGGACCCGCTTTTGCCTGCGTCGTGCAGTTGCCGGTGCCCCCGACGAGCGCAGGAGCGCGGCTGGGGTATGGCTCGCGGCACTCGCGGCTGCGTTGATCGGCTCGCAAGCTATCGTTGCAGCAGGCCTTGTAGACTTCTCGGAGCATCGTTTCTTCGTCGCTGACCTGCCGGTCCTTGCCATCGTGGCCGGAGGCCTGATGTTCGGCGCTGGCATGGTACTGACCCGTGGGTGCGTGTCGCGCCTGACGGTTCTGGGCGGTTCGGGCAATCTGCGCGCGCTGACCGTTTTGCTGGTCTTCGCCGTGGTCGCCCACGCCACGCTCAAAGGCGTTCTGGCCCCACTGCGCACTTCTATGGGCAGTGTGACGTTTGACCTTGGACAATTCACTGGCTTTGCCGCTCTGCCCGGCGGAGCAACGCTTTGGGCCGCGCTGATCGCAGCGGGTGCCCTCTGGGTGGCCCTGCGGTCTGGCAACAAGCCCGGCACGCTTCTTCTGGCGGCAGCTCTCGGCGCACTGGTCCCGCTTGGCTGGGCCGGTACTGGCTTCGTGCTTTATGACGATTTCGACCCGATCGCGCTGGAAAGCTTGTCGTTCACCGCGCCCGCGGCTGACAGCCTGTTCTATGTCATCGCCTCCACCTCGATCACCGCCGGCTTCGGCGTGGGCCTGATCGGCGGGACGCTGGTTGGTGCGCTGATCGCATCGCTGCTCGCGCGCGAGTTCACGTTCCAGAGCTTTGAGAGCGCGCCGCAAACCGGTCGCTACATGGCAGGTGCAGCTCTGATGGGTGTTGGCGGCGTGCTCGCAGGTGGCTGCACAGTCGGTGCAGGACTTGCCGGCATCCCGACGCTGAGCTTCGCGGCAACGCTTGCGTTGGTTTCCATCGCCACCGGTGGCTGGCTAACGGGCCGCGTGCTGCGCGAGGGCGTCATTCCATCGACTGCCGAATCCGACGCACAAGCCCCCACACGCCCAGCACTACCAGCGGAGTAACGACCGCAGTTAAAACGACCTTGGAAACATCTGCCGTGTCAGCCAGCGGGCCGAGCATGTAGATGGCCAGGTTGACGGCGTAGTAGCTGATTGCAACGACAGAGAGTCCCTCGACTGTCTTCTGGAGACGCAGTTGCAGGTCTGCGCGTTTATCCATGCTCTCCAAGAGCTTCTGGTTCTGGATTTGGCGCTCGACATCGACACGTGTCCGCAACAGCTCCGCCGCCCGCGTGGCACGTTGCGCCATCTGCGCCATGCGCTGCTCGGTTGCTTTGACGGTGCGCATGGCCGGGTCGAAGCGGCGCATCATAAACTCCGCAAAGATCTGACGCCCGACAAATCGTTCCTCACGCAACACCTCGATCCTTTGGTTCACCAATGCCTCGTAAGCCCCTGTTGCGCCAAAGCGAAACGATGACTCGGCCACCAGCTTTTCAAGATCTGCGGACACTTCCAGCAACGCCGACAAAGTGTCTTCGGCCTGCGCCGTGTCGCCCTTCATGGACCCGACAGTCGCAGTCAGTTTGGTATCGAGCTCGCCGAGCTGGACACCAATTTCACGCACCCGCGCAAAGCCGAGCATCGACATCGTTTTGTATGTCTCGATCTCCATAACGCGCTGCAACACACGACCAATGCGACGTTCCTCGACCCCATCGGCCATGAAAATCGCGAAGCGAATGTGACCAGCACTGTCTATTCGGAAATCCCCTGCCATCACCGCGCTGGCATCCAGCACCTGGCTGACCGCCAGACTTTCCGGAACAAACCACTCTTCGATCTTGGAAATTGTGTCCTCAGAACTGATCTGTGGCTCAACGCGGAGCAAGGCGGAAGTCATCCGCGTCCCGGGCGCCTTGGCCAACCAGTCGGCAGGAAAGACGTCGAACGACGCAGGATCGAAGGGCGTCGCGGCAATTCCATCGACGAAGATCGTGTAGGTCACGAATTCCGTGTGGCTTTCCCATTTCAGTTTGTGACGCCCGATCTCACCAAAATAATGCGTTGCCCCCGGCTGCGGATGCGGCGCACCAAACCGGTCCAACAACTCCAGAAGATGACCGCGATCCGCTTCGCGATCCCGCGACGCTGCGTTGTTAGGCTGCTTGATTGCCAGATAGACGGCGTGGCACGGCACCTTGAGCGCCGGGAACGGGCGGGCATGCAACTCGTTGGCCAGCGTGTAGCGCAAAGGGTGATCTTCGAGTGCGGCCATTGCGGAGGTCCTTTCCTGACATTCGTAAAATATGGAAGCTGCTCCGCTTGTAAACAGAAAATTCTCGAAAAAACGGGGGCTTAGCGGTCGACCATTGTATGCGACGGCGATTGCAGGAGAACCAGAAACTCCTGAACACGAAGCAGCATCGGCGGGTCATGCCGAGCCTGGGGCTCCTAGGCCCAAGAAAGACAACAACATATTCCGGTGTCACGCTATGTTTTAGCGAGGAGGTATTGTTATGAGCTTTGTTCAGACGCTCGCCCTTCTGGGCGCAGGATATGCAACAGCGCGTGGCACAGACTGGCTTGCGTCCGGCGGCGCCGAGGGCATCGTCTCAGGAGCCGCGGAGACGCTGGAAGGAATGGGCGCAGGCTCTGTAAACCAAGACATGCTTGGGCTTGCCGGTGCGTTAGGTGTCGCCGGGCTGGCGGGCGGCATTCTGGCCGCGACCACACCTCTGGGCGACGTCCTGTCGGGCCGGGTGGACCAACCCGCTTCGCAAGAAGCAGAAGCTGCGGCCAAACTGCAGATCCGCGCGATGATCGAAGCCGCAAAATCCGACGGCCACCTGAGCATGATCGAAAAGCAGAGAATCCTTGCGTCGCTAGGTGATGCAAGCCCCGGGGAACTGGCGTGGGTTAACGCACAAATGAACGCGCCCACCGATCCGCAAAAGCTCGCCTCCGACACACCGGAGGACCAACGCACTCCGGTTTTCAGATCGGCTGCCATGACCATACGCCGGGGCCATCCGGTTGAAGAGCGGTTTTTGTCGAAGCTCGGCGACATGCTGGGTCTTTCTTCCGATCAACAAAAAGCCCTGCGCACCTGAGATCTGACGTCAAGAGACCCGATTCAGCTGTTGACATTTTGGAACGATCCAAAGATATACTCTCCGAGGAAATTGGAACGATCCAAAACGAGTCGAAATCGACCTTCCGGAGGGGACATGACACAGTTGAATTGGGGCCTTGTCGGCGCATCAAACATCGCGGCCACCTGCATGATCCCCGCAATGCGCGCAATGGGCGGAACGGTCACTTCGGTCCTCAGCTCATCAGCCGAGCGCGGTGCGGCCTATGCCGGAGAACATGGGCTACCTCACTCCACCGATGATCTTGCCGAACTGCTCGCCCGTGAAGAAATTAACGCGGTCTACATCTCCACCACCAACGAAAAGCACAAGGATCAGGCGCTCGCCGCGATCGCCGCAGGCAAGCACGTCCTGTGCGAAAAGCCGCTCGCGATGAGCGTTTCGGACGCGGTCGAAATGGTCCGCGCGGCTGACGCGGCAGGCCTCACCTTTGCAACCAATCACCACCTGCGCAATGCGGGCTCGCACCTTGCGATGCGCAAAGCGGTGCAGGCCGGGAAAATCGGCGACGTACTGGCCGTCCGCGTGTTCCACGCCGTGTACCTGCCCCCGCATCTCCAGGGCTGGCGGATCGACAATCCGGCGGCAGGCGGCGGCGTCATTCCCGATATCGTTGTCCACGATGCGGACACAGTCCGTTTCCACCTTGGCGAAGACCCCAAGAGCGTCGTGGCCATCGAAACCGTCGCAGGTCTGGGCCAAGGCGTTGAGGACAGCGTGATGTCCACCTGGCACATGCCATCCGGCGCATTGGTACAGACGCATGAGGGCTTCACCATTCGCTACGCAGGATCTGGCTTTGAGCTGCACGGCACCGAGGGCTCGATCTTCGCCAAGAACGTGATGACCCAGCGCCCGATTGGCGAAGTAATCCTGCGCACCGAGACCGGTGAAGAGGAAATCACCTATTCCGACCATAACCTTTACGAGCGCTCGCTTGGCCTCTTCACCAAGGCCGTCGCTGGCGAGGGGGAACCCTCCGCAACTGGCGTCGACGGCGTGAAGTCTCTCGCCGTGGCCGCCGCCGTGAAAGAGGCCGCAACGTCCGGCCAGCGCACGACCGTCGATTACGGAGGGATCTGAGATGCCCGCGAAACACACCTCTTTCGAAGCCGCTGCCGCCGCCATTCAAGATGGTGCGGTTGTGACCGTGTCATCCTCCTCCGGGCTGGGCTGCCCGGACCGGATGCTGAAGGCGATCGGTGATCGGTTCGACGCCGAAGGCCATCCGCGAAGCCTGACCATGATCCACCCGATCGCGGCGGGCGACATGTACGGGATCAAGGGGATCGACCATATTGCCAAGGACGGTCTGATTTCGACCGTGCTGGCGGGCTCCTACCCGTCCGGCCCGTCTTCAAAGCCAATGCCGGAGATCTGGCGGATGGTCGTCGAAGATCGCGTTGCGGCTTACAACGTGCCCTCGGGCATCCTGTTTGACATGCACCGCGATGTCGCCGCGCGGAAGCCCGGCGTGATGACACAAGTCGGGCTGGAAACATTCGTCGACCCGATCCGCGAAGGTTGCGCGATGAACGCAGTCGCGGCGGAGAAACCCATCGTGCACCGGCACGAGATGCATGGCGAGACATGGCTGCATTTTTCGAACATCGTGCCGGATGTCGCCATCCTGCGCGCCACCACCGCCGACGAGCGCGGCAACCTGACCTTTGAGCATGAGGGCGCAACCCTCGGCGCGCTGGACCAAGCCATCGCCGTGCGCAACCATGGCGGCACCGTGATCGCTCAGGTCAAGCGCGTGACGGCGGCTGGCAGCCTGCGCCCCCATGACGTGCATGTGCCGGGGCATCTGGTGGATTTCGTGGTCGTGGACCCCGACCAGATGCAGACCACCGAAACGGCTTACGACCCGGCAATCTCGGGTGAGATCATGCGCCCATGGGGCAGCTTTACAAATGCCGAACCGGGGATTGAGAAGATCATCGCCCGCCGCGCCGCGATGGAGTTGCGCGCGGGCCAGTCCGCCAATCTGGGCTTCGGCATTTCGGCCAATGTGCCGCGCATCCTTCTGGAAGAAGGCCACGCGCAATCGATCACCTGGGCCATCGAACAAGGCGCCGTGGGTGGCATGCCCCTGACCGGCTTCGCCTTTGGTTGCGCATCGAATGCCGATGCGATCCTGCCGTCACCTGCGCAGTTCACCTACTTCCAGGGCGGCGGGTTCGACACCTCCTTCCTGTCTTTTCTCGAGGTCGACCGGGAAGGGAACGTCAACGTCTCCAAACTCGGGAAAAAACCATATCTAACGGCAGGTTGCGGCGGGTTCGTTGACATCACCGCGCATGCCAAGAAGATCGTCTTCTCGGGCTATTTCGAGGCGGGCGCGGGGCTTGAGCTGTCCTCTGAAGGAATAAACGTCAAAACCCCCGGCAAGTTCTGCAAGATGGTCGAGGACGTGGAGCATGTGACCTATGCAGGCGCGCGGGGCCGCCGCTTGGGTCAGGATGTCATCTACGTCACCGAGCGTTGCGTGATGCGTTGCGAAGACGACGGGCTGGTCGCGACCGAGATCATGCCCGGCATCAACGCGCAAACCGATATCGTCGAGGCTTCCGAGGGCCGTGTGCGTATCGCGGGCAATGCGGGCGAGATGCCGCGTGCACTTCTGGCCGAGGGCCCGATGGGGCTGCAGTTGTGAGCGAGGTCACTCTCCATATCGACGGGCCCATCGCGACCCTGACGCTAGAGAATGAGGCGAAGTACAACGCGCTCACCACGGCGATGCTGCGCGATCTGACCGCGCATTGCGATACGCTGGAGGCGTCGTCTGTGCGCGCGGTCGTGCTGACCGGCGCGGGGCCGAAGGCGTTCTGCACCGGCGCGGACATCATCGAATGGGCGCAGCTTTCGCCCCGCGATTTCGCGCGCCACTGGGTGCGGCTGGGGCATCGGGTTTTTGATCGTATCGCGCGGCTACCCATGCCGATGATCGGCGCTTTGAATGGTCATGCGATGGGCGGTGGCCTTGAACTTGCGGCCTGTTGCGACCTGCGGGTGATGACCCCGCGCGCGACGCTGGCCCTGCCGGAAACCGGCGTTGGCATTGTGCCCGGCTGGTCCGGCACGCAGCGGCTGGCGCGGCAGATCCCGCCCGCAATCCTGAAGGAAATGGCGCTGCTCGGGCGGCGCATCAGTTCGGACCGCGCGCTGGCCATGGGCATCGTGAACGCGGTGGCCGAAGACGCACGTGCAGAGGCCCAAACCATGGCGGCGGAGATCGCCGCGCGCGCCCCCGAGGCGACGGAGGTCGGCAAGACGCTGATCGCCGCCGCCTACGACGAGGATACGGACGCCGCGCTCGAAGCGCTCGGCGGATGGATACAGGCGGGCTCACCCGAGAAGGCCGAGGGCGTTGCCGCCTTCGCCGAAAAGCGCAGCCCCGATTTCGGAGACAAGACATGACGACCCACGACCTGCGCCTGATCGCGCGCGAGGCCCCTGCCCCGACCGACCCGGTTTTCGAGGCGCGCCACCTGATCGACGGTGAGTGGCACATGAGCACCGGCACCTTCACCCGCGAAAGCCCGGCCCACGGAACGCTCGTGACTCGCGCCGCCCTTGGAACCAAAGCCGATACCGAAGCCGCGATTACAGCAGCGCGCACGGCCTTCGATGATGGCAGCTGGTCGGAACTGTCCGGCAAGGAGCGCGCGGCTGTTCTGTCCAAGACAGCCGACCTGATCGAGCGCGATATCGACCGCATTGCCCGGCTTGAGACGCTGGAGTCCGGCAAGCCGATCTCTCAGGCGAAGGCCGAGATAGAGATCGCCGCCGATTTGTGGCGCTACTCTGCAGCACTTGCGCGCACGTCCGTTGGTGAGACGCAAAACGCGCTCGGCCGTGACATGCTGGGCATGACGCTGAAGGAGCCGATTGGCGTCGTGTCGCTGATCACGCCCTGGAACTTTCCCTTCCTCATCGTCAGCCAGAAGCTGCCCTATGCGCTCGCCGCTGGCTGCACCTGCGTGGTGAAACCCTCGGAGCTGACCTCCGCCACGACCGTGGTGCTGGGCGAGTTGCTGATGGAAGCCGGACTTCCAGCGGGCGTTCTGAACATCGTGCTGGGCTATGGCATGCCGGTGGGTGAGGTCATGACCTCCGACCCGCGCGTCGACATGGTGTCTTTCACCGGCTCCACCGGCGTTGGGCGCGCCATCGTGGCGGCAACCGCGCCAACGCTGAAGAAAGTGGCACTGGAGCTGGGCGGCAAGAACCCGCAGGTCGTGTTCCCTGATGCCGATCTGGATGCCGCCGCCGATGCAATCATCTTCGGCATCTATTTCAACGCGGGCGAATGCTGCAATTCCGGCTCCCGGATCATTGTCCACAAGGATGTCGTGGCACCGCTGACCGAAAAACTCACTGCGCTGTCGCGCAAGGTGGCCTTCGGCGACCCGCTGCACCCGGACACGCAGGTGGGCGCGATCATCTCGGACGCGCATCTGGAGAAAATCGACGGCTACGTCAAAGGCGCTGTGGAAGACGGCGCTGCTCTGGCGCTCGGCGGCGACACCCTCCCCGTCGCCGGGCTGCCGGGCAAGTTTTATGCCCCGACGCTGGTGAGCGGTGTGACCCCGGATATGGCGATCGCGACCGAAGAGGTGTTCGGCCCGGTTCTGTCGATCCTCAGCTTCGAGAACTTTGAAGAAGCGCTCGGGCTGGTGAACGGCACCGAGTACGGGCTCAGCGCCGGGGTCTGGTCGCAGGACATGGACACCTGCCTGAAGTTTGCCCGCCATGCGCAGGCGGGCACGGTCTGGACCAACACCTGGATGGACGGGTTTGCGGAACTGCCTTTTGGCGGCGTGAAGCAGTCGGGCCTTGGCCGCGAGCTGGGCCGTCAGGCGATCGAGGATTATCAGGAGGTCAAAACCGTCACCATGCGGATCGGTGCGACTTCACGCGCCCCATGGGTGGCCGGATGACCTTGCTAGCCCGACAGCGCGAAGCCCTTTGTGGGTTTGTGCAGGACCTGCAGGCCCTGCACTTCTGCGCCGTCGATTCGCTTCAAGAGCAACTCCCCGGCCTCAAACCCGGTTTCGCGCAGATCTTCGAAGACGGTTTCGATCCGCGGGCGGAACTGGCTGAAGATCGGAGACGCGCGCTTGGCCACTACATCTGCCCCCTCGCCAATCTCCACCCCGGCGTCGGTCAGCGCGGCCAGCGTCGCCAGCGCGGCCACCTCGCCTACGCAGATAAACCCGTCCGGGCGAGCGGATTGTCCGAGGATATCTGCCATCGCAGCGGCAATCTCGTCTGGGGAACTGTCCAGATCGACGGTGTCAGGAAACGTGTAGTCCAATCCGGCCTCCCGCACAGCGGACATAAACCCGTAGCGCAGATGCTGGGCGAAGGTGAAACGCTCGTCGGGCAGGATCATACAGATGTGTTTACGCCCCTTGCTCGCGAGCCGCTCCACCGCCATGCGCGCGAAGGCAGCGTTGTCATAATCGACGAACGGATGCGGCGTGGTGAAGTCCGTGCGCCCGTGGGTGACGAACGGAAAATCGTTCTCAAGCAGAAACCGCACGCGCGGATCGAAGCACTCGGTCCGCGTGAAGACAACGCCATCTGCAAGCCTGTTTTGAAGGATATTGCGCACAACGGCCATGCGGTCGTCGCCAACAGTATCGGGCGTGATGTTCACCGCGTAGCCTGTGCCCCGCAGGGCCTCGGTCATACCGGAGAGAAACTCGTTGGTGAAACCGAGATACTCATGCGCAGTGTTCAGAAGCAGCGTGATGACCTTGGTGCGCCCGGTGCGCAGGCGTTGCGCCGCCCGGTCCGGAACATAGCCTACCCGCGCAGCGGCCTCGGCGACAAGCGCGCGCGTGGCCTCGGCGATCCGCTCATCCCCTGCAAGCGCACGCGAGACCGTGGTGACCGCAAACCCGGTCTCTTCGGCCACGGTGCGCAGCGTCGGCTTGGAGCGCGCACGCGGCGCGGAGGTGTCGGTCTCGGATGGCAAAACGCCCCCCTCTGGTCTGAGATTGCGGCCACCATATGCGCAGAATTTAAAACGTTGCAACAAAATTCATCGCTGCAATTGCACAATGCTGCGTTTGCGAAATATCCTTTATAAAGAAGGCGGTTTTACGATTTCTGCTTGCGCTAAAATAACTGTTGACAGAGACCGCCTTTATAACGTTCTAATTTTAACATCTTTGGCACGCAGTGCCGAATCCAACGGGAGGAAGACCGGAAAATGATGATGAAATCTTTGAAAATGACCGTCGCAGCCCTGGCGCTGTCGGCAGGCGCCGCGCAGGCCGCGGACGTGGAAGTTCTTCACTGGTGGACATCGGGCGGCGAAGCGGCGGCCCTGAACGTCCTGAAACAAGACCTCGAAGGTCAGGGCATCGGCTGGCAGGACATGCCGGTTGCTGGCGGCGGCGGCACCGAGGCCATGACCGTTTTGCGCGCCCGCGTCACCGCAGGTGACCCGCCCACCGCCGTACAGGCGCTTGGCTTCGACATTCTCGACTGGGGCAACCAGGGTGCGCTGGCAAACCTGAACGAGCTGGCCGCAAAAGAAGGCTGGGACGACGTTGTTCCGGAAGCACTTCAGGCCTTCGCAAAGGTTGACGGCAAGTGGATTTCCGCACCGGTGAACGTTCACTCCACCAACTGGGTCTGGGCCAATAAATCCGTTCTGGACGCCAACGGCATTGCGGTTCCAACCACATGGGACGAGTTCACGGCAGCCGTTGAAACGCTCAAGGCTGCAGGCGTGACCCCGATCGCGCACGGCGGTCAGGCATGGCAGGACGCAACCGTGTTCGACGCGGTCGTTATGTCCACCGGGGGCGCAGACTTCTACAAGGCCGCCTTCGTTGATCTTGACGAAGACGCGCTTGGCTCCGACACCATGAAGGAAGCTTTCGACCGCATGGCCTACATCCGCGCCAACGTGGACGAGAACTTCTCGGGCCGTGACTGGAACCTTGCCACCGCAATGGTGATCAACGGCGAAGCCGGCTTCCAGATGATGGGAGACTGGGCAAAGGGTGAATTCCTGAACGCGGGCAAAGTTCCGGGCGAAGACTTCCTGTGCTTCCGCTTCCCGGGCACCGGTGACACCGTCACCTTCAACGCCGACCAGTTCATGATGTTCGACCAGGGCGGCACTGTGTCGTCGGAGCAGGCAGCGCTTGCCTCCGCGATCCTGTCCCCGTCCTTCCAGATCGCCTTTAACAAGGTGAAAGGCTCCGTTCCGGCACGTACCGACGTGGACGGCTCCGATCTGGACGCCTGCGGCCAGCAGGGCATGAAGGACCTCGCCGCGGCAGCGTCCTCCGGCAAGCTCTTCGGCTCCATGGCCCACGGCCACGCAGCCCCGGCGGCTGTGAAGAACGCGGTCTATGACGTTGTGACCGCACACTTCAACGGCGAGTATGACAGCGCAACCGCTGTTCAGGAACTTGTCGACGCGGTCTCCATCGCACAGTAAGCGCGACGCGCTTTCGGTCAGGCCGCCACACGCGGCCTGACCACAAAACGACCAACACGAGGGAGGGGGCCATGGCTATGGCAGACGTCCCGCGCGGGCAAACAAAAGCCAGCGCGCCGGAGAAAGATTTCCGAACAAAATTGCAGGAATGGCTTCCAAAGCTGGTTCTGTCGCCCTCGCTGGCACTGGTTGCAATCTTCGTTTACGGCTTCATCGCCTTCACGATTTACCTCTCCTTCACCGACAGTCGCATCCTGCCTTTCGTCGGCGCCGACGGTCAGCCAACCTACGACCTGATCGGCTTTGCCAATTACGAGAAGCTGTTCAAGCTGTCGCATTGGGAAATCGCGCTCACGAACATGGCGGTCTTTGCAGGCCTCTATATCGTGGTCTGCACGGCGATTGGCCTGATGCTTGCAATCTTCCTCGACCAGAAAATTCGTGGCGAAGGCATGCTGCGCCCGCTCTACCTTTATCCAATGGCGCTGAGCTTCATCGTGACAGGCACCGCTTGGAAGTGGTTCCTCGACCCCGGCATCGGGCTTGAGAACATCATGATCTCCTGGGGGTGGGAGAGCTTCACCTTCGACTGGATCAAGAACCGCGACTACGCGATCTATACCGTTGTCCTTGCTGCCGTCTGGCAGACCTCGGGCTTCGTGATGGCGATGTTCCTTGCGGGCCTGCGCGGGATCGACAACGAGATCCTGAAAGCGGCCCAAATGGACGGCGCCTCGAACTGGAACCTTTATCGCCGGATCATCATTCCACAGCTGCGCCCCGCGTTCCTGTCGGCCTTCGTGATCCTGTCGCACCTCGCGATCAAAACCTTTGACCTCGTGATCGCGATGACTGGCGGCGGTCCGGGCCGCGCCACGGAACTGCCGGCGACGTTCATGTATTCCTACACGTTCGGCCGCAACCAGATGGGCATCGGTGCGTCCTCTGCGGTGATCATGTTGATGACCATCGCCGCAATCATGATCCCCTACCTCTACGCCGAATTGCGGGAGAAAAAGTGATGGCCGTTGCAAGCTCTGATACCGCCATTCGCACGGGCCGTGTTACGCGCACCTTCCTCTATCTGGTGCTGCTGCTGTTCGCGCTCTTCTACATGCTGCCGCTTTACGTGATGCTGGTGAACTCAGTGAAGCCACTGTCCGAGATTACCGGCGGCGGGATGATGTCCCTGCCCCAGACCTGGACGGTGGAGCCTTGGACGAAAGCCTGGAACACCGCGCAGATTGGCGTGGAATCCACAGGTCTAGCGCCCTACTTCTGGAACTCGATCAAGATGGTCGTGCCAGCCGTGGCGATCTCCACCATCCTCGGGGCGCTGAACGGCTACGTCCTGACCAAGTGGCGCTTCAAATACGACACGATCCTGTTCGGTCTGATGCTCTTTGCCTGCTTCATCCCGTTCCAGATGGTTTTGATCCCAATGGCGACGGTTCTTGGCAAACTTGGGCTTGCTGGAACGACGACGGGGCTGGTGTTGGTCCATGTGGTCTACGGGATCGGGTTCTCGACCCTCTACTTCCGGAACTACTACGCCGCCTTCCCGACCGAGCTGGTCCGGGCCGCGCAGATCGACGGCGCGGGCTTCTTCCAGATCTTCTGGCGCATCCTCCTGCCCTCCTCCGGGCCGATCACCGTGGTCTGCGTCATCTGGCAGTTCACTAATATCTGGAACGACTTTCTCTTCGGAGCAAGTTTCGCAGCAGGAAACGCGCAACCTATGACCGTGGCGCTGAACAACCTTGTCCAGTCCTCCACCGGTGTGAAGGAATACAACGTTCACTTCGCGGGCGCGATCCTTGCCGCCCTCCCCACTCTTCTCGTCTACATCGTCGCCGGACGCTACTTCGTCCGCGGTCTGATGGCCGGCTCCGTGAAAGGATAAAGCCATGGGTTTTCTTGACATCGACAACGCAACCAAATCCTACGGCGCCGTCGAGGTTCTGCACAAAGTGGACATCTCGGTGGAGGAAGGCGAGTTTCTCGTCCTCGTCGGTCCCTCGGGCTGCGGCAAGTCCACGCTTCTGAACATGATCGCGGGGCTGGAAGAGATCACCAGCGGGGAGATCCGCATCAAGGACGCCGTGATGAACGGGGTCCACCCTTCCAAGCGCAACATCGCGATGGTGTTCCAGTCCTACGCGCTCTACCCGAATATGAGCGTTGGCCAGAACATCACCTTCGGTCTGGAGATGCATGGGACCCCGAAGGACGATCGCGAAAAAGCCTTGGCGGATGTCTCGAAGCTTCTGCAGATCGAGCAACTACTCGACAGAAAGCCTGGCCAGCTTTCGGGCGGCCAGCGTCAGCGGGTCGCGATGGGCCGCGCGTTGGTGCGAAACCCGGATGTTTTCCTGTTTGACGAGCCGCTGTCGAACCTCGACGCCAAGCTCCGTGTGGACATGCGGACCGAGATCAAAAAGCTCCACCAGAAGCTCGGCACCACGATCGTGTATGTGACTCACGACCAGATCGAGGCGCTGACGCTGTCGACCCGCATCGCGGTCATGAATGGCGGCTACGTCCAGCAACTGGGCACACCAAAAGAGATCTACGACAATCCGGCAAACCTGTTCGTGGCGACCTTCATGGGCTCGCCATCAATGAACCTGCTCGACGTCAAAGTCCGCGCCAATGGCAATGCAATCTTCGCCGATACTACCAATGGCGCCGGCGAAAAGGTTTCGCTCACCTTCACAAACCCATCAGAGACGCTCAAATCCTATGACGGGACAACAATCACGCTGGGTATCCGCCCGGAGGCGATCACCGATCCCGAGGGAGCCGACCACAGGTCGACGCATGTCGAAAAGGTTGAGAACACCGTGACAGTCACGGAGCCTGCGGGCTCAGATACATTCGTGACCACCACATTTGGCGGCAAAGACTGCATCGCGCGCATGCGCGCCGATACTGAGGCCAAAGCCGGCCAACGTGTGCCTTTCGCGATCAACATGGAAAAGGCCGTGGCTTTCGACCCCAAATCGGAAGCGCGGATCGGCTGATGGACGCAGATGTGCTCATAATCGGCTCAGGCATGGGCGGGGCCACACTGGCCGCCGCCCTCGCCCCTACAGGTGCGCGCATCGTCATCCTTGAGCGCGGCGAACGGCTTCAAAAGTCGCCGCAAACCCGCGATCCTTTTTCTGTCTTCAAATTTGGAACGTTCCGATCCGGTGAGACCTGGGAAACGCCAGACGGCAAAGCGTTTGATCCCGGCAACTACTACATGGTTGGCGGCAATTCGAAGTTTTATGGCGCGGTGATGTTCCGCTACCGTCGCGAGGATTTTGGCGAGATCACGCATCTCGGCGGGACCTCCCCAGCCTGGCCCGTTCCCTACGAAAGCTTCGCGCCGTGGTACGACGAGGCGGAGCGGATGTACGAGGTCCGCGGGCAACGCGGCATGGAAGCAACCGACCCGGATGGCCCCGCTTATCCGTATGCTGCTGTCCCGCACGAACCCGCGATTGCCGACGCGGCAAAAAGGTTGGCGGCGCAGGGCCTGACCCCGGCTTCGCTGCCGCTCGCAGTTGATCTGGACGCGTGGCTGAAGGGCGGTCAAACCGGTTGGGACGGATTCCCAAACACCGGCGACGGAAAGAAAGACGCAGAAAGCACAGGCATCGCCAAAGCGCTGGAACATGCAAACGTCACACTGGAAACCGGGTGCCGCGTCACTCGCCTGACAACGAACTCCGACGGAAGGGTCAGTGGCGTGGAGTTCGAAAAGAACGGTGCAGGCCAAACCGCGACCGCGAAAGTCGTAGTGTTGTCGGCGGGTGCGGTGAACTCCGCCGCGTTGCTGCTGAAATCGGCCAATGACAATTTCCCGACCGGTCTTGCAAACCGCTCTGATCAGGTCGGGCGCAATTTCATGAACCATAACTGCACTGCGATGATGGCTCTGCACCCGTTGCGCAAGGTTTCAACTCTTTACCAGAAAACGCTGTACCTGAACGATTTTTATCTCGCGAGCGGTGAAGGCAATTCACCCCTCGGAAACATTCAGCTTCTGGGCAAGATCACCCCGGACATCCTGCGCTGCGTCAGCCCGGTCCCTGGATTCGCCGCGCGCTGGATCGCCGAGCGGTCCATCGACTGGTACCTCATGTCGGAGGATTTGCCGTCCCCGGACAGCCGTGTGACGGTGAAGGGCGAGCGGATCGTACTGAACTGGGAGCGGACCAACTGGGACGCGCATGAAGCGCTTATCAAGCGCTTCAAGTCTGTTTTGAAGAAGGCAGGCTATCCTATTGTTCTTCATCAGAGCTTCGACCGCTCTACTCCGTCACATCAGTGTGGAACCGTGCGCTTTGGCGAGAACCCGGATCGCGCACCGCTCAACCTGAATTGCCGGGCGCACCAGCACGAAAATCTCTACGTGGTGGACGCGAGCTTCCTGCCGACCTCAGCGGCCGTGAACCCCGCGTTGACGATTGCCGCCAACGCCTTGCGGGTCGCAAACCACATTGCCACAACGGAGCTTGCCGCATGAGCCAGACAGCCCTCATCACCGGCGGGCAGCGCGGGATCGGCCTTGCCATCGCGCAGGCGCTGCAGAACGCAGGGTTCAAGGTGGCGATTGCCGCCGAGCAGCCAAGCGACAGCGCGGAAGTGATCGCGGCACTGAGCATTCTCCCCGGCGCGCGGTACTATGTACATGACCTGCGCGACACGGACGCTGCACCGCTGCTGGACCGGATTGAAGACGATCTCGGGCCTGTGACCACCCTGATCTCCAACGCGGGCGTCCCGGCACGCGTGCGCGGCGACATGCTCGACGTGACTCCCGAGAACTTCGACTTCACGCTTGGCATCAACCTGCGTGGCGGGTTCTTTCTGGCGCAGGAAGTCGCGAAGCGGATGTTGCCGCGTGAGACCGACGCCTACCGTGCGCTCGTGTTTGTCACCTCCGTAAGCGCCGGCATGGTCTCGCCGGAGCGCGCCGAATACTGCTTGTCGAAGGCCGCTGCCGCGATGATGGCGCAGCTTTATGCGGCGCGCCTCGCCGACGCGGGCATCGGCGTCTTTGACATTCGCCCCGGCATCATCGACACCCCCATGACCGCAGGTGTGCGTAACACATACACCGCCCGCATCGAAGACGGGCTTGTCCCTGCCCGCCGCTGGGGTCAGCCACAAGACATCGCAACCACCATTCTTCCGCTCGTCACCGGGCAGATGGCCTTCGCCACCGGCGCGGTCATCCCCGTTGACGGCGGGCTTTCCATACAGAGGCTTTAAGAGATGCCCGAGACATATGATTTCATCGTCGTAGGCGGAGGCAGCGCGGGGTGCGTTCTGGCCGCGCGGCTGAGCGAGGACCCGGACGCCCGTGTCCTGCTGCTGGAGGCCGGCGGTCGCGACTGGAACCCGCTTTACGCCATGCCCGCGGGCTTTGCGAAGATGACCAAGGGGATCGGCAGCTGGGGCTATCACACGGTTCCGCAGAAGCATCTGGGCGACCGCGTTTTGCGGTTCACTCAGGCCAAAGTGATGGGCGGCGGGTCGAGCGTGAATGCGCAGATCTACACGCGAGGCCATCCGCTGGATTATGACGAGTGGCGGCAGATGGGCTGCGACGGCTGGAGCTATGCCGACGTCCTGCCCTACTTCAGGAAATCCGAGCACAACGACACGTTCGACAACGAGTTTCACGGGCAAGGCGGGCCGCTTGGTGTGTCCCAACCTTCCGCCCCGCTGCCGATTTGCGAGGCGTATTTCAAAGCAGCGGGCGAACTTGGCATTCCGCATAACAAGGATCTGACGTCCGACAAACCCGATGGCGTTGGTTATTACCAGCTGACGCAACGGTTGGCGCGGAGGTCCTCGACCTCCAAGGCGTTTATCGACCCCGTGCGCTATCGCCAAAACCTGACCGTGCGCGAGAAGGTGCAGGTCGCAAAGCTGCTGATCGAAGGCGGTCGGGTGAAAGGCGTTGTTCTGAAGGGTGGAGAGACCATCCGGGCCAAGGCAGAGGTGGTCCTGACCTCTGGCGCGTTCGGCTCGCCGAAACTGCTGATGCTGTCGGGCATCGGGCCTGCAGATCATCTGCGTGAGGTTGGCGTCGACGTCCTGCAAGACCAACCGGAAATCGGCAGCAACCTGCAGGATCATCTGGACCTGTTCACGATCTGCGAATGCACCGGCGATCATACCTATGACAAGTATGCCGAGCCCTATTGGTCTTTGCTGGCGGGCATCGAGTATTTCTTCAACAAGACCGGGCCGGTGGCGTCGTCGCTCTTTGAAACGGGCGGGTTCTGGTATGCGGACCCGGACGCGCGGTCTCCGGACATCCAGTTTCATCTGGGGCTTGGGTCGGGGATCGAGGCTGGGGTAGAGAAGATGACCAACCCCGGCGTGACACTGAATTCGGCCTATCTGCGCCCCCGCTCGCGCGGGACAATCCGGCTGGCCTCTTCCAACCCTGGGGATGCACCGTTGATTGATCCAAACTACTGGGAAGACCCGCATGATCGCGACATGTCGATCAAGGGACTGAAGCTGGCGCAGGAGATCATGGCGCAACCGGCGTTGAAGGAGTTTGTGATGCGCCCCGTGCTGCCGAGCGCCGATATGAAGAGCGATCAGGAGTATTTTGACTTCGCCGTTGCAAACGCCAAAACCGACCACCACCCGGCGGGCACCGTGCGGATGGGCGCCGAGGACAGCGCACCGCTCGACATTCGTCTGCGCCTGCGCGGGATCGAGGGGCTGCGGGTGGCGGACGCCTCGGTCATGCCGCGTCTGGTGTCGTCGAACACCAACGCCCCCACGATCATGATCGCAGAGAAATGCGCCGATATGATTAAAGAAGACAATGGGTTAAGCACATGATCCGTCACATTGTTCTGACCAAGTTTGCAGCGGGTACGCCCGAAGACAAGATCGCGGGCATCTATGCCGGGCTGGCCGCAGTGACCGACCGACTGGAGGGGGCCCAGAACTTCGGCGGCGGGCGTTCGGAAAGCCCCGAGCAGATCGAGCGCGGCTATATGCACGGCTTCACCATCGACTTCGACGATTGGGACGCGCTCGCCCGCTACACGGCCGACCCCGAGCACAAGGGTTACGGCGCGCAACTGGTGGAGAATGCGGTCGGCGGGATCGACGGCATCCTCGTGCTGGATATTGAGTTTTAAGGAGGCGACATGCTGACCCTGCCAAAACCTGACGGAACGCTGGCCCCCTTCACCCCGACGGCGACACCGCTCGTTCCGCGCGCGCCCACGCGGCTCTTTACGCGTGTGGCCTTTGCCGCCGCGCATGTGGTCAGTGATCCGCTGGCCGAAACCGTGCCCTGGGCCACGCCCCCGGCCGTCGACTGGGAGACCACGCTGAAGGTCCGCCACGGGCTCTGGGATCAGGGGCTCGGGCTGGCCGAAGCCATGGATACCGCGCAGCGCGGGATGGGCGTTGACTGGGCGACAGCGGCCGAGCTGATCCGGCGCACGATGGTGGAGGCAAGAGCCCACCCCCTCAAGCCACGCGTGGCCTGCGGTGCGGGGACAGATCAATACGATATGTCCGAACTCATGACCGAGGATGCGGTTTACGCAGCCTATGCCGAGCAGATGGAGGTGATCGAGGCCGCAGGCGGGCAAATTATCCTGATGGCCACGCGCGCCCTGCCCGCGCTGGATGCCGATGCCGACACCTATCTGCGGGTCTATACCCGTCTGATCGAAGCGGCTGCGGCCCCTGTGATCCTGCACTGGCTGGGCGATGCCTTCGATCCGGCCTTGGCGGGGTATTGGGGCAGCACGGACGTAGACGCGGCGACAAAAACCGTGCTCGGCCTGATCGCGGCGCATGGCGACAAGGTCGATGGGATCAAGATCAGCCTGCTGGATCAGGCCCATGAGGAAGCGTTCCGCGCGCGGTTGCCCGAGGGGGTCAAGCTCTATACGGGCGACGATTTCAACTACGCGCCGCTAATCGAGGGGGACGGCACCCATTACTCGCACGCGCTGCTTGGCATCTTCGCCGCCATTGCACCTGCCGCCGCACAGGCACTGGAAGCGCTCGCAGCGGACGACCGGGAAACGTACCACGCCCTGCTGACCCCTACCGTGCCCCTGAGCCGCGAGGTCTTTCGCGCGCCTACGCAGTACTACAAGGCTGGCATTGCGTTCCTTGCGTGGCTGAACGGGCAGCAATCGCATTTCCTGATGCCCGGCGGGTTCCAGTCCTCGCGCGGAATTATACACTACGCCGAGATCTTCCGTCTGGCAGACGCGGCCCGGCTTCTGCAAAACCCGGACCTTGCAACGACGCGTATGCGGCACCTGCTGGCCCTCAACGGGATCGACTAACGAGATGGACAAGCGACCAACGATCAAGGATGTGGCCGCCCGGGCGGGTGTCTCGAAGTCGACGGTGTCGCTTGTCCTGCAAAACTCGCCGCTTGCCAAGGAAGAAACCAAGGCTCTGGTTCGGCAGGCAGCGGCGGAGCTTGGATATGTCCGCAACCGCGCAGCCGCGACTCTGCGCGGCGCGGGCACGGGCCTGATCGGACTGGTCATCAACGATCTGCGGAACCCGTTCTTCACCGAGTTCGCGGCCTCCGCCCAGATGGCCTTCGCCAAGCGTGGCTTCGCGACCGTAATTGGAAATGCCGACGAGGACCCTTCCCAGCAGGAACGCGTGGTCTCTGAAATGCTGGAACATGACGTCTCCGCCCTGCTGATCTCGCCCTGCTATGGCGAAAACGACGCGATCCGCGCGATTGTCCGGGCCGGGATCCCCGCGCTTCAGGTTCTGCGTGCCGAGGATGGCGCCGGGCCGCGCCTGCCGTTCTTCAGTTACGATTACGCGAAAGGCTCCATCCTCGCGATGGGCCACCTTAAGGACCAGGGCTTGCGCAAGATCGCGTTCGTCGGTGGGATCGAAGGGCGCGGGATAACCAACGAACGCCAGGGCGGTTATCTTGAAGGCATGCGCCGGATGGGGGTGAAGCCACTGATCCTGCCCGGTCGACCGACCCGGGCCTTCGGGCGCACGGCGGCTGCGAAGTTGCTGCGCGATCATCCGGAGGTCGAAGGCGCGATCTGCTTTAACGACCTGACCGCGCTCGGCCTGATGACCGGTCTGCTGGACGCTGGCAAAATGCCGGGCCGCGATATGGCGGTCGTCGGTTTCGACGACATCGAGGAAGCGCAGCTGTCACATCCTCCGCTGACCTCCATCCGGTGCGATATCGAGGCCTTCGGGGCCCGAGCGGCAGACATTCTGCTAACTTGGCTCGAAACTGACACGCCTCCCGGACAATTGAACCGGGTCCCCGTGAAGCTCGAGGCGCGCGCTTCGACCCGGGTCCAACCGTAAAGCGCTGGCGCACCCTGCTCGATTTTCGTATCCAATGGACCCAACACGAGCCGTGGGGACAATGCGCGAGACTATTTTAGAACGCTGTGAGGCCAAAGGCCTGCGCATGACCGGTCCGCGCCGGGTTATCGCCGAGGTATTGGACGCCGCGCGCGATCACCCGGATGTGGAGGAACTGTTTGTCCGGGCCGGCAAGATAGATCCGAAAATCTCGCTCGCGACTGTTTATCGGACGGTGAAACTCTTTGAAGAGGCCGGAATAGTTGAAAAAGTAGACTTCGGCGACGGTCGCGCGCGCTATGAAGACGCTGAACAAGACCACCACGACCATCTGATCGACCTGACCACCGGCGACGTAATTGAATTTGTTTCCCCGGAGATCGAAGCGCTGCAGGAGAAGATCGCGGAGAAACTCGGCTACCGGTTGACCGGGCACAAGCTCGAGCTCTACGGCGTACCAGAAAAACCCTCGGATTAGGCGCTGCGTTTCAAGCGCCTGACCATTGGCGCAAGAAAGTTGCGTCTTTTTCGGATTTCAGGTCATGATTTCATTATTTTGCCTGTTGACGCGCCCTTTCCGGGCACCTACCTTCTCGCGCACGAACCCAAAGGAACGGATGATGATCTCGATTGTAGTCCTTGTAGGAAAGAGGCGCATGGACCGGTAACGGACACCAGACCGATCCCCCTGCGCCCCCGACCAACACCGGGGGTTTTTTTATGCCTGAAGAGGCGAAGACGTGAAAAGCGACGAGAAGCAAAGGAACTAAGTCGATGAGCACGCAGATGACCGGCGCACAGATGGTAATCCAAGCCCTGAAGGATCAGGGTGTGGATACGGTATTTGGCTACCCCGGCGGCGCTGTCCTACCGATTTACGACGAGCTTTTTCAGCAGAGCGAGATTAAGCATATCTTGGTCCGCCACGAACAGGCAGCGACGCATGCAGCCGAGGGCTATGCCCGCTCGACCGGCAAACCCGGCGTTGTTCTGGTAACTTCCGGCCCCGGCGCGACGAACGCCGTCACTGGCATCACCGACGCGCTGATGGATTCGATCCCGATGGTGGTTCTGTCGGGTCAGGTGCCGACCTTCATGATCGGCAACGACGCCTTCCAGGAAGCCGACACAGTCGGTATCACCCGCCCCTGCACCAAGCACAACTGGCTGGTGAAGGAAACCGACACGCTGTCGGACACGATCCATCAGGCGTTCCACGTGGCCACTCACGGGCGGCCCGGGCCGGTGCTGGTTGATATTCCGAAGGACGTACAATTTGCCTCCGGTACTTATACCCCGCCGGCAAAGGCTAAAACCAAGCATTACCAGCCGCGCGTAAAGGGTGACATTGACGCAATCACCGCGATGGTGGAGCTGATGGAGACGGCAGAACGGCCGATTTTCTACACCGGCGGCGGTGTCATCAATTCCGGCCCGGCGGCGACGCAGCTGCTGGGTGAGTTCGTGGCGGCAACCGGCTTCCCGATCACCTCCACCCTCATGGGTCTGGGCAGCTACCCGGCCTCAGGGGAAAGCTGGGTCGGAATGCTGGGGATGCACGGGCTCTACGAGGCCAACCTCGCCATGCATGGCTGCGATGTCATGATCAATATCGGGGCGCGGTTTGATGATCGCATCACCGGGCGTGTCGCCGATTTCAGCCCGAATTCCAAGAAGATACATATCGACATTGATCCAAGCTCGATCAACAAGTCGATCCATGTGGACGTCCCGATCATCGGCGACGTGGCGCATGTTCTGGAAGACGCCCTGCGGATCTGGAAAGCGCGCGGGCGGAAGGTGAACAAGGAAGGCCTCGCCAAATGGTGGGCCCAGATCGAGGAATGGCGTGCAGTGCGCTGCCTGTCTTTCAAAAACTCCGAGACCACGATCAAGCCGCAATATGCGTTGCAACGACTTGAAGCGCTGACCAAGGATCACCCCAAGCGCTACATCGCGACGGAAGTGGGCCAGCACCAGATGTGGGCCGCGCAGTATCTGGGCTTTGACGAGCCCAATCGCTGGATGACCTCGGGCGGTTTGGGCACTATGGGCTATGGCTTCCCGGCATCGATCGGCGTGCAGGTCGCGCATCCGGACGCGCTTGTCATCAACGTGGCCGGCGAAGCGTCGTGGCTCATGAACATGCAGGAAATGGGCACCGCGATCCAGTACATGCTGCCCGTGAAGCAGTTCATCCTGAACAACGAACGTCTGGGCATGGTGCGCCAGTGGCAGGAGCTGCTGCATGGCGAGCGGTATTCGCACAGCTGGTCCGACGCCCTGCCCGACTTCGTGAAGCTGGCCGAGGCGTTCGGCGCCAAGGGTATCCTGTGTGACGACCCGAAAAACCTCGACGATGCTATCATGGAGATGCTCGACTATGACGGGCCGGTTCTGTTCGATTGTCTGGTCGAGAAGCATGAGAACTGCTTCCCGATGATCCCGTCGGGCGCACCGCATAACGAGATGCTGCTTGGTGAGGCCGAGACGCAGGGCGTGATCGGGAACAAGGGCGCGGTGCTGGTTTGATAAGTCAGGGTGCGGGGCAGTCTGCCCCCCACCCTACAATGAGCCTTGTCGCAGAGATAATGATTGGGAGAGTACATGGCGCGCGAGGCTCACAGTATTCGCTCGTCTGAACGCGAAGAATACCTTGAGTACATGTTCTTGGGAGAGCTCTGCTCGTATGCCTGGGACTCTGAACAATTTATCGAGGTCGCCAGAAGTCACACAGATGCTTTCGGATATGATCTCATCCTGAAGGCAAATGGTTTCAT